>CAMHAM010000010.1 GCA_946183415.1 uncultured Prevotella sp.
CTCAGCAATCTTGGCACCATAGAGTGCGTGTGGCATCTCGCTGTCCTCATCGGGCACCTTACCGATATCGTGCAACAGACCAGCGCGCTTTGCTTTCTTGGGGTTCAGACCCAGCTCAGCTGCCATCACAGCACAGAGGTTGGCTGTCTCACGGGCATGCTGCAACAGGTTCTGTCCGTATGAACTGCGGTACTTCATCTTACCGATGATACGGATAAGCTCAGGATGCAGGCCATGAATACCCAAGTCGATGGCAGTACGCTTACCTGTCTCGATGATCTCGTTGTCGAGCTGCTTCTTTACCTTGGCAACGACCTCCTCGATGCGTGCAGGGTGGATGCGGCCATCACTGACAAGCTGATGGAGAGCCAGGCGGCAGACCTCACGACGAACAGGATCGAAGCCAGAAATAACGATAGCCTCAGGCGTATCGTCGACAACAATCTCAACACCAGCAGCAGCCTCGAGTGCACGGATGTTACGACCCTCACGACCAATAATACGACCCTTCACCTCGTCGTTATCGATATGGAACACGCTGACGGAGTTCTCAATAGCAGTCTCAGTAGCCACGCGCTGGATGGTCTGGATGACAATCTTCTTGGCCTGCGCATTGGCATTGAGCTTGGCCTCGTCCATGATCTCATTGATGTAGCTGGCTGCAGCCGTCTTGGCCTCATCCTTCATCGACTCTACAAGACGAGTCTTAGCTTCCTCAGCACTGAGTCCTGACACTTCCTCGAGCTTCTCGCGCTCCTTCAGTTGCATCTTCTCCAGCTCTTCAGCTTTCACGGAGAGCAGTTTCTTCTCGTTGTCGATGCGCTGCTGCATGTTGTCGAGGTCATTCTTGCGACGCCCCAGTTCTTCCTGGCGCTGGTTCAGCGAGATTTCACGCTGCTTCAGCTTGTTCTCACTCTGCTGGATGTGCTGGTTGCGCTGCTGCACTTCCTTCTCAAGTTCACTCTTCTTGTTGAGGAACTTCTCCTTCACTTCAAGCAGTTTCTTCTCCTTGATGACTTCAGCCTGCTTTTCTGCAGCTTCGACCATCTCATTGTATTTCCCCTTCAGAACGTAGCGGAAAACCAGATATCCGCAGACACCTCCCAATGCGAGGGCGCCAGCGGCAATCAAAAGTACAAAAATTAAATCCATATATAATCTATGTTGTTAAAATGATACTCCTACTTCAGTGCTTCCTCAATCTCAGAAGTCAGCTTAGCAAGAATATCATCATAGGGAGCCGTGTCGTTCTTGCCACGCTCCCGCTCATACATCAGGGCAATGTCAATCAGCGTCATCAACGCGATTGTATGCTCGCCCTTACGACCTTTATAAGCCTGCGCATAGGCATTATAGCGGTCGGTGATGAGCTTGGCTGCCTTGCGATAGTACTCTTCGTCGGCACGGTTGACCGTCACTTCGATTTCCTCGTCGTAGACATGCAGCCTTATATGTAGTTTCTCGTTATTCACTTCTGCCATTGTATAGCACTGTTATTGTTCCTCATCGCTTAAGATGGCTATACATTTGTTGACATCACGTATCAGCTTCGTCAGGCGTGCCTTCGCACCCTCCAGATCGCCGTCGGTAATCTCCATCATCTTTGCCATTTTCAGCGAGTTATAGTCGTGGTCCGCCTGAGTCAGTTTGGCTTGCAGGTCCTGAATGTCCTGCCCATTCTTTTCCACGAGTGCCAGCAAGTTCTCGTTCTCCTTCTTCAGTTCCTGAAAACGAAGAATCATCTGCCGCACACGCGTCTCGAATGTCGTCAATGACTGATTGTTCGAACTCATATATAACTATTTGGTGTACAAAGTTATGAAGAAAAAGTGAAAAGTGATAGGTGAAAATAGAAAAGTATGCTCAATTTTCTATTTTTTAACATTTCCCGTCACTTTTCACTTTCACTTCTCACTTTTCACTTCTTCATTCCTCACTTTTTCTGGGTTCTTTCTTTGCCAGCATCACAACCTTATAGACAAAGTCTGTTACCCATTTCTGCGAAAAACCCAGACGACGGTTGTACTCACGGACGGCCACGACAGTCTTCATGACTGATGCATCAGAAAAGTCGTTCTTATTGAAAATGTCGTTCACCGTCTTCCCCGTCATCGTATAAAGAGCTTTCTTCATAAAGCCGGGCAGACGAAGCTTAAACTTCATCAGGTTACCTGTCAGCATCATGATGTCCTGAGTGAAACCCTGGAACTGCAGCAGATAGGTCTGTGCATCCTGCATCTTCTTACAGCGCTTACGGAGGCTCTGATCGATCTCCTTGAAGAAGTCGTCTTCCATGCCGTACATTTCTTTCAGCATCTTCTTACAACGGCTTCGCTCGCCAACACCTAATTTATTATTAACAGTAGGCACCTTCAAGGTAGCCTTGAACACGCGCAAGTCGGGAAGTGCAGCCAGATTGGTGATACCCAGGTCGGAAGCCATCGCAGCCTGGAAATACACGCGGATCAGCGTCATGAAATCCTCCATGCCGCCCACCTTCTCCTCGTCGCTCTTTCCGAAAATTTTATTCCAAAATCCCATAAGTTCAATATAAATGTTTATTAATCGCCTGCAAAGGTACAAAAAAATAAGAATTAAGAGTTAACATTTAAGAATTATTTGTATCTTTGCAGCGTAAAATAATAGCATTATGAAAGGAATCGTATTAGCAGGTGGTTCAGGCACACGCCTCTACCCCATCACAAAGGGTATCAGCAAGCAACTGATTCCCATCTTCGACAAACCAATGATCTACTACCCTATCTCAACACTGATGTTGGCGGGTATCCGTGAGATTCTAATCATCTCGACACCTTACGACTTACCAGGTTTCAAGCGCCTGCTTGGTGACGGATCTGACTGGGGTGTACGTTTCGAGTATGCAGAACAGCCTTCTCCCGACGGACTGGCGCAGGCATTCATCATCGGAGAAGAATTCATTGGCGACGACTGCGCCTGCCTTGTTCTTGGTGACAACATTTTCTATGGAAGCGGCTTCACTGGCATGCTGAAACAAGCTGTAGCCAACGCTGAGCAGAACGGGCAGGCTACCGTATTCGGCTATTACGTCAACGACCCCGAACGCTATGGTGTCGCCGAGTTTGACGCAGATGGCAACTGCCTCAGTATTGAGGAGAAACCTGCTAAGCCCAAGTCGAACTATGCCGTCGTAGGTCTCTATTTCTATCCCAACAGTGTGGTAGAGATTGCCAAGAACATCAAGCCCAGTGCTCGTGGAGAGTTGGAGATTACCACCGTCAATCAGGTATATCTTGAGCAGAAGAACCTTCACGTGCAGACACTCCAACGTGGTTTTGCATGGCTCGACACAGGAACGCACGACTCTCTCTCAGAGGCATCGACCTTCATCGAAGTCATCGAGAAGCGTCAGGGACTGAAAGTGGCCTGCCTGGAAGAAATTGCCTACAAACGGGGTTGGATCAATAAGGAGCAGCTTATCAAGATAGCACAGCCGATGGCCAAGAACGACTACGGCCAATATCTCCTGCGCCGCGCAGAAGAGTACGTCAGGTAACGTACTCCTCTACGCTACGGCGTAAGGCCCCGTGATGTTAAATATGCCCCTGCTGTAGCAAAAAAACGCGCAAAAATTTGGAGAATTACATAAAAATGTATACTTTTGCCACCAGATTAATAACCATTTAAAAAGAATATTGCCTATCGAAACATACTTTACTCCATTCAAAATTTGATGAGTATGAGTACATTAAAGACTATGTCCGACGAAGAGTTGGCATTAGCTTACATCGATGGCAATAATCGCGCATTCGACGAGTTACTTACAAGAAACCAAGAAAAAATCTTCACCTACATCATGTATGTGGTGAAGGATGAGGACTTGGCCAATGACTTATTCCAGGAAACGTTTCTGAAAGTCATCACCAAGTTGCAGAATCACCAGTATGCTGATTCTGGCAAGTTTGTCTGGTGGCTGACACGCATCGCGCATAATGTCATCATCGACTATTATCGGGCACAGAAGAGCGACAAAGTAGTGGATGCGCCAAGAGAGAATGACCTGAGCAATCTGCGCAGCGATAACGTCATGGACGGCAATCGTGAAAACGAACTAAGTAATGCCCAAGTGCTGAAGGATGTCAAACGGCTCATGGAATCACTGCCAGAAGCTCAGCGCGATGTCGTCTATATGCGGTTCTATCAAGAACTGTCGTTCAAGGAGATTGCCAAGTTGACCAATGTCAGCATCAATACCTCATTGGGACGTATGCGCTATGCGCTGATCAACTTACGCAAGCTGACCCGCCAATACAACATCGCTCTGAATCTGGAATAGCACTATAGCTGACGAAGATCACGAATGACCTGCTCTGGGTTGGGAGCGTTGAAGACATAGCTGCCACTGACGAGCACATCGACACCCGCTGCCACCAGTCGGGGAGCCGTCTCACCCTGCACACCTCCGTCGACTTCAATCAGGGTCTTGCAGCCTTTCTCTTCAATCATCCGGCGCAGACGCTTCACCTTGTCAATCGTGTTCTCGATGAACTTCTGTCCTCCAAACCCAGGATTCACACTCATCAGCAGAACCATTTCCACATCGCCGATGATATCCTCGAGCACAGAGACTGGGGTTGAAGGATTCAGAGTGACGCCAGCCTTCATGCCAGCATCATGAATCTCCTGAACCGTACGATGCAGATGTACAGAAGCCTCATAGTGTACATTCATCATCATAGCACCAAGTTTTGCTGTCTGTTTGATATATCGCTCTGGGCGCTCTATCATGTAATGAACGTCCAATGGTTTCTTACAAACCTTTGCTACAGCTTCCAATACAGGGAATCCAAACGAGATGTTAGGGACGAACGAACCGTCCATCACATCCAAGTGAAGCCAATCGGCCTCGCTACGGTTAATCATGTCGATGTCGCGGTCGAGATGCAAGAAGTCGGCAGCGAGCAATGAAGGTGATACTAATGCCATAATCCTTTTGTTAGTTCAGGCATATAGCCTGATTAATGTTTCTACGATAGGTGTAGGCGACCTGCCGGATGATGTCGAGCGTCAGCTCTCGCGGCTTGAAAGTCTCACTAAAGTCCAATGATACATCTTCGGGAGTAAAAATCTTCATAGGCAAACACTTTTATTGATGAGTATTATACCTATTAAACGCTACTACACCTTATTTTATTATATAGTTCTCAATATTTTTATTGCCATTCAGAAAATCACGTGCCTTCATACGGTTCTTCCCTGCCAGCTGCAGCTCATCAATCTGCAACAGGAAGTCGCCGGTCGTGATATAAAGCACGCCCTTATAGACCACTATCATACCCGGGCGCATGCCCACGTTCTTTTCCGTCTTGGTAGTCTTAAAGATTTTCAGGTCCACAGTCTTTCCGTCAGGTCCGAGTAGTGACGTCCAGGCACCTGGATAGGGACTGAGGCCACGGATGAAGTCATAGATACGCTTTGAAGGACGACTCCAATCTATCTCACAGATATCCTTGAAAAGCTTCGGGGCCTCGTAGAGTCGTTTGAACTTACCCTCAAGTTCCTCCTGCGGAATACTGTCAGGACGACCATCGGCGGCAATAATCTTCTCCAAGGTTTCCAGACATATCTCTGCGCCTAATTGCATCAGTCCGTCGTAAACATACTCCACGTTAGCGGTATCAGGAATATCGAAAGGCTTCTGGAGGATTACCCGCCCCGTGTCGATATCTTTATCCAGGAAAAAGGTGGTAACACCAGTCTGCTTCTCACCATTGATAACAGCCCAGTTGATTGGAGCAGCACCGCGATACTGAGGTAGTAGAGCTGCATGCACGTTGAAAGTGCCATAGGCAGGCATGTCCCATACGACCTCAGGCAGCATCCTAAAGGCGACAACCACTTGAAGATTTGCCTTGTAGCTGTGTAATTTATCAATAAAAGCAGGATCTTTCATCTTCTCTGGTTGAAGAACAGGCAGGTCATGCTCCAATGCATACTTCTTGACTTCAGAAGGCTGCACCTCTCCCTGATGACGGCCTACAGGCTTGTCGGGCTGGGTGACGACAGCCACCACATTGTACTCGTTCTCTACTAATGCCTTCAAGGTCGCTACAGCAAACTCAGGCGTTCCCATAAACACAATACGCAAGTCCTTTTTCTCCATAATTATTCACTTTAAATTCTTCACTCTTCACTCATATCGGCAACCATCTTACGGTATACCGTATAGATACGTTGGCGGGAGATGTAGCCTTTCAGATGTTTCTCCGCATCCAGGACAGGTAACCAGTTGGCACCCGTACGATCAAATGTCTGCATCACCTCTGCCATCGGTGTGTCATCACTCAGCAGAGCCTTGGGTTCCGTCATCAGCTGTGACGATTTGAAATGATGGTACAGTTCGATACGGAATACCACGTTTCGGATCTTCATAATATCGATCTCGCCCAACAGCGTACCTCCTGCATCGAGCACAGGCAAGACGGTAGAGTGGCTCCTGCTGATCTTATGTACAATCTGTCCCAGCTCCATATCGGGTGTCACTCCCAGGAAATCCTTCTCTATCAACGAGTCGAGATTCATCAGCGTCAAAACGGCATGATCAGTATGATGGGTCAACAGCTTTCCCTGTTTGGCCAAGCGCGATCCGTATATACTATGAGGTTCAAAGATGATGATCGTGAGATAGGCACACACACTGACAATCATCAGGGGCATGAACATGCTATAACCGCCTGTGAGTTCAGCGATGAGGAAGATACCCGTCAATGGCGCGTGCATCACACCCGACATGACACCTGCCATTCCCAATAGTGAGAAGTTCTTCTCGGGTACATAGACACCAATTTGTTCCATGTTCCAAAGTCTTGAGAACAAGAAACCCGTAAAACAGCCAATAAACAGGCTGGGAGCAAACGTACCACCACAACCGCCACCACCATTAGTGGCAGAGGTTGCCAGCACCTTTGTAAACAATACCAATGCGATATAAGGTATCAGCATCGAACCTTGTCCAGAGAAGAGCGAGTTATTCAAGATGCGATTCCAATCAGCCTCGGTACGACCATTCAACAGCAAGTTAATACTACTATACCCCTCGCCATATAGTGCAGGAAAGATGAAGATAAGCAGACTTAGTATAGTTCCACCAATAGCTAACTTCACATAGGGTTTGTCTTTAAATCGAGCAAAGACATCTTCACATACACTCATCATTCTGATGAAATATAGCGAGACTAAACCACAACTAATACCCAACAAGACACAGGCTGGTATACGCTGTACGGACCATTCACTATCCAGATGGAACGAAAACAGCGAAGCATCACCACTGAAGATATAGGTGAAACAGGTCGCTGTCACACACGATACAAGAATTGGCAATAGTGCCGACATGGTCATATCAATCATCAGCACCTCAAGTGTAAAAACCAATCCGGCAATAGGTGCTTTGAAAATGCCTGCTATAGCACCAGCCGCGCCACAACCTACAAGGGTCATCAGCATCTTACGGTCTAAATGAAACAGCTGTCCAAGATTCGAGCCAATGGCCGACCCCGTCAGAACAATTGGGGCCTCAGCTCCCACAGAACCACCAAAGCCGATGGTAATAGCCGATGCAATCACTGACGACCAGCAGTTATGAGACTTCAGCCTCGACTTATTAGATGAGATAGCATACAGGATACGTGTGATACCGTGTGAGATATTATCCTTGACGATATAACGGACAAACAACGAAGTTAAGTAGATGCCTACCACAGGATAGACCAGATAGAGCCAGTTGGCATGAGTGCGGTCGAACGAACTGGTCAACAGCAATACGATCTGGTTGATAATCCAGTGAAGGAAGAATGCTGCGACAGCGGCAAAGAAACCAACTATGAGTGCGAGGATGATCATGAACATCTTCTCACTCACATGCTCCACGCGCCACTCATGCAGCTGCTGAAGCCACGTCGGTCTACTGATTCCTTCCAAGTCTTATTTTCTTATGATTGTTACTTCACCGTTTTCCTTCAACTTGATGATGCTGGATGGCGTATGGGGCTTGTGCTCCTGACGACGACTCCAACACACATAATCTACCGCATCGATAATCCGAGGATCGATGTCACCATAGTTTTGGGCAGCAGGTTCGCCACTGATATTGGCAGAGGTCGAAACGATAGCCTTCTGAAAACGATAGCAAAGTTCTTTGGAGAAGGGTTCGTTGGTAATCCTCATACCCACGCTACCATCTTCAGCTATCAGATTATCTGCCAGATTTATCGCTCCATCAAGAATCAATGTCGTAGGCTTAGCGTCACTGTCTTTCAGCCCATCGATAAGTTGCCAAGCTACATCAGGCACATTCCTAAAATAACGCTGCATACGAGCATCTGAGTCTACCAGACAGATCAATGCCTTAGAATCGTCACGCTGCTTGATCTCGTAAACACGCTTCACAGCCTCAACATTCGTCGCATCGCAGCCTATGCCCCAGACAGTATCAGTCGGATAGAGTATCACCCCACCCTTCCGCATCGTCTCAACAGCCTTTTTGATATCTTCTTCTCTCGTCATTTCTCAAAACTTAATGGTTCAGCAGATAGCGCTCTGCCAAAATAGCTGCTTGGCAACCAGAGCCTGCTGCAGAGATGGCCTGACGGAATACAGGATCTGCACAATCACCTGCCACAAAAACCCCTGGGATCTTTGTCGCTGGTGTTCCATCAATCTTCTTCAAATAACCAACTTCATCAGTTTCAAGCCACTCCTTAAAGATGTCGGTATTGGGCTTGTGACCAATAGCGAGGAAGAATCCATCGATCTGGATGTCAACCTGCTCCTCATCCGGTTCACCCTTACGCTTAACCAGATGGGCTCCCTCTACACCATTCTCACCGAACAGGCCGATGGTGTTATGCTCAAACAGGATTTCAATATTCTCACGCTCCATCACACGCTGCTGCATCACCTTCGAAGCTCTGAGGAAGGGCTTGCGAACAATGAGATACACTTTCTTGGCCAGACCTGACAGATAGAGGGCATCCTCACAGGCTGTATCACCACCTCCTACCACAGCCACCGTCTTCTTGCGATAAAAGAAGCCGTCACAAGTGGCACAGGCAGAAACGCCCTGTCCATTATACTTACGCTCATCATCGAGCCCCAGATACTTGGCTGAGGCGCCTGTCGCAATAATAACTGTATCAGCAGCTATCTCTGTTCCATCATCAGCTGTACATACATAAGGAGCTTTTGAGAAGTCAACCTTCACAATCTCACCACTACGCACATCTGTTCCAAAGCGTTGGGCCTGCTCCAGCAGATCCATCATCATCTGGTTGCCATCCACACCCTGTGGATAACCAGGGAAGTTCTCAACTTCTGTGGTCTGCGTCAACTGGCCACCAGGCTGCATACCACTATATTCAATAGGACTAAGGTTAGCGCGACTCGCATATATAGCTGCAGTATATCCTGCAGGTCCGCTACCGATAATCAAGCATTTGGTCTTTTCCATATTCTTTAGTTTTTATTGTTAGAATTCACTGGTAAAATGAAACTTTATGTGTTTGAAATCTTCCTGAGCCATCGAGAGGACATAGCCAGAGTCGGCAAGGAACACATCCCGTCCCTCCTTATCCTTCGCCATATACTGATACTTGCGCTTCTTGAAGTTCTCAAGTTCCTGTGGATCGTCGCTCTCAATCCAGCATGCCTTGTAAAGATGAACAGGCTCCCAACGACACTTGGCATTATATTCATTCTCCAATCGATACTGAATAACCTCGAACTGCAGTTGACCTACCGTTCCGATAATCTTACGGTTATTGAACTGATTAACGAACAGCTGGGCCACACCCTCATCCATGAGTTGATCGATACCTTTCTGAAGCTGCTTGGCTTTCATCGGATCGTCGTTCTCAATATATTTAAAGAGCTCAGGCGAGAAAGAAGGGAGTCCACGGAAATGAAGTTGCTCACCCTCCGTGAGTGTATCGCCGATTTTAAAGATACCATTATCAGGAAGACCGACGATATCTCCCGGCCAGGCCTCATCAATAGTGCTCTTACGCTGAGCCATGAACTGAGTGGGCGAAGAGAATCGCAGTGTCTTTCCCTGACGCACATGGAGATAGGGCACATTGCGCTGGAACTTACCTGAGCAGACCTTACAGAAGGCGACACATGAACGGTGGTTGGGATCGATGTTAGCTGTAATCTTGAATATGAAGCCCGTGAACTTTGGTTCCTCAGGCTGTACATCGCGCTCCTCAGCCTTGGTGGGTCGAGGTGACGGGGCTATCTCTACAAAACAATTCAGCAATTCCTGTACACCGAAATTATTCAGAGCGGAACCAAAGAATACTGGAGCGACTTCAGCTGAGCGATAGGTATCAACCTCGAACTCTGGATAGACGCCATCGACCAGCTCAAGATCCTCACGAAGCTTCGCAGCATTATCCTCACCCACGCGCTGATCGAGTTCTGGACTGTTGATGTCAACCTCCACCTTATCCGTCACACGTTGTTTATCTGGAGTAAAGAGATCAAGTTTCTCTTCGTAGATATTATAGACCCCCTTGAACTTAGCCCCTTGATTGATAGGCCATGAAAGTGGGCGTACTTTTATCTCAAGTTCCTGCTCCAATTCGTCGAGCAGATCAAACGGATCGCGCCCTTCTCGGTCCATCTTGTTGATGAAGATGATCACCGGGGTCTTACGCATACGACAGACCGTCATCAGTTTACGAGTCTGTGTTTCCACACCCTTTGCACCATCCACCACAATAATCGCTGAGTCAACGGCTGTCAGTGTACGGAAAGTGTCTTCTGCAAAGTCTTGGTGACCCGGCGTATCCAGAATATTCACCTTATATTCTATATCTGAGCCTTCGGGGGTATAGTCGAACTCCATCACAGAGGTCGATACAGAGATACCACGTTGTTTCTCGATGTCCATCCAGTCGGATGTGGCAGTTTTCTTGATCTTGTTATTCTTTACGGCTCCTGCCACCTGTATCTGTCCACCAAAGAGAAGGAACTTCTCCGTCAGTGTCGTCTTACCGGCATCAGGGTGCGAGATAATCGCAAATGTTCGTCTACGTTCTATTTCCTGATTCATTCAATCTTTTCTTTTTATCAATTGTAAAATACACTCTTTTAAACTCTCTTCCCAATATGGGACTTCAATATGATAGGTCTGTTTGATCTTTGTTTTGTCGAGTACCGAATAGTGCGGGCGATTAGCAGGTGTAGGATACTCGGCCGTATGGAGGGGACGCACATGACAAGAAGATATGCCGGCAATGCGATGGATTGCCTTTGTAAAATCGTACCACGAGATAACACCCTCATTAGAGAAATGGTAGATACCTGGCACCACACCCTGATTGATTGCAGCAAACAGGGCAACAGCCAGGTCACGAGCATACGTGGGCGTTCCAATCTGATCGAAAATAACTCCCAGTTCGGGCTTTTCCTGACCAAGACGGATCATCGTCTTGACGAAATTATTCCCAAACGTGGAATACAGCCATGCTGTACGGACAATCATCGTTCTGGAACAAGCCTGTTGGGCAGCCTTCTCACCACCGAGTTTCGTAGTACCATAGACACTGTTCGGACAGGTAGGTTCATTCTCGGTATAAGGGGTGTGGTTTGTTCCATCGAACACATAATCGGTTGAAACCTGAATCAACCAACCGCCACGCTTATCCACAGCTGCAGCCAAATAGCCTGGCGCCACTGTATTCAGTAAGCGACAGAGTTCCTGATTGTCTTCAGCCTTATCGACAGCGGTATAAGCTGCACAATTCACGATACCGTCAATCTGGTTCTCATTTACAAACGTTTCGATGGCAGCAGGGTCGGTGATATCCAATTCTGCCACATCTGTGTTAAAATAGGTATGCTGGGGATTGACTTTCTCCAGCAATTGCATCTCATTTCCTAACTGGCCATTACAGCCCGTAATCAGTATATTCATATATTATTCAAACTTCAATCCTTCCTCTTTGTCTTTCTTATAATAGTCGGAAAGCATCCCAATAAAAGTAGTGATTTCCTTCACGGCATGTTGCGTATCAGGCGAGATAGCCTTGTTTTGCAAACGCAACAGCATGACACCATAAAGCGAATTAAAACATGTCTCGATTTCGTTTTCCTCTTTGTCGGCACCACGATTACGTAACTCTACTATAAATGGCAACACCTTATAGTACTCCGTATTATAAAAAGGAAACTTTGACGACTGCAACAACTGGTCGTGCAGTTCTATGAGCATCTGCATCGTGACTTTATTAATCTGAAGATGTCCCTTTTCGCGACACCCTTCCTGATTCATCATGCGAATCAAATTGCCATACCAGTCAATCTCCTCCTCTTTCTGTTCATCTGTATAGTCAAAACGCGAAACCCACTCGTCACGGATTCTGCGAAGCGAACAGTCAAAAGCACGTATCGTGTCTTCTATCTGCCACATATACAGCAGATACTCGGCAATATTCTTTTTTCTTAATTCCTGAGCAACAAACATTTCTTACTATTATTCATTTAAAAGAACCTCACAAGATTCGTAGTCGTTCCAAGCAGCATGATGATTGATCCGATAATCACCGCTACACCGATAATCTGGTTGATAAGCTTAATACCATAAGTATCAAACTTCGTACGGATTTTATCGACCAACCAGGTAAGTCCCCACCACCAAAGCAAGGCACCACCCACGATACTGGCAAATCCCACGATCATCTCAAAGGGGTGATTAGGCAGCACAAAAGCAAACTGGGCATACATTGCAAGGAATAGGAAGACTATCAACGGATTAGAGAACGTGACGAGGAACGCGGTCCACGTATTGTGCCAGAGGGTACCTTTCTGCTGACCAGACTGATGCATCTTTTTCGTAGGGTCAGTATGATAAGTATACCAGCCAAAACAAAGCAGCATGATACTACCTGCTATCTGGAGATAGAATCTGTTTTGGTCGTTGGTGATGAAATCCATGACAAACGACATACCATAACCAGCAAATCCGGCATAGATAATATCACTCACAGCTGCACCCAATCCAGTGGCCAGCCCATACCAGCGACCTTTGTTAAGTGTGCGCTGCACGCACAGAATACCCACCGGACCCATCGGGGCTGAGGCTATCACGCCGATCATGATCCCCTTGAAGATAAAGTCCAATATGTTGATTGGTACATGAAAAGGCATATTTCGAATCTTTTTTATTTCACTTTCAGACAAAGCATCGTCATATCGTCATTTGGCTCGGCACCATCGCGGAATCTCTCGATCTCGGTTTTAAGCATCTCCACAAGCTCTCTGGCGTTTTTGAAATGAACATGAAGAAGGATATCCAACATCCTCTCCTCACCAAACTGCTCCTGCTTGAGGTTCTCGGCTTCGTTGAGCCCATCGGTATATACGAAGAACGGCTTGCCTTTAATATTTTCTATAGTCTCACCCACATAATTGAGATCAGGCCACAGACCAATAGGCGCATTCGATTCCATATCGATGAACTTGCCATGTTGCTCCCCATCAAAGATAACAGGAGGATTGTGGCCTGCATTACAGAAGTCAAGACGTCCTGACTCAAGGTTGACAAGTCCGAGGAACATCGTAACAAACATCCCCCGCTCGTTATTCTCCGTCAGCGCGTCGTTCATACGGGAAGCAATCTCTGCAGGCATCATCTTCTGGGCAGCAAGTGTACGGAAAAGACGTGTGGCCTGAGCCATGAACAAGGAGGCAGGAACTCCTTTACCCGAAACGTCACCGACACAGAAATATAGGTCATCACCTATCAGCAGATAGCCATAGAGGTCGCCCCCTACTTCCTTGGCTGGCGTCATCGTGGCATAAAGGTCAAGTCCCTCACGATCAGGCGCCACATTGGGCACCATCGACATCTGGATATCACGGGCAATACGAAGTTCACTCTCGATACGTTCCTTCGCCGTTGTGGTTTCTTCCAGTTTATCGTAGGCATGCTGTAGCTCTTCGTGGGCAATAGCGAGTTTATGAGTGGCTTTACGCTTATGAAGTGTGTAGATGATAAAGAAGGCAAAGACGAGTGTCATAGCTATAGCCGTCGCCATGAGCCGCTGCTTCGACATCTCCGCCTGTTGGCGGGCGATTTCGGTCTCTTTACCTTGAGTATCGTAAATGGTAGCAAGTTCAGCCGTCGCACTGTTCTTCTGTCCAGTGATGGCCTCGTCAAGTTTCAGAAGGATGCGCTGGGCAGCTACACGGGCAGAGTCACTACGACCAGCCTCCTTATTGGCCAGATATTTGGGCAACATATAAAGTTGGATGTTGTCGAGTGACTCTTCAAGTCCCGCCTCTCGCATCATCTTGTCGAGACAACGATAATTGTCAGCAGCCTCTTGATAACGACGGGCTGCCACGAGGTAGTCATTGGCATTGATACGGCCCGCATCAGTATGGGAATAGTCTGTTTTCAAAAAGGCTTTATATGCTTTTTTTGCTTCGTCGGACTTCCCAAGCCCCTGCTGGGCCACCGCACGCATGATCTCAATACGCCCCTGATACTCATCGAAATACTCTACACGAGCATCTGACCTCTCACGATATTTGTTCAACAACATCTCTGTCCGATCAATCCAATAGATGGACTCTTCATAGCGACGCGTGTTGATATAGGCCATACTTGTATAAACGGTACCGACTACTGCTTCTTGAAATCCACGACTGGTGGTATCGCTCTTCCAGCGATTGACATAATGCTCGCGAGCTGTCAGAAAGCTCTCATTGGCTTCCTTATCCTGTCCGAGGTTCAACTGACAGCAGCCGATATTATTCAGCAGAATAGCATAGTCGATATCTGAGCCAATACCCGACTCTTCCATCTTTTTCACAGCAGGGATGGCTACACGGAGAGAGCCCTCGTAATCACCCTTGATAAGCAACAGCTCTGAGAGTCGACGCGCACATTTGTTGTAGCTTTGTTGGTCGGCTTCGTTCTCCACCTTACACTCCATTGCCTTCCGGTAACAAATCTCGGCCATATTGTACTGCCCCTGACGGTAATAAGCGGTGCCACGCCAACGGTTGGCTTCGAGAGGCGAGAGGTCTCCCTCCATCTCGAAACTGTCAGTGAGTGCCAGCATGTGGTCGTAGTCCTTAGCAACCCCGATGTCGAACAATATGCTGTCAGCCCTACTGGCCCGAAGTTCTCTGTGCCTTTTCGCCGTATCGCCACACGACAGAAGAATCACAGCCAACAACAATGCCAGAGTGCAGAAAAGAAGCCGGAATCGATTCATCATACATTTTTTGCATAAATATGGGGCAAAGTTACGACATTTTTCCGACCCCACCAAAAGTTGCACCCTATTTTTTGGAAAAATGTAGGTCGATATGGTTAATTTCCGTGAAAATGGTAATCAAACGAAAGTTTTTCCTTAACTTTGTGGCTTGAAAATGAATTATTCAACAAAAACAATAAAGATATAAGGTATGGAACAGCAAAATCCAACAATCAAACCGTATGTAATCGGCTTAGACTTAGGAGGGACAAACTCTGTATTTGGCATCGTAGATGCGCGTGGCGAAATCAAGGCCACAACGGCTATCAAAACGGGCGGCTACGAAAAGGTAGAAGACTATGTAGACGCCTGTGTAGAAGCTCTGCAAGTGATCATCGACCAAGTAGGCGGCATAGAGAAAATCAAGGCTATGGGCATCGGTGCTCCAAACGGGAACTATTATAACGGCACCATAGAATTTGCCCCTAACCTCCCATGGGCTCACGACGGTGTTGTGCCCCTTGCCAAGTTGTTTAGCGAGCGCCTGAATAACATCCCTGTGGCGCTGACAAATGACGCCAACGCTGCCGCTATTGGTGAGATGGTCTATGGCGTTGCTCGAGGCATGAAGAATTTCATCGTCATCACTCTTGGAACAGGTGTCGGCTCTGGTATCGTCGTAAATGGCCAACTGCTTTACGGGCATGACGGGTTTGCTGGAGAATTAGGACACGTAACGATGGTGCGTGGTGAAGAAGGCCGCTTGTGCGGTTGTGGTCGCACAGGATGCCTGGAGAGCTACTGCTCTGCAACAGGTGTAGCCCGCACAGCCCGTGAGATACTGGCAAAGACAGAGCGTCCGTCATTACTCCGTGAGTTAGATCCCGAAAAGATCACTTCTCTCGATGTATCTATCGCTGCAGGCAAGGGCGACGAATTGGCAAAAGAGATTTATGAGTTCACTGGTAAGATGCTGGGGGAAGCCTGTGCCGACTTTGCCGCTTTCTCATCACCAGAGGCTTTCATCTTCTTCGGAGGTATGGTAAAGGCAGGCGAACTGATCATGAAGCCCATCCGTGAGGCCTATGATGCTCACGTCCTGAAGATCTTCAAGGGCAAGGCCCAGTTCCTGGTAAGTGGACTTGACGGTGCCAGCGCAGCCGTTCTTGGTGCATCTGCCATTGGATGGGAAATCCAGTAAGAATCTGAAGAAAAATCATTCTAAGCCGTCAATTCCCAAATTGACGGCTTTTCTATATGCCAAACCTGTTACCACACAACACAGTTCACCATGCTGATTTGTGATGCGAACGTCGACATACGGTATCTTATGATGATTGAACACCTCTGTCGCTTCTGCAATAAGAGTATCTCCCACTTTAGCACTTTTCAGAAACACAATATTGTTTTCGATACCAAACGTCAGCTGTTCACGACTATTCATCACGGCTGCTAAGGCAATATCAGCCAAGGTAAAGAAAGCGCCCCCCTGGCAAACGCCTCCTGCATTCAAGTGATCTGGGGTAACTAATAACCGGGCACGGGCATAGCCTTCGCGTACCTCTTCTAATATGCAACCTGTTTGAGCTGCAAAACGGTCGCCTTGTGATAAAAAGTCTTTTAAAGTCATTGTTTACTAAGAATTTGTCGGCAAAATTAAGATTTTTCTTTCAATTTATCAAAAAAGTCGGCTAAAAATTTGCATGATAGGAAAATAATATATACTTTTGCAGCCAGAACATATATCTTTTAGGAAGATGAAGAATTGCATGCATAACATTTGGTGGTGGCAGGGCTCGAGATTAAAAACGTCGCGAGGCTGATAGCCATAAATGTTATCATACCAAAATACATAAGGCTCGTCGCGACAGCGGCGGGCCTTTTTTGGAAGTTCACAAAGCAGAAAATACATTAATTAAATTAGAATTATATGAGTAATTATCAAGTTGACGAAAGAGGTTTTTACGGAGAGTTCGGAGGTGCCTACGTGCCAGAGATTCTCTATAAATGCGTCAGTGACCTACAAGAGGCATATCTGCCGATTATCGAGAGCGAAGAATTCAAACAGGAGTATCATGCACTCCTGAAAGACTATGTCGGCAGACCTTCACCTCTTTATTTTGCAAAACGGATGAGTGAGCGTTACGGTTGTCAGTTGTATCTGAAACGTGAAGACCTGAACCACACGGGAGCTCACAAGATCAACAACACCATCGGACAAATCTTGTTAGCCAAGAAGATGGGTAAGACACGCATTATCGCAGAGACAGGCGCAGGACAGCATGGCGTGGCAACAGCAACGGTCTGTGCCCTGATGAACATGAAGTGTGAAGTGTTCATGGGAGCTACCGATGTAGAACGTCAGCACACCAATGTTGAGCGCATGAAGATGCTGGGAGCTCAGGTCCATCCTGTCCGCACTGGTAACATGACCCTTAGTGACGCTTGCAGCGAAGCGATTCGCGACTGGTGCTGTCATCCCAAGGACACCTTCTATATCGTAGGTTCAACGATGGGACCACACCCCTACCCCGATCTTGTGGCCCGTATGCAGAGCGTCATCTCTGAGGAAATCAAATGGCAACTTGAAGAAAAAATCGGACGCGACTACCCCGACTACCTGATCGCCTGCATTGGAGGAGGTAGTAACGCTGCTGGCACTATCTATCACTATATGAACGACCTACGTGTGAAGATCATTCTGGCAGAAGCTGGCGGACATGGTTGGGAAACCAATCACACCGCTGCTACGATCCACAAGGGCACGACCGGTATCCTACATGGAGCCAAAATGCTGGTTATGCAGGATGAGAACGGGCAGATTCAGGAAGCCTTTACCATTTCTGCCGGTCTTGACTATCCTGGTGTCGGTCCCATGCATTGTAACATGGCGAAACAAGGACGCACACAGGTGCTAAGTATCAACGACGACGAGGCCATCTATGGCGGCTATGAACTCACTCGTATGGAAGGTATCATCCCTGCCATCGAGAGTGCCCATGCCATCGCAACACTTTCTAAACTAACATTCAAGCCCGATGACGTAGTAGTACTGACCGTCAGCGGCCGAGGCGACAAGGATGTAGAGACTTACCTGAATAACAAAGAAATGGCAAAAGAATATGGAAACTTTTAATTACACAACAACCAGCAAGACCATCCTGGCAGACCTGTATACGCCAGTAGGTGTCTACATGAGACTCAGGGATCTTTATCCACAAAGTGCACTGATGGAGAGCTCCGACTATCACGATGCCAACAATTCACGCTCGTTTATCGGTATCAATCCCATAGCCAGTGTGGCTATCGGACATGGGAAAGCCTCTATAACCTTTCCGAATGGTCAGACGGAACATCATGACATCACCAAAGACTACCAGGCTGACCAGGCTATCCATACACTGATCGACAGCATTAAGGTCGAAGGTGAACATGCCAACTTCTGTGGGCTCTATGGCTATACCAGTTTCAATGCCGTTCGCTATTTCGAGAATATCGATGTGAAAGATGAGACTCAAGAGAAGAACGATGCGCCCGATCTGTTATATATATTATATAAGGTAATTATCGTGTTCGACCATTTCAATAGTCAGCTGACAGTGATAACCTTAGGAGAGGCAGAGGAAGTGGATGAGATCATGCGTCAAATGAACAAATCCAACATCCAGGCTTACGGATTCCACCCTGTTGGCGAAGTGTCATCGACACTGACTGACGAAGAACATAAGGCCAACATCCGTCGAGGTATCCAACACTGTCTGCGAGGCGATGTATTCCAGATTGTCCTCTCACGACGCTTCATCCAGAAATATGAAGGCGATGACTTCAAACTCTACAGAGCGTTAAGAAGCATCAATCCCTCACCTTACTTGTTCTATTTCGATTTCGGAGGCTTCCGTATTTTCGGTTCGTCGCCTGAGACGCACTGCCGCATCGAGAAGGGCAAGGCCTATATCGACCCGATTGCAGGAACCACGAAGCGTACTGGTGATCCTGAGGCCGACCGCCAAGGAGCTGAATATCTGCGAAACGATCCGAAAGAGAATGCAGAACATGTGATGCTGGTTGATCTGGCGCGTAATGACTTGTCACGAAACTGCCACAATGTCAAGGTAGATTTCTACAAGGATCTGCAATACTATTCTCATGTGATCCACCTCGTTTCGAGAGTTTCCGGTGAACTCGACGAGCATGCCGATCCTATCAAGTCATTTATCGACACCTTCCCTGCAGGAACTCTCTCGGGTGCGCCAAAGGTAAGAGCCATGCAGCTCATCTCCGAATATGAGCCCCATAACCGTGGTGCCTATGGCGGATGTATCGGATATATCGGACTTGACGGGTCACTCAACCAAGCCATTACCATCCGCACCTTCGTCAGTCGAAACGGCGAGTTGTGGTTCCAGGCTGGCGGCGGTATCGTTGCAAAGAGCAATGAAGAATATGAGCTTCAGGAGGTGAACAACAAACTCGGTGCCCTCCGTAGAGCCATCCTCATGGCAGAGAAAATGTAAAACCAACACAGAATTAACACTATTTGAATATGAAAATAGCAATAATCGACAACTATGACTCGTTTACATATAACCTGAGTCATCTGGTGAAAGAACTGGGGGCAGAGGTAACCGTCTTTAGAAATGACCAGTTCGAACTGCCACAACTGGAGTCATTCTCGAAGATCATCCTGTCGCCAGGGCCTGGCATTCCATCTGAAGCAGGACTGCTGCTCGATGTAATCAGAACCTATGCCGGCAAAAAGCCGATCTTAGGCGTCTGCCTCGGTCATCAGGCGATTGGTGAGGTCTTCGGTGGAAAACTGGAGAACCTTTCCGACGTATTTCATGGTATCGCTACTGAAGGGACACAGTTTGGTAATGATGAGATCTTTTCCGGGCTTCCAAGCCGCATCACCATGGGACGTTATCACTCATGGGTAGTCTCGAAAGAAAACTTCCCCGACTGTCTGGAAATCACGGCAGAAAGCGACGAAGGACAGATTATGGCACTCCGCCACAAGACAATGAATATCAGAGGCATCCAATTCCATCCCGAGAGCGTCCTGACACCCGACGGGAAGAAAATGCTACAAAACTGGATGTTCTTATAGAAGTGAAAAGTTAAAATTAAAAAGAGTACGGCAATGGCACAGTCAATGAAAGATATATTAAACAGAATGCTGAACCACGAGGAACTGTCTCGTGAGGAAATGAAACAGATTCTGATTGGAATCACACAGAGTGAATTCCCCAACGAACAAATTACAGCACTGCTCACAGCGTTGCAGATGCGTGGTGTGACAGTCGACGAACTGCTCGGCTTCCGTGATGGCATCCTCGAGACAGGAGTTCCTGCCATCCTCCACGCTGATCGTTATATTGATGTGGTAGGAACAGGTGGAGACCGCAAGAACACCTTCAACATCTCAACGACAGCCTGTTTCGTGATTGCAGGAGCTGGCTATAAAGTGGCCAAGCACGGCAACTATGCAGCAACCTCAGTCAGTGGTGCTTCGAACGTCATCCAGCATCACGGCATCAAGTTTACTGACGATATTGACCGTCTGAACCGCAGCCTCGATGAAGCCGGCATCGTTTATCTACATGCACAGCTGTTTGCTAAGGCCATGAAGTTTGTAGGCCCCATCCGTAAGGCATTGCAATTTCCTACCATCTTCAACCTATTAGGCCCTCTTGTCAATCCCAGCCAGCCCAGCTGTCAACTGCTGGGTGTTGCCAACCTCGACCAGATGCGGTTATACAATAACGTCTATCAGAAGATCGGCATCGACTATGGTATTGTCAACTCTATCGATGGCTATGACGAGATTTCACTGACAGGCGACTTTAAAGTGACCACCAACAACTATGAACGTGTCTTCAAGCCTCAAGACCTTGGCTTCGACATTGCCAAGCCCGAAGAACTCGTTGGTGGAGCCACAGAGGAAGAGGCCGCTCATATCTTTGACTCTGTACTTGAGAACCGTGCGCTGCCTGCACAGAAGAACATCGTTCTGGCAAATGCAGCCTTTGGCATCCAGGTTTTGGAAAAGGGGAAGAAAGACATTGAGGAATGCATCAGTATTGCACGCGAGAGTATCGACAGCGGCAAAGCACTCGCTACATTTAAGAAATTTGTAGAACTAAATAGTTAATGTTATGGCAGACATCTTAGAAAAAATCGTTGCTTTCAAGAAACGGGAAGTTGAGAATTACAAGAAAGAGCTGAAACAGGATACTCTTGTAGCAAGAATAGAGATCCTCAAGGGGGCTCAAATGGCTCCCATGAGTCAGATCCTCAAGAAATCAACAACAGGTATCATAGCAGAGTTCAAGCGCAAATCACCCTCTAAAGGATGGATTAATATGGATGCAAACCCCAGTATCGTACCCATCAGTTATGAAAGAAATGGTGCAAGCGCATTGAGCATCTTGACAGATTCATTTTTTTTCGGAGGTACTAATGTAGACATTAGGAGTGCAAAGTTGTCGAAAGTATCCATCCCTATCTTGTATAAGAATTTCATCATCGATGAATATCAAATCTATCAAGCCAAGCTCTTTGGTGCCTCAGCGATCTTGCTCATCGCAGCTTGTCTGACTAAAGAAGAATGCCTGAACTTTATCAACAAAGCGCATGAGCTGGAGATGGAAGTCTTGTTGGAGATGCACACTGAGGCTGAGACAGAATATGCAGAACTTGGTCCAGACATGTGTGGCATTAACAACAGGAACCTCGGATCATTCGAGACTGACGTGAATAACTCTTATGAACTATTTGGGCGACTTCCCCAAGACAGTGTAAAAGTCAGCGAAAGCGGACTGTCTGACCCCGATACCGTCAAGCAGTTAAAAGCACTCGGATACCATGGATTCCTGATGGGCGAAGCGTTTATGAGTCAGCCAGACCCGGGTTTGGCACTTAATGCCTTCATTGCCCAGCTATGATTGTCAAAGTTTGTGGCATGCGTGATGCTCAGAACATCCGCGATGTAGAGAGATTGGGTGTCGACTGGATAGGCATGATCTTCTGGCCTAAGAGCAAGAGGTTCGTAGCCGAGGTGCCTTCATACCTGCCTAAGCGCATGATGAAAGTCGGTGTGTTTGTCGACGCTCCCATCGAAGATGTCAGGCGACATATCACTGACTACCAACTCGACATCATTCAACTGCACGGACAGGAATCACCAGATTACGTGAAGGCTCTTAAGCCCCACACCACCATCAAGGCATTCAATATAGCCAAAGCAGACGACCTGATTCTGACGGAACAGTACGAAGGGATTGCCGACTATTTCCTCTTTGACACCAAAGGGCAGATGGTTGGAGGAAACGGTCAGAAATTCGACTGGTCGGTGCTAACCGCCTATCATGGTAAGACACCATTTCTGTTAAGTGGAGGCATCGGTTTGGACGACGCTAAATCTGTCGGTTCATTCCATCACCCATGTTGCATCGGCATCGACCTCAATTCTCGTTTCGAGATTTCACCCGCCCTCAAAGACATAGATAAACTCAGAACGTTTCTCGGAAAAATAAAACAGTAAAAATATGACAAATAAGATCAATCAACTTTTCAAAGATCAGCAGGACAAGAAACTCTTGTCGCTCTACTTCTGTGCAGGCTGCCCGACCTTGGAGAATACCGGCGAAGTCATCAAGACCATGCAGCGCCGAGGTATCGCCATGATCGAAGTGGGTATTCCTTTTAGCGACCCACTTGCCGACGGCCCCGTCATCCAGAGTGCCGCAACAAGAGCTATTAAGAATGGCATGAGCCTGAAGAAACTTTTCTCACAACTTCAGGAGATTAAAGAGGAAGTAGAGATCCCGCTCGTTCTGATGGGTTACCTGAATCCCATCATGCACTACGGCATCGAGGCTTTTTGCAAGAGTTGCGTGGAAAGTGGTGTCAGTGGAGCCATCATCCCCGACCTGCCCTTCAAGGATTACCAGGACGTTGTCAAACCCATTGCCGACAAATACGACCTGCGTATCATCATGCTGATAACCCCAGAAACATCCGAGGAGCGCATCCGCTTTATCGACGACAATACAGACGGCTTTATATACATGGTCTCCTCGGCTGCCATCACAGGTGCTCAGAAAAGTTTCGACGATGCCAAGCAGGAATACTTCCGTCGCATCAACGCGATGAACCTCCGCAATCCTCGTATGATCGGCTTCGGTATCTCGAACAAGCAGACTCTTGAAGCGGCACAAAGCAATGCTGCCGGAGCCATTATCGGCTCGAAGTTCGTCACCCTCCTCAATGAATCCAAGGATGCCGACGAAGCGCTCGACAAGTTGTTCGAGGCGCTCCGTTCATAGTTTCTTACTATTCAGTTCAGTGGGTGGCGTGGTGGTCGCATCCCTGATCAGCATCAGATAGTAGGGCGTGCGCGAGGCACTATATTTCTGATAGTAGCAGTTTCCTTCCGGATCGGGCACGAAAGGCATCAGTCCGTCTTCGGTAATGTGTATCGTGCCGCGCTCCGAGAGTTCAAACAGGTCGCTGCCCAGTAGTGTCTGCAGCGTTGTCAGAGCGTCCCACATGCGCTGACCCGTATTGCAATTATAGTTCATATAGACCTGCTTGATAGGGTTCACGTCCGTCCAGTTGATATCTTCGATCACCGTACTAGGCGCATAGTCCACATCGTCACCGATCAGACTGGGTGAGAAGTAAATGTTGGTTGTCTTAGGCCACAGGTCGAGCACCCGCTTCGAGAAGCCCAGTGCCGACTTATGTCCAAAGTTATAGCCAGGCCTCGAAGAGTCTTCGCCAAATTTGCCCCCCATCACGAAGAGTCCCTGCACCTTGCGCCTCACCAACTCCACGCCAGTGAGTTCAGAATACTCGTCTGGACCGGATTCGAGCAACTGAGCCAGGGCCGACATAAAGCCGATGGCACAGATTCGAACTGATCCGTCGGGCTGGTCGGCCAGCAATTTCCGGTATAGTTTCCACCCGTCGGGCAGTGAAGCGTAGTTGCTGATGGAGGTAGGGAACATCACGCTGCCATCCTCATTCTTCAAGTCGCTGATGCCTGAATAGGGGATATACACATTGGGATCCTCCACCCCGTTGCGCTCCACGCCCATCGGCAAGTCAGGATAGCCGTAATGCGTGTTCATGATATCGGCGAGCCTGATATATTCATCGCCCATACGACACACCACACCGCCGAGGATATGGCACAGTCCCATGTCGGAGAACTTATACACCAGCCTCAGCGCAAACAAATCGTCAGTAGAGGAGCCGATGTCGGTATCGAAGATGATATTAGGCTCTCCGAGGAAGAAATTGTACTCTGGTTCATACTCCGGCGATTCATTGTCACTAGAGCACGAGAACATTATGGGCATGGCAATGAACATTACCACCAGCAAACGCCACAGATTTTTCAGAATCATACTATTGTCTATTCTTTGATTTGTCCTTACGAAGTGCAAAGTTACGAAAAAAAAAGGAGACCAACAAATTAATTACTATTTTATTGAAAAAAAGTCGTAATATCGTTGATGGAGAAACGTAATTCACGAGGCATCGATATTACTGCTCGCATGGAGAGAGAAAGAAGTCTCTTTATTTATATAGTTCAATAACTGCGCTGATAATCAAAAGAGCAAATGGTACAATGGTACAAGACGGAAAACGTTTGCGTGAACATTTTTAAATAAATATGATGGATTCACGGAAATTTTCTGTATCTTTGCAACCATCATCAACTAAAACAAATTAATTCATGAAGAAAAGACGACTTATCGCATGGCTATTCTCCATGCTATTTCCCGCCCTCATGATGGCCCAAGGTTGGAACGAGGCGCAGTACAAACAGATTGAGCAAAGCATCCGTGTTCCTCAGTTTGTGAACAAGGACTATGTGATTACCAAGTTCGGAGCCAGTACTGAAGCATCGGCTGCCAAGAACCAGAAGGCTATCCAGAAGGCCATCGACCAATGCTCAAAGAAGGGCGGTGGACGCGTGGTGGTGCCCGCTGGCTGCAAGTTCCTCACAGGTGCTATCACACTAAAGAACGGAGTGAACCTCCATGTAGAAGAGGGAGCCGTGCTGGAGTTCGCATTCCTGCCTGAACTCTATCCCATCGTGGAGACATCATGGGAAGGTCTGGAGTGCTTTAACCTGTCGCCCTGTATCTATGCTTTCGGAGCCAAGGACATTGCCGTCACTGGCAAGGGTACCATCGACGGTGGTGGAAGCAATGACACATGGTGGCCTTGGAACGGTAATCCCCGCTTCGGCTGGAAGGAAGGTATGATCAGTCAGCGTGGGGGCAGTCGTGCCCGTCTGCTGAAGAACGGCGAGGACGGTATTCCCATGTATAATGAGAAGGGCGAACGCTCTCCTGAACGTATCTTCGGTCCGGAGGACGGCCTGCGCCCCCAACTCGTCAGTTTCAACAAATGCGAGGGCATCCTGCTGGAGGACATCACCCTCCTGCGCTCTCCGTTCTGGGTAATCCATCCCCTCCACTCTACCGATATCACCGTGCGACGAGTGAAGATGATCAACGATGGTCCTAATGGTGACGGGTGCGACCCTGAGTGTTGCGATCGTGTCCTTATTGAAGACTGCTTCTTCAACACCGGTGATGACTGTATCGCCATCAAGAGCGGACGTAACCGTGACGGCCGTGAGCGCAACATGCCATCGAAGAATATCATCATCCGCAACTGCGAGATGAAGAATGGCCACGGCGGTGTGGTGGTTGGTTCCGAGATCTCTGGTGGTTGTCAGAATGTCTATGCTCACGACTGCGTGATGGACTCTCCTGAACTGGAGCGCGTACTCCGCATCAAGACCAACTCTTGTCGTGGTGGCATCATCGAGAACATCAACATGCGCAATATCAAGGTAGGTGTATGCAAGGAGAGCGTTCTGAAGATCAATCTCGACTACGAGCACAATGAGATCTGCTGCCGTGGCTACTACCCCATCGTCCGTAATGTCTATATGGAGAATGTTACCAGTGAGAAGTCGCAATATGGTGTACAGATCATTGGTCTCGACGAAGATACTTATGTCTACGATATCACGGTCAAGAACTGTAAGTTCAACGGCGTGAAGGACGGCAACTTCTCGAGCGGCAAGACCCGTAACGTACAGTTCGAGAACCTGTTTATCAATGGCTCGCTCTGTCTGCAGAAGGCTCCCTATGAGCACTACTCTGAGTGGCTCACTTATTCTGAGATGCAGCGCGTACCCAAGAGTTACCTGCTCGACTTCTCAAAAAAGCCCAAATGGAGCTATGTGATGGGGATCGAACTCGAAGGCATGCTCGACACCTATCTGACATACGGCGGCGAGGACATTCGCAAGTACTGTCAGGAGTATACCGATACGATGATCAACGAGAAAGGCGATATCCGTGGTTACGATATTCTGGAGTACAACCTCGACAATGTTCGTACAGGTCACTTCGTGACACGTATGTACAACCTCTATCCAGAGCCCAAGAACAAGTTGGCTATCAACACGATGATGAAACAGCTGCAGAATCAGCCGCGCACCATTGCCGACAAGGTATTCTGGCACAAGGCTATCTACGCTTATCAGGTATGGCTCGACGGTATCTTCATGGGACTGCCATTCCGATGCCTTACCGCTTCAACACAACTGAAGCCAAAAGAGGCCATCAAGATTTACGATGATGCCGTCAATCAGCTGAAGATCACCTATGAGCGCACCATCGACCCCAAGACGGGTCTGAACCGTCATGCTTATGACGAGACGCGCGACGCTTTCTGGAGCGACAATGAGACAGGGCTTTCACAACATTGTTGGGGCCGTGCCCAAGGCTGGTACTCCATGGCACTCATCGAGGTGCTCGATGCTCTGCCCGAGGACTATAGCCGTCGTGGCGAAGTCATCGAACTGTTGCAGAAGGATCTCGATGCCGTCATCAAATGGCAGGATAAGGAGACGGGCGCCTGGTATCAGGTGATGGACTCCCCTGGGCGTGAAGGCAACTATCTCGAATCGACCTGTACTTCTATGTTTGCCTATGTGCTCTTGAAGGCTTACAACAAAGGCTATCTTGGCACGAAATACCGTGATGCAGGTATCAAAGCCTATCAGGGTATCATCAAGAACTTCATCCGTGTGAACGAGGATAAGACAATCTCACTGACCCAATGCTGCGAAGTGGCAGGTCTTGGCCCTGCTGCTACGCCACAAGTGGTCGCAGCGATGAAGAAAATCAACCCTAAGGGCAGCGTGAATGAGAACAAACGGCGCGACGGAGGTTACCAGTACTACCTGTCAGAACCGATCCGCGATAACGATGCCAAGGGCGTGGGGCCGTTTATCTGGGCCTCCTTGGAAATAGAGAAATTAGGATATAATGTTAACAACGTGACGGCCTCCATAGACCGTCACGCTGTTGTTAATCGCAATAACCCAGTCATCACCGAGGCCAGCGACCTTGCCTCTCTCACCATCGGTAACGGACACTTCGCTGCCACCGTCGATGTAACAGGTCTGCAGTCCTTCCCTTTTGATTACGGGGCAGGTGTGCCCCTGAACGCCATGTCCGACTGGGGATGGCACAAGTTCGAAAACACCAATGCCTTGATGTCCTCTGAAAGCGAGAAAGCCTTCGACTTCGGTCATGGTCATCAGGAAATATATGCTGTAGAATACAAAAAGTCGGAAGACGGTCGCCACAAAGAAGCCACAGAGTACTTTCGTGTGAATCCTCACCGACTGAACCTCGGCACCGTCGGACTGGATCTGAAAGATGCTTCAGGTAAAGTCATCCCTCTCCAGGCCCTCTCTTCCATCCGTCAGGAACAGAAACTATGGGACGGCGAGATAGAATCATCGTTCACAGCTGATGGTGAGACAGTAGAGGTTACCACTGGCGTCCATCCCACGAAAGATGCCCTCTATGCAAGAATCGTCAGTAACTTGTTAAAAGATCACAGAGTTACGGTTGCACTTCGTTTTTCTTATCCTACAGGGAAGCATGCCGACGACGGTAATGACTGGACCAAACCCGAACGCCACCACTCCACGATCATGGCTCAAGACAACCATTCTGCACTGATTAAGCGCACGCTTGACAGCACCACCTACTATGTCCGTATCCAGTGGGAAGGTGAAGCCACATTCAAGCGATGCAATCCTCACCACTTTGAACTCACTACCAATGGGGATATCCTGACCTTTTCTGCAGAATACCTCCCCAACCAGACGAATCAGACAGATGCTACTGGTTTCGAATATGACCAGTATCACAAGACAACGCTTCGCCATTGGAACCGCTGGTGGAAACAAGGTGCCATCGTCGATTTCTCCCGATGCACAGATCCACGTGCAAAAGAACTGGAGCGCAGGGTTGTACTCTCGCAATATCTTACACAAATCAACTGCGCCAACAATATGCCGCCACAGGAGTCAGGACTTACCTACAACACTTGGTTCGGACGTCCTCATCTTGAGATGACCTGGTGGCACATCACAGACTTTGCTCTTTGGAAACATCCAGAAACAGTACAGCAGATATTAGCTTGGTATAATGACACGGCTTACCCCGTAGCCCGGCAGATTGCCCAGCGCCAAGGTTTCAAGGGTGTGCGCTGGATGAAGATGACCGACCCTTGGGCTGGTGAGGCACCCTCGAACACCGGGTCGTTCCTTATCTGGCAACAGCCCCACTACATCTACCTCGCTGAAGAAATGTATCGTGCAAATCCTTCTGTTGAGACACTCAAGGAATACAGCGAACAGGTAGAAGCCACCGCTGAGTTCATGGCCGACTATGTTACCTTCGACCAGCGCTCAGGCCGATATCTTCTCAAGGGATGTACCGCCATGCAGGAATGTATGACAAAGGATATCTCCTACAACCACCCCTTCGAACTCGCCTATTGGCAGTATGGATTGGCTGTTGCTCAGCAGTGGCGTGAACGTCAGGGCAAAGAGTGCAACACCTTATGGGACGATATCATCCGCCGGCTCTCTCCCCTGCCTGAGGCTGAAGGCATTTACACGGCAGGACTGCCGATAGGCAAGCAACAAGAGTCGGAAGCCTTCGATCCTTTCGGTGCCTCTGACAAGAAGATCGAGACATTCGCAGATAAATGCCGTAACGACCACCCTGCCGTGCTCGGAGCCTGTGGACTCCTACCCAGCCAGAACACCCCTTACGCTTTGTTGTATCATCAAGAGAAGATGAAGAAGACGCTTCACTGGGTGATGCAGAACTGGAACTGGCAGACGACCTGGGGCTGGGACTATGGTATGATTGCCATGACGGCAGCCCGTCTGGGTGATCCCGAGACAGCTCTCAAAGCCCTATTCATCGACACTCAGAAGAATACCTATCTCAAAAACGGCCATAACTTCCAGACACCCGACCGTCTGCGTATCTACCTGCCTGGCAATGGTGCCCTACTCACAGCCATCGCCATGATGTGCGCAGGATGGGACGGTTGCACCGAACCTCTTAATCCCGGCTTCCCCAAGGACGGCAAATGGGACGTGCGTTGGGAAGGCCTACAGAGAATGCAATAGTATAAGAATACAAACTTGAATTGCAAGCAACAAATATGAGAAAATACCTCTTTCTACTTTGTATCGGCTTTAGCATCATGCATGCCTCTGCCCAGTACAAATCCGAAGTCTGGGCACCCGACAACGGCGACGGCACGTATACCAACCCCGTGATTAATGCAGACTATAGCGACCCAGATGTCTGCGTAGGACCGAGCGGCGAGGATTACTATATGACGGCCTCAAGTTTTCATTGTACGCCAGGGTTGCCTATCCTGCACTCTAAGGACTTGGTAAACTGGGAGATTATCAATTATGCCATCAAGAATCTCTATGAGGGTCACGACAAACTGCTGGCACACTTCAGCAGCCGCCCACAGCACGGCAATGGTGTGTGGGCGCCTTCTATCCGTTACCACGACGGACAGTACTATATCTACTGGGGCGACCCCGACTTCGGTGTCATGATGGTGAAGACTAAAGACGGAAATCCTGCCAGTGAGTGGGAACAGCCCGTCTGCGTGATTCCAGGACAGGGCTATATCGACACCACCCCGCTCTGGGATGAGGACGGACGCTGCTACTTAGTAAACGGATGGGCCAACTCGCGCAGTAAGTTTGCCTCGGTGCTGACGGTTCGTGAACTGTCGGCTGACGGTACACGAGCCATCGGGCAACCCGTCATCGTCTTCGATGGCAACGGCACGGAGAACCGCACCTGCGAAGGACCGAAGTTCTACAAGCGCGATGGCTGGTACTGGATCATGTGTCCCGCAGGCGGGGTCCCCACAGGCTTCCAACTGGCAATGCGTTCGAAATCACCCTACGGTCCCTACGAACACAAGATCGTATTGGCTCAGGGCAAGACCAACATCAACGGGCCTCATCAAGGCGGCTGGGTGCATACAAAATACGGCGAAGACTGGTTCTTGCACTTCCAGGATAAGGAAGCCTACGGTCGCGTGGTACATCTGAATCCCGTTGACTGGTCTACTGGCTGGCCCATCATGGGCAAGAAGGGGGAGCCTGTCGTTACCAACCAGAAGCCACAGACATCAAGTAGCGTTATCGTCAACCCTGTCGAGAGCGACGAGTTTAATACGCCAACCGTCGGACTGCAATGGCAGTGGCACGGCAATTACGACGAGAAGTTCGGTGTGCCCACCGCTTTTGGAACCTTCCGCCTCTACACCTATAAACTGTCTGAGGGATGGAAGAATTTCTGGGAAGTACCCAATATGCTGCTCCAGAAGACGCCTGCCGATCAGTTTACCGCCACCACCAAACTCCGTTTTACATCAAAGGCTGAGGGACAGATGGGCGGACTCATCATGATGGGACTGGACTATAGCGCCTTAGTCTTACGTCGCATAGGCCATGAGTTCCAGTTAGTACAACTTACATGTAAAGGTGCCGATAAAGGCAATCCACAGACCGAGCACCTCATCGCGACGCTGAAACCGACAGCTGTCGACCAGATCGACTACAAGCCCGGCATCCACGAAGACATCTACCTGCGCCTGAAGGTGAAGGATTCCAAATTGACCTTTGCCTGGAGTCAGGACGGTAAGAAGTTCTCACCCTGCGGCGATGAGTTCCAGATGAAGGAAGGCAAGTGGATTGGAGCCAAGTTCGGTTTCGTAGCCGTAGAGCCCGATCCCAAGTGTGATCGTGGCTGGATAGATGCCGACTGGATCAGGATCACAAAATAGAGAACCTCCACAGAGGGCAGTCATACTGCAGACAAAAAAATCATCCCCGCCATTGTGAAGTGGCGGGGATGTTTTTTGCAGCCATTGTTAGAAAATACGATATACGCATTTGACATTCAGTGTGGGCCAGAATGTAGTTTCACTCAGCGTTTTGAGGGTTTTTGAACCTTTGGGGTCGAGGTTATCATACTTCTCGAGCTGTGACTTCCCATTATCACCTTCCAAAAAGACCTTCGGCTTTCCCCAGAACTGGATGCCCAGATCGACATTGCAGGCGAAACGGTGCTTCGTGGGAACTGCACGACCAAATCCGATGCCGATATAAGGACGAAAGGCATTGACTTCCACCGACGTCTTGATGATGCCATCCTTATCAGGCTCCAGAATATAGTTGCCAAACTTCACGCCAACCTTGCCAAGACCTAAATCTTTAGGCACATCCCAATGGTTAAAGGCATAGATTGCCTCCAGCAGGATCTGGTCACCAGCAGTGTTCATGTTTATGATCTCCTTGTTGCCCACATAGGCTCCTGCCGTCACGTGGAAGGAACTTTTCTTGAAGGGATAAACATCGAAGAGCAGATGTCCTGAAGCATATTTATACTTGCCATCGAAGTGGATCTTATCAGGAATGCGCTTATTAGGCAGAAACTTTGGAATCCATTCTTGGAAAACATCCTTAACGCCCTGGCTAAATCCCAAGTCGAGCTCAGGATGGGTCGTGATATTGGGCATGACGTCTGCGCCGACACGGACTGATACGATTCGGGAGATGGGGGCTGCGGCTTCTAAGCTGAAAAACGTGGTACCAATACCCGCGCCTGCACTTAGATGATTGAATCTACCTAATTCCACATCATCATTATACTGTGCATGGACTGATGTCAATCCGAAAACTGACAAGACACTGATAAGAACGTATTTCTTCATCATAGCTTTATCCTAAATTGTCGCCGAGTGATGTCGCAGATGCCTAAAAGATTTTGTAGGCTACTCGTATCTCCAGATTGGGCCATGCCTTCAGCCATGACACTATACTACCGATACCGGAATTCTTACCTGCCGAATTAATCTCTGTACCGTTGTTCAGCACGAATTTCGGTGAGCCCCAGAACATCAGACCTAAATCTACGGCCAGGCTGACACGATGGGTCTTAGCCAGGTGCTGTCCGAAACCGATGCCAAGATACGGTTTCACAGCATTGGTCTTCATGCGCACGTCGATGTTACCATTCTCATCAGCCGTGAACACGTAGTCACCGAACTGCACTCCAACGGGTGGATAATTTGTACGGTAGAGAAGGTTGTAGTCTTGCACTTTTTCATTGGCATCGTAGAGGAAGCCAAGAGCACCATCATTGGTATTGCGGAAATGTAAGAAATTCTGGCTACCAATGAATAGACCTGCAGAGAAATAGAAAGGTATACTTTTCCAGGGATGTACCTCGCCCAGGAGGTAGAAATTCCAGAAGTTGGGCTTGAGAGCCAGTTCTACCTTATCTACCATTTGTGCACGCTTGATAGCATCCTCTTCCACCATCTGCATCTGAGTGATTTCCGAAGCTGTGTTGATGGCCTTGAACTTGATATCGCCCCAAGCCATTCCTCCAATACCTGCTCTTACCGTCACTGTCTTGTGGACAGGCATAGCCACATCGATGCTTGTACCTGACAGTCCAGTAGACAGACCTACAGAGAGGTGGTTGAAGAGGCCTTCTTCAGCATGTAACTTGTCGGCCTTCTGAGCCTTGGCTCCTGTTGCCGCAAACATAATCGCGAAGAGAATAATGAGTCTATGCATATTGCGTTTCATATTTCTTGTCATTTATTTAAAGTATGATTTGTTCGACTTGATAAGCAGGTTGGTGAGCGACTGGCTCATCGGGGCGAACCCGTACAGGTAGTCGCTGGTATACGGTGTACCGCCGTTGACGACACAGTGTACGTAGTCGTGGCAGGCCATATCCATCGGCATGATACCCACCGTACCCTCGTATTTCTGCAGGTCTTCGATAACCAGCGGGTGGAGGTTAGCGGCATTGGTAATGTATCCACGTGGCGACACCTGGGTATAAGCCGAACAGTGGTTTACAATCCAGATATTCTCGTCGGAAGCGGTAGCCTCACGTGCGCTGTGCATCATGTCGATGACAGTCTTCTGCTTGTTCTGCATCCGCTTCTCGGTAGTGGTCTTGTAGTAGTCCTGCTTGTAGAGTGTAGCCATGATCGAGGGGTCGTTCATGTTATACATGGCACAGCTGCGCTGGGCAGCGGGATCGAGATCCTCCTTGATATCCGGGTCCTCATCGGGCCAGTCGCAGTACACGATGGGATAATCGTAGATTTCATGCAGCAGGCGCAGGTCGTAGCGGCTCAACCACAGGATCTTACCACGCATCTCGCCCACCGTGATGTCTGGGCGCCAGTTCTCGACAAACAGCCCTTGATACTTCGACATGTGCAATACATCGCTGAGCAGGGAGTACAAGTCTTTCTGATCCTCAAAACCGTTGTCAAACTGCAGCTTGCAGATGAAGAACTCCGACGGGTGGTCTTGCAGGTAGTCTTGCAACCAGTCGACAGTTTCCTCGAAAGTGACGTCGATCTCACTGATACCGTGTGTCAGGCGCAAAATTCTCTTCTTAGCAATTGTGTCAGTGCTCACCACAGGGCGGATGTCAAAGAAGCGCAGACCAGAGTTCATCTGCTCCTCAAGGTCTGACAACTGGCTGATGGCCGTCATGTTGAACACGAACTTCAGTCCTGGCTGGTAGAATCCCATGCCAGTCATGGTGTCGTGTGTACCAGGGATGCTCAACTTGCATACCTTTACCTCGTCCCTCACCATGTCCAGCCAGTCTGTGGCAGGCTTGGCCAGGTCATAGGGAACCATGATGGAGTCCTCATAGCCTTCTGAGAAGAGATACGGTAAGTCGAGTGAGACCTTTTCGTCGTAGACTTTCTTTAAGTCTTCGTCACTGCAACTGTACAGTGCTGTCATGGCCACAAAGGCCATAATGGCATACATTAGTTTTCTGTTCATAATTCTATTGTTACTTATTTAATATTGTTTTGTTTCTCAATTAGTTAAGAACGATGTTCTTCATCATGAGCACTCATGTTCTTGATAAACAGATCGACAAGATGCTTCGTGATAAAGGTATTCCTGACGGCATGGCGCACCCTGTCGGCTAATGAGGTCGTGTCGTCGGAGGGGTTAGCCGCCTCTGACTCTGCCGCAACCACATCCTGCTCGCGCTTATCGATCTTAGCACGGAAGCTCTCTGGAACGTGATTGTAAAGGAACGTGTAGCATGGCGTAGCAGCCTTCATAATATAAGGCGTGAGGAAGGTGGTCACCACACTGGATGCTACGATGATGGGATAGATCATAGGATCAAGAACACCCAGACTGGTACCCAGTCCAGCGATGATGAATGAAAACTCGCCAATCTGGACGAATGAGAAGCTGGTAAGCATGGAGTCGCGCATGGTCTGACCGCCCCACCAGCAACCCAAGGTACCAAAGAGAATCATTCCGATGATAATGATCAAGCTGACATAGATGATACTCATCCAATATTGTGCCACTGAAGACGGATCAATCAGCATGCCCACAGAGATGAAGAAGATAGCAGCAAAGACATTCTTCAGCGGTGTCATCAGCTTTTCGATACGATGCGACTCCACCGTCTCGGCAAGGATGGAACCCATCACGAAGGCACCGAGTGCGCTGCTGAACCCTGCTTCCTCTGCCGTCAGCACCATGCCCAGACACAGACCCAAGGCGAGGATGATCAGCGTCTCGTCATTCAAGTGTTTTTCCAGTTTGCGTATCAGCGTCGGGATAATCAGTATTCCGAAGATGAACCATGCCGCGAGCGTAATGGCCAGATCGACCACCTTGCCGGCCAACTCGGCACCCTCGAACTGATGGCGGATGGCGATGCTGGAGAGCAATACCATCAGTACCACTGCCACCACGTCCTCCACAATAAGGATGCTGGTCGCTCCCTTGACGAAACGCTCCTTACTCAGGCCGGCCTCGTCAATGGCCTTCATCACGATAGTGGTGCTCGACATACAAAGCATGCCCGCCAGGAACAGGGAGTTGATCATATCAAACTTGGCATCCACTCCTACAAGGTAGCCAAAGAGCATCATGCCACCGATGATCGTCAACGCACCGATGGCTGCCACCTTGCCGCTGCTGATGAGGTTCTTCAGACGGAACTCCAGACCGATACAGAACAACACAAACAGCACGCCGATGTCGCCCCATTGCTTCACGTTGTCCGCATTCACAAACTTCTCGCCAGAAAGGTGTGGACCTATCAAGACACCCGCAACGATATAACCCAGCACCACCGGCTGCTTTAGAAACTTAAAAATAATACTGACTACAGCAGCTGTAATCATCAAAACGTATAAATCTTGTACCATATTAATAATTAAATTTATAAATTTCGATTATTTTAAAACCTTAGTCTTTCTTCTCGTAAACCTTCTTTCCTTCGAAGTAGGTAGCTTCGGGCTTGGCGGTGTGAATCTCTGTCACAGGGCATGTCAGCACATCCTTATTAACCAAGAGGAAGTCGGCATATTTGCCTGTGCTGATACTGCCTCGCTCGTTCTCGATAAGCATCTGCTTGGCAATGTTGATGGTCAGGGAAGCGATGGCCTGTTCGCGGGTGAGGAGTTCCTCGGGCCACCAAGGCGTGCCATCCTCGCCTGCAAGTACACCAGTCACTGCTATCTCCATGATACCGAAGGGGTCGTCGGGACTTCCGCTTGTAGCTGGGAAGTCGGAGTGAGAAGTCACATGAATACCCTTGTCGAAGTAGGACTTCATCGGATAAGACTCTGCCTCTTGACCTACAGGAGCCAGGCCATGCTCCCGAATATAGTCAGCTACCCAAGAGGGGCCATGATGCCAGAGCATACCAGAGACGATATACATGTTATGGTCTGCCATACGCTTATAATCCGCTTCATCGACGTTACGCACATGAACCAGCGTGTTGCGCAGCTCATCCTTACCGCCATTGGCGTAAGCACTGACGACAGTATTGACGGCCTTGTTACCCATCGTATGGATGTGCATGGATATACCATTGGCATTCGTCTTGCGCGTGATGTCGGTCAGTTCCTCTTCCGTCCAGTTGGCAAGCCCCTGATGACCGTCAGGATATAGCGGATCCACAAAGCCGGTACCACCTTCTACCGTTCCGTCCATGAAGAGCTTCAGCCAGTTTGTCTTGACATGGGTAGTGGCGTATTTCTGTACGTCGGCGGCTTTCTTCAGTTCCTCATCCACATTCATCCAGCTCTCAATTTCGTAGGTCAAACCCAGCACGAAGTTCATCTTGCCGTCCTGATCCACCTGCTGGGCAGCCTTGAAGAAATTGTCGTTGAAGAAATAGTTGCCCCAACCATCGATATACATCGTGTAACCCTCTGCCAACAGATGCTCCTGTACCTTTGAGACGACGATTTTTGCAATATCAGTGGGATAGAGTGCTGCGGTGTCCAGGAAGGAACGTGTGTAAGTGCCAGCCTGTTCCTTCAGGAAACCTGTAGGTGTGCCGTCGGCTCCCATCACGATCTCACCGCCACGGATATCCTTGTCCTTTTTGAGCACCGTGCCGTCGGCCTTCATGATACCAGCCTTGACCAGCATCAAGGTGTTTGCCAGGCCCTTATGACCTTCGTCGTCGGCAAAGTAAATAGGAATATCACTGCAGATGGCATCCAACTGCTGGCGAGTAGGCATATTCTCCATGAAGGTGATGTAATTCCAACCAAAGCCGAAGATGGACTTCGCCCCTGTCTCCCGAGCCTTCTTGACGGCAGCGGGAACGATGTCCGCCAAGAACTTGTCAGGAGTCTGCCCAAGGGCAACCGTTCCGACTATCGGCAGGGCAACGCCTATCGAATAATGGGCATGGCCATTACCGCAGGAAGGCATCACAAGCCCCTTACCGGTATAGTCCACCACCTCTGTTTTGCCTGACTCAACAAAAGCCTCGACTCCTTGCTTGTCACCTACATAGACGTACTTGCCGTCTTTCACTGCGATTGCTTCTACAATCTGATTGTTTTCGGAAGTAAAAATCTTACCACAGACCACGAGGTCTGCACTGTTTCTTTCTAAAGATTGACTCATAGTCTTATCTATTTTTGGTCTATTCTCTTGTCTTTTGTTTTAGATAACATATTTCTGACTTTGCAAAGATAATAATAATCCTTAAAAAAACCATATCCAAAAGCATTTTTATTCCGATTTTTGCAGATTTTGAAACACTTTTTGCAGATTTTGAAACAATTTTTGCTTATTTTGGGACAATTTCTGACGACTTGTGAGGCTTAGTGTGTGAATAATCAATAAAAAACATGCCTCTGAGAGGGTGAAAGTTGCAAAGTTCGGATGGAATATATACTTTTGTATCATAAAATTTAGCAAATCACTTTAAACAAGAAGAAATGAAATCGTCAAGTAATTCATCTGTGTAATAATCACAACAATATTTTAACATACTAATTTGAGAGGATACTCCCAGAGATTGAGGGAGTATCCTTTTTTTCTTGCCTTGCTTTGGGCGTACCTCGCCCAAAGCGAAATGAAGAAAGAAACAAAGATTGATTTGAAGAAAGCATTAGCGAAAAAATGCATGAGTGAAGCAGAGTTGGCCAGAAGATTAGGCTGGACCAAACAGTACCTGAACAAGATTAGTTGCGGAAAGGATAACCCCACCATCGAACAGTTGGAGCGCATCGCCGAAAGCCTCGGGATGACGCTCCATATCTCGTTTGAATAGGGGGCGTCAACTCCCCAGGTTGACATTTCACGCTACGAACGAAATCCGTGGCGCAAATACTTGCATGCCTGCCTGAAAAGTCGTACCTTCGTGGCGTGATTTTTATAAAAACATAGTAACAGAATAACATATTTTAGAACAGAAAAATATGGCAGAGAAGAAAAAGCAGAAGAGTGTGACACAAATGACACAAATGACGCAATTTTCTAAGAGTCCTCACGCGTACCGCGTACGCCTGTACGGTATGCGTGAGAAGTCTATAAATAATTCGTCAAATCCGTCAATTAGACAAAAGAGTAGTCAGTAGTTAAGTAGTCGGTAGTTGTCCGAAAGGAAAATCTGCTTAAAAACATATAGATTGTTTTGCTCGTAGAAAACAAGCATGGCCTCACGGATCTGAAACTCGTTGTCAAGCGGATGATAGCTGGTGCCAGTAACACCTACACGGCGATGGCGGATGCCTCTGTCCACAGACAGCCCCTTGGTTAATAATTGATGGATAGTTACTAAAAAAATCCCAATTATCGGCTCATTATGAGCCCTAAAAATCACTATAATACATCACAATTTTGAGCCGATACCTGATTAACTTGCAGATTTTTTGATTATTGACTTTAGGGACAGAAAAAAACGAACACCTCTTTTATCTGGCTCCAGACTGTAACTTCGCCTTAATGAAATCCTGAATATCGGTTGCAGATACATTATATATAGGAGATAACGTCTCAAATTGATTATCTTTAGAGAAAAATTCACCATTTGTAATCATTGCAAGCAGGTTTTTCTGCTTCAATTTATGACCAGAATGCTCCAAGGCAATGGGAATCAACTCATTAATATCAACACCACTTTTTAAAATTGAGTACAAGTCATAGTAATCCCTGAACTTTGCACGACGAAGCATTACCTCCATCTTCAAAGCACCAATGGTCTTGACATCTGCTATTCTGAGATTATTCCTGAATACTATTGGCTGCATAACACTAAGTTGCTTGCGAGGTGCTGCATAGAATGACAATTTCACACCATTAACAACAAACACCACATGATCAAATCCCATAATATCCTCAGACTCCACCGTACCAATGGTGCTAAGTTCCTTCTTAATTGCAGGCCATCCTACTTCAAGTTTGTCCTTAGGTCCCTGCTTCCAACGCATAAAATCAAGATCCTCACTCTGGCGAGCATTCAATTGCAATGACAAAGCTGTCCCCCCCCCACAAGCACAAAGGGTTTGATACAGTCTAAACGAGTTACTGCATCAAACAATTCTGAAGTCTGCGGTGCCAAACCTTTCATCACGCAGCCAATTTCTTGTTAAGCTCGCGAGTAGCCATTGACCTGACATAAGCACCGGGCTTTTTCATCTTGAAATAGTACCATGCAAAGAACTTATTAAGCACATAGTACATTTCACCCTGTGCTACCACATTCTCAATCCATGCTTTCTTGACAAATTTGTATGGATAAATCTCAAAGAGTATGTTGATATCATCTAAGTCAAGATGCAGCATAACCAATTCCACCAAGATGTCATCTGGAACATCCTTGATGGCATTGGCCTTATACGACCAAAAAGCATTTGCCTTCTTCAGTCGTCTTATCAGTTCTTTTTTCTGCCTATTCTTCTGATCCATATCAAATCACACACATTTCGTTTGCAAAAATAAGAAGAAATCTGCAACCTTGCAAATAATTCAGGAAAAAATTAACCTATCACAAATTTACAGCCGTATATCTCCTTTTATCTCGCCTAACTCCGAACAACTCCGAAGGCGGTCTTTGAAATGTTGTACCTTTGTACTCGGTAAGGTGAGCGAGTCGCAGAGATGCCTTCCGTCACTCACGGGGATGCCTTCCACGACCGACGCAAGTATCTTCCATAGGGGGAAGGGAGATACAGGAACAGGTCGAAGGAGATACTCGGACGGGTGAAAGGAGATACTCGGACGACCGTCACCAGAGTTGTTTCATTTTTTTGATGCTGGGGCCTGGCCCCAAAACTAAGTGCTGGGGCCTGGCCCCAGAGTAAAACGGCTCAGCAGAAGGCTGCCATGCGCTGGCTGCTCCGACAGCTCCACAGGGCGTACCCCCGCGCCCTCATCATTGGTCATCACGACCTGAACCCGCTGAAGGACTGCCCGTGCATCAAGAATGTCGCAAGGGAGTACGCCGACCTGCAGCCAAAATAATGAAAAGGAGGATGTTTCAAATTGACGCATCCTCCTTTATTTGGCTACCGATAACGGATGGCAAGCATTGTCAAGTCGTCGCTTTGCTCGGCATGCTCCGTAAAATGATGCACCGCTGCTGTGACGGTGTCTACAATATCCTTGGGTTTCAACTGCCTCTTCACGCAGTCTTCCAGTACCTTTTCCGTCCGTTCAGGGCCAAATTCCCTCTCCTCTGTGTTATTAGCCTCAGTCAGTCCGTCGGTATAGAGGAAGATGGTGCTGCCAGGACTCAGCGTGATCTCCTGCAGGGTGAATTCCGCATCTTCCACCGGGCCAATGGGCTGGTTGGGATCACAGTCAAGCATCGTGAGCTTATCACTTAATATATAAGGCGGGTTGTGGCCAGCATTACAGTACTGCATACAGCCTGTGGCCAGGTCGAGCACGCCATAGAAGAGGGTGAAGAACGTGCAAGAGACATTATCCTTGCTGGCGAGATTGTTGAGGGAAGTCACGATGCGGGCAGGGTTGGTCTCGCTGATGGTAAGACTCCATATCATCGACTGGGCATAGGCCATCAGCATGCCTGCTGGGGCTCCCTTGCCACAGACGTCGCCAATACACATATAGAGTTTGCCGTCACGAATCGCGTAGTCGAACAGGTCGCCGCCAATCTCACGGGCGGGCACCAGTGTCCCGTAACCTTCCACGCCGTCGAGGATCTTGTGGCCGAGCGGCATCATACTCTGCTGAATCTGGCTGGCCATAAGCAAGTCGGAAGTGATGCGCTTCTTTTCTGAACTCAACTTACGAAGGCGCTTCAACTTCCGAGTGGTACGGTAATGTTTATAGCCAAGTATCAGCAGGCCGGCACCTGCTATGATATTAAGAATAATACTCAAGAATAACATATTTTACTTTTTTACCTTTATCTTTTTCGTAACTGTCAGGATATTCTCACCCCCGGAGTGGCTGAAGGTGACTGTATCCATATACTTGATAACCATGAAGATGCCAAGTCCGCCGATCTTACGGTCCTCCAGCGGCACAGTGAAATCAGGTTCTTCCCTCTCAAGCGGGTTAAACAACTCGCCTCCATCGTGGAAGCACAGTGTGATGCTTTCCTCGTCGCGCGTGATTTCCACATCGAGATAGTCGGACTTGGAATAGTCGACAATATTCAGCACGATTTCCTCTACCACCACACCGAGTCTTCTCCAAGTCTCATCCACCGCCGCCACATCCTCATTTTTAAGGATGGTGTCAAGGATGTCAAGCGACTTGTCCTTTATGGGTTGAAAATGCAATCTGGTCATGTCTTCAGCTCATTAATAATCCGTTACTCATCTTCTTGTCCCATTTTCATGGAGTAGCACACCACATCGTTGGTTGCGGCAAACTCTTCCAGGGACTCCTGACTGCGTACGACTTTCTTATTCTCTACCTTCAGGAACTTGATAGTGGAAGCAAGGCCGATCATCTTGAGTGTATTGTAAATCTCCTTGGCACAATTCACAAATACGATTTCCGGCTTATTGCCCAGCCTTTGTTTTGCAAAGTACACCACCCTGAGACCACTACTTGAAAGTGCCAACAGCTCAGAGGCATCGAAAACAACTTTCTCAATATCTTCACCCACAAACTTGGCTAGCTCTTCCTGCAATGCAGGTGCATTGGTCGTATTAAGGTTCCTACTTAGCGTGATAAGCAGTGTTGTACCATTCTGTGATACTTTAAATTCTCTCATCATAATATATCTATCTGTTTATTTCATTCATTGAACATTGCTTCTACCTCGGCATCGTGAGAGATTTCCATCTCATCGTCATCCGCATTCGGTTCGTCATAGCGGTCATTAAACTCAGTAAGGTATCGCTGGTATCCCTCCTCGATCTCGTTTTGCTTCAGCTGCAGGATCTTGTCACACTCTTCCCTCGCCTTGTCATAGATATTCTTGAAGCCTTTCCTCGCCTCGTCGATATCCAGGGGCGACATCTTGGAATAGGGCTCCACGAGCCGCGCCTGCAGTTCGGCATAAGTGACGTCCAGATTGACCGTGCACTCCTTGTGGAAGGTCTTGGTGGCCTCATTCAGCAGTTTGCGGCGGTCCTTGTCCACCGGTGGCATCGTATAGAAGGCATGGTGCTTATCCTCTGCCCCCTCCTGCTCGGCCTTGTCGGTCTTCAGTTCCATCTTGAACTCCGGATGGACATCAAAGATGCCAGTGATAATCGCCTGCAGGTTGTTCGGGTTCTTGGGATAGACATCGAATGAGAAATCGTCGGGCCTCATGATATCGGCCACCTCTTCCAGATTGTACTCCGTGTCGGCCACAAGAACCGTTACGGGCATCAGCGCTGTAGGTTCTGCCTTGACGCAGAGGTTTGACAGCCGATAGTTGAACAGCATGTTATAGCCCTTCATCTTACTCGCGACATCATTTAACTCTAATGCAATATAATTATCCATAACTTTTCACTTTTCATTCTTCACTTTTCACTCCTCACTTTTCACTCCTTCGGAGCATCCTCCGTCTTCAGTTTGGCACTCAAGCTGCCGCTGGCAGGCGCGCCGGGCACGGCGATGCCGTCGCTGATGTTCTGTGACTTGAACGATGTCTTGGCCTCCAGGTTGTCGATGGTGGCCTTCGGTGCCTTAATCTCGTCCTTCACCTCGGTCTTGGCATTGATGGTGGTCTCGCCGTAGACTTGCGTCTTGCTGCCGCCCAGCGAGGTATTGCCGCCTGAGAGCTGCACCAGGGCCTTGCCCTCGTCTTGCTGGATCTCCAGCGTCTTGTCGGCAAAGGCGCCAATCTCTTCCGACATCACCTGAACCTTCTTCGACTTCACATCCTTCGACTTTGCACCCACATACATCTTCTCCGCGACGATGGTCATCGTGCTGCCTGCAGCCAGCTTATCGTCGGTGCGCTTCTCCTTCTCCACGTCCATCGACTTCACACTGACGGCCTTGGCATTGATGCTCACGCTGCCCGTGGCCTTGCCTTCGGTATCGGTGGCTGAGAGGTCCATCTTCTCGGCACGGATAGCCACCTTGCCGCCGCTGGTCAGTGCTTTCTCCTTGGCCTCACCGTTCTCTATGTCGGTGTCTGTGCTCTCCACAGTGAGGGTCTTCGAGCGCACGATGATGTCGCCCTCCGAGGTATAGTTGGCCTTGGTGAGCTTGCCCTTGTCATCCACCTCCACATTGGCCGAGCCTTCGGTAGATACCTCTATGGTCTTGGCGCGCAGTTTGATCTTGCTGTCGGCAGTGAGCTGCTTCTCCTTGTATTTCTTGTCTGCCACCTCATAATCGACAGCCTCGATGGTGATGTTCTTCGATGTCAGCTTGAAGTCGCCCTCAGCAGCGAAGGTACCCTTCTCAAGTTTACCCTCATCGTCGAATTTCAGATCGGCAGTGCCTGCTGTAGCCATCTCAATGTTCTTGGCCACAACGCTCACCCTGCCTTCCTTATTCAGTGCCCCTTCCTTATCCAAGGAAGTGATGCCCACCGTGTTGGCTGTGATGGTGACACCCGATTCCTTGTTGTCGCGCAGGTTGTGCTCGCCGTCGGCAGACAACAGGTTGATGTTCTCACCCGTAATGTTGACAGCAGCTCCCGTCGGCTTTTTCTTGAAGTCGTCGCCCTTCTTAATCTTCGACTTCTCGTCCTTAAAGCACTTCAGCCTTCGGTTTGTCTCTGCCAGCATCGACAGGATCTCCGCATAGGCGTAGGTCTCCTCCGTAATCGACATGGAGAGCGCCTCTATCTCTTCAGACACATTCTTGATTTCCCGGTAGTTAGTACGGACGTTGCCGTAGTCTTTCGCCAGCGTATCTCGCTTCTCTATCAGATCCTGCATCTCTTTCTTCAGATCGGTGAACGACTTCTTATGGGCACTGGCTTGCTCTTTCAGGTAGCTTTTCTGTTTCTCGGTTTCACTGATCAGGTTCTCCAGACGCTCCTCACGGCTTTCCGCCGTCATGGCGGCATGCACGTCGATGGTCTTGTCGGCATGGATGCGCACGCCGCTGCCGCCTGTGGGGGCAGCGGGGGCTGAGAACGCCCCTTCTGCATCGTCGCTCTGGATGATGATGTTACGTGCCTGGCTGACCACCTCGGACAGCGATCCCACCACGTGTTCACGTCCGTCGGTGCCCGGGTCTTCGGCAATCTCACGGATGCTAGGTGCTCGGAGATCCAGTCGTCCACCCTCACCTGCTCCCTCGACACCTACCTGCGTACCACGGACGATGACCTTGGAGCCTCCTGCAAAGAGGGTTCCGCTGCGGTCTACATTGCCGATGATGATCTCGGGTGCCGACAGCACCAGCCGCTGAGTATCACGCACATAGCGGCCTTTCTGCAGCTCTGCCACCACGTCGAGTTTCATCTGCTGCATCTCCGCCTTGCACTTCCTGATCTCAGCCAGGTCTTTCTCTACGCTGCTCTCAAATGTGGAGAGCTTCTTCTCCCAGTCCTCGAATATATAATCCATTTTTTACCTTTTTACTCTTTTACCTTTTTACTTTTTCACCTTTTTACCTTTATTTAATGGCCATCAGTTCCTTCTTCAGGTGATCCAGCGTGCCGATGTTCGAACTGCTCTCCTCATGGAGGCCCTCGCCCTGGAAGTTGAGGGTCTTGCTCTCTTGGTCGGAGAAGAGTATTTGCCCGTCGGCTGCGTCATTCCAGATGTCTCGGTCGAAGGGAGCCGCGATTTTCTTGGCCGTGCTTAGGAAGATACCAGCTGTGCTGTCACGCAACTTGCGCTTGTAATTGTTCCTTTGGTATTTCTCTGCTCTGTCGAGATTGAACACCATACGGTTCCAATAGTATTCCTGACGAAGTGACTGGGTCGTCATCACATAATCCATCTTGAGGTTACACTCGAAGTACTTGTTTTGAACATTCTGCGGAGAATGAGCCACCTCGTTAATAAAAGCCAGCAGCAGTTTGCGCTTGTGGAATGTTTTGTTTTGCATCGCAAACTTGTCTGCTTTGGGGTTAGGATCCAAATCATTGAAAAGCTGATGTTGATTACCATCGTTATATAGCGCTTTCCAGCCTTTTGCCCATAAGATCTTTTCATCCAGGTCAATAAGCGCAACTGAGAAGTTTTTATCCATCCACTGAAATTTGCCTAATGGAAGATCTGAGCCGTCATTTAAGAAACGATCGAAGGACTCCATATGTTGGTACATCTTGAAAGCACTCTCGCCAAAGGCCCTTGCAGAATCCTTGATGTAGTCGAACTTCAGGATGGGGCTGGTTGTAATCTGATTGTGCTTCGCTCCTTCTCTGAACAGAATACCTGTCTCAACAAAATGACTCTCAAAGGTGTCCTGGGTAATCTTCTGATCGTCCCACTCATTGGCTTTTGATGCTATCTCAGCCAAGTCAGGTTGCTTCTCATCCTTCAACACCCATCCGGCCTTTTCAAGGTACTCGGTCTTCTTCTTGTAGCCGTCTATCCACAACGTCTCATAGGTATCGTAGAAGAGATCAACCTTCTCACTGATGAACTTCACACAGGTGAGCAATGCCTTGTAGAATTCCTCCTGCGACTCCTTCTTTTCTTCCATCGCCTTGGCATAGCGGTCACGGCGGATGGTGGCATTGCCATTGCCGGCCTCCAGCATCAGGTAGCGTTTCGACTTGAGCTTGAGTGTGCCATCGACGGGGCGCACGAACACCTCCACGATGTGGCGGATGTACGACAGGTCAACTATCGAGGCGAACATATACTTATTGAGTTCTGTAGGGATAATCTCGGCGAAGATGTCAGTAAGAGCCTTACCCCACTTGTACTTCGTGCCTTCCGGGTCGCCCAGGCCCGGATCCAGGATATTCATCCCTGAAGTGACGTTAACCTTGTTGCCCGCCTCCAGGTTGATGTTCTTTCCCCTGATGGTGACATTGCCGTTGGGGGCACTGATGGTGATGCCCGAGAAGGCGTCGATTTCCACCGTGCCGAAAGGCGACCTGATGTCGATGGAGCGCTTGTGGCTCTTCATGTCGATCTCGTAGATGCCGTAGCGGTCGCCGATATGGATACCGCCAGCCAGGTCCTTGGCGCCCGGCAGGAGATTATTGAATGCCGATCCCGCTATCGAGCCCCATAGTCCCAGTCCTGGCGATACTAAGTTCGTCAGGAAGTTGGCACCGCCGTCGGGGTCGGTAAAGGTGATATGATGGCCGTTGCGCGACATCATCATCATCGTGACCTCTTTACCTTGCAGCTCATTGCCACGCTGGCGGTACATCTTTTCGTCGGGGGTGGTGTTGTTCTTGGAGAAGACACTGCCTATGACGTATGGACGCTCCACATTGTCGTTCTCAAAGTTGACCATCACCTCGTCGCCTATCTGTGGGCGGAAGAATGTGCCGCCGCCTGGCGAGGCCATCGGGGTGACGACGCGCACCCACGGCGTGGCCATGGCTTTCACGTCGAGTTTAACCCTCTCTTGCAGTTCCTGGCTTTGTCTTTTCGTCTCTTTCTGCGTGCTCTCGGCCCGGCTCAAGTCGGCTTTTGCTTTCAGGTACGCCTTGTTCTTCTTATCATAGATTTCTTTATACTTACGGATGACCGTATTATCCTTCTCAAGATCCAGATAGTCAGCCTTGCCCTTCTTCGCGTCGTGCTCCTTGGCTGCTGCCACAAACTCTGAGAGCTCTTTGTTGAGCTTTATCGCCTGGGCATTCTTTTCTTCAATGTCGGCAAGAGGCTGTGAATTCCTCCTGAGGTATGCTATCTCCATTTCGAGCTGATCCAGCTTAGTGTGCCTGGGCTCAAGCTGCGCGGTGCGGTCTTCCTTCGTGGCTTTTACATAGTCCTTCAGCTCCTCGACGAACTGACTGGCTCTTGTCGCCTCATCCAGAAGCGTTTGCTTCTTGTTTCTGAGGGTCTCAATATAGTCCTCTACCGTTTTAAGCTTGATGTCCACTTTACGTAGCTCACCCCTTTCCGGACTATTCAGTGGCTGCCAGGGGAAGGCAATGCGCACACGCCCCTGGAACTTCGGGTCTTCATTGTCGGCTATGAAGGCAGTCTGCGGGCCCACTTTCCTGATGACAGGAACGGGCTGTACGGGAGGAATGAACTGCTTCTTGACACCACCATACCCGGGAATGGCATAGATCTTGAGCGAACGGCTGCCGGCGTATTTGTCATCGGCCGCCTTGTCGTATCTGTCGTAGTCGCGATTCCATGCCTCCTCGGAGTGCTGCTCTATCTGAATGATGACATAGGTATCGTCGAGCCCATCGACCTCGATCTTCTGTCCTAACTTCACGTTGGCAAAGTTGGTGCCCATGTTGATGCACACGATCTTCCGCTGCTGTTCCTCCTCGTGCAGATGGATGTCCTTATAGTAACTCAGGGTGGTCCATCCTTCGCTGTTCAGCGTACCGAACTGCACGGCTTTCTGCTCGTTATACTGGTCTTTTTTCCCTTTAAGGATATCCATATAGCGCGTGGCCTGCCAGTTGTTCCATGAGTGTATACCCAAGGTGGCCAATGCTTGTGGAACAGCTTCGTTGAGGACACCGTCGAGGATGAAAGTGACGCCAAGTCCTAATCCTGCGTCCAGTTCGTTGCCCAGCATGGTCTTGCCGAAAAGCATCATTCTGCCCAAAGCCGTCTGGGCGGGGGTGCCGTCATAGTTCAGCTCGCGCCTTCTGTCGGTGAACTTGCCCCTGTAGAGCGGGAAGATGTAGTCATCCTGAGCCAGTTCGGCATTGCTCGAAGCATACATAGGGAAGACATCCTCGGGGAACCCAGTCTTCTCACGGGGAATGGCCGCCATATTCAGTACAGGAAATGTCTCGCCCTCCTTGGTCGGCTTGGCATCTGGCGTCCCCTGCACTGCGCCTTTACCGTTCTTCACGCTGTCACGGGCATACCCACTGATCTTCAGCGGATCGGCCGACCTCTCCAAGGCAGTCACCGTCACATAGTCACTGATCTTTACAATCGATTCTTTTTTCGGATCGCTTTCTGATTTCCTTTCCGGCAGGCCCAGCACCAGTTTGCCGTCCTCAAAGAAGAGGAACTCTCCACAACGGTTGGAGGTGCGCACCAGGAAGTCGTAGAACGACTCATTATACTGTACCAGATAGGGCTGTATGAACTCCATTCTCACGCCGCCGTCGGTGTACATCAGATGCTGCATGCCTGTGACGTCGGACGCTATCAGGGGCTCTTTCTCCGACAAGGTTCCGAAGTTCATGCTCTCCGGCTTCAGTATCTCAGAGCCGAGCTTGCGGGCCACGTAGGCCTTGCTGTACTTGTTAAGGGTCATCAGCTTGTCCACGCTGAAGATTCTCAGCTTCACATACATCTTAGTACCGTGGATATCACGCTGCAGCTGGGGGATGAGCTCATACACATAGCAGTTCGTGGCAACGCCGTCAGCAATACCGTCTACCACGACATCAAGCGTCACCATCCTCTGCAACAGCAGTTGGCTTACGTCGTCGAACTGGGGCGCAGTAGTCTTTTGCTGGCTTGATGCGCCTTCGATGAGCTCTACGATATCCAGTTCAGCCTCTATCTCCGTAGGCTGATAGATCTTACGGTTGACCTTGATGCCGCAGAGCAACAGGAGATAGTTTTTCTTACCATCGGAGATTTTCTTCTGGCTCCCCTGTTCCAACATGAGTTCTTGCGGCTGATCACCATCCAGGTCAATGATGTTGCCGAATATAAGCCTATAGAAAAAGTTTTTGTTTGTAGATTCTGTTCCCATTTGGTACCAATTAATATGTCGAATTTATATTACCACACCAAAGCTCTCTTCTCCTTGGGGATGAACATCTTGTCGGTGGGCTTGATGTTGAAGGCGTCATACCAGCTGTCGATCATCGGCAGGGCGGCATTCACGCGGAAGATGTGCGGTGAGTGAACGTCACTGTTGACCGCATAGGCAAGGAACTCGTCTGTGATGTTGCTGGCCCACATTCGAGTGTATGCCAGGAAGAAACGCTGGGCAGGCGTGAAGCCTTCTTTCGACTCCAGGGGCTCCTGCTTCAGGCGGTTCTCGAAGGCACGGTAGGCCATCTGTATTCCGCCGTTGTCACCGATGTTCTCACCGAGGGTCTTCTCGCCATTCACCTTCAGGCCGGGCAGTGCCTCCTGCTGTGAGAACCAGTCGACCAGCACCTTCGTGCGCTCGTCAAACTTGGCCTTGTCGGCGGCCGTCCACCAGTTCGTCAGGTTTCCGTCCTTGTCGTACTGGCATCCTTGGTCATCAAAGCCGTGGCTTATCTCGTGACCGATGACAGCGCCAATGGCACCATAGTTAGCGGCATAGTCGGCGTCAGGGTCGAAGAACGGCGGCTGCAGGATAGCAGCAGGGAAGTTGATGCTGTTGAATGGCGGCATGTAACCGGCATTCACAGTCTGTGGTGAGAAGGGCATGATGGTCTTATCGACGGGCTTGCGCCAATACTTGCGGTATAGTGCCGCACGTGATTCCCGTCCGATACGGATAAAGTTCTCTACGAGATTTTCATTCTCGCGGATGTCGATAAACTTCTCCATATCCTCCCACTTGTCAGGATAGCCCACATTGATATGCATGGCACGCAGTTTCTCTATCGCCTTGGCCTTGGTGGAGTCGCTCATCCAGGTGTTCTCTTTCAGACGGTCCTCGAAAGCCTGCTGCAGATCCTTTATCAGGCGGTAGACACGCTGCTTGCTCGACTCGGGGAAATACTCCTTGACATACAGCTTTCCAATAGTCTCGCCCAGACTCTCGTCGAGTTCGTCGACGGCCCGTTTCCAGCGGGGCTCTTGTTCCTGCACACCGCGAGTAGCCTTGGTGAATTCGAAGGAACGGTCTTCAAAAGCGTCGCTGAGGTAATATCTGTAAGCTCTGACGGCCTTCACCTCCATATAGGCTTTCAGGTCTTCGACACTCGTCTCTGCTAGCACCTTTTCTACTTCGTGGAGAGCGACGATTTGACCCACATTCAGCGTATCAATGTCCTTGGGCAGATTCATGGCATCGCGATAGCTAACCCAGTCGATACCCTTGAAGTCGGTCAGGAACTGCTGCCACGACATCATGTGAATGGTAGCCTTAGGATCACGCACAGCCACCTGGTCGAGTTTCTTCATACCTATCCTGTGCTCAATAGTCCACGCTGCCTGCATCATGCGCTCGGCATCGGCATCGCTGTAGCCCACCATCTTCAGCAAGTCCTTGTTCAGGCTCTTGGTGGCTGCTACGACGGCCTGCTGCTGCTCGTTGGGCTGGTCGTAATACTCATGGTCAAGCGTCGTCCCCCCATAATTGGCCTCCATGATCCACTCCGACGAGTTGGTAGGGTTCAGCGTCAGGCCAAGCCTGATGGGTATCGTGTTGAAGCCCTTCTCATCGAGTTCATACATCACTTTCAGCATTTCCTCACGATCTTTCAGCGCACGGATTTGCTTCAGGTAAGGCAGTATCGGCTCATAGCCCAGCTTGTTGCGGCTAACGCTGTCCATGTAGAGGCGATAGAGGGCACCGATCTTCTGCCCGTCGCTGCCTTGCGGCAACTGTCTCTCTTCGGCATACTTCATGATCAGCGCATTGATGCGCTCTCTGTTCAGCTCCATCAGATCTACGAAACCGCCATTCATCGGGTGTTGCGCGTCTAATGGATTGTTCTTCAGCCAGGTGCCTGCGGCATACTGCCAGAAGTTGTCACCAGGTTTCACACTCTCATCGAGATTCGCTCTCAAGTTCTGTGCCGTGCCAGCCAAACTTACCAAGGCCAATGCTACGACAATCAATAATTTTCTCATCATTGTTTTATTTTAATCGAATATTTTTAGTCTTAATGCTTTGCAAAGATAAGCATAATCTTTAAATAAACTGCAATAAAAACATATTTTTGCTTATTTTTGCGAATTTGGGGACTCTTTTTGCTTATTTTAAAAATCTCTCCTTCTGCTCTCACTTCGTCGGCACATCCGTAAGTTTCCATTGATCCACCACGATATGGTCGTCGAGGGCCAGGATGGTGAACTTGTGATTACCTGAAGTGAGGTGAATCGTCTGATGGCGCAGCGCCTGGTTTCGAAGCACATTCCGCTTCCACTCCTCGGAACGGAACGGCTCCTTGAGCGACCATACCACAGCAGGCGTATCGTCGACAATCACACTATAGCGGATATCGCCTGCATCCACAGCATGAGTTGGAATCAAGGCTGTGGTCAGTGTATAGTCACCTTCACGCTCTACAGAGAAGTGATAGGTGAGTGAATCACCTTTGGGCAACCTCACAGCTTGCATCGAGTGCCCCAACATCTGCACAGTTTCTGCACCTGCGGAGGCATGCTGGTAATCAGCTGCCGACTTAATGGTTACGATGTCGGCAGCCTCAGAGGCGAAACGTGAGCCCCGCACATCGGAAAAGACAGGTAACTGACGGGGAGCCGCATCCATCAGCCCGCGCCATTTTCCATCCTGCAATGAATTATAACGGGCCGTGAGCAACTGGATTTCCTCATAGGCGCGATGGCTTTTGACGGAATCGGAGAGAATCTTACGACTCATGGCAGCGGCAGCATACACCGGATATTCGATAGCTGCAAAGAAGGCATCGGACAACTCAGGACGAACACAGGAGCGGCAATCTGCCACAATAGCCTTGATCCGCTCAAAATCTGAAAGACGGGCAGCAACCTCACGGGCTGTCATCCCGATACTGTCGACAGGTGAGAGCCCCCGATGGAATACCTTCTTGTCGAGTTCCACCTGAGTCCATCCCATAAACTCCGGGCGACGCTCACCACAAAGGCGGAAGAAATCGTGCATCACCGGAAAGAGACGGTTACCTGCCACCGTACCGAACTGTCGGCAGAGCCATCGTCGGTAATGGTCATTAAGGGTTGAGGCACTAACACTATTGATATCCCACGCCATATCGAGGAAAAGTTCGAGATCATAGCCCGCAACCTTTACATCGTGCACATTCGCTATCCAGAGCTTGCGCACATGACGATCGTAGGCTTCGCGCATCTCATTATAGATCAAGCCAGGTTGGGTGGTAGTCAGCCAAAGATAGTCGTGCGGACGTCCCCAGTAACTGAGATGATAATAGACACCTCCCCCACCCTGTCGCTGCTGTTCACGGGCATCGGAGTAACGTGTGATATAGCCATAGTTATCATCGCACCACATCAGCGTCACATAGTCAGGCACCTGCAGTCCCATCTCATAGAGTTGCAACACTTCCTTATAAGGCACGAACATTTGAGGCAGTCGTGATGGGTCACCAAGATATTGCCTCAGCAGCTCTTGTTGGTCGTTAATGACCTGCTGCAAGCCGTCGAACTTCTCCTGATCGGTCTGATAACCTTCCATCGAACTGTCATGGATGCCACGCATGCCGATCGTAAAGATTTGGTCCTTAGAGCCTTTCACCTCCTTGAGGCGCTCTATCCAGTACTGCTGCACGGCTTCACGATTGGTCTTATAATTGAAGCGTCCGCGCTCTTGGCTGTTCCATTCTCCAACATTATTGCGCAAAAGAGGTTCACAATGGGACGTGCCCACCACTATACCACAGGAGTCGGCCATCGCCTTGGCTCCGGGCGTCTGAAAGAAGGCCACCGTGCCCTCATGCATGGCAGGCCACACGGTGTTGGCACGTAGACGGAGTAGCAACTGGAATATCTTCTTATAGGTCTGAGCGGCAATCCGGCCTTCAGGTCCAGGGGCAAAGTTCTGACAACTCCAGGGGCGCGTACTCCAGTCCTCATCGTTGATGAAGATGCCACGATAGGCCACACTCGGTGTATGCTCCATCGAGAAGTCGTCGCTGAGCGTCAGCCGGTCTTTCTTCTCTGGCACCAGATCGCCCCACCATATCCATGGCGAGACGCCTGCCAGGCGAGATAGTTCCAGAATGCCATAGGCTGTGCCACGCGCATTATGACCATCTACATATATCTGGCCATTTTGTACAGAGATACGGAAACCGTCGTCGGAGCCCTTGCCCTGAGTAATGACAATCGCCGGTTTCCGGGCAACCACAGGAACAAGACTCGTTACCTGTCGCATATCGTCCTTCCACATCTCGAGTGCTGTTGTCACTACAGGATCGGCATCCGAGGGTAAACTGTAAGTAACAGGATGTGTGTCATCGAACCACACCATAGCCGAAACAATCATAGAGGGTAATGCCAGCAATAGTGTCAATAGTAGTCTTCTTTTCATCTTCCGTAGTTTGATTCGGATGCAAAATTATAAAAAAACGGGTAAAAAAACAAATAATTGAACAAAACTTCTATCGCGAAATAAAATAAAGTTGTATTTTTGTACCCAGAAAACAAACGAACATGAAATGTCATCTACTTATCATTGCAACAGCGATGCTTTGGCCGTTTCAGGCACAGGCAGCCAGCAAGGCAAGGGCGCTGCAGTATCACCCCGACGGGCGCGATATCGTGTGTGTAAACGGCGAGAACCGCTATACCCGAGCGCTCTATGGCGGCTATTCCGACTTCCGCGTAGAGACGAGCGATCGCCCCATCTTTGGCACTTATCGGGCGAAGAACCATCGCAATATCAGTTTTCGTCTGCATCTAAACGGACAGACCATCATGCTGGAAAACACAGCCCGATGCGAAGCCCGTTATCAGGCTGGGATGCGCACGTATCAGTTGGCTGATCCTGCCTTTGGCAAGGGCACCTTGTCGATGGCGGTGCTGGCCATGCCCGACTGCGATGCTGCCATCTGGCAGATATGTGGCGAAGGGCTACCTGCCGATGCGACCCTGGAGTGCATCGCCTGTGGCATCAGACAGCCGAAACTGAACCGCGCGGGCGACCTGAATGCCGACCCGACGGGCTGTTTCGACCCGGCTCCCGATGAGAACCACAAGCAGACGGTCAGCATCAGCGTGGGACAGGAGGCTGGCTATGTATTCCTGAAAAGCGAAGCCCAAGGCGCCTATCTGCTGACGACGCCCTCGCAGGCCGAAGCCCTGTCGCTATGGAATAGGGCCATGCAGCACAGCGAGTGGCTGGCCAACAGGATTGTCTTCGATACGCCCGATCCTTATATCAACACGCTTGGCAGCGCGCTGATGGCTGCTGCCGACGGTGCCTGGGGCGGGGAAGTGTGGATGCACGGAGCCGTTGCTTGGCGCATGCCGCTGGCAGGCTGGCGGGCTGGCTATCTGGGTGATGTGCTCGGCTTACAAGACCGTGCCATCACGCATTTCTCGGCCTATGCCAACAGTCAGGTGAAGGATGTCGAACCCACGATTCCTCACCCGGCGCAAGATCCCGAAAAAGGCATGACCAGAGCCGTCAAGACCTGGGGCACGCAGATGTACTCGAATGGCTATATCTGCCGCAATCCCAACCGCGACGATATCATGCACCACTACGACATGAACCTGAACTATATCGACGAACTGCTGTGGCACTTCCAGTATGATGCCGATACCGTCTATATGCGTAAGATGTGGCCCGTGTTGAAGCGCCATCTCGACTGGGAGAAACGTAACTACGACCCCGACGAAGACGGGCTCTATGATGCCTACTGCTGCATCTGGGCCAGCGATGCGCTCTATTATAACAGCGGTGCCGTCACCCACTCGTCGGCCTATAACTATCGCGGCTTTGCCCTGGCAGCCCGTATCGCCGAGATACTGGGCGAAGATCCGACCTATTACCGGCAAGAGGCGGCGAAAACCCTGAAGGCCATGAACGAACAACTATGGCTGAAGCATCGGGGACACTGGGCGGAATATAAGGATTTCATGGGATTGAGGCGCACCCACGACCATGCTGCCCTGTGGAGTATCTATACACCGATAGACTGTGGCGCTGCTACCGAGGAGATGGCGTTCAGGGCGACGCAATATGTTGACTCGTGTATTCCCCATATCCCCGTTGTCATGACCGAGAAGACTCACAAGGCGCTACAGTTGCAGACCATCTCTACCACCGACTGGTTGCCCTACGACTGGAGCATCAACAATGTGGCTGCAGCCGAGGTGATGCACATGGCGCTGGCCTATTTCGAGGCAGGGCGCAGCGAGGAAGGCTACAGGCTCGTCAAAGCCAACATCATGGATCAGGCCTATCTGGGCGACAGTCCGGGCAATTTCGGGCAGATCAGTTATTACGACAAGGCACGCGGTGAACTCTATCGCGACTTCTCCGACAATACGGGTATCTCTGCCCGCACCTTTATCCAAGGGCTCTATGGCATCGTCCCCGACGCGCTCCATGGGCGCTGCATTCTCCGTCCAGGCTTCCCAGCCGAATGGAAACACGCTTCGATCTCTACGCCTTATTTCAAGTATTCCTTCCGTCGTGAAGGCAACAAAGAGATCTACGAGATAGAGCAGAACTTCGCCCACCCCCTGCAGATTGTGCTCCGACAGAACACGGGCTATGGCTATGTGGAGACGCTCGGAACCAGCGAGAAGAAACAGACCATCATCGTGTCGCGAGCGAAGCGGCAGACTGCTCCCAAGCCTCTGCTGACGGCAGAGCGCTTCGACGGTAAGGCGTGGGGAAATGGTTTCGACGATGTCATAACCGACAGACTCTGGCCAGTAGATATCAGCAGCCAGTTCAACAGCCGGGTATCGGATATCTTCAAGAATTTCTATCTCTCGCCCCGTTCTCCTTATACTACGCTTCAGATTCCCGTCCACGGTATCGGAGAGTGGTGCCACCCCGAGATGATGGCTACCATCGACGATTCTGCCTTGCGGGAGAGGGTAAAGGATGGACTGCTAACGGTAGGGATAGGCGATGGCATACCTTTCATGTACCTCAAGACGGGGCGTAATATCGTCTATACCTCGCTGTGGGACAATTATCCCGATACAGTCTCCATCACGCTCTCAGGCGCCGCATCGCATGCCTATCTGCTGATGGCAGGCAGCACCAATCACATGCAGAGCCATATCGATAACGGCCTGATTACCGTGACCTATACCGACGGGACTACCACCGAACTGCCTTTGCGGAATCCCCACAACTGGTGCCCTATCGAACAAGACTATTATGAAGACGGACTGGCCTTCCATGCCGCCCAACCCCGTCCTTACCGGATTGACTTTGCTTCGGCAGTCGTCTCAAGAGAGTTGATGCCGATGGGCGAGCACTATGGGCGCCCGGCAGCCACGGGTGTCGCTGCCAGTTATTATGACCGCAACTTTGAGCGTGGTGCAGGCATCATCCTTGATATGCCGCTTAATTCACAGAAAACGCTAAGGAGCCTGACCATCAGAACCTTGTCGAACGATGTCGTGATCGGACTGATGGGCATCACCTTGCAGCGCCCCGCAAACGTTAGTACGCAGCAGAAGTGATGCTGACGACAGATTCTCCAGGGGTGGTATCTGCCTCACGCGGGAAATAGACAGGCATATCCTTTTGTAGTGGCAGGATGCGTAGTTCCAGACTGGTGCAACTCTCTGGCAGTCGCCACAGTCCCATCAGAAACGGTCGGCCATTATAGAAGTTGTCGGCTACCAGCTTCCCGTCGGCATACAGTCGGGCACAGTCACCGCGATAAGCAATCTGGAGCAATGCCTGGCGCTGTTGCGGCAGATGAATGGTATAGACGGCAGCCTGTTCAAAGTCTTCATCGGTGGGCTCTTCTGCCACACGATTCACGCCGATGGTAATCGTTCGCAGGGCTCTTGCCTCCTTCTCCTTCTGATAGGCTACCGCTGTGGACCTCGCCTGTGGCTCGTCTGCTTGCAGGAAAAGTCTTTCTGCCTGTTCGGAGGTCAGCAGATAGATGTTCTGACAGACGGGCTTGGCCGTGCCCGAGGGTTTCAGATTCTTCAGCACCTTGCCATTCTGCAAGGCGATGGTTGACGGGATGCCTTTCACCTGAGCCAGATAGATCTTGCCATCGCGCTTGGCTATGGGCTGTGCCGTGGCATAGCGGATGCCATCGATATTCACAGGCAGGATACACATCGTGCCTGCAGGGATGGTCAGTTTCGGCAGTTTCACCCCACAGGCCTCCAACTGCACGTGGCTTTTGGTCGAAAGATTCTGTAGACGTTCATAGTTGTTGATGAAGATGAAACCGGTACCGTCTTTCGCGCGATACGACCAGCGCAGAAACGAGTCATCGCCTTTCTGAATATCCTGCGGACATGGGAATACGGCCTCCATCGGAGCAAGCAGATCGCCCCAGTCGTGCATGAACAGATGCAGTTTCCTCAGCATGTAGTAGTGAGGATTCTTCTGTCCGAACTCACCGAGGGGCGCCTGGAAGTCGTAGGTCTTCACCGGCATGTCGTTATAGTTGGTGGCTGGAGTGCGCTGCATCTCGTTGAGCCAGATCTTGCCATCGGGGTTCGTGCCACCATGATACATATAGTAGCCCAGAAGGTTGGAGCCACTGCCGAGTTTCACGATGGCCATCGAGTAGGCATCCTCAGGATACAGATAAGGCCGACGGTGATAGGCCGTCATCATGCCACCGCCCAGTTCGCAGGTGAAGTAGGGATACTGTTCATCGCCTTCATTCAGCCGCTCCTCCTGTTTGCCTAACTGTTCGGTTGCAATGGCAGTCGAAGAGCGGAAGGCCTTGAAGTTGAAAGCCTTGTAGTAGTTGCCTGCCGTCTCCTCGATGGAGCGTTCCCAGAACCCGTCGGCATAGTCGCCATAATGAGGAATCATCTCGCCGAAAGGTACGGGTGAGGCCAGTTCTGGCCAGCCTGTGCGGGTGTAGAAAGGGAGATCGAAGCCAATCTCGCGGGCCATCTGCTTGAGCCGCATCAGGTAAGAGCCGTGTCCGCTGTATTCGTTGTCGAACTGCATGGCCATCACGGGACCACCGTCTTTCCATTGCAAGCCCTGCACCTGGGTAAAAATCTGACGGTAGAGCCGTTCGGTATAGGCCAGGAAGACGGGATCTTCAGACCGCATCTCACAGCCTTTGGAGAACAGCCAGTCAGGGATGCCGCCACAGCGTGCCTCACCATGGCAGAACGGTCCTACGCGCAGCACGACGGGCAACTGCTCCTGACTGCAAACCTCGAGAAACTGGCGCAGACAGCGCTGACCACTCCAGTCGAACACGCCTTCCGTCTCCTCAATATGATTCCAGAACACATAACAGGCGATAACCGTTACACCACCCTCCTTCATCTTCCGTACCTCATCAGCCCATTCGGCCTGAGGTATGCGCGAATAATGCACCTCACCCATCACGGGACAGACTCGCTGCCCATCGATTATCAGGCTGTACTTATCCCAAGTCACTTCAGGAACCTCTGCAGCCACAGCCATACTCAGCCCCAGCAGCCAACTCATCACGATAGTAAATTGTCTCATTAAATGCTTCCCCCCTTTCATTTTTTATGTAGTATCATTTTGGTTGCAAATTTAAGCAGAATATCTGATAATTCCAAATTTTCAGGCGATTTTCCCTCTTTTGGGTGCAACAAAGGTACGATCGCCACATTTACATCGGCAAAGGTACAACATTTTTCGCCAGATTCCAAACATTTTGGCCTTTCCAAGTTAGCCAAAACCACGCTGACGAAACGTAACGAATCGCATCACGAAACGTAACGTTTTACCATGCGAAAAGTAATGAATTGCATGGCGATTCGTTACGTTTTGTGGCGGACTTCACGCCTGCGCGCGCATTAACAAGTATGCGCGGGAGTAGAGCAACTTTGCAGCATCCTTACAGCACAGTTGCAGCACAGTTGCAGCATCCACAGACGCATGATGCGTGAACCACCGAAAATAAAGAAAAACAGCAAAAGATTTGGACTCTTCGATAAAAATTCGTATCTTTGCACCTGATAACTACTATAAAAGTGAGAATGCAAATGAATAAACTAGCAACCTTGCTGTGCTGCCTGAGTATGGCCGCCAGCCTCCAAGCACAAGTTCTGCCCTATCAGGATGCCAATCTTACGGCAGCCCAAAGGGCTGATGACCTTTTAGGAAGACTGACTCTTGAAGAGAAAGTAAGTCTGATGATGGACACCTCGCCCGCTATCGAGCGACTCGGCATCCCCCAGTTCCAATGGTGGAACGAAGCCCTGCACGGCATCGGCCGTAACGGCTTTGCCACCGTGTTCCCTATCACGATGGGTATGGCTGCCTCATGGGACGACGCCTTGTTGCACAAGGTGTTTACAGCCGTGAGCGACGAGGCCCGCGTGAAGGCACAGCAGGCCAAGCGCTCGGGTGACATCAAGCGCTATCAGAGTCTGTCGTTCTGGACACCGAACATCAATATCTTCCGTGATCCCCGTTGGGGACGCGGACAGGAAACCTACGGGGAAGACCCCTACCTGACATCCAAGATGGGACTGGCCGTCGTCCGTGGTCTGCAGGGCGTGGGCTACAATGGCGAGGATCTCGGCATCAGCAAGTACCGCAAGTTGCTGGCCTGTGCCAAGCACTTTGCCGTACACAGCGGTCCAGAGTGGAACCGTCATGAGTTCAACGTAGAAAACCTGCCCGAGCGCGACCTTTGGGAAACCTATCTGCCTGCCTTCAAGGCACTGGTGCAGGAGGGAAAGGTCGCAGAGATCATGTGTGCCTACCAGCGTATCGACGGACAGCCATGCTGTTCACAGACCCGTTACGAACAGCAGATCCTGCGTGACGAATGGGGATTCGACGGACTGATCACCTCAGACTGCGGTGCCATCCGCGACTTCCTGCCCCGCTGGCATAACACTGCCAAGGATCCCGCTGAGGCTTCAGCCCAGGCCGTATTGGCTGGTACCGACGTTGAGTGTGGATCGGAATACAAGAACCTGCCCATGGCCGTGCGCCGTGGTGACATCAAGGAGGCCGACCTCGACAAGAGTCTGCGCCGTCTGCTCATCGCCCGCTTTGAGTTGGGCGACTTCGACAACGATGACCTGAACCCCTGGACGAAGATCCCTGAGAGCATTGTAGCATGTGACGCCCATAAGCAGCTGGCACTCGACATGGCCAGAAAGAGCATGGTGCTGCTCCAAAACAAGAACCAGGCACTGCCCTTGGCAAAGGATGCACGTATCGCCGTACTCGGTGCCAACGCCATCGACTCTGTCATGCAGTGGGGTAACTATTCTGGCTTTGCCACCCGTACCATCACTGCCCTTGAGGGCATTCAGCAACTGGCACCGCAAGCTAGATTCATCAGTGGTTGCGGACTGACTCGAAATGAAGTCTTCGAGAGCCGCTTCGGAGAACTGAGATCACCCCTTGGCGACAAAGGCATGCAAGCTACCTATTACAATAACACCGAGATGAAAGGTGCTCCGGCAGCGACTGCCAAATTCACGGCTCCCATCATGCTCAGCAATGGCGGCAATACCGTCTTTGCCCCAGGCTTGAATCTGGAGAAATTCTCAGCCCGTCTCGATGCCACTTTCATCCCCACAAATGACGAGACCGTCATCTTCAACATCAATGGCGACGACAAAGTGCGCCTCATCGTCAACGGGGATACCATCGTCAACATCTGGCAGACTCGTAATCGCATCCAAGGAGCTCAGAAAGAGATGGTCGTAAAGGCCGGGGAGCATTACCGCATCCAGATTGACTACGTTCAGGTGAGCGACTTCGCCTTCCTCGGTTTCGATATCCAGCACAAAGAGGCTCCTACCCATCAACAGCTGTTGGCGCAGATCGGTGATGCAGAGACCGTCATCTTCGTAGGAGGTATCTCACCGAAGCTCGAAGGGGAGGAGATGCGCGTCAACGAAGAAGGTTTCAAGGGTGGCGACCGCACCAGCATCGAACTGCCAAAGGCCCAGCGCGAGACACTCGCCATGCTCCACCAGGCAGGCAAGAAGGTCATCTTCGTCAACTGCTCAGGCTCCGCGATGGCTCTCGCGCCCGAACTGGAGTCGTGCGATGCCATCCTGCAGGCCTGGTACAGTGGTGAGCAGGGGGGGCAGGCACTGGCCGAAGTGCTCTTCGGTGACTATAATCCGAGCGGCAAACTGCCTATCACTTTCTACAAGAGCACGGACGAACTGCCCGACTTTCTGGACTACACGATGAAGAACCGCACCTATCGCTATTATACCGGCGAGGCGCTGTTCCCCTTTGGCTTTGGCCTGAGTTATACACAGTTCGAGATCGGCAAGCCACAATACAGTAACAACAAGGTACGTGTCAGCGTGAAGAACACCGGCACCAGAGAAGGTCTGGAGACGGTGCAGGTATATATCCGCCATCTGGCCGACAAGGAAGGTCCTCAGAAGACCCTCCGTGCTTACCAACAGGTGACACTCAAGCCCGGTGAGAGCAAGGCCATTGTCATCGACCTGCCCCGCCAGAGCTTTGAAGGCTGGGATGCGAAGACCAACACGATGCGCGTCGTGCCCGGCAAGTACGAGCTGATGGTTGGCAACTCAAGCGCCGACAGTCAGCTGAAGAAGATTACCGTCACACTATAGCCAGGAAGGCTACATACGGATATTCTTCGTGTTTTCGAAATGAAACTGAGGACGTTCATCTGGAAGGATTGTTTCCAGATGAACGTTTTTTAATCTGATATCCTCAGCGTTGCTGATAGAGAATCCCCACGCAGGCTGGATGCCATGGGCAGAGGGTTCGGGGTAGTTGGCCTCACCCGACTGTCCTGGCTGGCGGGCTTCAGGGATGAAGAACGGGTTACGTCCCCGTTGTTCCTTAACATCCTGGAGGGTTAATCCGCCACGGAACTGTACATAGAGGTTCTTGATGGTGACACGACGGACGGGATGGCCTTCCACACCAGCTATCAGACAAGCGTAGCGACTATCAGCATCGGTGACATGCACGTTACGGATACTGATACCATCGACTGTTGAGAAATGGAACCCTTCGGGTGCACGCATACGGTTGCCCAGGCGGATATAGATGGGCGAGTTGCAGATGTCGGTCATCGTCAGGTCGCTCACCCGGATATCTTTCATCTCTGCACCGTCGACGGTTTCAAGTGCCAGACCTCGGCAATGCGTGAACGTACAGCGTCGGATAGTGATATGACGGAACCCGCCGTTAGATTCTGTGCCAAGTTTGATGCGCCCCGTAGGTCCGTCACCATCAGGAGCCTTTTCGGTCTGGGTGGTGCATGTGCCATCGAGCAGCGTACCCACATCATATCCACTGACTTCACAATCCTCTATCAGCACATGTTCCGTAGGCTTTGCCCATCCTAAGGCGTAGGAGCATTTCAGGACGATGGCATCATCGTTGACCGTGTTCACTTTGCAGTTGCGAATGATGACCCGCTCACAGCAATCGATATCGAAGCCGTCGCGATTGGTATCGGCCGTGACATGCTCTATCAACAGGTCATCGACCCCAGTTAGCAACATGGCAAAATGCCCACAACTCAGGAAACTGAGTCCTCGGATGGTCACACGCCTGCAATCGCGCAGAGCGAGTGCCTTGTTGGCCAGCGGCGGCCCCTGATAGTCATCGCGCTGTCCCCAGCGGCTCAAGACATCGGTACCATCAATGAGGCCTTCGCCCTCGAGTGTGACGTTCTGGAGGTTCTCACCCCGGAGGAGTGAGTTGTGCCAATGGCTGTGACCGTAGTCCTGATAGTGGGAGTCGTTGGGTTCAGCCTCGTCATAGCCCTCAGTCTCTGTGACGGGTGCAGCCTTCAGCACAGCTCCTTTCTCCAACCGCAGGGTCGTGTTACTCTTCAGGTGAACAGAATAACAAGGGTATACCCCTTCTGTCAGAACGATTGTTCCCCCACCCTCTTTGGCAGCTTGTTCGATGGCGGCATTGATGGCGGGCGAGTCGATATGCTGCCCGTCGCCCTTGGCACCGAAGTCCCTGACGTTGAAAATCGGATTAGCAGATGCCGTGACAGCCTGGACTAATACGGCAATCATAAAAGATAATCTGAGATACATGACGAACAATTATTTGTTTTCTGAGTGCAAATATAATGCATTTTACACATTATCTATAATATAAAGAAGAAGAACTGGTGATTACGTAAACGTTTTCAGTATTTTTTAACCCAAAATAAGTATTATTTCACAATAATTTATTAACTTTGTGCCCGAAATAGGCATCTATTGAAGATAAAACAAACAAAATATCTTATAATTAATTAATTTGTATAACTAAAACTAACGTGTATGAATCTACAAATCAAAAGAGCCGCAATGGCTATGCTTTTGTCTGTGTTCTGCTTCGTGGCTTATGCCCAGAAGACGGTCACAGGTACTGTGGTGGACGCTACAGGTGAGCCCATGATTGGTGTTAGTATTCTTGTTGACGGTACCACCATCGGTGGCGTAACCGACTTCGACGGAAACTTCTCAATCAAGGACGTTCCTGAGAATGGTGTCCTAAAGATCTCTTACATCGGCTACAAGGACCAAAAGATCTCCGTAGCCGGAAAGAGCAGTATTAACGTCACTCTGGAAGAGGACGCTGCCAGTCTCGATGAGATCGTGGTCGTAGGTTACGGTACGATGAAGAAGAAGGACTTGACGGGTGCTGTTGCCAGCGTGAAGACCGATGACCTTGCAAAGGTGGCAGGTGCTAACGCTCTGTCGGCTATGCAGGCAAAGGTTCCTGGTGTTGACCTCCAGCAGTCTAACGGTGGTCAGGCCGGTGAAGGTGTGAGCATGACCCTCCGTGGTAACCGCTCACTGTTGGCCGGTAACGGACCTCTGGTTATCGTTGACGGTGTAGAGTACGGCTCTACCCTCGACATTCCTGCCAGCGACATCGAGTCGATGGATATCCTGAAGGACGCTGCCTCTACTGCTATCTACGGTACGAAGGGTGCCAACGGTGTGATCCTGATCACTACCAAGCGCGGTAAGGCCGGCAGAACCTCTGTAACCTTCAATGGCTATCTGTCATTCAACAGTGCTACTGGTATTGTAAAGCCTATGTATGGCGACACTGAAGTACAGCGTCTGATTGACAAGAAGAACTATGAGGATGCAGCCGCCAACGGTTGGAACTTCACCAACTCGGCTACACCAGCAGACGTGCTGACCTTCAACCTGGAGGATCAGACTCCAACGCTCGACATCTATAATGACAAGTCGTACACTGACTGGCTCGACATGATCATGAAGAACAGCGTATCTCAGAACTATGAGGTTGCTGTTCAGGGTGGTAACGAGAAGACCAACTTCAACGTATCAATGGCTGCCATGGACGACAAGGGTCTTCTGAAGGGCGATAAGTACAAACGTTATACAGGTCGCGTCAACATTGACCATCAGATTAACAGAATCGTTAAGATCGGTGCCAGCATCTCTTATGCTTACAAGAGCAACGACAAGCGTAATGGTGGTGTGTTCAACCAGGCACAGAAGATGACCTCTATTACTCACGCTTATCTGAATGATGGCAGTATCAATGCTACTCCTAACCCCTGGTATCCCGCACACTGTTCTCCTCTTCTTGACGAGGATGGCGCATACCAGCGCAATATCGAGAGCACCCGCTTCTTTGGTAGTGGCTATCTGCAGCTCAACCCGTTTAAGGGCTTTACCCTGAGATCTCAGTTCACGATGGACCGTAACGATTCTCGTACAGGTACCTATCAGGACTACCATAGCCAGGCTCGCTATCAGTCGCCTACCACAACCTATATCGGTAACGACAAGAGCGTCGGCACAAAGTATGTATGGCAGAACACGGCCAACTACAACAAGGAGATTGGCAAACATGACATGACTTTCCTGCTCGGACACGAAATGTCACAGACCGTAACTGAAACGAGCAGCATCTCAGGTGATGCAGGTTCTGAAAGCTATAAGACCGGCTCATTCTACGATGTCAGCAAGATCGGCTCTCCACTGGTTACCTCTTCTTATGTAAAGAGCTCTATGCTTTCATTCTTCGCACGTGCCAACTACTCTTTCGATGGCAAGTATCTGCTGCAGGCCTCTATACGTGCTGATGGTTCTTCAGTACTCGCAGATGGCCACAAGTGGGGTTACTTCCCCTCAGTCAGCGCTGGTTGGCGTCTCTCAGAGGAGAGCTTCATGTCTGGTGCAAAATCATGGCTCGACAACCTGAAGATCCGCGTATCTTGGGGTCTTTCTGGTAACGCTGCCATCGATGCTTACCAGACTCTGGCTACCATTTCTTCAATCGTTCCCAACTCTACAGAGAAGGCCCCGATGACCATGGCTAATCCTGAACTGACTTGGGAAAAGACATCTGCCTTGAACATCGGTCTCGACTTCTCATTCATCAATGGCCGCATCTACGGTACCATTGAGTATTACAACAGTAAGACCTACGACCTGTTGTACTATAAGACCGCTCCTCCCTCTTCTGTATTTACCAGCACCATCTCTAACGTTGGTAAGACAAAGGGCCACGGTTGGGAAATATCTCTCGGTGCTGTTCCTGTAAAGACCAACGCCTTTACTTGGGATCTGACTGCTTCTGCCACCTTCGCACGTGACAAGGTTGAAGAACTGGCCGACGGTATCGAGCAGTTCGTAAGTGGAACAACTATCCTGAAGGTCGGTGAGCCTGTATCTGCATACTATGCTTACGACATGGATGGCTGCTGGGGTATCGGTGAGTTCGACCAGTACATGGCTTCACACCCCGACTTTAAGAAGCCTCAGGCCGACTACGGTGATCCTGGTACACCAAAGGTGATTGACACCAACAACGACGGCGAGATCGATGACAGCGACAAGATCATCTACAACCGCAGCCCGAAGGCTATCCTCGGTCTGAGCACATCGCTGACCTACAAGGATATCTCACTGAGTGTTTCAACAATGGCTCGTCTGGGCGGATACCTCGACTATGCAGGTTATGGTCTCTACCTCTACGACAACGCCAACTGGGGTGAGTTGAGCGACCTGGGTTACTGGACTCCTAACAATCAGGGGGCAGACATTCCTTCACCTGGTTGCGCCGGTGCTACTCCTACCTTCTACAAGAGCTCCATCCAGATCCAGAAAGCTGACTACTTCAAGATCAAGGACATCACACTGGCATACAACCTGCCAAAGAGCTTCCTGAAGAAGATCCTCATCAGCAATGCTCGCATCTATGGCTCTCTGAAGAACTTCTTCACCTTCAGCCACTTCGACAACTACGATCCTGAGCGTGGCGGTTCTGTGAACTTCCCGCTGATGAAGCAGGCTGTGATTGGTCTTAACATAACTTTCTAAATCAATAATGAGAATCGATATGAAAAAGATATTAAGTATGTTCTTTGTGACCGCAGCCTTCGCGCTGGGCACAACCTCCTGCTCAGACTTCTTGGAGGAGGACAACAAGACTGGTGAGACTGCCGACTTGGCATACAACACCATATCGGGTATCGACGGACTGATCACCTCAGCCTATGACTATACTCACGGCTGGTGGGGCAAGGAGCCGTCACTCGGACTCGCCGAGATGGGCAGCGACCTGTTCTATTTCGGATATGATAACAAGCAGAAGTCTTTACTGAAGTATGACATCTCTGCAGAGGCTCTTGGCAACAACGTAGCCGACAACCCATGTCTCGACCAGTACTGGGAGATGTTCTACGCTGGTATCGACGTTTGTAACAACGCTCTGAAGTATGTGCCTACCTGTACAGTCATCGACGACAACAAGAAAGCTGCATATACTGCTGACGCTCTCTTCCTCCGTGCACTGTACTACTCTCAGATGGTAGCAATGTGGGGCCCGATTCCCTACAACTCAGAGCCCATCGGAGCCATCAACAACAACCCTGTACGTATCCCCGAGGCTGAGGTATATGCCAATATCCTCAACGACCTGAAGAAGGCGATGGAGAACTACAAGCAGGCCAACGTGATGACACCAAAGGCTGCAACAGCTGCAGGCCGTGCCTACTACTACTCTGCAGAAGCTCTCTATGCTCGCGTAGCCCTCTATGCTGCCTCTTGGCTGGGTGCCAGCAGCGTGAACGGTTTTGGCAACCTCTACACTGAGGCTCTGAACGCAGCTACCGACGTTATCAACAACTCAGGTGCCAAGTTCTATGACCGTTATCAGGACACTTGGAACATGAACAACGAGGAGGCTACTGTCAACACCGAGAACCTCTTTGCAGTTCACTACTCCAACGATCTCTCTGCTGGTCGTGACAACTGCGTACCTTACCGTTTCTCTGATGGTGGTACAGGTCAGTACAACTCTCTGATCACCCGTACAGGCTATAGCCGCCAGGGTGGTAGTGCCTCTCTGTTGATGTTCCCCTCACTGTGGAACAACGGTGCCGACGACCTCGGCGGCAACGGTCAGAAGGACACTCAGGTATTCTTCCGTATGGCTGCTGGTAAGACCACTATCAAGAGTAAGATGACTGGTGAGAACGTTGAGTGCGGTAAGTACTACTCTCCTTACGGACGTGGATTTACCCGCTACCTGCCTTCACTCTACTTCTGGCAGTTGCTGGAGAGCGTTAAAGAGACCGACCAGCGTTACAACGGTACACTGATCACCGCTTATCGCATCCCTTACGAGCTGTCGAAGAATCCTGAGAAGTATCCGAAGATGTCTGAGCAGGAGTTCAAGGACTACGATGAGGCATACAAGGAAGACGGAAACTACTTCAACGGTGGTGGTATCGCCATTCTCTATAGCATCCTTGACGGTAACTCTGCTGAGGGTCAGGCTCTCCAGGCCGAGGCTAAGGACAAGTATCGTCTGCAGTTCGCATTCGGTGGTGACATCCCTGTTTACACCTCTGGCGATCCCGCAACAGCTCTGCCAACTGAGGGTGGTAAGGCCAAGTCTGACGTCTATGGTGACGACCGCTATAAGAGTGAGAAGATCGAAGGACGCCGTTCTTATCCATGTATCAAGAAGTTCCTCGATGACCAGTACAACCCCAGCTATCCTACTCATGACCTGAGCTACCGCGACATCATGGTGCTCCGTTTGGCTGAGATGTACCTCATCAAGGCTGAGGCTGAACTCGCTACTGGCGGCAACGCCCTGAGTACTATCAACGAGCTGCGCACCGCCCGTGCTATCGCTGGTAAGGACAACACCATCAAGGGTACTGTTGATATCGAGACAATCCTGCAGGAGCGCGCTCTTGAGCTCTGCGGTGAGTACCAGCGCTGGTTCGACCTGAAGCGTACCCACACGCTCATCAGCCACGTGAAAGCTTATAACGCACAGGCTTCTGGTAACATTGCTGCCAAGCACTACTATCGCCCGATTCCTCTCAACGAGCTCGAGGCTGTTACCAACCGTGCAGAAATCAGCGTTGCTCAGGATGCTAATGGCGTACTCCAGTACACCTCTACAACTGATGGCATGTGGCAGAATCCTGGATATTAATCCTATTTCTCCATATTCATTCAATCTCCCGTTCAATCGAGCGGGAGATTTTTTTTGTAGTCTAACGTTAACATTCTATAATTATCAAGGCTGTCTTTTAACTTTACCCGCGTGAATACGTTAAATTAAAAATAACCACACTTATTATCAACAAAACTAAATTTACATATATGAATAAACGTATTCTTTTATCATTGGCTGTGCTCGCCACTACCTTTGGCTGGGCACAAGACCTGAAACTCAATGATCTCGAGTACTTCGAGCGTCAAGGTGTAAACGTACTCGTCTATAGCAACAGCTTCAACGGCGGTTTCAACGACGAGAAGAACTCTGGTATCGAGGTCATCCATCATGGTGTGCGCACCATCCAGGGAGGAGCCGTCCGTCTGAACAACACCCCGGAACAGTGGGATCTCGTGCCTACGATGACCAGTCGAAAGGTGGATCGTGAGAAGGGAACCATCGAGGTGGGACTACGCTACGATTACTATGATTTTGACAGCCGCGTCGTGGTCACGGCCAAGGGTAAGGCTGTAGAGATTGCCGTATGGCTCGACAAGCCTGTCCCAGAGAAACTGGCTGGCGAAGCAGGTTTCAACCTGGAATTTCTGCCCTCACAGTATTGGCTGAAGACTTTCACGATGGACGGCCGTCAGAACCGTTTCCCACGATATGCTACCAGTCAGACCATCGCTCGTCCTAACAGTGAAAAGCCCCGTCAGTTTAAGGGCTTCAAGACCTACGACGATCGTGGTACCGATCAGTTTGTCGATCCCCTACCCCTCGAGACTGGCCACTCCATCGTGATGGCTGCCGACGCCCCTGAGCGGATGGTGCGTATCAGCAGTGACGATGCCGAGTTGAAGCTCTATGACGGACGCATGCTGGCACAGAACGGTTGGTTCGTACTGCGCAGCGTACTGCCAAAGGGAAAGACGGGTAAAGTCGTCACATGGACGGTAGAGCCTCACGCCATCCCAGGATGGATCCGGGAGCCGAATATCGGCTTCTGTCAGGTAGGCTATACGCCCGACCAGCCTAAGGTTGCCGTCATCGAACTCGACAAGCAGGACAAGCCCCAGACCTCTGCCACACTGATGCGCATCAAGGTCGACGGCAGTACTGAGGAAGCCTACAAGGGCGACATCCAGAACTGGGGGCCCTACTTCAAATACAACTATGTGAAGTTCGACTTCTCATCAGTGCGAGAGCCTGGTGTCTACTACATCCAGTATGGCCATACGAAAACCAACAATTTCCTCATCGACGAGCATGTCTACGACAAGATTACCGATGCCACCACCGATGTCTGGGTGCCCATCCACATGAACCACATGTACGTCACCGAAGGCTATCGCACCTGGCATGGAGAACCTTTCAAGGAGGGCTATCTACAGGCACCTGAGAGCGACCACTTCGACCTGCACCGCCAAGGACCAACCACAGACACAAAATACAAACCCTACGAGCTTATTCCCGGTCTGAATGTCGGAGGTTTCTTTGATGCAGGTGATTTCGACATTGAGACGGGCTCAAACATCAGCGTGGTACAGAATTTCATCCGTGCCTGGGAGTTGTTCAAGCCCTTGCGCGATGAAACCTTCGTCAGCCAGAAACAGCGCTACGTCGACCTTCACCGTCCTGACGGGGTGCCCGACATCCTGCAGTTTATCGAGCATGGCACACTCAACCTCGTGGCTCAGGCTGAGCAGATCGGCCACATGGCACAGACGCTCTCAAACTCTATCCTCGACAACTATCATCATCTGGGCGATGCTGCATCCATCACCGATGGTCTGCACTATGATCCCAGTCTGAAGCCCTATGAGGTATCTGCTGATGGCAAACGCAGTGGCACACCCGATGACATGTGGGCCTTCACCACGCGTAATCCCTATCTCGACCTCCGTGCCGCCACCATGTTCGCTGCTGCCAGTCGTGCTCTTCGAGGCTATAACGACAACCTGGCCGAGCGTGCCCTCACCCAGTCGAAACGACTCATGAAGGAGGGTACGGAACTCATAAAAGAACTTGCAGCTAAAGGCCGCCAGAATGTGACCGACTACAGTTGGCTCGACGGCTTCGAATTTGGAAGCAATTCTGCTGCCAAACCCGACAAAAAGCGTCAGAAACTGATGGAGCGCAGTCGCAGGAATAGTGAATTGTTAGGCGATATGGCAACAAACCTGCAGCTCTACGGAGCCACACAGGATAAGCAGTATCTCAACAACTTCGAAAAGCAGATATGGGACGCTCTCGAACTGGCACTGCCTTACAACATGCAGACAGCTCTCGACGCCGTACCATATATGGACGAAGCCTACAAGCAGAAACTGCGTCCCTACGTGGAAAAGTACAAGGAATACATCCAGAACTTCGACAAGCAGAATCCCTATGGTGTACCCATCGGACTGGGCAACTGGGCTGGTGTAAACATGGTGCTCAACTTCGGTATCGCCGTGAACTATGCCCACCTTTATTATCCTGATATCGTCAGCAAGGATGAGATCTATCGCGTTGCCAACTGGCTTTATGGCTGTCATCCCTATCACAACTACTCGTTCGTAGCCGTTGTAGGAGCAGCCCGTCCCAAGCAGGTGTTCTATGGGAACAACCGTGCCGACTTCTCTGCAATCCCAGGCAATGTGGCGCCTGGTCTGCTGTTCCGCAAGCCCGATCATTTTGAGAATTTCGACGACTGGCCCTTCCTCTGGGGACAGAATGAAGGCACCATCGCTGGTAATACCCAGTACATCATTTTTGGTTCAGCCTTCAAGAACTTAGTCCAAAAACAATAGTATTCTCCATAAGAGTTCCCCCACTCCAATTTGAGTGAGGGAATTCTTTTTTCCTTCAAAATGCTTTGGTCTCAATTAAAAACCGTATCTTTGTGGCGTGATTTGAATATGACAGCTAATGGCAAAAGAACAATCAGCGACAAGGGAAAGGCAACGGACGGACCTGAAGGAACCGCGACGCTATAAGGTGACCATCTACAACGATGACTTCACCACCATGGAGTTTGTAGTGAAAATTCTGACGCAAGTATTTTTCAAGAGTGAGACTGAGGCTGAGGCGCTGATGCTCCAAGTTCACCACTCCGACAAGGCTGTGGTGGGCATATACAGCTATGATGTGGCGACCTCGAAAGTAAGGAAAGCAACGAGAATGGCCCGCGAAGCAGGCTTTCCGCTTCGTCTGACCGTTGAACCAGAAAAAGAGTAATATGGCAGAGATCAAACAAACGGAACGCGCGGCCAGAGTGCTGAAAGACACGATGGACTGCTGCAAAGACTACAGACATGAGTTCGTGATGCCAGAACACCTGTTACTGGTATTGGCAGACGAGTTCAGTTTTTACAAAATCCTCAACATCTTTTATCCAATCGAAAGGTTTGTGGAACGACTGGAAGAGAAGTTGGATAATATAGAGACTATACCTGAGGGAACAGATTACGAACCTGAAGCCTCGATACAGATGGAGCAGGTGATTGAGATGGCCTGTGGACAGGTCATCAACAGCAGTGCTACAGCACTGGACCTGCCACACCTCGTGATGGGTATCTTACAGTTGAAAGAGTCATGGGCATGTTATCTGCTGAAAGACGCATTAGGCGACAAGGAGAGCAATTTCATGAGTGAACTGATCAGTGCCTATGAGTTTGACGACCATCTTGCAGAGGAAACAGGCGAACACCAGCACGAAGCAGCCTGGCGACGACTGGTAACCTGCATGAATGAGCTTTACAAAAGCCATAATCCACTGATAGGTCGTGAGCAGGAACTGGAGCGCACGATCCAGGTACTATGCCGTCGCGACAAGAATAATCCGCTGCATGTAGGTGAACCTGGTGTGGGCAAGACAGCCCTCATCTGGGGACTGGCAAGGATGATTGAAGAAGGACGCGTGCCCAAACGCCTGAAGGGCAGTCGCATCTACCAACTTGATATCGGGACACTGTTGGCGGGTACACAATATCGCGGTGACTTCGAGAACCGAATCAAGCAGATCATGGACGGCATACAGGAAGAGAGCGACAAGAATATCGTCTACATCGACGAGATACACACGCTGGTGGGCGCTGGTGCTACCGGTGAGGGATCAATGGACGCGTCGAACATGTTGAAGCCGTATCTGGAGACAGGTTCCATCCGCTTTATCGGCTCTACAACCTACGAAGAATACAACCGCCACTTTTCGCGGTCAAAAGGATTGGTGCGCAGATTCCAACAGATAGATATTCCAGAACCGACACCAGATGAGACGAAACACATCCTGAGGCAGTTGCGCGAACAATACGAGCAGTATCACGGCGTGACTTACGACGAGGCTGCACTCGACTATGCTGTGGACGCAAGCTATAAGTTCGTGAACGACCGATTCCTGCCCGACAAGGCTATCGACCTGATTGACGAAGCAGGCGCCAGCGAGGAAGTAAGAGGGGAAAATGCTCATGGAAGAGTAACGAAGGCAGAGATATCAGATGTGCTGGCCAAGACCTGTAAGGTGGATGCTATGGCCATGAACGAGGAAGACGACAATTCACAACTGGAGACACTGGCTCCACGGTTATTGTCGAAAATCTACGGTCAAGACGAAGCCATCAGACAAGTCGTGGAATCAGTTCAGTTGTCCAAAGCTGGTTTGACCGATGATAACAAGCCATTGGCCTCTCTGTTGTTTGTAGGACCTACAGGTGTAGGAAAAACGGAGGTGGCACGCGTGCTGGCTAAAGAGCTGGGGATTACCCTGCTACGCTTCGACATGAGTGAATACACAGAGAAGCACACTGTAGCCAAACTGATAGGATCGCCAGCAGGTTATGTGGGTTATGAGGACGGTGGTCTGCTGACAGATGCCATCCGCAAGACGCCTAACTGCGTGCTGCTGCTCGACGAGATTGAGAAGGCGCATCAGGATATCTACAATATTCTGCTACAGGTGATGGATTATGCCAAGCTGACAGATAACAAGGGACGCAAGGCAGACTTCCGTAACGTGATACTCATCATGACCTCGAATGCAGGTGCACAGTATGCAGGGCAAGCAAACATAGGCTTTACTGGTAAGGTATCGCGAGGCGAGGCGATGTTGAAGCAGGTGAAGAAAACCTTCAAGCCCGAATTTATCAATCGACTGACGGGAACAGTGGTATTCAATGATATGGATCGGGAGATGGCCACACTGATTCTGAAGAAGAAGCTGGGTGAATTGCAAGAGAAACTGGCAACAAAGCAGGTAACGATGACGCTGAGCGACGAGACGTTCGAACTATTACTCAAAGAAGGGTTCACGCATGAATATGGTGCCCGTGAGATGGATCGTGTGATTGCCCAGCGACTGAAGCCCCTGCTCATGAAAGAAATACTTTTCGGCAGTCTGAAACATGGCGGCAACATTGAGGTTGTAACAAAAGATGGCAGTTTATCAATTAGATAAAGACCTATGGTTTCCTGACCCACATCTGGGCGAAGACGACGGGTTGGTAGCAGTGGGCGGTGACCTCAGTGTAGACCGTCTGCTATTGGCTTATTCCAACGGGTTCTTCCCTTGGTTCTCGTATCGTAACAATCAGGAGCCTCTGTGGTTTTGTCCGCTGCAACGCTTCGTCATCTTCCCCAGTGAGATTCATGTGAGTCACTCCATGCAGCAACTGATCAACAAAGGCCAGCTAAAGCCCACCATCAACAAGGATTTCGAGGGTGTCATCCAAGGTTGTGCCACAGCGCAGAACCGTAACAAAGAAGAAGGAGCCTGGCTGGGGCCTAACATGATCGAAGCCTACACTGAGTTGCATCGACAAGGTTTTGCGGCAAGTGTAGAGATTTGGGATGAAGACCGTCTGGTGGGAGGGCTCTATGGGGTAAACCTCGGAAACGCCTTCTTTGGCGAAAGCATGTTTTCGCTCGTACCTAATGCCTCGAAGCTGGCACTCATCCATCTGGCCCGTATGTTCGAGATCTTGGGCGGCAAACTCATCGACTGTCAGTTTGAGACACCTCATCTCCGTTCGATGGGCGGAAGATTCATCCCCTACGAAGAATATATCAGCATCATTTCCAGTGTATAGTATAAAGGCTCGCAGTCATTGCGAGCCTTTATATGATGCAAACTTCTTGCGTGGTCAAATCACGTGGAGACCGAGGAATACCATCAGGCCGTTCATCAGGATCCAGAAGATTGCAAACGGCATCGTCTTACGCATGATATCACCATCCTGTCCCTCCATGTCGCAGGCTGCAGTAGCAATCGCTATACTCTGCGGTGAAAGCAGCTTACCACCCTCAGAACCAGCGCAGTTGGCAGCAGCGAGCCAGTTGGTCTCACTACCACTGACACCGAAGAAGGTTCCCTGATTGACCAGTCCAAGGTCGCTAGCAGCAGTAGCCTGGAGTTTTCCGAAGAGGATATTGGCATTCGTAGCACTACCCGTTACGAAGGTACCAATAGAACCAATCAGCGGTGCGAAGAATGGGAAAGCAGCACCTGTGAGCAGCACAAGTCCCTTAGCGATATCGTTGGTCATACCTGTATTGTTCATCAGCATAGCCATCGCAACGAGACAGCAGATGGTGACCACCGTCTTTTGCAGATTGATGGTGGTCTTGGCCAACAACTTCATCAGACGACCGAAACTCATTCCCTGAATCAGGCCACCGATGACGGCACCGAGGAAGATCATCAGACCAGCATTCGACAACCAGCCAAACTTAAACGTGTTGCCAATGACGGGTAATTCAAACTTGGTGACGAGTGTCTGATTGAGCAGTTCGTTGATAGGAGGCACAATCTTACTGCTGATGAGAATGAAGAAGATAATCAGTCCATAGACACTCCAAGCCTTGAGGGTCTTCACAGTGCCAAACTTCTTCTTCTCGACAATCACCTCGTCAGCAGGATTCTCGTCCTTGATGAAGAGCTTGTTATAAATGAGCATCGCGATAATGGCTGCCACTGAGCCAAGGATGGCAGGCGTCTCAGGACCGATCCAGTGAGCACAGCAGAACTGGACGACGATAGAGAACGAACCCACGAAGAGGGCGATGGAGAGATTTTTCAGAATCTTCGTTCGGTCAGTCATCATCAGGATAAGGAACGGGGTGATGAAGAACATCAGAGAGAGCTGCAAGATGATGAAGGTGGCCACCTCGCAAAGTTCCTCGGGCGTAGCCACGCCACTGGCTGCTACCTGATTGGCAAGTGTCGTAGCAGGCAGACCTACTGCGCCAAAACCTACGGCCACAGTATTGGCTACCAGACAGATAACAGCAGAGAACATCGGCTTGAATCCGAGTCCGATCAGGATAGCAGCAGGGATAGCCACAGCCGTTCCGAAACCAGCCATACCCTCGAGCACACCACCAAGGCCCCACGTCAGCAGCAACACGAGTAGACCCTTATCTGAAGTCATCTGGATAAACTGAGTCTTAATGGTCTCTATCTCCTTCGTCTCGCAAAGGATGTTATAGCTGAAGATGGCGCAGATAATAATCAGGATGATGGGGAAGCAGGCTTTCAGAAAGCCCTCAATCACCGACCATAGGGTGATGCCAAAGATGGAGGCACCTGCATACTTTGCGGGCACAATGCCCATGGCAGGCACAGCAAACAGGGCAAGAAGAATTGTTACAACAAGAGTGACTACCGCACTCTTGTAACCTGATACTTTAAAGCCCATCATCAAAACAATGAGCAAGAGAATTGGGATTACGGAAATAAGAGCAGTCATAGGTTTGAATATTTATATATTTTTGGCAAATATACGAAAATTCCATGAGATAAAGACAATAATTCTGTGAAAAAATCAAAAATGGCAGAAAACTAATCACGGCACACTCACTTTTTTCACTTCTTTTTCGTATCTTTGCCCCAAAGTATAACGTAAAAACCAAAAAGTGCTATGATGAATCAATTTCTTGCCGACCTAAGGCAGCTGATGCCGTCAGACCGTATTTATACCGACGAGCTTCGTACCCTCGGATGGGGAACAGATGCCAGTTTCTATCGCCAGATTCCCAAAGTGGTGCTTCGCAGCGATGGCGAAGCCGAAATTTCAAAGATTGTTGGGCTCTGCCGGAAATACAAGTTGCCTTTTACCTTCCGTGCAGCTGGTACCTCTCTCTCCGGTCAGAGTTGCACAGACAGTGTGCTGATTGTTGCTGGCAAGCACTGGGAGAAATACGAAATCGGTGATCATCAGGACACAATTAAGTTACAGCCAGGAATCGTAGGTGCCAGAGTCAATGAGATACTGAAGCCCTATGGTCGCGTTTTTCCTCCTGACCCAGCCTCTATAGGAAGCGCGATGGTGGGCGGCATCGTCATCAACAATGCCTCGGGTATGAACTGCGGTGTGCATGCCAACAGCGACCGCATGATGGTGTCGGCACGTATCATTCTGACTGATGGTACCGTGCTCGATACGGGTTCGGAGGAGAGCAAAGAGGCCTTCCGCAAGAGCCATCCTGAATTCCTGAGAAAAATTGAGGCCCTGCGCGACAAAGTGAGAGCCGACGAAGAACTGGCCTCGCGCATACGCACTAAATATAGTATTAAGAACGTGACGGGTCTGAACCTGCGTCCTCTGGTGGCCTACGACGACCCCTTCGACATCATCGCCCACTCGATGGTGGGCAGTGAGGGTACACTCGCCTTCCTCTCGGAAGTGACGATGAAGACACTCTACGACTACAAGTACAAGGCCTCAGCGATGGTTTACTTCCTGACGATGAAGGAGAGCTGTGAGGCGGTAGTAGCGATGAAGAAGCTGAAGGCAGGCGATGAGGACCTGAAGATGAGTGCAGAGAACCTAGCGGTGAAGAGCGCTGAGATGCTCGACTACATGTCGCTCAACTCTGTGGACGATCCCGTGTTCCTGCAATATAAGAAAGATGTAGATGCTGGCAAGATCGAAGGTGTAGAGCCAGGCGACTACCACAACCTGACAGCGATTCTCACGGAGACCAAGGGCGTCACCCACGAACAACTTCTCGAGAAGATCGAAAAGATCAAGGCGTGTCTGGGGCAGTTCAAGCTCTATATCCCAGCAGAGTTTACGGAGGATCCTGCTGTCTACGGCAAGTACTGGGCCATCCGAAGCGGAATCTTCCCCAGTGTGGGTGGAACGCGTCCCATCGGTACCTCGTGTCTCATTGAGGATGTGGCATTCCCCATCGAGAGTCTGCCAGAGGCTACCGTGAAACTGCAGAAACTGATAGCCGATCATGGCTACAACGATGCTTGTATCTACGGTCACGCCTTTGAGGGCAACTACCACTTCATTCTGAACCAGAGCTTTGCCGACGAGCATGAGGTGGCACGCTATGCAGAAATGATGCGCGATGTGGCCAAGCTGGTGGTTGAGGGCTACGATGGTTCGTTGAAGGCCGAGCACGGTACAGGGCGCAACATGGCACCATTCGTGAAGTACGAGTGGGGCGAGAAGGCTTATGAGACAATGAAGGAACTGAAGGCCATCTTCGATCCTGAAGGACTGCTGAATCAGGGCGTCATCTTCAACGATGATCCAGACTGCTTCATCAAGTGTCTGAAGCCACTGCCCGTGCTAGACTACGACTTTGCAAGTGTGCCTGATGGCGGACACTATCTGATGGACCCCAAACTCTCGACAGCCAAGGAAACCATCGAACAGGTAAAGCGGGCCAACAAGTGCATCGAGTGTGGATTCTGCGAGGTGAACTGTATGTCGTGCGGACTGACCCTCTCTTCAAGGATGCGTATTGCCGTTCAGCGCGAAATCCGCGAGCTGGAGGTTACCGGGCGCGATCCTCAGCGGGCAGCTACACTGCGAAAGCAATATAAGTACTACGGTGATCAGACGTGCGCGACAGATGGTCTTTGCTCAACCTCGTGTCCGATGAAAATCAACACGGGCGAACTGACTCACCTCATACGTCAGCTCGATATGAACAAATCGAAACTAGGCTACCAGGTCGGAGAGTTTGCCGCCAACCACATGGCAGGCATCAAGTCAGGTCTGCGCGTAGTACTCGATGTGGCACATCTGGCTCACGTCACCCTCGGTCCCACGCTGATGACCAACGTCTGCAGGACGATGAACAAGATGGGTATGCCGCTCTGGACAACAGCGATGCCTAAGAAAAAGAGACAGCCCAAGAAATCAGACCTCACACAGTTTATCATCGAGAAGTCGATTCCTCATAAGGAGGAAGAACATTCTGACCTGAAGGTAGTCTATTTCCCCAGCTGTATCAATCAGACAATGGGACTCTCAAAAGAGGCTCCTGTGAAACATGCCCTCGTCGACGAGGTGATCCAGTTGATGGCAAAGGCCGGCTACGAAGTCATCTTCCCCGAAGGTATGGAGCGGATGTGCTGCGGACAGATATGGGAATCGAAGGGGATGCTCGACATTGCCGACCGCAAGAGTGCCGAACTTGAGAAAGCCCTCTGGGAAGCATCCGAGAATGGCAAGTATCCGGTGCTCTGCGCCCAGAGCCCTTGCCTGCATCGCATGCGCAAAGTGATGAAGAAGATGAAACTCTACGAGCCTGCTGAGTTTATCATGACCTACCTCGTGGATCGTCTCGATTTCCATCCGACAGACAAGCGCATCGCCCTGCACCTGACCTGCTCTACGCGCCAGATGGGTGTCGATAAGGATATGATTGCCCTGGCGAAGATGTGCTCCAACAATGTCTATCTGCCCGAAGGCGTGGGCTGCTGCGGATTTGCTGGCGATCGCGGATTCACCTTCCCAGAACTGAACAAGTATGGATTAAGAAAACTCCGCCCACAGATTGAGAAGAACAAGATCGAGGTGGGCTACTCGAACAGTCGTACCTGCGAGATTGGTCTGGAGGCCAACACGGGCATCCCCTATATGAGTATCATCTATCTGGTAAACATCTGTACCACCCCTAAAAAAGAATAAGACATAACATACCAACAACCATAAAGAAAATGAAAAAAATAATTCTATTCTCCATCAGCCTGATGGTGACATTAGGACTGACGGCCAAAGAGAACAAGACCTGTCAATTAATGGATTTCGGTTGGCAGTTCTCTCAAAACGGAAAGTGTATAACCGTGGATCTGCCACACGATTGGGACATCTATAAAGGCCCTAACCCAGACAAAGGAGCCACTGGTACTGGAGGCGGGTGGTTTGATGGTGGCAAAGGTGAATACAAGAAGATGTTCGCCACCCCCAGCGCAGAACTGGTAAAGCTCCACTTCGAAGGCGTTTACCAGCATGCCGAAGTCTTCATCAATGGTCAGAAGGCAGGACAGCATGCATACGGCTACACACCGTTCACGGTAGATGTCACACCGTATTTATATGAAGACAAGCGACTGAACGAAGTGGTAGTGAAGGTCGACAATTCACAACAGCCCAACTGTCGCTGGTATAGTGGCTCAGGCATCTACCGCCACGTGTGGATGCTGACGATGCCGAAGGTACACATCGCTGAGAATGGCGTCTTCGTAACAACCACAGAAGTCTCAGCAGAAAAGGCTAAGGTGAAGGTGGAAGTGGAAGTAGTGAATGAGTCGGATGAAGCTTGTCAGACAAAAGTGGCTGTCAAAGGTTGCTCTGAACAGACTGTTAGTCTGAAAGCTGGCGAGAGACAGAAGGTAACTTTTGAATACGCCATCGACAAGCCACTACTCTGGTCGCCAGAGACGCCTCACCTCTATACTGCCGAGGTGACGCTAAATGGCGAGAAGTCGGAGACAGTCAACTTCGGTGTGCGCTCATTCTCATTCGATGCAGAGAACGGCTTTATGCTCAACGGCAAGAAAGTGCTAATCAACGGAGCCTGCGTACACCACGACGATGGTATTCTCGGAGCAATGGCATTTGATGCTGCCGAAATTCGAAAGGTAAGACAGATGAAGGAGGCTGGGTTCAACCTCATCAGGACCTCGCACAATCCTACTACCCGTGCCTTCCTCGACGCCTGCGATTCGATAGGTATGCTTGTCATCGACGAGGCCTTCGACGGCTGGCGTACACAGAAGAATCCATTCGACTACTCGACCGTCATCGATTCATGCTACCGCGAAGATATACATGCCCTCGTGGGGCGCGACAGAAATCACCCAAGTGTCATCTCATGGAGTATCGGCAACGAGGTGATGGAGCGCAAGGACATCCGAGTGGTCTACACTGCGCGACTTCTGAAGGCTGCTATCCTCGAAAAAGACACCACACGCCCTGTTACCGAAGCCCTCTGTTCATGGGACAGCGACTGGGAAATCTATGACCCCCACGCAGAAGTACTCGACGTTGTTGGCTATAACTATATGATCTTCAAACATGCCTCCGACCACCAGCGCGATCCGAAGCGCATCATGTGGCAGACGGAGAGTTTCCCGCGCGACGCCTTCAGGAACTGGGCCATTACAAACGATTTCAACTACGTAGTGGGCGATATCGTCTGGACAGGCCTCGACTACCTCGGCGAATCAGCCATTGGGCGCTATTACTATCAAGGAGAGCGTGAAGGTGAGCATTATGTAGAGGGCGGTATGCCTGAATGGCATGGGGCCTACTGCGGTGATGTCGACATTACAGGCTGGCGCAAGCCCATCAGTCACTATCGAGAGACACTGTGGAGCGACAAAGCAAGCCTATATATGGCCGTCAAGGAGCCCGACGGCTATTTCGGCACGATACGTCAGACCGCATGGAGCGTATGGCCCACATGGGAGTCATGGTCCTGGAAAGGATGGGAAGGCAAGCCTGTAGAGGTGGAAGTCTATACCAAGCAGCCCGAGGTTAAGCTCTATCTGAACGACCAACTGATAGAGACTAAAAATGTGAATCGCGACACGCAGTTCAAGGCCGTATTCACCATCAACTATCAACCTGGCACGTTACGTGCCGAAGCAGGTGAAGAGCGTGTTGAGCTCAGTACAGCAGGCGAACCTGCAAAACTGCGCCTGACGGCAGACCGTCGTTCTATCAAAGCCAATGGACAGGATTTGGCCTTCGTCACCATCGAGGTTGTCGACCAAGAAGGTCGCGTTTGCCCTGAAGCTGCCATTCCTTGCGAGGTCAGTGTCAACGGCAGTGGTAAACTGCTGGCTGCTGCCAGTGCAGATCTGAAGGACACTGAGCCCTACACTTCGCCACGTGTGAAGACTTGGAAAGGACGAGCCCTGATTGCCGTACGCAGCGCGCAGAAGACCGGGCGTGTAAATCTCAGCGTCGAGAGCAGTCTGCCAACCGCCAAACTCAGCATTGTCACTACAAAGTAAGGCGCTGTCTGAAAAAGATGAAAAATAGATATGAAAAGATTTAAGTCAACAATAGGATTTATATGCGCAGCCCTCATGCTGACAGCTTGCGGACAGCAGAACAAAAACGAAACAGCTATGGATTTTACAGATGATGTTCAGGCGGCACTCGCCGACAGCGGGCACATCGATTTAAACAGCCTTCAGTGGACACGTGAGCCAAAGGGCTACGAGGTGAAGGGCGACACCATCCTTATCACCACTGCACCAAAGACCGACCTCTGGCAACGCACTTACTATCACTTCCAGAACGACAATGCGCCCGTACTGCAGATGAAGACCCGCGAGAAGTTCTTCAGCTTTGTGGTGAAGACCGACTTCACGGGTAGTCACCATCGCTTTGACCAGTGTGGCATCGTGATGTATCTTGGCAGCGAGAACTGGCTGAAGGGCTCGGTGGAATACGAGAACGAGGAGTTTCAGCATCTGGGTAGTGTCGTGACGAACAATGGCTACTCCGACTGGGCCACAACGGCTATCCCTGCTGATGTGAAAACCATGTGGTACCGCTTCTCCCGCCGCGAGGATGACTACTGCATCGAGTGCTCTTCCGACGGACAGGCGTTCAGTCAGATGCGCGTCTGCCACATGCCTGCAGCTGCCGATGAAATCAGCTTCGGCATCTATGCCTGCTCGCCCGAAGAATCATCTTTCACAGCCATCTTCTCCGATATGAAGATCACCGAATGTGCATGGAAGGCTCACGACGGCCAACAGCCTGATTAGACAAATTCAACCATCCGGCCCCGGTTCTGGCACCAATGGCCCCCGCAGGCTACGGGTCAGGCCCCAAAGTACAGTCGCAAGCGACTGTACTTTGGGGCCTGACCCCAGTAAGCAAGCAGCATCTACCCATACTCTAAGCATACTCATGAGTAAGCCTAGAAGCAGCCTAGAGTATGGCTAGAGTATGGGGCTGGCCCGGGATTTAATTCCACAACTTTTTACTATTAATTCCAGAACTTTCTACTATTAATTCTAAAAAGTTCTACTATTAATACAATTTTCTGAAATAAAGAACAGCCTCACTGCCCGTCGTTTGGGCAGTGAGGCTGTAGAGTTTCATCTTGGTAACAGGGTCCCGACCGGATAACAAAAGAACCATCCCCCTGTTAGCTCCGCATGGATTGCAAGGGAGATTCTTTAGTTATCAACTTTTCCATATCATGGGCGCAAAGGTTCCAGTCCCCTCTGCGCCCCCAGAAATCGATCAAAGACCTGTCCCCATGATCTAAATTAGTCATTTCTCATAAAATTCCACGATTATTGCGGAGTTTCCACGAAAAATTCACAAATTTTGAGTAACTTTGTGCCTGATTTTAGGATGATTTATGAATAAACGGGAGTATCTCTATAGGAAATAAATAAAACAACAAGAAAAACGATGAGTGATTTTATACAGCATATCATCATTGACAACACATTAAGGAGGATTGGCGAAACAACATTTGCCGACTATCTCTGTCATGCCTATTGTTACGGAGGACATTGCACATTTGAACGTAATGGACAGTCGTTCCGTTTTGAGGCTGGTGACTGTCTGATAATTGCCCGTCGGGGCGATTTGGTGAAGAACCTGCAGGAGAGCGAGGATTTCCGTGTGGATGTCATCTATGTGACGCAGAAGTTCATAGAGTTAAGTACACCCCAAAGCAACTACGGCATGCGCGGCCAGCTCTTTTTGTTTCAGAACCCCATCATGAAACTGACCCCTGAGCAGCAGGAGGTGTGTCGTCTGAATTTTGAGGCCGTGAAGCGCAGGTTAGCACAGACAGGACATTGCTTTCGCCACGATGCACTCAGGAATGCCATTGAGTGCATGATTATCGACTTCTTCGACTTCCATGCCCGACTCTATCCGGCAGACAAGATCAGCAGCCAGCAACATCAGCTGATGGAGGAGTTCATGTCGATGCTGGAACGTGGCGACTTCCGGCAGAACCGCGACATCGGCTACTATGCCGACAAGCTCTGCGTCACATCGAAATACCTAAGCGAAGTTTGCAAGAAGGTAAGCGGACTGCCAGCGGCATTTTGGATAACCCGCTACACGGCACTTGACATCAGCCGTCTGTTGCGTGACCGCCGCCTCTCGTTTACGGACATCAGCGATATGTTCGGTTTCTCGTCACTCTCACATTTCAGTCGTTATGTACAAACCAATTTAGGGGCGAAACCAAGTGATTTCAGGGAATAACAGCCGTAATAGTAAGAGATAATGGAACAAATGGCGGGCGAAGACGCTAAATTTCGAAAACTTTTTGTACCTTTGCAAACGTTTTTTAACTCTAAGTAATGATTAAAAAATAATGAAACAGATAATGAAGAATTTAATGCAATGGGTGCTGGCCGCCACCCTCATCTGCGGCACAAGCGTATTCAACTCGTGTTCGTCGGACAACGACGACAACCATGTTCCCGAATCAGGAGCAAGTGGCGAACTTGTAGGCCAATGGTATTCCGACGTGTCGGGGGATACTTACGCCGCCTGGACATACGGCAAGGCATGGCAGCAGACGGAACTGAAGGCCGACGGCACAGGAACCACCAGCATCTATTACCTTAACAACGACGACGCCGTGGGCCGTGAGCGCTATTCGTTCACCTATACAGCCACGGAGGGCGTGCTGACGATGGACATCGCGGAGAGGAACACCAAGACCACTGCCAGATATACCATGAGCGACGGCAAGCTGACGTTGACGGAGGGTGACCACCAACTGGCCATGCAGAAGATGGATGACGCGAAGGCTAAGGACTTTGATGCGTGGAGCCGCAAGGCCAACCTGGTCAATGTGCCGCAGCCCGCCCGCTACACCGTCTTTGTCTATGGCAATGCGGGAGGCACCATGGACGCAATTATTGAGTACGGCTTCTGGGAGAAGATACAGCCGCTGCTCAAGGACCACAACAACGTCCGTGTGGTCTGCTTCTACAAATATGGCAAGAAACCGTCTGATGAGAAAAATTCCTATCCAGGTAAGTATGCCGACCCGGGCGACATCGTATGGTTCGATCTGAACGACACGACCAACCTGGAGAATATTCGTAACGGAGGACTTCAGGCATATGGGTATGAAAAGGAGGCCAAGGCTATGAAACTGTGCGACCCCAAGACCGTCAGCGCGTTCATCCAGATCAGCAGTCTGGTGTGTCCTGCCGAGCAGTATGTGTTCAGCATCTGGGGGCATGGCAATGGACTGGACCCAATGAACGATGTCCCTGGCAAATACGAAGACCCCGCCGCTGCACCTGCCACCCGAGGGGTCATTGCCGATGAGTGGAATAAGCATGAAGAGCTGGATATGTATGAACTGAGTACCGCCATCCGTTCCGCAGGCTTGAGCCGGCTGAACACCATCTTCTTCCACAACTGCCTGATGGGCAACATGGAGACGCTGACCGAACTGCGCGGCCTGTCCGACTACATCGTGGCCTCGGCCCACTTGCTTGTGAGCGAGGGCGAACTGCTCACGGAATACGTCCGCGGACTGCTGGAAAAGGGGAATACCGAGGATGCCATCGCACAAATGTTTGAGCGAGTAAACCCTGTGTGGGAAAATTCATATCATGAGTCTGAAGAGCAGGAAAATGGGCAAATAGTGGAGTCCTGGAAAAATGGCGACTACAAACTCATCCGTACCGCCAAGCTCGATGCCATCATCGATGCCGCCAAGCGCCTCGCCGACAGACTCGTCGCTCTCTACCCCACACAAAGGGAAGCCATCGACAAAGCCACCAAGGAGGTGTATCGGTTCAGAACCTATATTAAAAATAAACAGTCCCCCGATGAGAGTAAGGGATACTCCTACATAACTCCCTTTTTCGATTTGGCTGACTATGCCCATTTGTTGACAAAGGAGACTGGCGACGCAGAAATGGCTGCCATCTCTGCCGATCTGGACAAAGCCTTCCGCGAGGCCTTCGTCTACTATGCCGATGTCAACACGAACGAACAGCATCTGGACCACTACA
>CAMHAM010000011.1 GCA_946183415.1 uncultured Prevotella sp.
GTCCAGGAGTGACCATCGGTGACCGTTGCATCATTGGAGCAGGCAGTGTGGTGGTAAAGGATATCCCTTCCGATTCAATAGCTGTAGGCAATCCTTGTCGAGTTGTCCGCAAATTACAAAAAAGATGAAAGAGAGAATAGCCTTTGTAGATTACATCCGCGTAATCGCCTGCCTGCTGGTGATGGTAGTTCACGCCAGTGAGCAGTTTTATAACATGGGGCCTGTGTCCCAAGTAGTCAACGAGGACAACCGCCTTTGGGTTTCCATCTATGACGGTTTCTTCGGGCGCATATCCGTGCCGCTGTTTATGATTGTCTCGGCCTTTCTGCTGGTGCCGATGAAGCCTGGTATGACGATGAGCCAGTTTTATCATCGTCGTTTCCTGCGCATCCTTCCGCCCTTCATTTGCTTCTTGGTGCTTTATGCAATATTGCCTGCCACTTGGGGAGGGTTTACTTGGAATGAGGCTTTAGAGCAGCTGAAGATGGTGCCTTTCAACTTCCCGCTATGGGGCGGTCATCTGTGGTTCATGTATCCGCTCATCAGTCTCTACCTTATTATCCCAGTGGTGTCGCCCTGGCTCGAAAAGTCCAGCGCGAAAGACGAACGTATATTCCTCGGCATATTTGCCTTCTCCACGCTCATTCCATGGCTCCACCGCTTCGTGTCGCCTGAACTCTGGGGCGAATGTTTCTGGAATCAGTTCTCTGCCCTATGGTACTGCTCTGGCTATTTAGGTTATCTCGTATTGGCTCACTACATACGGGTTCATCTGAAGTGGAACAGGCAGAAGCGGACGACCGTCGGTACAATCTGCTTTGTCGTAGGCGGGTTGTTTACCGCATGGAGTTTCTGGTGGAAGGCCGTGCCTGGAGTGCAGATGGAGACACCGATGATGGAATGGTCATGGGAGTTCTGTACCCCCAACGTATTGCTGGCAACCTTCGGAGCATTTCTGCTGTTCAGCTGCATCCAGAAAGCCCCAGGTTGGATTAATAGTCTTGCCAAGCTCACCTTCGGTATGTATCTGATGCACATCTTCTTTCTGACATTTATAGCAGAATGGATTATCGGTGGAGATGTGGCTCATCCGCTGTTGCCCGTATGGCTGGCGATTCCCGCTATCGGACTGCTCACATTCCTGTGTTGTGCAGTCACTACAAAACTTATCTCGCTAATACCGGGCAGTAAATACGTGATAGGCTAAATTCCCATTTATCAGTGTCAATAAGCCCAACAAACATCAGTCGTGAGTTCAAGACCCGCATCGATGTGCTGGAACTGGAAGAGACGTTGGCCGTTGGCCGTGTGCTAGAAGAGGGCTGGGGAGGCACCATCGATTTTACCGATGTGCTTCTGCTGCTGAAGATTGACGGCGAGTGGAAATGCGTGGCAAAGGCATATAACCAAAATTCAAACACGATTTCCAAGTAAATCCTTCTTTGGTCTGCAAAAGTTTAAGTACCTTTGCAGACAAATTGCGACAGACATAATATGAAACCAAATAAAAGTGAAGATATGACACCAACAACAGAGCGAGTATTACAGATATTCAAGGAGCTGAACCAGATACCACGCCCTTCGCACCACGAAGAGCGCGTAGCTGACTATCTCTGCCAGACGGCTGAAAAACTGCACCTATCTTATAAGCGCGATAAGGAGAACTGCGTCGTCATCAGCAAGCCCGCCACGCCTGGCCACGAGAATGCCGAGCCCATCGTACTGCTCAACCACATGGATATGGTGTGCGTAGGCATGAGCGACCCACTGAACACGCCCATTGACGCCTACGTGGACAATGGGTGGATGAAGGCGCACGGCACATCATTAGGAGCCGACAACGGCATCGGACTGTCGATGGCCTTGGCCGTGCTGGAGAGCAACGAAATCGTGCATGGGCCGCTGGAGGTGATCACCACCACCAACGAGGAAGACGGCATGTCGGGGGCCTCACAGCTGAGTAAAGACTTCCTCGTGGGCCGCAAGGTGATCAATCTCGACTCCGAGGACTACGACACTATCACGACAGGAGCCGCAGGAGCCTGTCTGCAGTTTCACCGCATTCCCGCGCATCGCAAGCCTGCTCCGAACGGCAACTGGTATCGCATCCGCTTTGAGGGCGGACTGGGCGGCCACTCGGGCGTAGATATCAACAAGGGCCGTTGCAGCGCTGTGACCGCAGCGATCCAACTTTTCAATTCTTCAATCCTTCCATCTTTCCATATCGCCTCCATCAACATCGGCGAGGCCAACGCCTCCATCGCCTCTTCCGGCGAAATCATCATCTGCACCTCGGCGGATGAGGCACTGCTGAAGGAACAGGCAACGACGGTCAACCAATGGCTGGACGAGAGGTATGGGAGCACCGACCCTAGCATGCATTGCAACGTCAGTCCGTGTGAGCCGCAAGAGACCGTCATCGACGACGAAGCCTTTGAGGCTCTGATGTCATGCCTGAAACAGATTCCCCAGGGCATGGTGAAGATGAGCGACACGATGACGGACACAGTGGAGACCTCAAACAACATCGGGCGCATCATGACTGAAGATGACTCAATCTTCGTCTCCACCCACACCCGCAGTTTCATCGATAGCGAGATGGAGGAACTTAGCCGGAGGATTGCCGATGTGATGCACGAAGCCGGAGCCGAGAGCGAGACCGTGATGTCGGCACCCGCCTGGCAGGAAGACCAGCAATCGGCATTCCTACAGATGACCTCTGACACCTTCCTCGACGTGTTGGGCTGGCGGCCACGCATGGTGGCGATGCACTTCGTGCTGGAGGCAGGCTTCTTCGTGGAGCGTTATCCAGGCATCCAGATAGCCAGTATAGGCCCGCGCATCGTGGAGCCCCACTCCACCAGCGAGCGCGTGGAGCTATCCACCATCGACGACATCTGGCGCGTACTTATAGAACTGCTGAGCAGACTTGCCTGAGAGACGAGTCTGCCAGAGATGCGGGAGTCATAAAGGTAATCGTGGAAACTTGATGCCACCAAAATCGTAAAAGACGAAAGATCTAACGGCATCTACGGAAAAACCATAGGGTCTGCAATACGCCTCTGGATGCGAGGTAGACAATCATGGCAAGCCAAAGCCCGTGATTGCCTAAAGCTGACGCCGTGAGCAAGTAGACAGCGAAAAAGACGAGGGATGAGACAAACGAGGAGACGAGCATGCCGCGAGTGGCTGTGATGCCAATGAAGATACCATCCCAGATGAAAGCCGCCGCACCTGCTGCTGGTACCAGCCAAGCCCAGAAGAGATAGTCGTCAGCCGTGAGGATAACCTGAGGCTCATCTGTCAGCAACCTCACGATCCAACGACCGCCAAGCAGATAGACCAACGTATAAAGTAAGGTAACGCCTACAGCCCAAAAGGCGAGGTGGCGTAATGTCTCGTGAAAAGCCGCCTTGTTACGAGCGCCATAGGTTCTGCCCCCCAACGCCTCACCAGCATAAGCAAAACCATCCATGAAATAGGAGAAGAAGAGGTATAACTGCATCATCACCGTATTCACGGATAGGATGACGGCCCCGCTGCGAGCTCCTGCCGACGTGAAGTAAAGATTGACAGCTACAAGACAGAGCGTGCGGAGGAAGATGTCGCGATTCACGTGGAAGAAGCGCCCCATCGCCTCACGGACAAACGTTCCCTGCCATACAAGATATTTCCTCAGGCGCCCATAATGGTAGCTCAGAAGTCCCAAAGCCACGATGAAACCTGCATATTGGGCTATCACAGTACCCAAGGCGACACCCTCGATCTTCATGCCAAAACCATAGACGAGAGTCAACGAGGCAAGGATGTTCACCACATTCTGCATGATGGAGATGAACATGGGGATGCGCGTGTTCTGCATGCCGATATACCAGCCCAAGAGTCCGTAAAGCCCCATCACGGCTGGCGCTCCCCAAATGACAATATAATAATAGGTCGTGGCGAAGGGCACTACATCCGACGTAGGACTGATCAACCAGAACATCAGCCATTTCATCGGTATCTGGAGCACGATGAGCAGCAGGGCGATGCCCAGCGCGATCACCATCGAACGTACCAGAATCCGTGTGACCTCCCTGAAATCCCTGCGCCCCAAAGCCTGAGACGTCATTCCACTGGATCCCATGCGAAGGAAGCCGAAAAGCCAATAGACGAGGTTGAAAATCATTGAGCCCACTGCCACAGCTCCGATATAGACAGGACTACCCATGTGGCCCACGATGGCAACATCGATCATCCCCAGCAAGGGCACGGTGATGTTCGACACGATCGAAGGCAGGGCAATCTGCAGAATCTGACGGTCACGGATGTTCATATCGAGCGCAAAGATAATAATTTTTGGAACGGATGACACGGATTACACGGATTTTAACTATCTTTGCACGCTGAAATGACAATTATCATCACTGTACTGGCATATTTCGCCATCCTTTTCGGCATCAGTCACCTAACGAGCAGGAAGGCAAACAACGATACATTCTATCGTGCCAATCGTCGTGCCCCGTGGTATATGGTGGCCTTTGGCATGATTGGCGCCTCGATATCAGGCATCACGTTCGTCTCTGTCCCTGGCATGGTACTCACCTCGCAGATGACCTATCTGCAGATGTGTCTGGGGTTCATCGTGGGTTATCTGGTGATTGCCTTTGTGCTGTTACCTCTTTATTATCGGTTGAACCTTACGAGCATCTACACGTATCTGGGGCAACGGCTTGGCGTGCGATCGTACAAGACGGGCGCCAGTTTCTTCCTGCTGTCGAAGATGACGGGGGCAGCAGTCAGATTCTATGTCATCTGCATCATCCTTCAGCAGTTTGTCTTCGACCCTGCAGGTATTCCCTTCGCTGCGAATGTCATTGTGATGGTAGCGCTCATCTGGCTCTACACCCGTCGTGGCGGCATTGGTACGCTGGTGTTTACCGACTCGTTCCAGACGCTCTGTCTCTTCACAGCCCTCATCATGATCATCCTTTCTGTCATCAGTCAGCTGAACCTGTCTGTCAATGAAGCCGTTAGCGCCATCGCCAACAGTGAGATGAGTCGCATCTTCGTGTTCGATGACTGGTTGTCGCCTCACCACTTCGTCAAACAGTTCCTAAGTGGTGCCTTCATCGCCATCGTCATGACGGGACTGGATCAGGACATGATGCAGAAGAACCTGACTTGCAAGACGTTGCGCGATGCGCAGAAGGATATGTGTACCTACGGTGTGGCGTTTGTTCCTGCCAATTTGCTCTTTCTAGCCCTTGGCGTCTTACTGACGATGGTGCTCGATAGCGGTTTGAAGGGCGACGAGATGCTCCCCACCTTTATTCAGGGATCAGCCGATTCGTCACTTCTGACATTGCTTTTCACCATCGGCATTGTGGCGGCCTCGTTTTCGAGTGCCGACTCCGCTCTCACCTCGCTCACCACCTGCTATTGCGTAGACATCCGTCGGCAGCCTGACAATGAGGAGCTTCGGAAAAAAGTGCATATTGCCATGTGCCTCTTCTTCGTACTCTTCATCCTCCTATTCCGTCAGGTCAACTCCACCTCACTGATAGATGCCATCTACATTCTGGCCAGTTACACCTATGGCCCGTTGCTGGGACTGTTCGTCTTCGGACTATTCACAAAGAAGCAGCCCAACGACACCGTCGTGCCATATATCTGTATTGTCTCTCCCCTGCTCTGCTACTTCCTGGACCTCACAGCCCAGCACTTTTTGGGTTATCGCTTTGGCTACGAGCTGCTGATGCTTAACGGTCTGCTGACGTTTGCAGGACTATGGGCATCATCCCTTCGTAACTAAAAATGTGGTTAAAAAACATTAAGTATTCTGTAGTTCAGCAGAAATTATCTATCTTTGCTACGATTTTCAGGCATATTCTGTAAGAATGAAATTCAGAAGATACATATATCTATTAGGTAATTACGTTAAACTATAAAGACAATGAAAAAGATGATGAACTTGGTGCTTGCCGCCACCCTCTTAATCTGCGGCACAACAGTCAGTATGACATCCTGCAAGGAGGCCAAGGCACAGGAGGACAGTCCTGCTCAACAAGTGGTATCAACCGAACTGATCCGCACATCGCAGAGCTGGGACGGCGTGGAGCTGCCCGACTATCTGCAGGGCCGCCCCGAACTGGTGGCCATGAAGTATGTGTTCCCTGCCGGTCAGAAACTGGGCTGGCACCACCATCCCGTGATGAACTACGGTATCCTGGTACAGGGCGAACTGACCATTATCGGACAGGACGGCAAGGAGAAGACGGTGCATGAGGGCGAGCCCGTCGTGGAGATGGTGAACACTATCCACCACGGCGAGAACCGAGGCAAGAAGGACGTCATCCTCTACATGTTCTACCTCTCGCAGAAGGACCTGCCCCTGGCTGTTCAGCATCCAGAGATTCCACTGGAGTGAGAGTAAGCCAACAACGTGGAGAAGATAATTGCAATGGCCGGCTGGACTTCCCTGACGGAAAGCTTCTATAGCAACCTGATCGTAGAGGATCGCTACAAGATAATCCTCGACGGCCTGCAGGTGACGCTCCTCATCACGCTCTTCTCTGCCATACTGGGTACGCTCTTAGGCGGGCTGGTGTGCTGGATGCGGATGAGCCGGCGGCCGTGGCTTCGACAGGCGGCCCGAGTGTATATCGACCTAATGCGGGGCACGCCGGTGCTCGTGCTGCTCATGCTGATGTACTATGTGGTAATGGCCCCACTCGACACGACGGGTATCGTGGTGGCCATCGTCACCTTTGCCATGAACACGGCGGCCTACATCAGCGAGATGCTGCGCACCACCATCCAGGGCATCGACCACGGACAGACGGAGGCTGGACTGGCACTGGGCTTCACCCGCCGGCAGACGTTCTTCCGCATTGTGCTGCCGCAGGTGGTCAGGGCCGTCATGCCCGTCTATCAGGGCGAGACAATCAGTCTGCTGAAGGGCACGAGCATCGTGGGCTACATCGCCGTAGCCGATATGACGAGGGCCTCCGACCTGATACGCTCGCGGACGTTCGATGCCTTCTTCCCACTCATCCTGACGGCCATCATCTACTTCGTCGCAGCATGGCTCATCGGACTGTTGCTGCAGTCGCTGGTAAACCGTCAGCGCCTAAAGGCCGCCGTGGCGGCTGGGCTGTTGCTGCTGATGGGCCTGGCGGGCTATCACCCGTCACAGGAGTCAGGGAAGGCCCTCGCCAATTCTGAGATTCCCTCCGTCTTCAAAGCCCTGAAGGGCAGACGCGTGGCAGTTATCATCGGCAGCATCCAGGACATTGCAGTCACCGATATGGCTCCCGATGCCGACATCCAGCGCATGACAACTACCACCGACCTGCTGGCAGCATTGGAGAGCGGCAAGGTGGACGCAGCGGGCAGCGAGAGCCTGACGCTGAATTTCAACAGAGAGATTGCCGACAAGGTGGACTCCGTGGGTGCTGGACTGGAGAACATTCCCGTGGCTGCCATCTTCAAGCAGGGCAACACCGCCCTTCAGCAGGACTTCAACAACTTTCTGGCTGAAATACGGCGCGATGGTACCTACCAGAAGATATACGACCGCTGGCAGAAGTCGGAAGATCCCTCGGCCATGGCCGTACCCGTGCAGCGCGGCACAGGGCGCACTCTGCGCGTGGCCACCTATCCGGCCATGCCACCGTTCAACTTCATCAACTCTGGCAAGATGTCTGGCCTGGAACCGGCTATCCTGACTGAGTGGGCCAACCGCCGGAATTGGAAACTGGAGTTCCTCGTGATGGACTTCGCTGCACAGATTCCTGCCGTGCAGACGGGTAAGGCCGACTTGGCTATGGGGGCCATCAGCGTCACCGAGGAGCGGCAGAAGCAGGTACTCTTCTCCGACGGCTACGTCGAGTCGCACTTCGTGCTCATCACACGAAAGGGGGAGGCAGGAATACTCACAGGAAAACATCCCAAGTCGCTCTCCACGAGTGAGGGGAACACCTTCCCCTGGTGGTCTGTAGCCCTTCTTATTATAATAATAGGTTGTGGTGCATGGCTCATCAGCCGCCGTAGGTCATGGACTGGGTCATGGGGACAGGGTCATGACCCAGGCTTGGGTCAAGCAACCTGTCCCCATGACCCAGGTCCCCATGATCCAGGTGCCCCACTTATCTCCATCTCCAATCTGCGGAAAAGCTACGACAGCCTCGACGTGCTGCGCGACATCACAGTTGACATCCGTCGCGGCGAAGTCATCTCCATCATCGGACCGTCAGGCACGGGGAAGAGCACCTTCCTACGCTGTCTGAACCTGCTGGAACAACCCAGCGGCGGCAGCATCATCGTCGACGGCGAGGACATCCTTGCCAAGGGCTATCCCGTCAACAAGCTGCGCAAGAAGATGGGCATGGTGTTCCAGTCGTTCAACCTCTTCGAGCACAAGACCGTACTGGAGAACGTCATCTTCGCGCCCTGCCAACTGCTCCAACGGCCAGAGGCGGAAGCACGCCAGGAGGGGCTGGCCCTGCTGCGCAAGGTGGGACTGGCCGAGAAGGCCGACGTCTATCCCTCCAGCCTCTCCGGCGGACAAAAGCAGCGCGTGGCAATCGCCCGCGCCCTGGCCATGAAGCCCGAGGTGATTCTCTTCGACGAACCCACATCGGCCCTCGACCCGACGATGGTGGGCGAGGTGCTCAGCGTCATCCGCCAATTGGCCCAGGAGGGCATGACGATGCTCATCGTCACCCACGAGATGAAGTTTGCCCATGACGTCTCTACGCGCATCTTCTTCATGTACGACGGCTACATCCACGAGGACGGATCGCCCGAGCAGATTTTCGAGAACCCAGTACACAGTGCCACCAAGGCATTCATACAGCGCATCCGTAAGGAGGTGTTCGAGATTGGAGGACCCGACTTCGACTTCCTGGGCATGCACTCCACCATCAGTGCCTTTTGCCACAAGTACGGCATCAGCGAAAAAGAGGATACGGCGCACCGGCTGACAGACAAGATGCTCGACGGCGCAATGGCACCGTATCGTCCCATCACCGTCCGCATCACCCACAGTGAGCAGTCGCTCGTCACGGCCCTCGACTTCATGGTGGAGAAGATGGAGGCTACACCGCTGAGCGATGTGCACCGCACCGAACTTGGCAAACAGTGCCGCGAGGTGATAGAAGAACCCACCAAGCGCGGCTTCCGAGTGAAATTAATCATTTAGCAACAATAAACAAGAAAAAGTTATGAACAAAAACGAGAAATTTGTGATTTCCATCAACCGTGAGGTCGGAACTGGCGGCCGTACCGTAGGCCGCAAACTGGCCGAGAAGTTAGGCGTGAAGTACTGCGACAAGGCTGTCACCGACGGCTTGACCCAGAAGTTCGGGCTCACGCCGGAGCGCATCGAGGAAATCAAGGCGCAGAAGAAGTCATGGTGGAACGATATCAACAACTACTACCAGACGCTTATCAATAGTGCCAGCATGCCCATGGAGGCAGAGGTGAGGCTCGACAACGAGACGATGTTTGAGACCGAAAAGCACATCCTGCAGGAACTGGCGACACAGACGTCGTGTGTCGTGGCTGGCCGCACGGGCTTCATGGTGTTCCGTGAATGGCCCAACCACCTGAGCGTCTTCATCCAGGCCTCGATGGACCACCGCATCCAGCGCGTCATGCGCCGGCAGGGCGTCAGCGAGCAGGAAGCCCGCGACATCATCGCCAAGATGGACACTACCCGCGAAGCTTACATCAAGAAATATGAGGATACGTCGCGCTACGACACACGCAACTACCAGCTCGTCATCTCAATGGACGACCTGAGTGAGGACGATGCCGCCGAGATCATCCTCGACTATATCGACCGCTCGAGCAAGACAAAAGCCATTGATAAAGAATAATAGAACGGAGCGTTGGAGGCATGGGCATCCTCATCATGCGTCAGAACATGGACTCCATCAACTATGAGCGTTTAGACAATCTCAACATACTGACGCTGAGGAAGGAGTTGAACGTTGAGTAATAATTCCTGCACTCTTCATGACTACCGTCTTCTCCGTTTGTGTCGAAATACGAGATAAAAATAGGATAATATCCAAAAACTTTTGGTTTTCTTCTCACTTATTCGTATCTTTGCACCCAAAATTTGAGAAAGATGAATATTGAAGCATTGATCTGTAAGGCTGCGGGCGAGGCCGTGAAGGCCCTCTATGGTATGGACGCCACGGAGAAGATGTTGCAGCTACAGAAGACGAGAAGCGAGTTTGAAGGTAACCTGACCTTAGTTGTATTCCCCTTTGTCAAGGCTGCCAAGAAAAGTCCCGAGCAGACGGCTCAGGAGATTGGCGAATATCTGACGGCGAACTGTCCGTCCGTGGAGAAGTTCAATGTGGTGAAGGGATTCCTGAACCTGAGCATTGGCGATGGGGCATGGCTGCAGTTGCTTAGCGCCATCGATCAAGACGAGAACTTCGGCATGAAAAAGGCTACGGAGGACTCTCCCCTCGTCATGATCGAGTACTCTTCGCCCAACACCAACAAGCCCCTGCACCTTGGTCATGTGCGCAACAACCTGTTGGGCTGGTCGTTGGCACAGATTATGGAGGCCAATGGCAACAAGGTGGTAAAGACCAATATCGTGAACGATCGCGGTATCCACATCTGTAAGTCGATGCTCGCCTGGCTGAAGTGGGGCAATGGCGAGACACCAGAGAGTTCCGGCAAGAAGGGCGACCATCTGATTGGCGACTACTACGTGGCTTTCGACAAGCATTACCGCGAGGAGGTCAAAAAGCTCGTAGCCCAGGGCATGGACGAGGAGAAGGCCAAGCAAGAGGCTCCCCTCATCAAAGAGGCCCACGAGATGCTCGTGAAGTGGGAGCAGAACGATCCTGAGGTGCGCGCACTTTGGGAGAAGATGAACTCATGGGTATATGCCGGCTTCGACGAAACTTACAAGAAGATGGGCGTCAGCTTCGATAAAATCTACTACGAGAGCCAAACCTATCTGAAGGGTAAGGCCAAGGTAGAGGAAGGTCTCGCCAAGGGACTCTTCGAGCGCCATGAGGACAACTCAGTATGGGCTGACCTTACCAACGAGGGACTGGATCAGAAGCTGCTGCTCCGCAGCGATGGAACCAGCGTCTACATGACGCAGGACATCGGAACGGCAGAGATGCGTTTCCAGGACTTCCCCATCGACAAAATGATCTATGTAGTGGGCAACGAACAGAACTATCACTTCCAGGTGCTCTCTATCCTGCTGGATCGCTTAGGCTTCAAGTGGGGCAAGGAGCTGGTACACTTCTCTTACGGTATGGTGGAGCTGCCTAACGGTAAGATGAAGAGTCGTGAGGGAACAGTTGTCGATGCCGACGACCTGATGCAGCTGATGGTAGAAGATGCCCTGAAAACTTCGATGGAATTGGGGAAATTCGACGATATGAGCGAAGAAGAGCGAGCCGAGATTGCCCGCATCGTGGGTATGGGCGCGCTCAAATACTTCATCCTGAAGGTCGATGCCCGCAAGAATATGCTCTTCAATCCAGAGGAAAGTATCGATTTCAACGGCAATACAGGCCCATTCATCCAATATACTTATGCCCGTATCCGCAGTATCCTGCGCAAGGCTGAGGCTGAGGGAATCAAACCTGCCGTCTCGCCAGTTTCTCTCTCGGAGAAAGAGATTGAACTGGTTCAGAAGATGAACGAGTTTGGTGCCGCTGTAGAACAGGCAGGCAAGGACTACTCACCTTCAGGTATCGCCAACTACTGCTATGAACTTACGAAGGTGTTCAATCAGTTCTATCACGACTACTCGATCCTCAATGAACCTGATGAGCAGAAGAAGCTCTTCCGTCTCGTCTTGGCCAAGAATGTAGCCAAGATCATCAAGAACGGTATGGGTCTGCTGGGCATCGAAGTACCGGAGAGAATGTAAGGAGTGTGGAGTGAGGAGTGTGGAGTGAGGAGTGTGGAGTGAGAAGTGAAATGTTAATTAATCCGCCGTCATACCGCCACGACACGGTACTGCCCTTGCCTCCAGAGGTAAGGGCAGATGCGTGGGCTGTGGATGCAGCCTGCTCAGGCAATCCTGGTCCTATGGAATATCAGGCCATCGACTTGCAGACGGGTGCGAGGGTGTTTCACTACGGACCCGTTCACGGCACCAATAATATAGGTGAATTCCTTGCCATCGTCCATGCACTGGCATTAGCCTGGCAACAGGGACTTCACGACAAGACCATCTATTCCGACAGTTACAATGCCATCCTATGGGTTCAGAAGCGAAAATGCAAGACCACGCTCGAGCGTACACCCCAGACAGAGCAGCTCTATCAGATTATCTTAAGGGCTGAGAATTGGCTGCAGACACACAACTATCGTAACCCCATCATCAAATGGGAAACCTCAAAATGGGGCGAGGTTCCTGCTGATTTCGGACGTAAATAGCCCACTTTAATTCTTTTTAACTTGCTTTCGAGTTTATAGTCCCTTTTTTTTCATAAATTTGCAAGCAAAATTTAAGTTCGAACTATAAAATTGTGAAGCATTAAGAAAGATGACAGACCTCATCTTATCGAGTTTCCTTACCTTATTTGCGCTATTTGGCAAGGAAGAGCAAGTAGACGAAGCGTGGGCAAAGACCATGCTCACAAACTATTTGCGTCGACATTTAGGTATCAGGAACATTGACATGTATCTCGATCTGTACACAGATATGCGTGCAGCATACGAGACTGTCGACGTTGACATTAAGGTCACCGTTGAGTCTATTTGCTCCAGTCTTCATGGAAAAATCACAAACAAAGAGGAGTCGCTGTTGCTACTCCGTTTGATGGAGTTCTGCAGTGGCGACGGACAGTTCTCCGACATCATGTTCCACACGATCGTCGAAATCTTTAATATTCCCGAAAAAGAATACCAGAACTATACCGATTTCGTTCACAACACCCCTACGAAATTTGTGATGTTCCACACATTGGAGGATACTGACGGACAGTTGAAGACACTGATGGATCCAGAGTTAGGTATGCTCTTGTTTACCTATACAGGAAATGATACCGTTACGCTTAACGATGTCCCTGTGCTCTCAGGCGCTTTCCAGGTATGGCTCCAAAGTAGCGTGCTGAAAGGGAAAAGCGGCAAGCCCATCTACTTTTCAACGATTTATGAAAAATATGCCGATGCCTTTGGCGAGAGTCTCAAGAAGATCGAACAAGTAGAGTTCTGCGGACGTGACATCAACTTCCGTTTCCCCAACAGCGACAACGGTATGCACGACCTCAGCTTTACTCTGCACAACGGAGAACTGCTGGCCATCATGGGAGGTTCGGGTACAGGTAAGTCTACCCTACTCTCTATCCTCAATGGTACACTGATTCCTCAGGAAGGAACCATTACCATCAATGGGCACAGCATCTCTGAACCTGCCGCCAAGAACCTGATTGGATTTGTGCCGCAGGATGACCTGCTGATTGAAGAGCTGACGGTCTATCAGAACCTCTATTTCACTGCCAAGCTCTGCTTCGAAGGCATGAGCGATGCGGATATTGACAAGCGCGTGATGAAGACCCTCAAGGACCTGGGGCTCGATGCCGCCAAGGATCTCAAGGTGGGTTCTGCCATCAACAAATATATCTCAGGCGGACAGCGCAAGCGCCTGAACATCGCTTTGGAGCTGATTCGCGAACCAGCTGTACTCTTCCTCGACGAGCCTACCTCAGGACTCTCGTCGGCAGATACAGAGAAGGTCATCAACCTCCTGAAAGAACAGACATACAAAGGCAAGCTCATCGTGGTGAACATTCACCAGCCTTCCAGCGATGTCTATAAGCTCTTCGACCGTCTGTGGCTGCTTGACAAAGGCGGCTATCCCGTATTCGACGGCAATCCCATTGATGCCATTACCTATTTCAAGGAAGCCGCCAACTATGCCGACGCAGAGACCAGTGCCTGTCCTACCTGTGGTAACGTCAACCCAGAGATTGTTCTGAACATCATCGACGAAAAGGCACTTAACAGCAGTGGTGAGGTATCCGACGAGAGGAAGATGTCGCCGCAAGAGTGGCATGAGCTCTATCTGAAGAACAGAGCCGAGCTGCCACCCCCCAGCGTCAGCAACGTACCGGCATCAGACCAAAAGAAGCCAAATGCCCTCAAGCAGTTCCTGATCTTCTTGCGAAGAAACATCAGGACGAAGATTACGAATGTGCAGTATCTGTGCATCACCTTACTCGAAGCACCGCTGCTCGCGATGGTGTGTGCCTACCTGACACGCTATGCGCCTCCTGAAGGCTATAGCGTGATGAACAATAAGAACCTCGTCAGCTATTTCTTCATGGCAGTCATCGTCGCCACCTTTATCGGAATGAGCGGCAGTGCCGAAGAAATCATCAAGGACAGAGCCCTGTTGAAACGAGAGAAGTTCCTGAGACTCTCATATAGCAGTTACATCTGGTCGAAGATCGTCTATATGGCAGGAGTTTCACTGCTACAGACCCTGCTGTTTGTTGTCATCGGCAACTATATCATGGAGCTTCATGGCCTCTTCTGGACATGGTGGCTCATCTTGTTCATCACCTCGTTCCTCGCCAGCTTGACGGGTCTGCTCCTTTCACAGTGTCTCAGTTCGGTAGTTGCCATCTACATCAGCATCCCCATACTGCTGATTCCTCAGATTCTCCTTTGTGGACTTGTAGTCAGCTTCTCCGACCTGACGCCAAAGAGCCAGACTGGTAATGTGCCGTTGATTGGCGATCTCATTCCTTCCCGCTGGGCCTATGAGGCACTTGCCGTCACATCTTATTCTGACAACGAATACGAGAAAGCTTTCTTTGAGCTCGACAAAGAGAGATATGAGACGCAGTTTGTTAACGCTGGCTTCCTCTATGAATTAGAGTCTCAGTTGGAAACCCTGAAGGATGAAAAAGATCATGGCAAGGAGGTCGACGAGAACCATATTAAAGTGATCAAGCAAGGCTTGCCCTTCGTGTCTGAATTCTGTGGGATCGAGCCTTACAATGGAGACTACTCCTACCCCTCACTCAAGGAATATATGACCAAGTGCGAGGATATCCTCTCGAAGCGAAGCAACGAAGCCACCCTGAAGGCTGATGCCGTAATGGCAAGGATGATCCGTGAGATGGGCAAGGATGCAGTGCTCGACTTGAAGCGGAGCCACTATAACATCAAACTGGAGGAGTTCGTCGTTGGTGCAGACCAAGGGCGCATGCTCGATGTCATCGGGCACGCCATTGTTCCCCGCTCCGGTCTTATCTTCCTAACCCCTCGAAGCACGACAGGTCGCGCTCCCTTCTACAGCAGCGAGAAGGTCCTTGGCTCACACCACATCAAGACGCTCTGGTTTAATATGGGCGTCATGGCGATTATGAGTATCATGGGAATCATATTGCTACTGACAGACTGTCCAGGCAGATTTATCAGAAAAGGTGAACAGTAAATAGAAAAACAATTCAAATTTTTAATTAATAACTAAATTTTAAAACAATGAAGAAATTATCAATTTTCGCTGTAGCATTCGCAGCAATGGTCTTCGCAGCATGCGGAGGAAACAAGAGTGGTAACACTGTAGAGACAAACGACTCTATCAAGAGTTTTGAGCAGGAGCAGATTGAGGCCAGCATCAAGATGCACGTTGACAGCCTCGCTTCTGAGATTGGCAAGCTGAAGCAGCTTCCCGTTATGCAGGCCAGCAATGGCACCATCAAACTGACAAAAGAAGAGTTGCAGGTAAAGCCCACCTATCTGCTGGCTCCTGCCGTAGCAGAGAATGCTACCACATTGGCTGAGAAGTACCGCATGCTCGCTGCTCTCCAGGTTGACGCTCAGACAGCTAAGCTCTATGAGATGCCTACCGATGAGTATGACAAGGCTATTACTAAACTGGCTACCGATATCAATGACCCCTCTTTCAAGGCTATCGAGGATGATGCTCCTATAGCAGAGGCTACTGAGGCTCTCTACAATGCCATGAACGAGAACGGCCGTATCAACTACTTCTGGCAGATTGCTGCTGCATCTCTCGTTGAGCAGCTCTATTTGGTTAACCAGAACACTGAGAAGTTCCTCGCTGCTTTCGACGACGAGGCTGCTGCCAACTCTACCTTCCGTATCGTGCTGATTCTCGACGCTCTGGATCGTCTGTCTGAGTATGATCCCGACATCAAGCCCGTTGCTGACGCACTGGCTCCTCTGGATGTTCTCAACGCAACAACTGTTGCTGAGCTGAAGACTCAGTTGACTGAGGCTAAGGACAAGATCGACGCTGCTCGTCAGTCACTGATGAAGTAAGGATTACACCTTATTATATATAGCCCTCAGAAGTGCAACACTTCCGAGGGCTATTTTTATGGTTGCAGACATTTATCGACGAAACGTCACGATTCTGTTGCCATCGTATATCTCTGAACTGACAACCTTGGCTTCAGAAGGCACCTGAGGCGCACGTGTACCGTCTGTGACGGTCAGGTCGGAGGTCTCCACACGGATCTCATCCCACAGATGTTGCTCCAGGAAGGAATTCAGTGTCTTGGCGCCTCCCTCGACAATCAGCGACTGTATATGATGGGCATGCAGACTCTCCAGATTCAGCGGATGGGCATGATCAATGACGAGCCGCTTGGGAGCAGGACCATACCAATCACGGACATTCAACAGTGGACGATCCCGTTCTTCCGTCACACGCCCCACCAGGATAGCATCCTCCTCTGCGCGCAGCTTATGGGATAGCATCTTGGTAAAATCATTGGAAATCTGGACAGGCTTGAAGTGGTCATCGATGAAGCCATTGGCTGTCTGCGCCCATTTCAGGATGATATAAGGACGCTTTTCACGATGGAACGTAAAGAAACGGCGATTCAGATGCTTACATTCCGCCTCAAGAACACCAACCTCTACCTCGATCCCAGCCTCACGCAACTTTCTGATACCCCGACCTTGTACCTCAGCAAACTCATCGATACAGCCCACGACCACCCGTCGTACACCTTTCTTAATGATAAGATCGGCACAAGGTGGTGTCTTGCCATAGTGCGAGCAAGGCTCCAGACTCACATAAATGGTAGACTCAGACAACAAAGCCTCATCCTCTGGGCGCACAGAAGCAAAGGCGTTCACCTCTGCATGCCCCTCACCACAGCGCACATGATAACCCTCGCCAATGATTCTGCCATCAGCACTGACAATCACCGCTCCCACCATCGGGTTGGGCTTCGCATTCTGCTGTCCGTTCTTGGCCAGCTGAATACAGCGTCGCATGAATTTTTCGTCGCCGTTCATATATTTTTCACTTTTCACTTTTCTCTTTTCACTTTTTTTCTTACCTTTGTACCCACTATGACATACGAAGAACTTTGGCACAGACTGACCCCTATCTACGACACAAGTGAGGCAAAAGCGATTGTCCGCTGGGTACTCGATGTGCGCTTCGCTCTATCGATGACTGACATTCTCTGTGGCAAAGTTACGGAATTATCTTCAAATGACCAAACGGAACTGGAAAAAATCATAGCACGGCTGGAAAAGGCCGAGCCTGTGCAGTATGTCTTAGGCACTGCAGACTTCTACGGGCGGCAGTTCCATGTGGCGCCAGGCGTACTCATCCCACGCCCTGAGACAGCAGAACTTTGTCAATGGATTATCGAAAATGAGAAGCGAAAAGAGAGCCATGAAAAGTGTCGTCTACTGGATATAGGTACTGGCAGCGGATGCATCGCTATCACCTTGGCCCTTGAGATGCCTAAGGCCGATGTCTGTGCCTGGGATATCTCCGACGAGGCTCTCCGCATCGCCCGAGGAAACGCCAAAACCCTTGGAGCCGATGTGACCTTTGAGCACCAAGACATCCTTGATTCTTCACTCTTCACTCTTCACTCTTCACTTTACAATATCATCGTCAGCAATCCTCCCTATATCCAGCCCTCAGAACGCGATGGAATGGACAAAAACGTGCTCGACTACGAGCCAGAGACAGCACTCTTTGCTCCTGAAGACAATCCCATTATCTTCTACCAGCGCATTGGCGACTACGCCATCAGAAGTCTGACGCCTGGCGGACTACTCTATTTCGAACAGAATCCCCAGACGGCTGAAACTGTCGACAACTATCTGGAAAGTATTGGATTCCAGGAAATAGAAATACGTAAAGACCAGTTTGGCAAACAACGATTCCTTAAAGCTAAGAAAATATGAAGAAAGAAATGACCGAACAAGAGGCATTCCTGCAACTGGCAGCCCTCTGTGCACAGACAGAGCACTGCGAGCAGGAGATGCGTGACAAGATGAAACGGTGGGAACTCGATGAGGCTGTCCAAACCCGTGTGATTGAGCGTCTTACCAAAGAGCGTTATATCGATCAGGAGCGCTTTGCACGAGCCTTTGTCAACGATAAGATTCGCTACAACAAGTGGGGACGTCGCAAGGTGCAGCAGGCGCTTTGGCAGAAACGTATTGATCAGGATATCCAGCAACGGGTGCTCGATGAAATCGACAATCAGGAATATCTTGCCGTACTCCGTCCTCTGTTGAAACAGAAGCGTAAGAGCCTCAAGGCTCAGAGCGACTACGAACTGAATCAGAAACTCGTGCGCTTTGCCTTGAGTCGAGGGTTTACGTTCGACATCATCCGCCAGTGTCTCGATGTCGATGATGAGATGGAATACGCCGATGAAACCGATTAGTTTCTGGCGCCGACTACTTGATTTGATTGCCCCACGCCTTTGTGTGGTCTGCGGCCATCGCCTGACGGTGACGGAAGAAGTCATCTGTGCCAAATGCAATTTCCATCTGCCAAGGACTGGTCTTCATCGCCATGCTTACGAAAATGAGATGTCCAAGCTCTTCTGGGCGCAGATTCCTATAGAGAAAGCCACAGCCTTCTTCTATTACGAGGCCCACGCTGAGACAGCCAACATCATCTATGAGCTGAAATACAAGAATCATCCAGAGATCGGCAGTATCGTGGGGCGCATGCTGGCTAAAGAGATCCAACCCTCAGGATTTTTCGATGGAATCGACGGAATCGTACCAATCCCACTGGCTAAGAAGCGTCTGCGCCAACGTGGTTACAACCAAAGTGAGGAGATAGCCCAGGGTGTCAGCGAGATTACGGGATTACCTATTTATAAAAAGGTGGTGAGGCGCAACAGTTTCAAAGGCTCCCAGACCAACAAAGGTCATTGGGACCGCCAGGAGAATGTAGAACATGTCTTCGAACTCATCGATGCAGAAGCCGTTAGCAACCGACATCTGCTCCTCATCGACGATGTCGTCACCACAGGAGCCACCTGTATCGCCTGTGCCAAAGCCCTCTGCCAATCAGGCACCGTCCGCATCAGCATCCTATCCCTCGGCTTCGCCAAATCATAGATTTTTTACTTTTTTACCTTTATACTTTTTTACCTTTATATTTTTTTTCGTAACTTTGCGCCCAAATCAACGTTGAAGTTATGGAAATCAAGAATCAATTTGCTAAGAAACTGATGGAGATTCAGGCCATCAAGTTGCAACCCAACGAGCCATTCACCTGGGCATCGGGTTGGAAATCACCTATTTACACCGACAACCGTAAGACACTGTCGTTCCCTCAGCTCCGTTCCTTCGTGAAGCTGGAGCTCTGCCACGCCATCCAGGAGCATTTCCCTGAGGCAGAGGCAGTGGCTGGCGTGGCTACAGGTGCTATTGCACAAGGTGCACTCGTGGCAGATCAGCTGGGACTCCCCTACAGTTATGTACGTCCGAAGCCTAAGGATCACGGTATGGGCAACCAGGTGGAAGGTGAGATCAAGAAGGGTGCCAAGGTGGTAGTCGTTGAGGATCTAATCTCCACTGGCGGCAGCAGTCTGAAAGCCGTCGCAGCCCTGCGAGAGTATGGCGTAGAGGTGATCGGTATGGTAGCTTCGTTCACCTATGGCTTCCCTGTGGCAGAGAAGGCCTTCGAGGAGGCTGGCGTGAAACTTATCACCCTGAGCAACTACGAGGCTGTGATTGAGGAGGCTGCCAAGACAGGCTATATCAAGGAGGCAGACAAGGCTGTGCTCGCTGAATGGCGCAAGAGCCCCGACACGTGGAAACAATAAAAAATAGGATTATGGGACTATTCGGAAGTGAATCAAAATTCGAGAGTAGCGTGAAGTTCGTCCCCTACTCTCAGCAGGCTGTCTACAACAATCTCAGCGACCTGAACAATCTGGAGAAGGTACGCGACCGCATCCCTGAGGACAAGATCAATGACTTCAGCTTCGACCAAGACACGGTGAGCCTGAATGTCAATCCCGTGGGAGAGCTGAAGCTCCGCATCTGTGATCGCGAGGAGCCTAAGTGCGTGAAGTTCGAGACCGTTCAGTCGCCCGTACCCTTCAACGTATGGGTTCAGGTGCTGCCCGTCGATGAGAACAACTCGAAGATGAAGGTGACGGTGAAGGCAGAGCTGAACCCCTTCATCAAGAGCATGGTAGAGAAACCGCTTCAGGACGGCGTAGAGAAGATCGCCGATGCCCTCGCTCAAGTACACTATGTTTAAGAGATATGTTTAAGGCAGGATATGAGTAAACTTTGGGAAAAGAACTTTGAAATCAACAAGGAGATAGAGCGTTTCACGGTGGGACGTGACCGCGAGATGGACCTCTATCTGGCCAAATACGACGTATTGGGCTCGATGGCCCACATCACCATGCTCGAGAGTATCGGACTGTTGGAGAAAGACGAACTCACACAGCTGCTGGCGGAGTTGAAGAACATCTATCACTTGGCAGAGCGTGGCGAATTCGTGATCGAAGACGATGTCGAGGATGTACACTCGCAGGTAGAGATGCTACTCACCCGTAAGTTGGGCGACATGGGCAAGAAGATCCACTCAGGCCGCAGCCGTAATGATCAGGTACTCGTAGACCTCAAGCTCTTCACCCGCCACGAGCTGAAGGAGATTGCCGACGAGGTGAAGATCCTCTTCGACGAGCTGATACAGAAGAGCAATCAGTACAAGGACGTGCTGATGCCAGGCTACACCCATCTGCAGATTGCGATGCCATCAAGCTTCGGGCTCTGGTTTGGTGCTTACGCAGAGAGTCTCTGCGACGATATGCTCTTCCTCCAGGCAGCCTATAAGATGACCAACCGCAATCCCCTCGGCTCTGCAGCAGGCTACGGCTCGTCATTCCCCCTGAACCGTACGATGACGACGGAGCTGCTGGGCTTCGACTCGATGGACTACAACGTGGTCTATGCCCAGATGGGGCGAGGCAAGATGGAGCGCAACGTGGGCTTCGCCATCGCCACCATTGCAGGCACCATCGCCAAGATGGCCTTCGACGCCTGCCTGTTCAACTCTCAGAACTTCTCGTTTGTCAAGCTACCCAAGGAGTGTACGACAGGCTCGTCGATCATGCCCCACAAGAAGAATCCCGATGTCTTCGAGCTCATCCGTGCCAAGTGCAACAAGCTGCAGTCGCTGCCTCAGCAGGTGACACTCATCATGAACAACCTGCCCGTGGGTTACTTCCGCGACCTGCAGATCATCAAGGAAGTCTTTTTGCCAGCCTTTGGCGAGCTGAAGGACTGTCTGCAGATGGCAGCCTATATCATCAACAAGATAGAGGTGAACGAGCACATCCTCGACAATCCGATGTACGACCCGATGTTCAGCGTTGAAGAGGTGAACCGCCTCGCAGCCAACGGCATGCCTTTCCGCGATGCCTACAAGAAGGTGGGCCTCGACATCGAGGCAGGCAATTTCAAGGCCGACAAGCACATCCACCATACGCATGAAGGCTCTATCGGCAACCTCTGTAACGACCAGATACAGGCCCTGATGCAGCAGACGCTCGACGGATTCCACTTCGAACGCATGACAGAGGCAGAACGTAAACTACTGGGACGCTAACAATATATTTGTTCTTATGTTCTTATGTTCTTATTATCTAAAAAGGACATGGCTGTTCCTCTGTCTGATTTTAGTTTCTTGTCAGGCTGAGGCACCTTTTAGCAGAAAATACGCCTGCCAGTTTGTCTTCTCCTACGATCAGCACCCCACGAGCTTGCTGTTCGTAGCAGCGAGGAATCCAGGCACCTACGTCTATGTGACGGCATCAGGCGACGGCTCCTCATCCTTCCGCCACGTTTACGTGACCAGCAACGACGGCAAGACGCCTCGCGAGGACAACGTCATCAGTACGGAAATTGAGAAACGCACCGCCTGTATCCTCGGAGCCAGCAACAATATCGGCCTCATCATCGGCATGACCAACTTCAACGGGCTCTGGGCCTACGACCGCAGCTGCCCTAACTGCACTAATCTGCAGGCACTCGACTGGACGGGCAACCGCCAACAAGTGGCCTGTCCCAAATGCAAGCGTACCTACGATCTGGAAACTGGCAGCATCACGAATGGCGAGCCAGGCGAATCCCTCCTGCGCTATCTCTGCGCCTTCGATGGCTCCCTGCTCCGCGCCTGGAACTGAGGTACTATTTTTCTTGCAGATAATTTCTGTTAAAGATTATTATAAAACAATTATTATAGTATAATAATCAAAGTACAATTATTATCTTTGTACGCAGAAAAGAGTTTAGCGTATGATAAATAATCCCTTCATCCTGTATGGCTACGAGTCTGAAGAGTATTTCTGTGACCGTAAAGACGAGACCAGTCAGTTGTTACGACTGATAGAGAATGGCAATAATGTAGCGCTGATAGCTCCGCGTCGCATAGGAAAAACGGGGCTCATAGAGAACCTGTATCATCTGCCAAAGGTCAGAAAGAAATACTATACCTTCCTGATTGACATTTATGCCACCAAGAACATGGAGGATATGGTTATGGCAATGGGGAGCAGCATGGTATCGTCCTTGCGGCCTTGGGGGGCCAAAGTGATGAGGAAGTTTACTGATGTCCTGGCCTCCATCCGCAGCGGCATATCTTTCGACTACATGGGCAATCCTTCATGGAATGTGGAGGTTGGTGATATTCATACACCACGGGTGACACTTGAAGAGATTTTCCAATACATAGAGTCTGCCGATAAGCCATGTATCGTTGCGATCGATGAGTTCCAATCCGTCAGCCAATACCCTGATGGCAACACTGAAGCCTTGCTTCGCACCTTTGTACAGCATTGTCGTAATGCCAACTTTATCTTTGCGGGCTCACAGCGTTCCATGATGGCCGAGATGTTCAATAGTCCGGCCAGGCCCTTCTACCAAAGCACCTCGATGATGAATCTCGACTGTATCCCGATGGACAAATACTGTCTGTTTGCCCAAAATCATTTCAAGGCAGCCAACAAGACTCTTCCCACTGTTGTGTTCCAGACAGTCTATCAGCGCTTTGAGGGTGTCACTTGGTATGTACAGCGGGTTATGAATGAACTCTTTGCCATTTCCTCGCCTGGCTCAAATAGTACTGTGGAGATGATAGATTTGGCAATCAGCAATATCCTGAAAGCTAATGAATTCAATTACCAATCGATGCTTTTCCAACTTCCTCCTAAGCAGAAAATGCTGTTAGTGGCTATCAGCAAGGCTGGCAAGGCTACTGCCATCACATCGGCAGAGTTTATCCGTCGCTGGCACCTGCCTTCAACAAGTAGCGTGCAGTCGGCCATCAAAGGGTTGCTTGAAAAGGGATTTGTCACATCAACCCTTGGTGTCTACGAAGTTTATGACAAGTTCTTTTCTATGTGGCTGAGAAAAGATTAACGGTAGTTCGCGAGGGCGCAATGGTTCCAGACCCCATTGCGCCCAAAATCACTCCTTGGAAATCTGCCCTTTGACAGATGGGGAATAGGTGAAAATGAATTTAGCAACCTCAGACTCCTCCGATTTCCCCCTTCTGATGCTTACAGTATATTCCTCTCCCTCTGTGAGAGGGCCGATGTCGTATCCTAAGTCGTAGGGACAGACACAGTTGACACTGACAGGACCTTCCTGTGCCTTCTCTTCAATGATATACGTATGGTCATTCACGGTCATTGCTGCATAAATCCGTTCAACGGCGCACTCGAAAACGGCGTTATTGTGCGTGATACGTAATAGACCATTCTCTCTTGCTTCGTACTCAATGGTCTCGTCCTTAAACAATCCTCTTGTACTTGTAGTAGACTTACAGCCTGACACAGAGAAATTCTTGGGTGCAACATATCCATCAACAGGCGAGTCTTTATACCCAGTAACATCTTCACAGGCAGTAGCCAAACAGAGGACTGACGCCGCCAGGAAAGAATAAACTATAAAACCATTTTTATTCATATTCATAAAAATTTTGTCTTCTATTTATATAACTGATGAGATATACAAACCTTGCAAGGAACTAACACATATTTGCAATTTTTAACTAAAATTTTCAAAAGCACCACCTATCCAACGCCTGTCCCCAGAGATACTCTACCCTATCCAGGCAAGCAATCAGCATCTACCCATACTCTAAGCATACTCATAAGTAAGCCTAGAAGCAGGCTAGAATATGGCTAGAGTATGGGGCTGGCCCGGGATTTAATTCCACAACTTTTTACTATTAATTCCAGAACTTTTTACTATTAATTCTAAATAGTTCTACTATTAATACTAAAAAAATGCTATAGCTATTGGAATTTTCGTTACGACTATCGTAACAAAAAGTACGACTATTGGAATGAAAGATACGACTATTGGAGTATAGTTGTCATACATAAATAAAAAGCGACCCTCCCGCACCTTCCGGCCACATGCTTAGGGGTCGGAAGGGTCAGAAGGGTCACAACCTTTCAGAGTATTTGCATTCTATTAGGGTCTACCGCCTATTTTCTTATATTTCTTGTATTGGAGAAGTTCTGGCGAATTAGGACTGAATGTGGTCATAGAATCAGGGAAAAATTCTGTGACGTAACAGTATTCCCCTTCTGAATTGTTCTCTTTACTGTCACCCTTGAGATAAAAGTGCTGTTCATCATCAATTCCATAGGTACCGAAATGGCGTTCTTTGTACTCACCCCAATAGACTTCCCAACATAGGACTTCGCCATGGGATTTGAAGACGTAACCAACACGACTGTCGAAGGTCTGACCAGTATACTGCCAGTAGCCCAAAAGCGGACGCAGAGCTGGCTCCACCTGCTCGACATCAAATTCATCATCACTACTGCTACAAGCAGTCATCATTCCTCCCAGCAGCACGATGGCTGCAATAATAAATAGTTTCTTCATGATTAAACAATTAAATCTAACTTTCATCTTTGCTCTCTTTTTCTATGGTTCTTTACCTATATAACTGATAGGCCCCTCAAACCCTGCACGATCTCGCTGAAATTTATGGTTTTTTAATCATTCGAAGGGCGCAATGGTTCCAAGCCCCATTGCGCCCACCTATTTGCATTTATGTGTCTATCATGGGACAATTTTCATTTTCTGGAAATCTGCCCTTTGACAGTTGGGGAATAAGTGAAAATGAATTTGGCGACCTCAGACTCTTCCGATTTCCCCCTTCTGATGCTTACTGAATATTCCTCTCCTTCTGTGAGAGGGCCGATGTCGTATCCTAAGTCGTAGGGACAGACACAGTTGACACTGACAGGACCTTCCTGTGCCTTCTCTTCAATGATATACGTATGGTCATTCACGGTCATTGCTGCATAAATCCGTTCAACGGCGCACTCGAAAACGGCGTTATTGTGCGTGATACGTAATAGACCATTCTCTCTTGCTTCGTACTCAATGGTCTCGTCCTTAAACAATCCTCTTGTACTTGTAGTAGACTTACAGCCTGACACAGAGAAATTCTTGGGTGCAACATATCCATCAACAGGCGAGTCTTTATACCCAGTAACATCTTCACAGGCAGTAGCCAAACAGAGGACTGACGCCGCCAGGAAAGAATAAACTATAAAACCATTTTTATTCATATGCCGAAAACTTTTGTTTATTTATATAACGGATAAAGAACTGAAATCATGTACAAAGTTTTATCTTGCAAAAGTAATCTATATATATTCTTTCATCAGTACTTGTCGATGTGTTCTTCTTATATTCTATGATATCAAAGTCCAAGATGTTCCATTCTTTTTGCATATCTTCTGGAATGTCACTTATATTAACAGAGATGGTGTTCCACTCGTGAATGGTATTATTAAGAGGATGCTCTTCTGGAGTTGATCGTACAACCAAGTGTATGATATCATCTTTTATTTCATAGATTTCACCACTAAAACAACCATGCACTGCTGTGTGCTGATAATTCTGATAATCACGTATTTCAGTTATAATGATACAATATGATGTACTGTCTGCAGTCAGCAATACAGGTGGAATTTCAGAAATGGGTATTTTTGAACTAATGTGATAACGATATAGATCTCCAGAATAATAAACCCTCTGAGAACTGTCCGTTTGGAAAGTTTCAGGTAAGCTCATGCATACATAAGCACCATTACCTAAACGTTCTCGTCTCGAATCTCGAATATACCAATTATTGATACCTTTACTGAAATATGTGACTCCAACAATATTTGAAACAGATGCCACCACATCACCTACAACGTAACTGCTATCTTGTGTCTCTAGCGGAATAATCGGGTCAACTATTGGTTCCAACTCTTGATTACTACTACTGCATGCTGACAATCCTGACAGCATCAGCCAGAGACCACACACCCATAAAACATTATACTTAATCATAATAAAAACATATTTATATATATAACTGGCCAGTTCTCTAAATCTGGCACGAGAAGTACTCGTATTTAACCGTATTTAACAATTTTCTTAAAAGTGCCACCATTTATGTGGGTTCAAAATCAGCAGCAAAGATAAAAAAGGATGGACGGTACGCCAAAAAATAACGTTGAAAATGATTTCACAACGTCATATAAAGTCTTTTCACATGTTTCTCTTAATAACCAATTTTGGCGATTTCATCGTCAAAATCATCACCGCTACCTTCTTTTCCAAATATTCGTTTGAGAAGACTCTTGCGGATATTTGAAACATACGACGGAGCACATTTCTTCAATCTAGCAATCTCAATCGGCATCAGATGAACACGTATCATCAGACAGACATCATACTCTATGTCTGTTAACGGACGGTCATCTGGATTCACAATTTTGGGGAAATCTGGTATTTCACGTTCAACAAGGGCGCGAAGTTGCTTCCAATCCTCCAAACCTGGTTGCACTGGCGGGTTGGATTTCGCCATCTTCCTCAATCTGTGAGTAATCTCTGCATTCTTTAAGCGATAATCCAAAGCTGCTTTCTTGAAAAGATTGTATTTCTTGGAGAATTGAAGCAGAATAATAATAACGCAGCTGACAACCAAAGCAAGAATCAGCCAAGCCCTTTCTGCCTCTCGCGCCTTTTGCTCTGCGAGCTGTTTTTTATGGTTATAGTTGTAGGATGCCTGAAGTTTCTGGATATTCTGCATTTCAGATAAAGTATAGGCAGAATCATTAAGCTTATAACTTATACTCGCATATTTAGCGATAGAATCTACATTTTTTCTTCTTTCGTAAACTTCCTGAAGGCATTTATTCCCAACAATCTTATTATTCAAATCTTTACCAGATGCTAATTCTTTCATGAATAAAAATTCAGCAGAGTCAAGATTATTAATTGCCAAATAATATCTACCTTTTATACTATAATAGATTTCCCTTCCTTTTTCTATATTACCAAATTCATCGAACAGATTAGACTTCGTTTCATATAAATCGATAAATCTTTTTGCCCTAGCAAAATCGTGCATTTCCAATAATGAAGGAATCGCACTTCCTAAGGTTTGAGCAGCACGTTCAATCCTATTCACCTCCATGAATTTGTCATATGCTCTTTCCCTGATTATGACAACTGAGTCATATATATGCAAGAAATCGTAGGCTTCAGCCTGTTGCGCAAAACACTCAATCGCTTGCAAAGTATCTTTCCCTCTCCATGCATAGTATTCTGCCAAGCGAAGTTCACTGAGTTGGCTACGAGGCTGAATCTGCATGTTAAAGATCACCGCCTTCTGTGCATGTATGCGGCTTAGGACTTTGTAATCGCAATCTGTAGACGTGGTATCTGCACAATCGGCTGCCTCGTTGTAGATCTCCAAGGCGCGAGGCAACTCGCCCATAAAATAATAGGTACGCCCGAGCATATAACGGGAGCGCATACGCTCATTGCTCGACCCGTGACGGTCGAAATAGGCTACAAGGGCTTCTGCCAGTGAATCGTTCAGCAACTCTTTGCCAGCACGGTTAGTGGCCTCCAGCTCTTCCAACAGCTGAAGCATCTGCGCCTTATTGCCCGTACACCCCACCATCAGGCATACGGCGGCTATGATTGCTATGACTATCGATTTCTGCATTTTGTTCACCATTTCGGTTGCAAAGATACAACAATGTTTCGTAATTTGCTCACTATATTATTAAATAATGTGTAAAAAGTTTGGCTGTTCGGAGAAAACTTACTACCTTTGCAGTCGCTAAAGCCGTAAAGCTCGAGCATATCGGGCGCCGCAATGGTGGAATTGGTAGACACGAGGGACTTAAAATCCCTTGACCCGAAACGGTCGTGCGGGTTCGAGTCCCGCTCGCGGCACACCAGTACTTTGATAGAGTGCTAAAACGCTGGAAATCAGCCCCTTTTGTTTTGGGGAATTTTTAGTTTTAATTGATTAAGGTATACGAATTGGGCTAAAACGTATACATTTTCCGTATACATGGAAATGTTTCTTTTAGTCGTATACTCGGCATAATTCCAATCCCAGTCAATTTATTGTTAAATCAATTAAAACTGCTTAATTATGGCAACAAAAATTAGTGTTAGATTGAATGGGAGGAAACAAGTTGCATTGTTCCTTAGTAACTCAACCCCCTTTGTTATTGAGGGAAAAGTGGTGTTTAAGCCATTCTACAGACCCACAACGACAATCAAAAGAACTTGTGACTACTTTAATATCCCAGTACCCAAAGAACTTGATATTAAGACTATCTTTAAGCCTAAGACGTTCTTTGATATTAGCGTTTGCGGCAAACTTGGTGCTGATAACAACAAAAGGATTATTGACTTTGTTGAGGCTTGCAACGCTGCATTGATTAAACACTCAGAGTTTAAGACTGCAAAAGAGGTGGCAACGTTTGTACTGGGAGGCTGCAAAAAAGAAAGCCTCAACGCATCAATTACGTTTGCCGATTTTTTGGATATTGTGATTAACGACCAAAGGGGAAAAGAAGAAAATCCCAATTCCAATAACTTTCAAGTGTACATAACCCTTAAGAACTCGCTTAAGAACTGGGAAAAGTACAACTCTATTATTTCAGACCTTAAGCAAGCCGACTTTGAAAACCTTTCTGCTTACCTCAAAAACAGAAAAGGCAAAAACGGCAAAAAGGGTGCAAACTTTGAAAGAATGATGCAGTGTTATAGAGCCGTTATAAATGCCGCAATAAGTCAACGCTACAACAAAGTAACTGGGTGCAACGAAAGCAATAAAGTTGTATTGGATAAACAGAACCCAACAACCCGACTAAAGCAACGCTCCAACAAATCATTTGTGGAAATATACAGAGAAAAAGAACTGGAGGGGGCACTCACTTTTGAACAAGTTGAGGCTTTCAAGAATTTCGACTTGTATACTATAGATGTCAAAATACCCAGTTGGCACAATCATAAGAAATACGAATATACCCCCAAAATGGAAAATGTCGAATTGTGGTACGACATTCTTAAATTTATGCTTTCTGCTGGTGGCATCAGACCAATTGACGCTATTAGGATAAAAATTGAAAATATAGATTTTGAGCATAACAGAATTATATACTTGCCACATAAAGAAAACAGATTTGCGAATGATGACAAAGAACTATCTAAACATTTGGTTTCCGTTTCCTTTAATGCTGAAATGCTGGAAATTATAAACAAGTATATTGATAAAAGCGTCAATGGCTTTCTGTTTCCATGCCCCTGCAATATTCGTGACAATGGCAAACACAACTATAAGCGTATTGACCAAGTTAAAGAGTGCATGAATGCTTTATTGAAAGAAATCGGAATTGCAATGGGGCTTTCATTCAAGCCTACAAATTACACTATAAGAAAAACCGCTATTACTTGCAATGCCGATACAGAATATAAAGCACTCAAACTTGCTGCAATGGAGAAAGCCGCCAAAGACGGTGGAACTTCATTAAGATACGTAAAAGAAACGTATTACAAACCAGTAAACAACGTGTATTAATAACCAACTGGGAACACTTCCAAACTTGGGGGTGTTCCCTTAATCCCTACAACGTCATGAAATCAGCCTCAACGAAACAAGAATTATTTGATATGTACGTTTCCCCAAACTTGGATTATTGCCGAAACGTAACATTAAGATATTTGTCCCCCGACATGGATTTTGAACAGACATTTGCAGACATACAGACCAAACTATATAAATCCGTGCCGTATTACGACCCAAACAAGCCCATCAAGACGTTTTTGCACGTCTGCATTAAGAATTATATCTATAGCCAAATTAAGAGCCTCAGAAAGGAAAAGAGCATATTTATAAGACTTAGTAACATGAGCAATGCCCAACAACCAGCGACACACCCCAACACTGGCACTTTCAGAGCCTCAGACTTTGCCAACACTGGGAGGTTCGCTTTCTCCGATATGACATATAAAGCCATCATGGCATTAAAGCCGATAGATAGAAAGATTTTCCTATTACACTATATCGACAATGAAACGATACAAGAAATAAGTCAAACGATTGGTATAGATGCGGCCAATATAAAACAAAGATTATTTCAGTCTATGGAAATAGTAAAATATAAGGTTACTGGAACGACCCCCCGACACACTTCTACTTACTACTACCTTAGTAAATCAAAAGTGCTCAATAATAAAGTTATTCAAAGTTAATTATTACGCTGGCTTGCTTTGCCCGATAGCTATTATTATATGAGCATTTTAATTGATTAGGTAAGACTATTCGCATAACTGGGGGTGTTGTGAAATACTCCCAGTTAGTTTTATATATTCAAGTATCTTTTCGATTTTAGTTAAATCTATGGCGCAAATGTTAAAACGACTTATGTGAGATTGACCTCCGATATATTTACACTACTATTTCATGAAAAAAAACATCATGCCGAATAGTTTTACAAAAAGCAACATTCTTGCATTAGACATGGCCGAAAAGACTGGTGTCTATTCTGCAGCATTCAAGGGAGTTTGGAAATTCCCCCCGACTGGTAAACAACCTAAATACATGGGGGACGATTACCAAAGGGAAACATATTTTATTGATAAAGTGTGTGGCTTCATCAAAGAAAACGGAATTGAACTTGTAATAGCAGAAGATTTGCTTTGGCTGGATAGGTCATATTTCGCCAACAAGCAACTTTCTTTCTATCACTGGGGACTTATACTTGCTTGCCAAAAATGCGGCATCAGAGAGCCTATTTTCGTCAAACCCTCAAATCTTAAATTCTTCGCCACAAACAACTCTTATGCAACGAAAGAACAAATGATTGAGGCTGCAGAGAAAAGGTGGCATATTAACCCAGTTGATGACAATGAGGCTGATGCAGCACACCTATATTTCTATGCAGTATACAGATTTTGTATTAACAATTAAAATACTCACAATATGAACAAATTAGAGCACTTGGATTTATTTGCATTCCGCATTATCGGGGAACAGAAACAAGTATTGTTGGATTCCCTTATAAGCCTGCATAACTATTACGTAAAAGCCTACCAATCCAAAAAGGTAAAATGGTATGGTGGAATGAGGCTTTCAGTTAATGACTTGTGCTTCATTACTGGCTGGGGGCATAATAAAGTTGGGGATAGGCTTAAAGAATTGTCGGAGGAGGGCATAAAGCACAACAATAAGACTTTCAAGCCAGTTGAAAAAAAGGAAAAGGCTGGTTATTACTCTATAAATGAAAGCGAACTGGAGAAACTTTGCAACTATATTGAAAGTTATAAATCCAAATGGAAAAGGGATAATGAAAAGTGGATGGCTGAAAACAAAGATAATGTATTTGGCATTGATGAGGCTTTGAAAAATATGGCAAAAGAAAACTATAACTTACTGGATAAAAGATACAGGAATAACAGATGAAAGTAACTTGTGTGTTATGTACCCGAAAATCGGGGACATAACAACCCTAATATAGTATACATATCCCCCCTATTCCTATATACATACAAACTCTTTCTCTTACTATGTAAGAGCAAGAGGGAAACCCCACACCCAGTAAAAACGCTATCATTGCAACGCTATTTCTGCATTGCTTTGTTATGTTACCGAAAATCGGGGACATAACAACCCTATTTTGGGGGACATAACGCTATTGTCCGCTGGGTAGTAAAAAAAGGTGGGGGAAAATTAAGGGTACTGGATTTTCCACACCCCCTTATTGCAGAGCACTTTTGAGAGTTTAGATTTGATATTATTTATACCCTTAAATTTTCATGCCAAAATGCACTTTTGGAAATGGTTGTTTCAATCTGCAAAAATCCGCTGGGTGTGTTTCTGCATCATCCCAGTTTTACTATTCAATCCCCCATGCCTCAACACACAAAAACCAAATTCAAAAAACCAGCCCAAATTTTGTGTATGGTAACCCGACACAAACGAGGGGGGTGTTCTGTTTTATTAGTTTTTTTTGGTGCTGGTGGTACTCCCTATCATTCTTTTTACTTTCACTTTTTTCTCGGCTTTTCCCGATATATATACAATGTACGTATACAATAATTGACTAATGCCACCACATGAAAATATGGTGTGGGTATGTTAATAACCCTTTATTAATATGAATTAGTCATAAAAGGTAATCCCCAATATTAGACAATCTGAAAATATATACTACCTTTGCAACTGCAAAAGTGTTATTTGAAATGCTGGTGGTTGGGATTAAAACAGATACAAAAAACGTATACAAGTCCCGTAACTCGCTGAAAATCAGTGTACTTTGTTGCCGCCCGCTCGCGGCACCGCAGCAATGGAGCGAGCTTACTGCCCGCTCGTTGTTTTATATACGAAGAAAAACAAACTAATGACTCAAGATATGAAGAAAAGTAACTATCTCCTCCTGTCAATTGCATCTGCGATGCTTTTCACTTCCTGTTCGAAACTGGGAGCCCTCTCGGCAGACAATTTCACTGTAACCCCCAATCCGCTTGAGACTCAGGCAGGAACAGTACCCGCAACCATCAATGGCCACTTCCCTGAGAAGTACATGAAGAAGAAGGCCGTAGTGACCGTCATTCCCGAACTGCGCTATTCGAACGGACAGGTCGTTCAGGGCAACAGCGCCACCTTCCAAGGTGAGAGCGTGCTGGGTAACGACCAGACCATCAACTACAAGATGGGTGGTAACTACACGATGAAGACCAACTTCGCCTATGCTGACGACAACAAGGCAGAGATGTATCTGACCTTCAATGCACGTATCGGTAACAAGCAGATGAAGGTGCCCGAGGTGAAGGTGGCCGATGGTATCATCGCCACTTCGGAACTCTATAAGCGCACCATCACATCGGCTCAGGCTGCTATCGCTCCTGATGCCTACCAGCGCATCACGAAGAAGAAGCAGGAGGCCAACATCAAGTTCCTCATCCAGCAGGCCAACCTGCGCAAGAGCGAGCTGAAAAACAACTCCGTACAGGAGTTCGTAAGGATGCTCAAGCAGATCAACGACGACCACGAGCGCCTGGCCCTCGACAATGTGGAAGTATCAGCCTACGCTTCGCCAGACGGTGGTTTCAGCATCAACGACAAGCTGGCCAACGAGCGTCAGAAGGTTTCGGAGCAATATGTGAACAAGGAACTGAAGAAGATTAAGATGGATGCCCCCGTCGATGCCAAGTACACGGCTCAGGACTGGGAGGGATTCCAGGAACTGGTGAAGACCAGCAACATCCAGGACAAGGACATCATCCTGCGCGTGCTCTCAATGTATAAGGATCCGCAGGAGCGCGAGCAGCAGATCAAGAACATCTCATCAGCCTTCCGCGAACTGGCTGACGGTATCCTGCCACAGCTGCGCCGTTCGCGACTGACCATCAACTATGAGACCATCGGTCGCAGCGACGAGCAGATTCTCGCCCAGTTGAAAGAGGATGCCACCAAGCTGAGCATCGAGGAAATCCTCTATGGTGCTGCCCTGAAGGACAATGCCGACGAGGCTGAGGATATCTACAAAGTGGCCACGAAGGTCTATCCCAATGACTACCGTGCACTGAACAACATCGCCACCATCGAATATGCTAAGGGCAACTATGATACAGCCCGTGAGTATCTGCAGAAAGCCAAGGGGCTGGCTGAGGCAAATGCCAACCTGGGACTGCTGGCCCTGAAGAACGGCGACGTGGCAACAGCAGAGCAACTGATTGCCAGCGCTACAGGAGCCAACGGCCTTGCAGAGGTGATGGGCAACCTGAACCTCGCCAAAGGAAACTACGCACAGGCTGAGCAGGACTTCGGAGAGATCTACAGCAACAGTGCCGCCCTGGCCCAGATTCTGAACAAGAACTATGCCACCGCAGCCACCACACTGAAGTACGTGAAGAATCCTGATGCCACCACAGCCTACCTGAAGGCACTGCTGAATGCCCGCCTGGGTAACACCAGCGATGCCAAGGCTGCCGTGAGCGAGGCCATCAGCAAGGATCCCTCTCTGGCCAAATATGCAGAGAACGATCTTGAACTGAAGAAGTAAGACGTGAGAGAGAGAACTCATAGAAACAACCATCTGTCGCGGGTAGCACTGACGCTGCCCGCGATAATGGCTTTTATCTGCCTCATCTTCACTGTTTCGTGCAGTCAGAGCAACGACTATTTCAAGATTGAAGGCAGATTCCGTGGGATGAACCAGGGCGAACTATATATATATGGTACGCACGGAAGTCACAAGCTGGATACCATCGGTCTGCAGAAAGGTGAGTTCGAATACCGTATCCCACTGGAAGATACGCTGACCTTCGTCCTCATGTTCCCCAACTTATCCGAACTGCCTGTCTTTGCTGTTCCTGGTGCCACCATCCAGATTGAAGGTGATGCCACCCATCTGAAAGAGACCGAGATCAAGGGAACAGACGAGAATAAGGAGATGACGGCCTTCAGACTGCAGACCAGTCAGATGACCCCGCCCGAGGTGAGCAAAGCCGCAGCCCAGTATATCAAGGATCATCCCACCTCACCCGTCAGCCGCTATATCTTCGACAGATACTTTATCCGCACGCAAGATGCCGACTATCAGGCTGCTCACGAAATGGCCGAGGTGATGCGACTGGCTAATCCCGAGGATGAGAGCCTGGCATTGCTGAGCAGGCAGGTCGAGGGTCTCAAGATCAACCAGAAAGGGCTGAAGATCCCTACTTTCTCAGCCACTGACGTCTTCGGCAACAGCGTATCATCAGCTGACTTGAACGCCAAGGCGAACATCATCACCCTTTGGGCATCCTGGAACTATGAGAGCATGGCCCTGCAGAACCTGCTTAACAGGCTGAAGCGCAAATACGGTGATGACCTGAAGATCATCAGTGTCTGTCTGGATGCCAACCTTAAAGAATGTAAGCGCATCATTAATCGCGACTCCATCAGATGGAGTACCGTCTGCGATGGGCAGATGTGGGAGACACCTATCCTCCAGAAGACAGGACTGACCTATCTGCCTGACAATATCGTCATCGACCAGCAGGGCAAAATCATAGCCCGCACCCTGAACTACCAGAAAATGACCGATAAGCTCAAAGAGCTACTTGAATAATACTATGTTAGTAAAAACATTCTGTGCAGCCGTGATGGGGCTGGAGGCAACGACCATCACCATCGAGGTCAACATGACCAGAGGCGTCATGTTCCATTTATCAGGTTTGGCAGACACTGCTGTCAAGGAGAGCTATGACCGTATTCGTGCAGCGATGTCGAACATCGGTTTCAAGCCCCCTACCGCAGATCTGACTATCAATCTCAGTCCTGCCGACATCCGCAAGGAAGGTAGCAGCTACGACCTGCCCTTGGCTGTAGGCATCCTCGCAGCTCATGGCAAAGTGAGTGAGACGATGCTTTCAGACTATATGATGATTGGCGAGTTAGGGCTCGACGGAAAGTTGAAACCAGTCAATGGTGCCCTCCCCGTAGCCATCAGAGCACGTAAGGAGAAGTTCAAGGGGCTGATCGTGCCCATCGAGAACGTGAATGAGGCGGCAGTCGTCAACAACCTCGAGATCTATGGGATGGAGAATCTCGCCGACGTCATCAGTTTCATGAATGGCTCAGAGCAATATGAGCCTACGGTCATCGATACCCGCAAGGAATTCTATGAGCGCCAGTACCAATTCGACCTCGACTTTGCCGATGTGCGAGGACAAGAGAGTGTGAAGCGTGCCCTGGAGGTCGCCGCAGCTGGTGGGCATAACCTGATTATGATTGGCAGTCCTGGCAGCGGTAAGTCGATGATGGCAAAACGACTGCCCAGCATCCTGCCCCCGCTCTCACTGGCGGAAAGTCTGGAAACCACACAGATACACTCCGTAGCAGGAAAGCTCAGCAGCGGCACATCGCTCATATCCCAGCGACCTTTCCGCAGTCCGCACCATACCGTCTCGCAGGTAGCGATGACAGGCGGTGGCAACAGAGCCCTGCCTGGGGAAGTCAGCATGGCGCACAACGGGGTGCTCTTTCTCGATGAACTGGCAGAATTTTCAAAATCCACTCTTGAGGTGCTCCGTCAGCCGCTCGAAGACCGCAAGATCACCATCTCCAGAGCAAAGTACACGGTGGAGTACCCCTGCTCGTTTATGTTTGTGGCATCGATGAATCCCTGTCCCTGTGGATACTATGGCGATCCGACTCATCATTGCGTCTGCACCCCAGGCCAGATTACCCGTTACCTATCCAAGATCAGCGGTCCGCTGATGGATCGTATAGATATCCATTGCGAGGTTCAGGCCGTACCCTTTGCCCAACTCTCACAGATGCAGCCCGGCGAACCAAGTGCCGTGATCCGCGAGCGTGTCATCAAGGCCCGTCAGATACAGGATTTCCGTTACAAGGAGTTCCCTGGAATCTACTGCAACGCACAGATGACGGAACGGATGATCCACCAGTTTGCCGAGCCCGACGCCCAGAGTCTTGACATGCTCCGCATGGCAATGGAAAGACTCTCCCTCTCTGCACGAGCCTACAACCGCATACTGAAAGTGGCCCGTACCATTGCCGACCTCGAAGGCACAGACCAAATCCAATCCAACCATATCGCCGAGGCCATTGGCTATCGCAGTCTAGACAGAGGCGACTGGGCAGAACGTAGCATTTAAACCCTTAACGAATAATGAAACAACTCCTTATCTTACTCCTGACACTCGTGGTAACACCAGAGATGATGGCTCAGCAACCATTAGACGTGATTATATTCGGAGACTCGAATACCTGGTATGGCGGTGACAATTGTGACAAACCAAGAGGATGGAACAAATGGTTCAAGGATGCTTTCCAACCAGCCACTATCAGGAGCTATGCCCGTAGTGGAGCCACTTGGACTAACACGACAACCACCAAGCGCAACACGCAGGAGAACACAGCCCGCTTAGGGAACGACAATGTGATTTACAACCAGATATGCCGATTAGAAGAGGCCATAGACAGCGGCGTACAGCGTCAGCCTCAGCTCATCCTCATCATGGCTGGCACCAATGATGCTTGGTTCCAGAAAGACAGACCCAGAGTCTTTTCCGTCACAGCAGAGGAAGCATTCGCCATAGACAATATTACAGATCGTCCTGTTTCAGAGATTACCTCGTTGACAGAGTCTGTCCGTTATGGTTGTGAGCTACTGAAAGCCGCCTATCCTGAGGCACGGATTATTCTGCTCACTCCTATGCAATCTACCGCAGCAGGCATCGCCAGTATCGCCAAGGCTGGCGATCAGATAGAAGACTGCGGCAGGCGACTGGGAATCAGCGTGATACGTCTGGACCATGAGCCTGTCGACACCCGTGACGGTACCCACACCTCAGAGCTTGGGGCACAACATATCGGCACCTATATTGCCCAACAGATTGCGACGTTATTAAAGAAATAAAGTAAGGAGTATGGTATTTTCTGACTTGTTCTTCCTGTTCGTCTTCCTCCCTGCGTTTGCCTTGTGCTACCTGGCAGCTGCATGGATTGACAGACAAATACCAATGGAAGAAACAGGAGAGCATAGTCATCTGCTACAGAACTCAACTCTCGTCGTCTTCTCGCTGATCTTCTATGCCTGGGGCGAACCTGTCTATGTGTTCCTCATGCTGTTCTGTGTATTGGTAAACTATCTGGCGGGACTTGGCATCAACAGTCAGACGGGAGGTGCTCGCCGTTGGGCTTTAGCAGTCGGACTAACAGGAAACATTCTGATACTCAGCACCTTTAAATATCTGAGTTTCTTCGCCCAACAGTTGAATGCCCTCGGCGTCGAGGTGGCAGACCCTAAGATCTCGCTGCCCATCGGTATCAGCTTCTACACGTTCCAGTCTATCTCCTATCTGATTGACGTCTATCGCCGTGAGGCCCCTGTGCAACGGCATTTCGGCAATCTGCTGCTCTATATCTCCATGTTCCCACAGTTGATTGCCGGACCTATCGTCCGCTATAATACCGTAGCCCGAGAGATCAACAACCGCCATATATCCTCCAGCGACGTAGCAGAGGGCATGTACCGCTTTATGATCGGTCTCGGCAAGAAGGTGATTCTGGCTAATCAGCTGTCAGATATTTCTGATCAGTTCCTGGCCAATAACCTGCAAGACCTGACGACGACAGGTTCGTGGGTTGGTATTGTGGCCTTTACCCTGCAGATATACTTCGATTTCTCAGGTTATAGTGATATGGCCATAGGTCTTGGGCGTTGTCTGGGTTTCCATTTCAACGAGAACTTCCGCCATCCTTATTGCTGCAACTCCATCACTGACTTCTGGCGGCGGTGGCATATCTCGCTCGGCAGCTTCTTCCGCGACTATGTCTATATCCCTATGGGCGGAAACCGCAGTCACCAGGCACTGAACATCCTCGTGGTATGGTTCCTCACAGGTATGTGGCACGGTGCCAGCTGGAACTTCATCATCTGGGGTGTTTACTTCGGATTCATCGTCACCTTAGAGAAATATACGCTCTTACGCGTACATCGTTATATACCTTCACCCCTACTCCACCTCTATAGCTTAGTGCTGGTGGTGATTGGCTGGGGCATCTTCTATTTCGACGACAGCAGCAGGATGATGCGCTTTTTCCAGATCTGTTTTGGTCAAGAAGGCAGTTTCCATGACTTCGTCACCATCAGTGCACTGATGGACAACTGTTGGCTATGGGTGGTCTGCCTGCTGTTCTGTATGCCCATCCGCCATTGGACTGGCGCATTGTGGCAGCGAATCGCGCATCAAGGGGGCTTTATCCATGAATCCCTGCTGTTCGTTTCCCGCCTGGCTATCTCTGCGTTCCTGTTGATACTCAGCGTGGCCTTGTTAGTAGGTGCCACCAACAATGCTTTTATTTACACCAGATTCTGACGACATAGATATGAAACGACTCCTCCTGACACTCTGCCTCCTGACAACCGTCATCAGCATCATGACAGCACAGAATGTGCGACGTGTGCGTCGTGGTATTATCCTGGTTGATACAGGTATGACCGTCAGAGCCATAGAACCTTATAAAGGCAATCCGGATAACGGCGCCGGCTATGCAGGCATCGTCAATCGATACAAGCGGACCTTCCCCCAGGTGAATGTCTACTGCATGGTGATTCCCAATGCCGTAGCCTACTATTGCCCAGACTCAGTACAGAGTTGGACACAGACAGAGCGCCCGGCCATCAAGGAAATACTGTCCAAGCTATCCGCAGATGTCAAGGCCGTTGATATCTACGACACACTAAAGGCTCACATCTCAGAGCCCATCTACTCCCGTACAGACCACCACTGGTCACCGCTCGGTGCCTACTATGCTGCTCGGCAATTTTCGCAGGCCGCCGGCATCGAATTTAAAGACTTGACAGCCTATGAACCACGTGCCATCCGTAACTACGTCGGCAGCATGTACACGTTCTCACGCGAGATGGCCATCAAGAACGCCCCAGAAGACTTCGTCTATTATGTGCCACGCGATTCAGACTACTCAGCTACGCACATTACTTATAAGAGACAGTCAAAGAAAATCGGCCGCAGAAGATGGAAGCGTTTCCTGACAGCCAGTGAACCTGAGACTTTCAGCTTCTTCCGTAACTATGAGGATGGCGACGCCAATGCCTATTGCACCTTCATGGGAGGTGATATGAATACTACCAGCATCAAGACGGCTGTCCGCAACAACCGTCGCCTGCTGATTCTCAAGGACAGCTATGGCAACGCACTACCCCCGTATCTTTTCGCTTCGTTTGAGGAAATACATGTTGTTGATTGTCGCTATTTCCTGCAGAACATGGTCGACTTCGTGAACAATCATGCCATTACCGATATTCTCTTTGCCAACAACCTGATCCACGCCTCAATGGCTAAGACCAGTCTGGCCTACACACGTTATCTCACCCAGAAAACCACTACACAACATGAGATTCAGTAAAGCCTACATATTTCTCTTCTGCGTATTGTTCGCCGCCTTGGCGGTAGTCTTCAATACCTTCCCTCGAAGTGCTTATTCTGAGCTGGAGAAGCGTGAGCTGAAAAGATTCCCCCTATTCTCCCCTGAGAAATTGCTCGACGGGTCGTTTACAAGCGAGGTCTCTTCATGGTTCAGCGACAGCGAACCTTTCCGCGACCATTTCATGGCACTCAGCATGCAGATCAAAGACCTCATCCGGATGGAGACAGGCGAAGAGAACATCACCTTCCACGCCACAGCCAGCGATCCTGAGCCAGAAAGTCTCGAACCAACAGAAAGCACAGACGCTCAGGAAGTCCAGGAAGACTCCACCTACAACTACGAAAACCATATAACTGCCGACGAGAATGCCAAGATTGCCAATGCCGGCATCATCATTGTAGGCACAGGTGAGAAAGTGCGCGCCCTGATGGCCTATGGCGGTACGGCCAAAGGCTGTACAGGTTACGCCAGAGCTGCCAACAAATACAAAGACACCTTCCCCGATGTCAATGTCTACTGCATGGTCATTCCTACGGCTGTGGAATATTACTGCCCAGACAAGGTGCGCAAGCGCACCCGTCCTCAGCGACCTACTATAGAGAATGTCATCAACCATCTCTCGCCAGACGTCAAACCTGTAGATATCTACGCAGCCTTAGGCGAACATGCCGACGAGGACATCTTCCTGCGCACTGACCACCACTGGGCACCGCTGGGAGCCTATTATGCTGCAGAGAAATTCGCCCAAGTGGCTGGAGTACCTTTCCGTCCGCTGTCTGATTACGAACGGAAAGTTGTGCATGGCTATGTGGGGAGCATGTACGGCTATTCCCAGGACATCTCCATCAAAAAGGCACCCGAGGACTTCGTCTACTATGTACCAAAAGGTGTCAGTTACACAACGACCTATACGAACTACACCATCGACGAGAACTATCACGTGATAGGAATGGGTCGCCCCTACAAGGGTGTGTTCTTCTATCGTTTCAAGGATGGCAGCGGTGGCGCTTACTGCACCTTCATGGGCAGCGACACCAAGATTACCTGTGTACGCACATCGACTCAGAACGGGCGACGGCTGCTGATCCTGAAAGACAGTTTCGGCAACGCCCTCCCAGGTTATCTTTTCTACTCATTCGAAGAGGTGCATGTGATTGATTCCCGCTATTTCACAAAGAACATGGTGGATTACGTCAATGAGAATGGTATCACCGACATCTTGTTTGCCAACAATATCTTCAAGGCCTACTCCAGTCATACCTACTCCAATTATCTGCGGTTCCTCACGCAGACAGGTGGCATCCCCAAACGGACAAAGCCCAAGGGCGACAGCCTGCAACAAGTGAAGCCTGCTGCCAAAGACAGCATCACCGCACCTGCTGCAACTATTCCCGTTGCGCCCAAAGACTCTATTTCTTCTTCTTTTTAAAAGGATTGAGTTTGCTGAAGTCGATGATTTCCTTCATTTTGACCTTCACCTTTGGCTTCACCTTGAGAGTACTCATCTTGTCGATATCAGAGATAGAGAAGTCGCATGCCCAGTCTAAGCCCTTATTCGCCTGATTGATATTGCCTTCGATTTGTCCGCCATTACTCTGGATGGCGACATTCAGGTTCTTGATCTTCACCCCCTTATAACTGGCCTCACGGACAACGGCGTTGACATTGCCGATAGGCATTTTCCCACCGTATTTCTTTCGCATCTGCGCAGTCCTTTCCTTGTGGATATCGATCTTGAAATTAGCATTCACCGACACGTCGCCTATATCCTTCATCTCCAGCACTTTTCCCAAATGGATACGACCAGTATTTGCAGAGCCTGTGAGATATTTATCGTTCTCATCAATAGCGAAGTTGAAGTTTAGGCTGCCGGCTGCCGTTCCCACATTGCCCTGAAACTCCTCACGCTTCCATAACACAGCGAAATCACCTGTATAGCGGATGTCTCCCAGATTCTTCAACTGTTTCATCATCAGTTTCTTACCAGCAAACATACTGATAATCTCCTCCTTGATATCGCCTTTTGCCAGCATGTCCTTTACATGGAACCGTACTTCCATATCTTCAGGCACATTCAGATGCGTGATCCCCCCATCAGCATGGATGGTCAGACGCTTGTCTGGACTATGCACCTCGACATTCTTGAACACAAGGGTGGTATCCGTACCACTGAACAGCACGCTCAGCTCCAAAGGCATCGTAAAGTTCTTCAGCACAGGTGCAAACGGGCGGGAGATATCTTTTAGGTATGTCGTTCCCTTGATCAGAGATGTCTGAAAGGCGAATTTCCGTCCCTCCTTCTTGCTGGGTAACTGAATCGTGGCACTGTCGAATCTCAGTATCGTACTGTCCTGCTGCAAGGTAATATCGCTCAGATGAGCGGCTTTCTTATTAATGCCGGCACGGAACTTCAGAGTCTTCACATTGAAACCAGTAATAGTATCCACTGCCTCAAACTTCGTCATCGAGATATTGGCAGTATCCTTGCCCAGATGATTCAGCGTCAGCTCCATATTGGCCTGGATATCAAGATGACCAGCATCGAAATAGCCTCGCTTAGGTTTGCCTGCATTCTTGCGGGGCAGATGGTTGTCGAGAACAAGGTGCATACCGTCAATCTTTACCTGCTGGCTGTCATCCTTGCCGAGGACAGCAATCTGACCGATGTCAACGCGTCCTGTCTGAGGGCCTTTCTTCGTCACGAAATCCACCTTGCCCTGCAAATGGCGGATGGAACCCTCCTGGTTACCCGTCCAGTGCTTCTCATAGTTGAGATTGCCAAGATAGAAAGTATCCTCGTTGAATACGACATCGATTTCCGATACTTCCACCTTGCTGACATCCAACGAGAGCTTCTTCTTTTTCTTTTCTTCTCCTTCTTTCTTGTCCTTCTTGGGCTTATCACTCTTGAAAGCATCCAGTACGAATTGGTAGTTGGCCTCACCATCCTTTGGCTTATAAAGTCTGGCTTTGACCCCGTCGAGTTCTACAGAAGAAATCTGAATGTGATTTCTGAGAAGTCCCCAAAGATCAAGATTGACCGACAAACGACCAACCTGCAGCATTTTCCGCTGCTCACGATCCTCAATATCAACTCCCAACAGGTTTGCGTCAAAAGTCAGGAGATTGATACTGACACTATCAATCTTGACCTTTGTCTGAAGGCGGTCTGCCAGTGCCTCCGTCGAATAGTCCAGCATCTTCTTCTGGAAAGAGCTGGAGTTGAAAACAAATGCAGCACCCAACAAGATGACCACAATGACAGCTGCCAAAATACCAAGAATTTTCAGTCCAAGAATAACAAATCGTTTCATCGCTTAGCTTTTTTGTTTGCAAAGATACAAATAATTCTCAATAATTTCGTAACTTTGTAGCCAAAAAAATATAACGTACATAAAGAATGGACGAAACGACCTATGTCAAACTGCTCGAAGAGCACCATATCAAGCCCACAGCTAACCGCATTGTGGTGGTCAAGGCCTTAGAGTCTTCCATGCAGCCCCAGTCGCTGGCAGAACTGGAGCGGAAGATCAGCACCATCGACAAGTCGAATATCTTCCGTGCGCTGAACCTCTTCCGTGAGCACCATCTGATTCATGCGATTGAAGGCAACAGCGATGGCACGAGATATGAACTCTGCCACAGCCACAGCCATGAACATGATGATGACCAGCATCCTCACTTCTACTGTGAGCAATGCCAGCAGACTTACTGCCTCGACTATGCAGAAGTGCCTGAGGTTAGGCTACCCGAAGGATTTGAAGCCACATCGTCGAACCTAATGATCAAGGGCATCTGCCCACACTGCAAGAGATGATTAACATGAACGATATACGCGTCATTGCTTTCGATGCTGACGATACGCTTTGGGACTGCCAGTCACATTTTGAGGCTGTGGAGAATCATCTCTACGACCTCATTGCTCCTTATTGCGAGACTCCTGCAAAAGAACTGTTCCAAACGGAGTCTGGCAATATGGCTGATCTTGGCTATGGCTGCAAGGCCTTCACCATCTCCATCGTAGAGACAGCACTTCGTGTGGCTGGTGACCACCTATCTTCCCAACAGCTCAGCGACCTGCTCAGCCACAGCAAGAGTCTGCTCCACTTGCCTGCCACACCGTTGCCTGAGGTAGAAGAGACGTTGCAGCGTCTGCAAGCCTATCCTTATCGCCTAGTGGTCTTCACGAAAGGCGAGCTGCAGGATCAGGAGAACAAGCTTCATCGCAGTGGACTGGCCAAATACTTCTCTCACGTAGAGATCACCTCCAACAAGACAGAAGTGGAGTTCCAACAGCTCTGTGAGCACCTGGGCATCCTACCCTTCCAACTGCTGATGGTAGGCAATTCCTTGAAGAGTGATATTGCGCCTGCACTCACCATTGGCGCTTCAGCCATTCATATACCCTTCCATGTCACTTGGCAGCTGGAACATTCTGAGGACATCGAGCACGAACGTCTCGAGAAAATCACCCATTTCAACGAAATCATAACAATTCTCAACACTCATACAGCTTAATATGAAATATATCTTTGAAACCCGCATGGAAGTTCGCGACTACGAATGCGACATCGAAGGCATCGTCAACAATGCCAACTACCTGCACTATGCTGAGCATACCCGTCATCTGTTTCTTCGCAGTCTGGGCGTCAGCTTTGCCGCACTCCACGAACAAGGTATCGATGCCGTCGTTCACAGCATGAAACTGCAGTATAAAGTTCCCCTGCGCTGCGATGATGAGTTTATCTCGCGCCTGAACCTCAAGAAAGACGGTCTCAAGTACCTCTTCTATCAGGATATCTATCGTGCCAGCGACGAAACACTCTGTTTCCGTGCCACGGTGGAACTCGTCTGTCTGATCAACGGTCGACTTGGCAACAGTACGGAATACGACGAAGCCTTCAAAGACTTTATCTGACCTTCAAAGAAAAGAAAGAATGCGTTAGAAATATCTGACTAATGACACGTAAGTCGACATTGCTATTCATGATTGCCTTGGTTCTCACTCTGGGAATCCGGGCGCAGCGTATACCTCTGAGAATCATGTCACAGACACCTGTGGCTGGTATTGAAGAGGCACGTAGCCTGATGTTCGACCATTATGGTGTCATGTGGGTGGGAACAGATCAGGGATTCCGTTCCTTCGACGGCTATAACTTCAATACTTATCGCAGTGACGCCTATTCACCAGGCATTCTGCCGAATAACTATGTCCGCACGATGACAGAAGACCAGCACGACCAATTATGGATAGGTACGCGCGACGGACTGGCCTGTTATAATCGAAGGAAAGGAACCTTCAAGACCTACCATCTTCGTAACGAACGGGCACGACTGATCAACACCCTCTTTACCGCCAGCGATGGTACAGTCTGGGCTGGCACTAACGCTGGAGCCTCACGCTATGATGCGGAAAAAGACGACTTTATCGATATTGATCTGCCCAATGCTGTTATCGCCTTTGCTGAGGATAGCCACCATCACCTTTATATAGGTACATGGGAAGGAGGACTCATCCGCCTTGACAAGCAGAGCGGCAAGATGGTACACTATGCCCGCATGAACGAGCGCAACACGGCCTCACAGTTGCTGATAGACAGCAGAGGGCGTCTTTGGGTTGGCACTTGGGAACATGGTATCGTACGTCTTGACCATCCTGAGAACGAAGCTGACCCCGGTATGCACAAGATCAACGAGGGGCGTCGCGACTTCCGCACCTTCCATCGCTTGGTGGAAGATTCCCTGAGTCATGCTGTCTGGGGGTGCTGCATAGAAGGTCTGACACGCGTGGACTTCGACAATGAGGCAGACGTGGAGAACTATCCCATCCTCACGTTCTGTTACGATATGTTGGCAGACAACATGGGCAACCTATGGGTTCTCACCCGTAACAACGGCATCGTTCACCTCAGTACGAAGCCTTCCCCCTTCCGTTACTTCCATTTGAATCCTGCAGGACAGGAATTGCCTGTGAATCGCATCCAATCTATCTTTACCCACGATGGGCATCGTTTCTGGCTTGGCCTACAGCCCTACGGACTGGCGCTATATGACCGTGATACCAACCACGTGCTTTACAACAAAGACATCCCTGGATTCAGTGCCATGACAGGTGCCGATCCCATTCATGTGCAGACCATCTCAGCCTTCCAGGAATTACCCAATCATACATTGTGGATTGCCAGTTCACGAGGCATTATTATCTACCGCGATGGTGAACAGGCACGCCTGTTACCACGAAATGCAACTCCTTTTATCGTCGACGGTGAAGTCAAGAGTTTCCACAAGTTGTCTGATGGCGCAGTGCTGGTCGGGTTGAGCAATGGCGTGGGGATTGCCTTCTCAGAGACGAAGGGGCGTATGCTGAAATTGTCAGAGGAGGGGCGCGACTTCAGTTATGGCGATGTCCTTTCCATCATGGAGGATCATCAGCATCAGATATGGATTGCCACTGAGGGCGAGGGCATTATCCGCATCAGTGGAAATGTCAGTAAGCCAGATGCATATACTTGTCACCAGTATGCACCAGTCAATAAGAATTATCCGATTGACGAGGCTACAGCCTGCTATGAGGATAGCGAGCACCGCCTTTGGGCTATCTCTGGCAGTGGAGGGCTCTTCCTCTACAACGAAGAGGAAGATTCTTTCGAGCCTGTCAATCATCGTTTCCACATAGGCTTGGGCAGTATCTATTCGATTGTAGGCGACGAGAAAGGCTACATCTGGCTCTCGACAGACAAAGGTCTGATGCGACTGAGTTTTACGGAAGACGAAAAAGGCCTCATCGCCACCTATGGCATCGAAGACGGTATAGAGTCGATCCGTTTCTCTGCCAATGGTTCTTTCCGTTATGGCAGCGAGCTTCTTTTTGGCAGCGCCGATGGTTTCTTCTCCTTCGAGCCTGCGAAACTCTACTTGGGTTCCGACCTTCGCAAACCCAAGGCGCTCAGTGCAACGCTGGCTGTCTCTGAATTACTGATCGACGATCATCCCTATGCTTGGCTTGATTCGGCGAGTCGTAGCCAGATCTCCAAGTGCCAGCCTTTCTTCACGCGCAAGATCAGGATTCCCTCAAATGTCAAGAAGTTCGCTGTTGGCTTCTCGCTCCTGACCTACCAGAATCAGGAACAATGCAGATATGCCTATCTGCTTGAGGGCTACGACCACGATTGGCACTATGTGGATGCAGACAACCGCTGGGCATCCTATCAGAATCTGCGCGAAGGGACTTACAGATTGAAGTTACGAGCTATCGACAGCCATGGGCAACTCGTTGAGAAGCCCGATGCCATCGAGATAGAAGTGCTGCCACCATGGTATCGCACTTGGTGGGCTTACCTTATTTATTTAGGTCTGCTTGGAGCGGCCGTTTACGGCATCAAGGAGTGGTATAAGGCTCGCGTGAACCGCCGAGCACGCCTGCAACAGCGCGTAAGCGAACTGCTTCACTATCGCGAAATGATGGTGATGAAGCAGTTTGAGGGCGCCCGTAAGGCCTTGGAGGCTGAGGAACAGCAGCACAACTCGCCCGATGAGCTCTTCTTACAGAAAGCCATCGACTGCGTGAAGCAGCATCTCGATGATGCCGATTACGATCGCGAGCAGTTTGCCTCTGATATGTGCGTCTCATCTTCCACCTTATATAATAAGATACGAGCCTTGACAGGACAAAGCATCACAGGCTTCATCAACAGCATCCGTCTGAAGGAGGCTTGCCGCATCATGCGCCAACGCCCTGACATCAAGATGACCGAGCTCTCGATGGCAGTAGGCTTTAACACGCCCAAGTATTTCACCAAGCTCTTCAAGAAAGAGTTCGACATGCTCCCCAGCGAGTGGATCAGTGAGAACGAACGTTAAATAATCCTCCAAAAAGAAAAGATGAATGACTTTTTTCTATCATTAGTAAATGTTGTTTGCGAGATGGCTCCCTACCTCCTGCTGGGATTCTTCATCGCGGGGGTGCTCCATGTGTTTGTACCGCAGAACTTCTATCGCCACTATCTGTCGAGAGGCAACAAACTGTCTGTGCTCTGGGCTGCCCTGCTGGGTATTCCCCTCCCACTCTGTTCGTGCGGCGTGATTCCTACAGCCATCGGACTGAGGAATGAGAAGGCTTCCAAGGGAGCCGTCGCCTCATTTCTCATCGCTACACCACAGACGGGCATTGACTCCATCTTGGCTACCTTCTCGCTGATGGGTCTTGGCTTTGCCATCGTCCGGCCTGTGGCGGCTCTCATCACGGGTGTTTGCGGCGGACTGCTGGTTAACCGGCTGGTGCATGAAGATAACCCGATGGACGATACTGCCTCAGCGTGCCAGATAGAACAAGGCAACCGATTGTGGCGTGTATTGAAGTATGCTTATTACGACATGATACGCGATATTGGTCTGCGACTCGTTATCGGACTTGTTGTAGCAGCCCTGATTCAGGTTGCCGTGCCCGATGAGTTCTTCCTGCAGTTCGGCAGTCAGCCGCTGCTACAGATACTCGTCATTCTCATCATAGCCATACCTATGTATATCTGCTCTACAGGTAGCATCCCCGTGGCAGCGGCATTGCTGATGAAGGGGCTGTCGCCTGGAGCGGCGCTGGTGATGCTGATGGCGGGACCAGCTGTCAATCTGGCCAGCATTCTCGTGGTGCATAAGGCTATGGGGCGACGTTTCACCTCTATCTATCTGCTCACCATCGTAGGCTTTGCCGTATTTTTCGGACTGCTTCTCAATGCCTCAGGCGTCGAGCTTTACTCCATTACTGGCCACGAGGCCTGCTGTGCGATGGCATCCGCATGGCCCAGTCCGTTTAAGATTGTTTGTGCTACATTATTAACCCTTTTAATTATATTCGCTCTTATGATGAAATTTTTCAGCAAGTTTACCAACAAGCCCTTAGACCCTGATACCGTCGTTTACAGAGTAGAGGACATGCATTGCAGCCATTGCGAGGCTGCTGTGGTTCGCGCCGTCGAGAATGTGCCTGGTGTAGAGAAGGCCAAGGCCAGTGCCTCAGCAAATACCCTCACCGTCAAAGGCCCTGCTACAGAAGAAGATATCCGCAAAGCCGTTGATGGCATCGGATACACGTTCAAGGGAAGATCCTGACGGCAAGGGCGCAGAGGGGACAGGAACTTCTGCGCCCAGTAAAAAGTTCTGGAATTAAATTACGCAAACACTGGAGTCAGGCCCCAAAGTAAAGTGGGCGCTTGAGATGCGGTAGGGCCTCTCGCTAGGGTCAGGACCCGACAAGAAAGTCGCTCGCGACTTTACGTCGGTGCCAGACCCCAGCGAGAGGCAAGACTTTACTTGTTCTTTTTTAGCGAAAAGGGCATGATTTGGTGGGGGAAAGGGCTGAATATCGATGGATTGGGCGAAAATTAATGATTTGTTCCCCTCAAATAATGATAAAGAGACGTTGATTTAAATCAATAATCGTATCTTTGCACCCAGATTCCGCAATCGTTTGCGTAGAAATTTGGGAACTTTTTTTACTAACAATATTAACATTAACTCAAACACAGTAACAAATGAAGTATGTTCATCTAACTCTTCCATCTATGAAGCTATGCTTTGCGATGGCGTTGGCAGGAGGAATCATGGCATTCCCATTGCCGACAATGGCAGAACAGGCTGTTCAGAACGTCCAGCAGGCTGGCGTGGTGAAAGGCCAGGTAACTGACAAGAACGGTGACGGCGTGATTGGCGCTACCGTGAAAGTGAAGGATGCACAGGCAGGTACAGTAACCGACTACAACGGAAACTTCAGCCTGAACGTGCAGAAGGCAGGTATCCTCGTGGTTAGCTACATCGGCTACCTGACAAAAGAAATAGCCTTTACTCCAGGTCAGACACTTAACATCACCATCGAGGAAGACGCTACCGCACTCGACGAAGTGGTAGTCGTTGGTTATGGTGTTCAGAAGAAGTCGGACGTGACTGGTTCTGTCACCTCTATTAATAAGGATCGCCTGAGCAAGCTGCCAGTAACCAACGTACTGCAGGCAGTACAGGGTGCCGCAGCTGGTGTGACCATCTCTCAGGGCTCTTCAATCCCTGGCGATGCCCCCTCAGCATTGGTACGCGGACGTAACTCTATCAACGCAGGTACTGGTCCTTACATCGTTGTCGACGGTATCCCCATCTCGAAGAGCGGCGGTTCACTCAACGACATCAACCCTGGCGACATCGAGTCGATGGAAATTCTGAAGGATGCCTCTGCCACCGCCATCTATGGTACGAACGGTGCCAACGGTGTCATCCTGATCACCACCAAGCACGGTAAGGAAGGCAAGCCCAGCGTCAGCTACAACGGCTATGTCGGCTTTGAGACCTTCGCCCACAAGATGGACTTCTGCGACGGTCAGCAGATTACCCAGCGCTATAAGGACTATGTGGCCCAGAACCCTGGCGAGACGATGTACAACGACTTCGTCAAGAACCAGAACGAGGCTGATGCCCAGGCTGCAGGCCGTGAAACCGACTGGCTATACGATATGGTATCGCAGACTGGTATCATCCATGACCATAACGTCACCGTCAACGGTGGTGCTGAGAAGATCAAGTACTTCATCTCCGGCGACTACATGAGCCAGAAGGGTGTACTGAAGGGCTTCAACTACAAGCGCTACTCACTCCGTATGAACATCGATGCCGACGTGACAGACTATCTGAGAATCGGTACCAACAGCTATATCGTCAGCCACAACCGTGATGGCGGCCGTGTGAACTTCATGATGGCTGAGGCTATGTCGCCTTATGGTAAGGTGTATGAGGACGATGGCAGCTATTGCATCTACCCGATGTACACTGAGAGCTTGTTCTTCAACCCGATGCGTGACATCAACCAGGATCACGAGCGCCGTCAGTGGAACATCAACCTCAACGCTTATGCAGAGCTGAACTTCGGCAATATCTGGAAGCCTTTGACAGGTCTTACCTACAAGTTCAACTTCGGTTACTCATTCGTTCCCAAGCGCGAGAACTATTATAATGGTGCAGAGCAGAACGATCCTAACGGCTACGGTTACATCTTCAACGCTGAGACTCAGAGCCGCACAGTGGAGAACATCCTGACCTATGCAAAGGATATCCAGAAGCACCACTTCGACATCACGCTGCTTTACGCTTCTTCACGCAAGAAGTATCACGACAACACGGCTACTGGCGCCAAGTTCATCAACGATGAGCTGCTGTGGCACAACCTCGGTGGCGGCGGTACACAGACTGCTAAGTCGTACACAGATCTCTATAAAACCGTTTCTCAGATGGGACGTCTGAACTACTCTTACGACAGCCGCTACCTCTTCACCTTCACGGTACGTCGCGACGGTTCTTCAGTGTTCGGTGCCGATAACAAATACGGTACATTCCCCTCTGTAGCCCTTGGTTGGAACATCGCCAACGAGAAGTTCATGGAGAAGGCCGACTGGCTGAACAACCTGAAGCTGCGCCTCTCTTACGGTAAGGCCGGTAACGAGGCCATCGGTGTTTACGAGACCCTCGCCAAGATGTCGAATGCTGCCCTGACAATGGACGGACAGTCGGCTACAGCCCTTTACCCCAGCAGCCGCATGGGTAACTCCGGACTGGGTTGGGAGACCACCAAGACATTCAACATCGGTATCGACTTCGGTTTCCTGAACAACCGCATCAACGGTAACATCGACTTCTATACATCTACGACCACCGACCTGCTGCTGCAGCGCAACCTGCCGAAGGTTTCCGGTTACTCGAATGTATATATGAATATGGGTAAGACCGCCAACAAGGGTCTTGAAATCACCATCAACTCTAAGAACATTGTTACAAAGGACTTCACATGGGGTACTAACCTCGTATGGTCGTGGAACAAGAATGAGATCAAGGACCTCTACGGAGACGAGAAGAGCGATATCGGTAACCGTTGGTTCATCGGCGAGCCTATCAGCGTGATCTACGACTACGAGATGGTAGGTATCTGGCAGAAAGATGAGATCGATCGTGGCGACCACCTGAACTGGGATCCTCAGGCACAGCCTGGTGACGTGAAGCTGCGCGACGTGAACGGCGATGGTAAGATCGATCCTAACAACGATAAGACCATCCAGGGACAGACCACTCCGAAGTGGATCGGTGGTTTGACCAACACCTTCACTTACAAGAACCTCTCACTGAGCATCTTTATCCAGACCGTACAGGGTCTGAAGCGTAATAACTCTCTGCTGGGTACAGCCAGCGACGAGATGGGACGCCGCAACAGCACTACAGAAGTAGGCTACTGGACTGAGAGCAATCCCAGCAACGAGTTCCGCTCACTGAGCAAGACCTCAAACCGCTGGGGCTACGGATTCCCATGCGATGCCAGCTTCACACGTATCAAAGATGTAACACTGAGCTATCAGTTCCCTGCTCAGATTACCAATGCCCTGCGCATCAGCGCTCTGACAGTCTATGCCAGCGCACGTAACCTCGCAACCTTCACAAGCTGGAAGGGATGGGATCCTGAGGCTGACATCACTCAGCGTGGATGGGGTGGCTATGAGAACAACTACCCGATGACGAAGAGCTACGTATTCGGTCTTAACGTGACGTTCTAAAGGTAAAAAGGTAAAAAAGTAAAAAATGTAATGATTATGAAACTAAGAAACATTATATATTCAGTAGTTGCTGTCAGCACACTGGCTCTGACCTCATGCAGCGACAGCTACTTGGATGAGAAGATGTACTCGAACTACGGCACAGATGTAGCCGATGTCGAGGCAAAAGTCATCGGTCTGCACTATAAGTACGCAGCCCTTTGGGGTATGTCAAGCCGCCAGGGATTCACAGGCATCTGGCAGGATGGTACCGACGTAGGTGCCCCTGGTGATACCGAAGGTGTGGAGGTTCCTTTCTTCCAGTATGGTTCGCTGAACTCTGAGAACGGTGGTGTCAGCTTCATGTGGGAGAATCTCTATAGCATCATCAACAGCGCGAACATTATCATCAACACCGAAGGCGTTGACGCAGCCGGCAAGGCTGAGGCCGAGTTCTTCCGTGCTTACGCTTACAACCTGCTCGTCACCCTCTGGGGACCTGTACCCCTCATAACTGAGAGCAAGGCTGATCCACGCACAGACTTTACCCGCAACGCGGTTGCAGAGGTAGATGCTATCATCACATCAGACCTGAACGACGCGATTGCCAATCTGCCTGAAGTAGGCAAGACCAAGACACAGAACCGTATCAATAAGGACTGTGCCCGCATCCTTGCCGGAGAGGCTTTCCTCCGCATGGGCAAGGCTGCCGAGGCTGAGGCTGCTGTTTCACCAGTCATCAGCGGCGGTAACTACAAACTGATCTCTGAGCGTTATGGCAAGTATCTCGCAGAGGCTGGCGATTACTACAGTGATATGTTCCGCTGGCACAACCAGCGCCGCTCTGAGGGTAACACCGAGGGTATCTGGGTATTCCAGATGGAGTATAACCGCGATGTGACTGGTGGAACCATCGACAACCCGCAGCAGCGCCGTAACTGGGTGGCCGCCTTCCACAAGATCGACGGCATGCAGAATGCCGACTCTCTTGGAGGTCGTGGCAACGGTCGTCTGCGCCTGAGCAACTATGTGAAGTATGGAATCTATGAGAAGGGTGATATCCGTAACTCTAACCACAATATCCGCCGCGTCCTCTACTATAACAAGCCCAACTGGAGTGGTACTGTATGGGTAAAGGATGGTTTCAAGGTTGATGAAGGTACGGCTGGTGCTACCCAAGTCAGCGTGAAGACAGGTGACAAGGCTTACTGGACCGTAAAGGATACCCTGAACGTGATGTATCCTCACACCACCAAGTGGGGTGGCTACGACCCGACAGACGACTTTGGCTATGCTCTCGTTAAGGACTGGCCCATTATGCGTCTGGCTGATGCTTATCTGCTCCGTGCAGAGGCCCGCATCGTGCAGGGTAACACCGCCGGTGCCGCAGAGGACATCAACGTGCTGCGCGACCGTGCCTTCAAGGAGTACCGTGCTGAGAGCGGCAACGCTGAGGCCGGCAAGGTAACTGCGGCTCAGATGACGATGGACTTCCTGCTCGACGAGCGTATCCGCGAACTCGTAGGTGAGGAGAACCGCCGCTATACCCTCTGCCGTACCGGCAAGCTCGCTGACCGCGTGAAGATGATCATGGAGAACTGGGCAGAGACCACAGAGAGCAAGGCCATCACAGGCTTCGATGCCGCCAAGCACGTGCTGCTGCCTATTCCTCTGTCAGAGATCCAGCTCAACAAGGATGCTGACCTCCAGCAGAACCCTGGTTATTAAGACATTTCTTTCGTTCATACATAATTAGGTTATTAGTTAGTATTTCTAAGGTGGAGGGGCAGTCTATGCGACGTAGGCTGCCCCTTTTTTAAAAACAAACGAATATGAGAAAACTACTTATAGCAATCGTACTATTGTCTACGCTGACAATTCAGGCGAAAAAGTGGACAGCCGATGAGGTAAAGGACGTGATCAGGAAGGTGAACACTTATTGGCAGGCGAATAATCCTGCAGAAGTACGCTCGTTCTGGGACAACGCCGCCTACCATACAGGCAACATGGAAACCTATAAGCTCCTGAAGGATGAGAAGATGCTCGACTACAGCATCCGTTGGGCAGAGCATAACCAGTGGATGGGCGCGACAGAAACTGACCCCGCCAAGTGGAAGTACAAGAACTACGGCGAAGGACAGGAATACGTACTCTTCGGCGACTGGCAGATTTGCTTCCAGACATACATCGATCTCTATCAGCTCAAGAATGAGGAGGTCAGAGTGAAGAGAGCCAAGGAGGTGATGGGCTATGAAGCCGACTCTGAGGTACACGACTACTGGTGGTGGGCTGATGCCCTTTATATGGTCATGCCTGTCATGACGAAGATGTACAAGTTGACAGGTGATGAAAAATACCTACGGAAGCTCTATGAGAACATCCTCTACAGCGACTCCATCATGCTCGACTATGAGACTGGTCTCTATTTCCGCGATGGCAAGTATATCTATCCGAAGCATAAGACGGCTAACGGCAAGAAGGACTTCTGGGCACGTGGCGACGGTTGGGTACTGGCAGGACTGGCTAAAGTGCTGCAGGATATGCCTGAGACCTACGTGCGTCAGCCTTTCTTTATCGAGAAGTACGTCAATCTGGCTCGTGCCGTGAAGAAAATCCAGCAGCCACAGGGCCACTGGACGCGCTCGATGATGGATCCCCGCCAGGCTCCTGGCTACGAAACGTCGGGAACAGCTTTCTTCTGCTACGGCATGCTTTGGGGTGTCAACAATGGTTACCTCTCTAAGAAAGAGTTCGCACCAGCCATTGAGAAGGCTTGGAACTACCTGACTACCATCGCCTTGCAAAAAGACGGGAAGGTGGGATACGTACAGCCTATCGGTGAGCGCGCCATCCCGGGACAGACCGTCGATGCCAACTCTCAGGCTAACTTCGGTGTTGGTGCTTTCCTGTTAGCTGCTTGTGAATACTATAGATACATCAGCCGATGAAATTAGGGCTTATCATCTCCGTGTCTTTGTGTCTCTGTGCTCAGACCATCTCCGCACAGCTATTGCCCAAGGCCGACGACACATTCTGGCGCGACTCCATTCCCGTGGAGATGCGCCAGAGTTATATCGAATACGGAGAGCAATACCTCGGCAAGCCGTGGACTACTCTCCCCTATTCTGTCTTCTCGCAGTTCAGGACCAATGGCAACCGTGTGAACTATGAGGGCCTGAACTTCGAAAAGCGCCGCCACCTGGCCGCACTCGTGATGGCGGAAATCATGGAAGGCAACGGACGGTTTATGACAGATATCATCGATGGAATGGGCAGTTTCTGCGAAGAGACGTGGTGGGGCATACCTGCTCACTACGGGCCAAGCACGCCCCTGGCGGAAGACCAGACGGTGGACCTCTTCAATGCGGAGACAGCCAACCTGATTGCCTGGACGCGTTATATGCTCCAACCAGAATTCGACAAGTTCTCCCCACATCTTTGTCTACGGATCGATCAGGAGATAGAGCGCCGCATCCTCCAACCCGCAGTGGAAAAGGACTACTGGTGGAAAAAGGCTGGCATGAACTGGAACCCCTGGATCTGCTCGAATTGGCTGGCCTGCGTGCTCATCTGTGAGAAAGACGAAGCACGCAAGGCTGAAGCCATCCGGCAGATCAAGAAATCCACTCAAATCTTCATAGACTCGTATCCTGAAGATGGAGGATGCGACGAAGGGGCTGGCTACTGGGACCGCGCTGCTGCATCCATGTTCGAGGTGCTGCGCCTCCTGCCAGACTTTTCCAGCGACTCCGAAAAGATCAGACGAATGGCTTCATACGCCTACAAGACCTACATCGGCCATGACTACTGCATCAGCTTTGCGGATGCCCATGAGAACAAGGCCATCCAGCAGGTCAACATCGTCTATCCCTTCGGCCTCTTCCTCGGCGACAAGACGATGCGTGAGTTCGGTGCCTATCTTGGCCGTCAGAAGCACGTCTTGGAGAATCCTGCTGCCCTTTATGACAAGAGCGGCAACTTCCCGACACTGAGCCGCGAACTCTTCTTCCTGCGGCATATCCGCGATTTCATCGCAGAAAATCCGCGCGAACCGCTGCTGAAAGACGTGTGGCTTGGCAATCTGCAAATCATGACTGCCCGCCGCAACAATCTCTACGTGGCCATGAAAGGCGGGCATAACAATGAGAGTCATAACCATAACGACGTGGGCTCCTTCATCGTCTATGCCGACAACGAGCCGCTGTTCATCGACCCTGGCGTCGGAGAATACACCTCGAAGACCTTCAGCGACGAGCGCTACACCATCTGGACCATGCAGTCGGGCTATCACAACCTGCCCCAGATCAACGGCACCGACCAGAAGGACGGCAGAGAGTATGCCGCCAAAGTCGTCAGCCACAAAGAAGGCAGCCTGACCCTCGACATTGCGGGAGCCTACCCTACCGAAGCTGACGTCAAGTCGTGGAAACGCACCGTTTCCGCGATGGAATCGGGCATTTCCGTGACTGAGAAATATGACTTGAGAGCGTATCACCAGCCTGTGAGACTGATGTTCATGACGATTGCCAAGCCCGAAATCCAAAACGGTGCTATCGTGCTCGGGCAGCACCGGCTGAAGTTCGATCCCTCACAACTGCAGCCCGCTATCGAAGACATCAGCAGCCTGCTGGACCCACTCCTTCAGGGTATGTGGGGGAAACAGATGTACCGTATCATTCTTACGATGAAATCGAAAAAAACAAAAGAAACCATTCAATACAGCATCCAATGAAAAGAATAATCCTCATCATCGCAGCCCTCGCGCTGCTACTGCCTCTCCAGGCAGCCAAGAAGACTAAGCAGCCGCAGCAGACTGAACGTGAATACTGGTGCTCGTTGGCCTATAAGATGGCACAGCCCGTGCTCGAGAACATGGCCAGGGGCGAACTGCAGAAGAACATGAAGACAGAGTTCTCTCCATCATTCGACAATCGTGACCGCCGCGTGGTCTATATGGAGACCTTCGGGCGCCTGATGGCAGGTATCGCCCCCTGGCTCACCCTGCCTGACGACGATACGGCCGAAGGAAAACAGCGCCGACAGCTGCGGGAGTGGGCGCTCGCAGCCTACAAGAACGCCGTCGACCCAGATTCGCCCGACTATCTCCTGTGGCGAAAAGAGGGGCAGACGCTCGTCGATGCCGCCTATCTTGCCGAGAGTTTTATCCGTGGCTACGACGCTTTGTGGCAGCCGCTTGATGAACAGACCAAACAACGTTATATCGACGAATTCACCCGCCTACGCAGAGTGGATCCACCTTATACCAACTGGTTGTTGTTCTCTTCGACCATCGAGAGCTTCCTGGCTAAGATCGGAGCCCAGCAAGACAACTTCCGCATCAACACAGCCATCCGTAAGGTAGAGGAATGGTATGTGGGCGACGGATGGTATGCCGATGGCCAGGGCACGTTTGCCTTCGACTACTATACGAGCTACGTCTTCCACGGCATGTATCTCGAGACCCTCCAGAACATGATCGACGCAGGCAGCGGCGGCTGGGGCATCAACTACAAGAAGTTCCGTGAACGTGCGCTGAAGCGAGCACAGAAATTTTCCATCATCCTCGAACGCTTCATCTCGCCTGAGGGAACCTTCCCCGTCATCGGCCGCTCCACACCTTACCGTATGGCAGCCATGCAGCCGCTGGCCCTCATGGCGTGGTATCAGACACTGCCTGAAGACCTGAGCAACGGCCAAGTGCGCGCGGCCCTCACCAAAGTGCTCCACCGCATGTTCGACCACCAGGAGAACTTCAACGAGGCTGGCTATCTCACCATAGGCTTCTGCGGCTCACAGCCCGAGACTGCCGACTGGTACACTAACAACGGCTCGCTCTACATGTGCTCGCTGGCCTTCATGCCCCTCGGACTGCCGGCCACACACGCTTTCTGGACGGACGCTCCACAACCGTGGACGCAGGTTAAGGCTTGGGGAGGACAGCCCTTCCCCAAAGATCACCGCTGGAGCGACAACAAATAGTCACTTACCATTTGTCCCAGGGCGTGGGACTATTTGTCCCATGCCCTGGGATTAATAGTCCCACGCCCTGGGACAAAAAACACTGGTCGCAGAAAACGACCAGTGTTCCTAACAGAGAGAAAAGAATCTTTTTACCTAACTAACCTTAACTAATTTCTATATGCAGGATTCTGATATGCTGCCTTCTCAGCCTCATCCATCTCCATACCATCAAGCTGACCCTGTGGAATAGGACGGATATAGTAGCCAGCGGGGATATCGCGCTTGAACTCCTCAAGATCCTTGTCGGTATAACCGCTACCGGCAATGTGGTAGACGCCTGCACGGTCAGCCCACTTCTGGGTACGAACGAGGTCGAACCAACGATAACCCTCACCCCAGAACTCACGGCTACGCTCGTCGAGGATAAAGTCGATCGTAATCGTTGCAGGAGTAGCAGCCAACATAGCTTCTGTATTGTCAACTGATACGGCTACATTGTCGTTCTGAGAGAAAGTCTGCTTACCAGCACGGGCACGAAGCACGTTAACCAGCGTCTTGGCATCCTCGTTCCTGTTCAGCTTCACGGCAGCCTCAGCACCGATCAGATAGAGCTCAGAGAACTTGGCAACATTCCAAGGACGTGGGCTACCACCGTTAACCTTTGAACCCAGACCACCGGCGTTGTCGGTACGATAGATACCGAGTTTCCAGTTGATGGGGTACTTCTTGCGGCTGATGTGGTTTACGGCAACTACGAAGTCAGGACGACCTGCCATCTCACCGAAGCCAAGCTTGCCATCAGCACCTGTGTAGTTGATGTTTGCATCCTCACTCTCTGGAACCCAGCTGAAGTAAACCTCGTTAGGACCTACCTGCATGCCGTTTGCACCGAAAACGTAGGGCTCTGAGTTACCGGCCTTCTGCCAGTTGGTGTGATAACGCAAGGTAAAGGTTGCATCGTAACGAGAGTCGATAGCCTTGACATCATCCTCCCAGACACCGCCCTTCATGAAGTTGTCGGCGATAGGCGCCATACGGGTCCAAGGACGACCGAGGGCCTGGACAGCCTCACGCTGTACGGGGTTGATCACTGCACCTGAAGCAGCCTTAGCAGTCATCTCAGTGTAGTTCCAGGTCTCCATCCAGTAGGCGAAGTTCTCAGGAGAGCCACCGCTACCCCAACCGTAACCAGCGCCACCGTTACCATACTTCTCGTCCTCATCGTGATCAGCATAGAGCATGATCTCAGAGTTACGGTCGTTGGTAGCAACGTTTACATCATAGAATGTAGGCTGCAATGCGTATGGGCCAGGATTGTTGATAGCCTGCATAGCGGTGTCGTATGCCTTCTGGAAGTAGCTCTGAGCCTGACCAGACTCACGGCTGCACTCAGGATAGGTGGGGATGTTGTTAGGATTCTCCAACCACCAAGCGTAGGTCAGATAAGCCTTTGACAGATAGAGACGCGCAAGGTTCTTGGTAGCCGTACCAGTAAGACGGGGGTTATCGGGCAGGTCGTTAACGGCCTTCTCCAGGTCGGGGAAGATACACTTCGTATAAACCTCCGGAACGGTATTACGTACAGAGGTACGAGTAGTAGAGGTGTTGAACTTCAGTTCACCGGCACCGAGATCGAGGGGCACACCACCGTAGGTCTGCACCAGGATAAAGTAGTCGAATGCACGGAAGAAGTAAGCCTCTGCGAGAAGAGATGCATCCATTCCTGCAGCAGTACCATTCTCAATAATACCACTGGCGGTATTGATATTTGCAAAGAGGGTACCCCAGGCACCACCAGCTACTGTGCTGGTAGGAGTTACGGAACCTACACCTGTAAGGTCGGCATCCTTGAAGTTACCGTCGGCAGACTGTGCGTAAGTGTACTCATCGGTACCAGTCTCCAGAGTGTTCAGATAGTAACCGTTGCCATAGAAATAGCGCAGGTGAGCATAAAGTGAGGTCAGACCGCCCTCGATACCCGCCTTCGTGTTGAAGAATGACGGATCGAAATTGCTGCGCGGCTGCTCGTCGAGCACGCTGTTGCAGGAAGTCATGGTTGTAGAAAGACCACAGCAAACAAGACCCGCAGCGAGGATATATTTAATACTTTTAGTTTTCATAACTTTACTTTTTTACTTTTTTACCTTTAGAACGTTAGGTTGAGACCGAGCAGGAAGTTGCGAGTTGTAGGTGTGTTGTAACCTACGATAGGCATCTTGTGCTTGCCTGTATAACCGTCAACTGCTACAGCTGTATTCTCGTTTGCCCAAGAGTTGGTCTCGGGATCAAGTCCGCTCTCGTTGTTGAATGGTGAGAAGAGCACGAATGGATTCTGAACCGAAGCGTAGAGACGCAGACGGCTGATACCAAAGTCCTTGATACACTTCAGACTGTCGAAGTTGTAACCAAGAGTGATAGCACGGATCTTCAGATAACCAGCATCGAAGTAACCCAGGGTAGAACCGTACTTGGGGTTATCACCGCTCTGGATACCACCGGGCTTTGGATACTTAGCACCAGTGTTCTGCTCTGTCCAGTAGTCTACATCGAGGTTGTTACGACGACCTGTCAGCATATTCAGATAGCCACTGGAAGAGTGGATGGCAGAAATCAGCTTACCACCAATCTGGAATGCACCGATAACGGTCAGGTCGAAGCCCTTATAACCAACTGTGGTGTTGAAACCTCCCATCAGCTTCGGCTCCATGCTGATAATCTGACGGTCCTCAGGACCAATCTGGCGGGTAGGCAGACCGTTAGCATCGTAATCGCCAGTATACTTCACCTTAATCATACCGATGTTGCCACCAGGCTCGAGGATGTTCATGGCAGCCTCTTCGCCAGCCTGATACAGACCCTCATACTCGTAGTCGTAGATGACGTCAATAGGATAGCCTACGAACCAGCGGTTAGCCTCATCCTTTTTTTCGCCAGAAGCCAGCTCGGTCAACTTGTTGCGGTTAGCATAGAGGTTGATACCAGCCTCCCAGTTCCAGCCGTTCTTATTGTCGATGATGATGCCATTCAAAGTAAACTCCCAACCCTTGTTCTCAGTCTTACCGATGTTACCAGTATAGCTGCTTACACCAGAGGTAGAAGGCAGAGATACATCGAGAAGGATGTCACGTGTCTTCTGAATATAGTACTCGAACGATCCGGAGAGACGACCATTGAAGAATGAGAAGTCGAGACCGAAGTTCCAGGTCTTAGAGTACTCCCAACCCAGATCAGGGTTAGGCAGTGAGTTTACATAGTAACCTGCCTTATAGTTGGTACCGTTACCGAAGTTGTAGTTACGGATAGCCAGACCACCGAGTGTAGAGTAAGGATTGATACTCTGGTTAGAGGTCTCACCATAACCTACACGCAGCTTCAGGTTGTCAATCCAAGTTGCATTCTCCATGAAGCTCTCACGGGCGATGTTCCAACCTGCACTTACTGCAGGATAAGTATGCCACTTGTGACCATCAGCCAGACGTGAAGAAGCATCAGAACGTACAGCTACAGAAAGCATATACTTATTATCATAAGAGTACATTGCACGACCCATCCAAGAAATCAGACCACTCTGCCAATAGTTATAACCAACAAGGTTTGACTGACCTGTAGCCTTGTCGAGTGCATAGTACTGGAAATAGTCTGCAGGAATCTCCTGTGCAGAACCACCACTCTGCTCGTAAGTTGTCTGCTCAGCAGAGTACATGGCTACGAGGTTCAGATTATGCTTGCCGAATGCGCGATCAAAGGTCAACAGGTTCTCAACAGTCCAGTTACGGGTCTGGTTCTCATAGACAGAACCGCCGTTGACAGCGTTGGCATCCTTATTATTAATACCTGTACCAGTAAAGCTACCCTGCTTTGAGTTGCGGAAGTTGAGACCGATGTTGATACGATAGCTCAGGCCTTCAACCCATGGGCACTTAACCTCACCGAACAGCGTGTTGAAAGTACCAATACCCTTGTTCTCACTCAGCCATACATCCTTGTCGCGCTCAACGGTCTCCTTGGTAACTACTACCTGATCGTCAGCGGGCAATGTGTTATAGCGCTTCAAGCTACCATCTTCATTATATGGGCTTGACAGAGGTGAAGAACAGAGCACTGCGTACATATTGTTCACACCCTGAGTCTTGCGATAGCTGGTGTTGGTGCTCAGACCGAAACGGAACCACTCACCTACCTTCTGATCGAAGTTACCACGAATTGAAACACGGTCATAACCCTCAGTGGGGACAACGGCCTCGTCGTGATAGTAACCAGCACCGAAGCTATAGCTACCACCATTAGTACCACCAGCAACACTCACGTCATGGTTGTGGCTGATACCTGTCTGATAGTACAGATCCTGCCAGTCGGTATTGGTATTGTCGTTCTCATCAAGAGAGTTCTGATACTTACCAGCATACTGACGCATCTTAGAGAAGGTAGGACCATCCATCATCGGATACTTCTTGAAGATCTTCTTGAATGATACATAGCCATTGTAAGAAACCTTAGCAGGAGTACCCTGAGTACCCTTGACTGTGGTAATGATGATGACACCGTTAGCACCACGAGAACCGTAGATGGCAGTTGCAGAGGCATCCTTCAGGATATCCATCGACTTGATGTCAGAAGGATTGATATCAGAAAGCTGTCCCATGAAGGGGATACCGTCGAGCACGATCAGCGGGTCGTTACTTGCACTCAGTGAGCGCTGACCACGGATACGGATCTGCATCTCGGCACCTGGCTTTGAACTGGTTTGTGTCATAAGCACACCAGCAACACGGCCCTGCAGAGCCTGAGCTGCGTTGGATGCTGCAATCTGGTTCAGTTTCTCACCACCGATGTTGGCAACAGAACCAGTAACGGCTTCACGGCGCTGGGTACCGTAACCGATAACCACCACCTCATTAACCACGTGTCCATCTTCTTTAAGGTTCACGTGCACGTTAGAACCTGCCTTTACTTCAACCGACTCATAGCCGACATAAGAGATGACGAGTGTTGCACCCGGCTTCACATTAAGAGAGAAGTTACCTTCGAAATCGGTAACCGTACCATTGGTGGTACCCTTCTCCATGACCGTGGCACCGATCAGCGGACCCTGAGAGTCTTCTACATGACCAGTTGCCTGCTGCGTTTGCTGTACGGAAGCTACTGATTCGGTAGCTGCCGAAACCTGCTGTGCACTGATTATGCCGAGAAAGCATAATCCAATGTACAAGGCTGTCTTCTTTGCTTTAAAACTCATACGTTTGGTTTTGTTAGTTAATAATAAATTAAATTAATCAAAAAACTGCTGCAAAGATAGACATATTTTAGATACAAGGGTTTCTTCTATGTTTCGTTTCGTTTCATTTTTGTTTCAACCTATGTATTTTGCTCAATATATTCAGACGGAGACACTCCAAATTGCTTTCTGAACACCGTTGAGAAGTGTGCAAGATTGCTAAATCCGACAGTATATGCAACCTGCGTTACGTTAATCTTTTGTTCTTTTAACAGCCTCACGGCTTGCTCAAGTCGGATGTTTCTGATGAATTCACTGACCGGCAATCCCGTCAAGGCTTTCATTTTCCGATGTAATTGGGCACGACTGATACCAACTTCGGTACAAAGAGTCTCCACACTGAAGTCACTGTCAGACATGTGTTCGTTCAACACCTTCATAACTCGTTCCATCAACATCTCATCGTTGCCTTTTACGGCTGTCTCAACCACTTTGTCTTTTTGTTGCTGGACACCAGAGTACTTACCCTTCAGGCGCAAGTTCTTACTGATGAGGTTATTAATCGTCACGTGCAACTCATCCATGTCGAATGGCTTGGCAAGGAAGGCATCGGCACCCTTCTCAAGACCCTCAAGACGATTGGCCACGTCCGACTTTGAGGTAAGCATCACCACAGGGATATGACTGATGTTCATATTTGTCTTGATCATGCGCAACATGGTGAAACCATCCATTTCGGGCATCATCACATCGCTCACCACCAAGTCGAACTGCTTCTCTGGCTCTGATCCAAGAAGCAACCGCAGGGCCTCACGGGCATTTGTTACAGCGGTAATACGGTAATAGGCACCCAGTTCTTGAGTAATATATTCGCCGATTTCAACGTCATCATCCACCACCAGAACCCTATAGTTCGACATCGGTTTGGGCTTCGCCACCTTTTCTCGCTCTTCCTCAACAAGTAGCTCTTCCTTCGCCAGATGAGCCGTTCCCAAAGGCAGACTGACGGTAAAGATACTGCCTTGCGAATCCACACGGTTGGCCGCCTCGATAGTACCATGATGCATTTCCACCATCATCTTACAGAGATTCAGCCCGATGCCTGTACCCTCGATATGCAGGGAGCGCGTCGCACTCGACTGATAGAATCGATCGAATATCTTATGGACATCGCCTCTGATACCCATACCATTGTCGATAACCTGCAGAATGGCGTTCTGGTGATCGCCTTCTTCTACGCGAACCTCTATGGCACCGCCATCATAGGTATACTTGAAGGCATTCGACAACAAATTGTCCACCACCTTATCAAGAGCGTTACGATCCAACCACACCTTCAGTTTATCCACAGTCGGCACATATTTGAATGTCATATCACGCTCCTTGGCCGTATACTCATAGGATTTCAGGATATTTCCCACATACTGCACCATATCGGTCTCCTGACACTGCAGTTTCATCTGCTGCTTATCAATTTTACGGATGTCGAGTATCTGATTCACCAGATTCTGCACGCGCTGGGCATTGTGCTCAATGGTCTTCAGCTCTGTCTTTACCTCTGGTTCAAGATCACGCTTCAACAGTTTGTGCAGCGGACTCATTATCAATGTCAATGGCGAACGGATATCGTGAGTGGCATTAATAAGGAATTTCATCTTCTCCTCGTCGAGTTCCTGTTTACGGCGACGGATATAGATCCACAGTGTCAATCCCAGCACCGTCAATACACCTATTATATATATAAGGTACGCCCACGAAGATCGATACCAAGGCGCCCGCACGATGATACGATAGACTTTTGTCTTGGTATAAACACCATTGTCAACAGCCCTTATCTCCAGTACATAGGAACCTGGCTGCAAATGGGTAAAAGGAATACGATTACGCCCAGCTGCCGTCTGTGTCCATTCCTTACTGCCATTCAGACGATATTCATAGATCACATTCTCCGTATTCGTAAAGTTCAACAGCGAGAATTCCATGGTAATCGAATTGTCAAGATACGACAGCATGATACGCTCACTCTCGCCCAATGGCTGTGAAATAACATGCACACCATCAGACAATGTGTTGCAATTCACAGAATTCCCCCCGATGGACAGCCCTGTCAGATGCACTTCGCCCTGATATGCCTTGTTCTGACGCAGGGTAGCAGGCTGGAACGAAGTGATACCGTCGCTCACACCGAAGTAGATGCTACCGTCAGCCTTCTGCATGGCAATGCCCCAGACGTATTCACGTGTCGTCAGTCCATTACCATAGATATGGGCGATAAAACGCTTCTTAGCTGCCTGATATTGCCAGATACCCACCGACGTACTGCACCAAAGGTCACCAAAACTATCTTGCATGATGCCACATACGACCTTATCTGTCAGGGCCTCTGCCTTAGGATAGAGACTGACATCACGTTTCTGATTGTCATAGAGATAGAGCCCTTTGTCAGTACCTATAAGTACATTGTGTTGCTGATCCTCATATAATGCAGTCACCGAAGTCCCCTCCAACAGCACTTCCCAGCCGTAAGGTCTGAACGTGTCTGCCTTCGGGTCATAACAGCAGAGGTTGGAGGAAGTGCCTATCCACAACAAGCCCTTGCTGTCGAGCAACAGCGACATCACCCAGTTGTTATGCACACGTCCTCGCTTCTCATCAGTCTGCTGCATGGTAAAGTTACGCAACTCTCTGGTTTGCTGGTCATAAGAACAGAATCCTTTTGAATAGGTCGAGAAATAGAGATGCCCCTCACCGTCGTCTGTTATCACATTGATATAGTCACAGTCAAAATCAAGTTCCTTACGATAGGCTCCAGTCATCGGCTGGTAGCTGTAGAGTCCCTTACCTGTACCAATCCAATACGCTCCCCGACGGTCTCTATATATTAAATAGGTGTCGGATGGAGAGGCGGGATGTGAGACCACTTTACCATTGGCATCAAAACCATAGACACCATTATTCTGGACAGCACACCAAGTCATGCCGTTATCGCCTTGACAGATTGAAGTCACCGAACCACCGATGCTGACGTTTTGCGCAGGGAAGGTCCAGGTACTGAACTGTGGCTCATATTGTGGAAGCATCAGCAAACCTCGTTTCAGGCAACCTACCCACAAATTGTCCTGTTTGTCTTCAAAGAGTGCCCACACATTAGATGTGCTCAGGTCGAAACCACCACTGGTATAATCATAACGCTGCAGTTGTCGCGATCCTCTGGGAACCCAGCACAAACCTTTTCCCAAAGTGCCAATAAACAGGTTCCCCTTATTGTCGCAGAGTGCGCTACGCAACTGAACATTCTCATCACCAAGTACACTAATATCGATGAAATCGGGGATTATCTGTCCATTTTGGATAAAGGCAAGTCCTCTACGGCAGACCAACAACAATCCGTTGCCGTAGTTCAAGAACTTCGTTACCGTCCCATACGGTGATTCGTAAGTACGGATAGTATGTTGCTTATTGTTCTGACGGCAGGTAATAGTCGGTCCTGAACCAGCTTTCCAGAAATTACCATCTACGTCGATGATGATATGACTGAAATAAGAATTCTCGGCTTCATGGGCATAGTCGTCAAGCTTCTTCGCCTCCAGCGTATGCACATCGACCTGATACAGACCATACCCTGCCGTTCCCACCAATAAGTGGTCACCGCTTGGTTGGATAATGTCATTCACACGAGCCGACTGGATACCAGGCAGTTTTACGCGGTCAAAATTATCATTGGCAGCATTATAGCGCGAGAGCCCCATACCAGATCCTACCCACAAGTTACCCTCACGGTCAGTAAACAAAGTGGCGATGTTGTTACTCTGAATCGTTTGGGCGTTGCCTTCCTTATGGAGATAATGCGTAAAACTATAGCCGTCGTACTTGTTCAGTCCATACTCAGTACCAATCCAGATATAGCCGGCACCATCCTGGGTAATCTCAGTAATCTGATTGCTCGACAGTTTATCAGCAGTATAAAAATGTTGTGTCTGACTCCATCCCATGAGACACGACACCAAACAAGCCATTAATAAATATGATTTCCTCATTGTCAGTTAGTGATCAGTTAGCTTTAGACGCTGCAAAGATAGGTATTATTCATGAAACATCCAACAAAATATGTAGGATTTTGTTTCAAATATGTCTCATTTCATGTTTCAGAGGTAGAAAATGGTTTCCTTCCCCATATTAAACAGCAAATCGAGGATAGAAAGGTTAGGCACAAAGCCATGTTTCTGCTGGTAAACCTGATAATAAGGCTTCACGACAAAGTCAGGATCTTCAGAAGGGTGTTTGGGATTGATAGCTTCACGATAGTCATGAGTGTTGGCTGCTGAGACACTTGCGAACGCATTGGTATAGTCTACAGAAGGATTTATATCGATTAATTCGCATATTTTTATCCTGATTGCCTCATTGAAGTCCAACAGGAAATCCCAACGTTTCTCGAAAAAGGGCCTGATATCATCCTGCAAGTAATCAAAAAATGGCGAATCACCGTAGGCACTCTGCAGCGCGTTCCAATGCAGATGGCGCCAGTTGCCGTGATCGCTGATACGGACATCCCTGATCAGGGGCGATTCTCCCCGGACAATCGGCACGGTCAATGCCTGCACACCTTGGGTTGTCGCGATGAGGCAACGATTGCGATAAGTCTGCTTCTGGAAACTTTCACAGCGCTCTATCTCTACATGTTCGGCCCGATACAGTTTCTGATACCACTGTACCGGGCCAAAATAGGTTGTACTCAGCAATGCCTCCATGCGGCAGGCTTACTTGATATTGTCGACAATCCTACCAAGACGACTCCAGCGGATACCACTGAAGCCATGGCGGTCTGGATCGCTCGACCACCAGATGAAAATGGGTTTGCCGACGATATGATCCTCAGGCACGAAGCCCCAATAGCGACTGTCGGCCGAGTTATGGCGATTGTCACCCATCATCCAATAATAGTCCATCTTGAAGGTGTACTCCTTGGCTTCCTGACCATTAATCAAGATCTTGCCGTCCTTGATTTCCAGGTCATTACCTTCATATACCTTGATAGGACGTTCATAGACTGCGATGTTGTCTAGCGTCAAAGCTATCTTTTCACCCTTCTTCGGGATCCATACAGGTCCGTAATTATCCCGTGTCCAGTGCTTGTTGCCGTTCAGCGGATATATCTCCAAATCGTTTGCGTCGGTATTCAGCTTGACAAACTCCACCAGGTCTTTCCTGCTCTGCAACACTTCTACGGCCCGCTTCGTCAATGGCAGATAGCCCACGGTATTCAGGCTCGTCAGGTCTTCCATCGAGATACCTAACTCCTCCATCAACTCCTCTGGCAACGACTGCTTCAGTTTCACATAATAGGTATATTGGACATTTTCGGGCTCTTTGTTAGCCTTTCCGTCCAAATAGATGATGTGATTCTTAATCTGCAAGGTCTGTCCAGGCAGTCCCACACAGCGTTTCACATAATTTTCCCTACGATCAGCAGGACGCGTGATAATCTCGCCATACTCCATCTGGTTCTGCCTGATAGTTTGCCGTCCTGCCTCATAGATCGCATTGAAGTACTTGAATCGCAGGTCTGCTGAGAGCGAATCAGGATTCGGACAGTTTGGGTACAACTGATAGCCAATGCCATAGCACATCTGGTAATAGTCGAAAGCCTGATACTGGGGAGCTGAGCAAAGCGTGTCGCCTGCCGGATAATTAAAGACCACAATATCATTCAACTGAATATTACCCAAACCCTTGACACGACGATAGTCCCAATGGGGCCAATCCAGGTAACTCTTACACTCTACGACAGGCAAGGTATGTTGTGTCAGCGGCATCGTCAACGGGGTCTGCGGGATCCGCGGGCCATAGCTCACCTTCGACACGAACAGGTAGTCGCCTGTCAGCAGTGACTTCTCCAGTGAACTCGATGGAATCACGTAGTTCTGGAAGAAGAACTGGTTGATGAAATAGACGGCTACCAAGGCGAAAACGAGAGCATCAACCCACGACATCACGAACTTCACGGGCTTCTCAGCCTCCTTCCACCATTGCCACTTGATTTTCTTGGTAATATAAATGTCGTAGATAAAAGGTATGACGAGCAGTCCCCACCACGACTTCACCCAGTAGAGGAACAACAGGTAGAGTATCAGCACGCAGATGAACTTTGCCCACTGCACCTTCGGATTGAATTCTTTCTTTTTCTCCATGCCTAAAACTTAAACATATCTGAGATAGTAAGCAGTCCCTGATGATCCTTCGTGTACTCCGCAGCTAATACAGCACCGAGGGCAAAGCCCTTACGGCTATGGGCATCATGCGAAATGGTGATCAGGTCGGCCTCCGAGTCATAGCGGATGGTATGAATGCCTGGCACCTCACCGCGACGGATATCATCCACGCGCAGCAGCTTAGGGTCAGTGGTTTCCTCAGCCCAACCCTCCTTGCGGTCCAAGCGCTCCACAATCTCCTCTGCCAGTGTGATGGCGGTGCCAGAGGGGTGGTCTAACTTATGCACGTGGTGGGTCTCTTCCAATTCTACATCATACTGCGGGAACTGGTTCATAATCTTTGCCAGATAGCGGTTCACGGCAGAGAAGATAGCCACGCCTATCGAGAAATTCGAGGCCCAGAAAAGGGTCTTACCCTCGTTGCAGGCTTTACGAACCTCATCGCCATGTTCCTTCATCCAACCTGTCGAGCCACTAACCACCTTCACACCCTTGGCCCAGGCCTTCAGGTAGTTGCCATATGCAGCCTGTGGAGCCGTAAACTCTATCGCCACATCAGCCGATGCAAACTCCGGGGAGTCGAAGTCCTGCTGATTGTCGATATCAATGATACTCACAATCTCATGACCACGGCTGATGGCGATCTGCTCGATCATCTTGCCCATCTTTCCGTAGCCGATCAAAGCTATTTTCATAATTCTTCCTAATTAAAAACGGTGCAAAGTTACTATATTAAATTAAGAATCAAGAATTAAGAATTAAGAATTATAATTATTTCACAGCAACAAATGGTACATACCTCCGGCAAGAGGCTTTACGACTCCCTTCATTTCGAGTTGGAAGAGGAGTGCCGTCAGTTGTCCAATAGGGATAGCCGACTTCACACTGAGGATATTCAGTTGTAAGTCGTTAGTCTCTTGAAGAAGACTGACAATCTGCTGCTCTTGGGCTGACAGGTCAGGGAAGAGACTACGCTCTATACCATCAGCAAGAGCCCGTTGCCTCTGGGCCTCATCCTGCCACCCCATAGCTTTTATAAAGTCATCGGCATCGGAGATGAGACCAGCGCCGTTGTCGCGTATCAGATTGTTGCAGCCTTTCGAGAACTCTGCATTCACACTCCCAGGGAAAGCAAAGACAGCCCGATTATAGCTTTGGGCTATCTCACAGGTAATCAGTCCTCCGCCTTTCACTGCACTCTCCACCAGAATGACAGCATCTGCCATACCCGCCACAATGCGGTTACGATGCACGAAATTGGGTTTGTCGGCATTGGTCTGGGTCATAAACTCCGTCAGTAGCCCACCATGATTGAGCATCTCAGCAGCAGTGTCACGATGGCGATAAGGGTAGATGGTGTCGAGCCCATGAGCCAGCACTCCCACTGTGGGATAGCCGTTGGCCAATGCCTCGCGGTGGGCATTGATGTCCACACCATACGCCAGACCGCTGACAATCAATAACTGTGGGCAATACCGTCTCAGATGGCTGACAAAACGACGAACAAGGTCCTGTCCGTAGGTGGTGATACGACGAGTACCTACGATACTGATGATTTTCGCTTGGTTCAAGTCGGCATTACCTTTATAATAGAGCACAAGCGGTGCATCCGGACATTCCAGAAGACGTTGCGGGTAGTCCTCGTCAGAGAGCACAAGTCCTCTGATTCCGTGCTCATACATATATTTTTGTTCAAAATCTGCCCGTTTCATCGCGTCATCCCAGTCCTGAAGGGCGGCCATCAGATGTGGCGAGGCATCATGGATGATATCGCCAATCTCATTTCTATGTTCATACAACAGCTGGGCACTTCCTACCATCCGATACAACTCCAATGCCTGCTGATAATTGAAATTCGTCAAGCGCGTCAGCGCCATCGTGTAAAATAATTCTCCGTTGTTCATATTAGTTTACAGTTTACGGTTTACAGATGATATGTTTTCTATGCGAGTTTTTATTGTGGATTGCATAGAGGAAAGCATCTTATATATACTCACAACCTTTTCTTGAATTTCAAGTAAGTCATCTTGAGTAATAAAATGCAGGTCATAGGCAATTTCTGTTTGACACATAATTTCCATTAAGGAACCATATGCAATTTCTAAGAAATGGAATTGTTCTTTAGGGGATGCTTTTGAGGTTCCTTCAGCAATATTAGAAGATATTGATACTACAGCCCTGCGCATTTGGTCACTTAAAGCATAAGTTTCTGTTAATGGAAATCTTTTCACCATTTTATATATATCAGTCACCAATATCTTTGATAGTTGGTAAACATTTAACTTACGATATGAAAAATCGAACTCTATCATAATCAATAATTTTATATTGTCAATTTTCTCATTTACAAAAGTAATCATCTATAAACTGTAAACCGTAAACCGTAAACTATACTCTCCTCTTTAAATATTCGTAACCAAATCGACAGCGGAGGCAGTCTTTCTTGTCGCAATACTCCTTTTTGAGTTGGATCAGAGCCTGCGAGTCACCTGCTGTTGTGATGGGTAATCCCACTTGCTGCCACATGCGGATGATGTGATTATTCTCAGCCTTCAGCTGCTCAAGGAAGTCGAAGGCACGGTCGCAGAGCACTTCCTTCGACGTATGACGCCCATAGGCAAAAAGCATTGGGATAGCCGTATTGATCATCAACAGGTTCAGCGAGCCATAGCTGAGATGCTTTTCGTTCTTCGAACTGGTAGAACCAAAGGTGTAATGAGTCTCCCAATAGGGCGTGACCTGCGATGAAAGCACCTGTTTTAGTTGTTCGATGGTCTCGCATGCGACGAGCTGACTCAAACCTGCCTTCTGCTGATAATAGAGGTTAGCCAGCTGGGAGATACGGATGTGAGGGAAGTTCTGGGGCCGTAGTCTGAGGAAGCGCCAAATCTTAAAATCCATCGGTTTCATCGAGAATTTGTGGGCCAGATAGAGGTATTCATTGCGCAATTTGGCGAAGTAACCTTCGTTAAGGGCATCCTTCTGATAGTACTCAGGGATTGCCTCCAGTTCGAGGAGACCGGCCTGTCCCATAAAGATGGCTTCGATTTGGAAGAGGTCGTCGCGATGGTGAGCTACGGCTGAAAGCGGCAGGCTGCGTGCCCACAGTTCGAAGGCATCGTTATTGATACCAAAGCCATAGTTACGTGCAAGAGTCATGAAATAGGCATCCTCCCATGAGCCATTGCAAAGATCTGCCCGCTTTCGGATAGCCTCCGTCTTCTGTTCCAACCGCTCAGTCTGGAGCGCAGCCATCCAGGCATGCACCATCAGTCTTGTCAGATCGGGGATCACCTTATAACAAGGCGGATAACTATCGATACTCAACAATTCGTTATAATGTTCCCTCACGTAGTCGGGCACGTCGAGCTGCATCTGCTGGATAAACTCGCCGTTGGTGTTCATCACCTCCGCGTCGATCACGCCTGCCACATGGAGGATCACGTTGTCGTAACTCTTGTCTTTGTCGTGACCATGCAGATACCAGTCGCTCGACTTATCGTGGATCTCCACATTCCCCACCCATAGCGTACTGCCAATCTTCACCTTGGCGTTAAAGAAGTCAGGACCGGCATTGCGGTTGTGAAGTCCAGGGTCAATCACTTCGACAGTCAGCCCGCCGCTCGTTCTCAGTTCCTGTAAAGGGAACATCTTGTGCTTCCACACATAATGCAATAGTTGCTCCATAGTGTCAAATTTAACGTTAAACTTGCTGCAAAGATAGTGCAAGATTGTGAATTAACCAAATAATTCGCCGTTTTTTTGCCAAATATTAGTACCTTTGCAGGCGAAATGAAGATAGGGAATATAGAATTTGGAGAGCGCCCCGTGTTTCTGGCTCCCATGGAGGACGTGACCGACATTGGTTTCCGACTGCTGTGCAAGCGGTTCGGAGCTGCAATGGTCTATACGGAGTTCGTCAGTGCCGAAGCTCTGATTCGGGATGTGAAGTCGACCATCTCGAAGCTGACCATCAGCGATACAGAGCGCCCCGTAGGCATTCAGATCTACGGGCGCGACGTGGAGGCAATGGTCGAGGCGGCAAAGATCGTGGAACAGGCAGGCCCCGACCTCATCGACCTGAACTTTGGCTGTCCCGTGAAGAAAGTCGCTGGCAAGGGTGCTGGTGCCGGCATGCTTCAGAACATCCCTAAGATGCTGGAGATTACCCGTAAGGTGGTCGATGCTGTCAAATTGCCTGTGACAGTGAAGACGCGCCTGGGCTGGAATTTCGAACAGCTGATTATTACCGAGTTGGCAGAGCAACTGCAGGATTGCGGCATCCAGGCGCTGACCATTCATGGGCGAACGCGCAGTCAGATGTACACAGGCGATGCCGACTGGACCCTCATTGGCGAGGTCAAGCGCAACCCTCGCGTACATATTCCTATTATAGGCAATGGCGATATCCACTCACTCGACGAGGCTGACAAGGCTTTCGACACTTACGGTGTCGATGCCGTGATGATAGGTCGCGCCACATTCGGCTGTCCTTGGATCTTCAGTCGCGAAAACCTCGATTTCAACGCAAAACTTGACATTCTTGAAGAGCTTCTACGCATCAACGTAGAACGCATCGACGAGAAGCGAGGCATCCTCCATACCAGAAGACACCTCGCTGCTACACCTATCTTTAAAGGGATACCCGACTTCCGTCAGACCCGCATCGCCATGCTTCGTGCCGATACGATGCCCGACCTCCTCGCCATCCTCGAAGACATCAGGCAAAGATTAGGTTAGTTCCATCCCATCAGCTCGCGGAGATAGGATGTCAGTTCGGCAGCCATCTTTTCGTCCTGGTAGATGTTGGGGTGATAGTCGTTGCCATAGAATTCATCACCCGAAATGGGGGAAATGTCGAAGCGATAGACTTCCTTGTCGCCTGATTTCTTGGCCTCGGCAGTCACTTCGTCGAGCAGATGCTTGACCTCCTGCAACTCTTTGTTGTAAAGCATAGAACCCGTCAGAAAGACTATCTTCGCCTTTGGATTATGGTCGCGCACCTGCTTCAGGAGCTTCTGATAGCCCTGCTTCAGCAAATCCAGATCATAGTTGTTAGTTGAAGTATCATTGGTGCCGAGGTTGATACAGATGACATCGGGCTGAAAGCGGCTGAAGTCCCACTTCTCGCTGAGGAACGTGGGGTCCTTGCGGAGCTCCGGTTTCCAGGCATAGCCGGTATACTCATACTGCATCGGCATGCAAGAACCTGGCGAACCCGTCTTGGCCTCGCCGTAATTACGATAAGCCCCAATACCGCTACGGGCGACTACACAGTGCTGAGCTTCGAGGGCACGGGCTGTAATAGATGCGTATGAGTAATAGTGATTCTCGGTGGCATAATCGAAACCCTCCTCCTTTTTCAGTCCTTCGTTGCCATAACCGCAAGTGATGGAATTACCGATGAATTCGATCTTTCTTGAAGGGAGAGCAGGCGTTTCCACCAACTTTTTGCCCTTGTCGAGCACAAAGCCCCAGAACTCTGGGAAGAACTCATAGCCCTCGATGGCATACATCAGTCTGACCGTATGCACGCCATCAGGAAGTGCTGTGGCAAGTGTCACCACAGAATCGCGCTCCCCACGGAAAGCCACTTTAAATGGTTCCGCCTGATCGATCTGAGCCACGAAATAGCCACTACGCGGCTTGGCGATCATCCTGAGCGAGGTGCCCTCGAACGACGCAACAATCTGAATACCAGGGTAATTCCATGCAGGTCGCTCAGGATTGGCAAAGCTGATGCGCCCAGCATACTGGATAAACTTGTCCGTAGGACTGATGATACTCCCCTTGATGGGTACAGTCTCAATAGCAAAGGCACCCGAACACATCAAGGTCAGCAGCGCCGTTAATAACTTTCTCCTCATGTCTTATGATCTGTTCTTATTGCTTTCTGAAAATACCAGTCCAGCCACCGCCACTACTGAGGTGGATCTTCAGCTGGTCTTGACAAGTAGCGGCTTGCTTCGTATGCTTATAATCCGTTGCCTCCTTCATGGCATTCACACCGTCAGCGAAGATGTCTGCCGTAAACTGGCCGTCACCCAGGAATGAGAGGGGGATAGTCAGATCACGGGCCGTCCAGTCGGTCATCGCTGCGACATACCAGGTCGCGCCTTTGCGACGGGCTATGACAATGTATTCACCCAATTGTCCGTCGAGGGCCACTGTCTCATCGAAGGTAGTGGGGATTTGTGCGATGAAATCGGTACATTCCTGGTTCTGCATATACTTCGTAGGACTGTCGGCCATCATCTGCAGAGGAGCCTCGAAAGTGGTGTACATCGCCATCTGATGAACGCGCGTGCCCTGACTCATCGGATGATTGTTGTTGCCGAAGAAGCTGTCCTTCATTGCATTCATCATCGCGCCAGGCGTATAGTCCATCGGGCCAGCCAGCATGCGTAGATAAGGAGCCGTCACGTCGTAGCGCGGCTGGTTGTGCAGCGGGCCGTCACCTACACGGGGTTCCCACTTCGAGTTTTCCAGTCCCTTCACGCCTTCGAAGTTAAAGATGTTCGGATAGGCTCGCTGAATGCCGAAGGGCTTCAGTCCGTGATAGTCAAGGTAGAGATGATAACGGGCTGCACTCTCTGCAATCTTGTAGGCAGAGGCGATAACCTGCTGGTCGTCACGGTCGAAGAAATCGACCTTGAATCCCTTGATGCCCATATCGGCATAATGTTTCATGACCTCATCAGTCACCTTGATATCGTTCAGGGGATTGCTGCCGATGAGGTTACGCCAGCTCGACCAGAGGATAATGCCCACACCCTTCTCCTTGCCATGAGCAATGAGGCGGGGCAGGTCAATCTCAGGACTCAGATCATCCATCAGCGACTCCTTGCCGCTCCAGCCCTCGTCGATGATGACATACTCAATCTTGTTTTTGGCTGCGAAGTCTATATAATACAAATAAGTGTTGGTGTTCATGCCCGAGGCAAAGTCGACACCCGTGATGTTACAGTTGTTCCACCAGTCCCAGGCCACCTTGCCTGGACGTATCCACGACGTATCTGCTATATGGCACTCAGGGGCGAGCCGCTGCGCCATGTCACAGTTCAGGATGTCAGCATCGCGCTCCGTGATGACGACAGCCCTCCAGGGGAGCGACTGACGGCCATCGAACTTGGCTATATAGTCTGCACGCTTCGTGGGCACGAGGTTCAGACGGTCGTAGCCTCCAATCTCCTGTGCCAGCGGATAGGGCGCAAACTCTGCCACCAGCTTTTCACCCTTCACTTCTCCACTTTTCACTCGTTTCACAAACATGCCAGGATAGTTCTCCACTCCTGCATCCATCACGATAGCCTTCATACCGTCGGGCAGACACACGGCTAACGGAGTGATGGCCAGCGAATCCTGGAACATCTTCGACAGCGGAGCCTCATCATAATATGACTCAAACGAATAGCAATAGCGCTCCCCTCCCCGATTGTCGTTCACGTATGGCACAAAGGCCTGATAGTCATCGGCAAAGCTGAACTCAGCCGTCTCGTCTACAACCACCGAGGGCTTCGTGTTCGTGCTGATCAGGCGATAGGCAGCACCGTCATCGTAGGCACGCACCTCGATTGTGAACTTCTGGTTGGTGTACATCAGCAGCTGACCGTAGGCATCACTGATCTCGGCCTTCTTATAGAACGGAGTCTTGAAGCTGCTCTCCACCTGCTGCTTGGCGACCTTTCCCACCTTTCCGAGACCAAGGGTCTTCTTTCCCTGGCGCAGTTGGATATCGATGACAGAAGGCTGGAGCACCGTCTGACCGCTATAGGATACCGACCACTTGACAGCCTCGTCAGTATTCACAACAACCTTCACCTTGCCGTTAGGCGAACTCACTTCATAACTTCCTGCCATCGCACTGGCTGCGATCAGGCAAAACATACTTAATAATGTTGTCTTCATTGTCTTGGTGTATTATTATTCATTGATTTCTTAGTTTCTGCGTGCAAAAATACAAAATATTTCTCAATTCTTGCTCCATAATTCTCAATTTATTTGTATCTTTGCCCCCATAAAACCAATAATTATTCAAAATTATGACTGAATTAATCATTATTATCGTATTAGTGGTTCTCATCGGAGGCTACTTCGTGTCTACACAGCGTGAGCTGGTCAACCTCGACGAGATGTGTAAGAACGCCCTGAGCCAGATTGAGGTCCAGCTGAATTCACGTTTCGACGCTGTCGTTGCCCTCGCCAAGACGGCTGCCCAGTATGCAAAGCACGAATCCGACACCATTATCCAGGCTGTCCAGGCCCGTGGTGCCAACTTAGGCGCTGCCAACACCCCTGCAGCCATCAATGAGCAGAGCGACCTGCTCACTCAGATGATGGGCCGCCTGAACGTCGTGTTCGAGCGTTATCCTGAATTGAAGGCCAGCGACCTCTACCGTGAAGCGCAGGAGGGCATGAAGCAGTACGAGGAGAATGTACGCATGTCGCGTATGATCTACAACGACACCGCCACGAAGATGAACCGCATGGTGCGCCAGTGGCCCTCATCGATCGTTGCATCCATGCTCCACTTCGATCAGAAGGACTATCTGAAGGTAGATGATGAGAAAAAGAAGGCATATCCCGACCTTGATGAAGCCTTTAAGAAATAAATGGCTGCTGTTGCTGATGCTGCTGGCATCAGCAACAGGCCTATCTGCCAGCCCCTCTCTTAATTCACTCGACATCCGCGTGGTGCTGAGCCGTAATGGTGATGCCCATATCACCGAGACCCGCCAGATGGACATCGACTGGGAAGGTACGGAGTGCTATATCGTCATCGGCAACCTCGACGGCAGTGAGCTGCGCGACTTCTCTGTCACTGATGAGACAGGCCGCCATTATGACTACCAGGACTCCTGGGATGTCGATGAAGACCGCGACTGGAAGGAGGGCAAGTGCGGCATCAACGAGACCAACAGCGGCTACGAACTCTGCTGGGGCCTCGGCGAAGAAGGCGACCGCACCTATATCACATCCTACACCGTCACCAACCTGGTAAAAGGCTTCAACGATGCCGACGGCTTCAACTATATGTTCGTCGCTCAGGGTATCAACCCTTATCCTGAGCATGTCAAGCTGACCATTGTGGCCGAGGATGACTCCACAACCATTAGCCAAGAGAACACAGGCATCTGGACCTTCCGCTATCGTGGCGACATCAATTTCGAAGGCAACAGTATCGTGGCCGAGAGCAGCGAGCCCTTCGAGAGCAACAGCGCCATGATTGTCATGTGCCGCTTCGAGAAAGGGATGTTTGAACCCGCGTACAACTACGACAACAACTTCGAGGATCTGAAGCAGACGGCTTTTGAAGGCAGCGACTATAATGATAGCGACTTTGACTGGGAAGAGCTGCTGACGCTCATCTTCTTCGTCATTGCCTTTGTCGTCTTCCCCGTGATAGCCTTCTTATCCCACCTGATTGTTGTCTGGTACCATCGGAGAAAGGTCAACAAGAACCTGCTCTGGTATCGCGACATCCCATATAAGGGCAACCTGCAAAAGGCCAATGATGTGCTCAACGCCTATCGCTATTTCGGCAGCAACTATAACAACCTGCTCTCTGCCTGCATCCTGAAGCTGATCAACATGGGAGCCATCAGCATCGAGCAGCGCCTGAACCAGAATGGCAAGACGGAGCACAACTTTGTCATCAAGGAACTGGCAGACCGCGAGCAGCAGCCCAAGCTGCTGAAGATGGTTCACCAGATCTTCAAGGATGCAGCTGGCGATGATACCATTCTCGAGCCAAAGGAGCTTAAATCGTGGATGAAGTCAAGCTATAACCAGAGCTATACCGACTCGTTCATACAGACCCTCCACTCCAAGAGAAGCATCTTCGATTTCGATGACAATCTCGACGAAGTGCGCAAGTTGTTTGGACTCAAGAAGTTCTTGAAAGAGTTCTCGCTGCTCGACGAGCGTCATGTCAGTGAAGTGTCGCTGTGGAAGGACTATATGATCTACGCCACCCTCTTCGGCATCGCTGAACAGGTGATCAAGGACATGAAGAAGATCAATCCCGAATACTTCAATATGGATCAGGTAGCTGGTCAGATGGCTGATGACATGACCCTGCCGCTGATCTATTCGACGATGCACAGCAGCACCTCGCGTGCAGCAGCCAACAAGGCAGCCCGCGAGTCGCGAGCCTCAGGCGGTGGCGGCCACTCCTCATGGGGCGGCGGAGGCGGCTTCTCCGGCGGTGGCTTTGGCGGCGGCGTGAGGTAAAACCTTTTATAATGATGAAAAGGCATCAATCGGGTGATTGGTGCCATTTTTGTTGCTTAATATTTGGATAATACCAATATTTAACGACAAAATCAAAGTCACTAGGAACACTAAGATATCATGCAGATAAAGTGAAGTTGAGTGAAGGATTTGCTTACTTTGTCATTGGGAAAGTTATGGATGGAAATGTTTGATGGTATTACCTCATGAATAAAAGAATAACCGAAAATCAGCCAGCGGATGATTTTTCGGTACCTGTTGTATAAACCTCCCCTGAAATTCAAGGTCGCATAGTCTACAGAAGTTCTTACATTTTGATATATCGTTTTCGGAATAAAGAGAGACGTAGTTACATTTTAGATGGCGGAAATCACCTATCGGGTTGATTTCCGCCATCTAACATTAGAACCTTGATTTGTCTGTAACTCTTACAACATACATAAAGTCACTAGAATCATCACTCAAATGATCAAAACCACTTGACAGGATTATTTCAATTTTATCATCAACTATTATGTACCTATCATGTCGTCCTTTTAATGTCACATCCAATTGAGCTTCCCATTCTTCACATTCTTCTTTCAGTGCTTTTAGTCCTTCCTGCGTGATATTTGAAAACAAAAGCGTTAATTTCTTACGAGGTAGAATACTTATAAGAGTTTTAATATTTCGAGTTTCTTTTGGCTGTTTATCAAAATACAGGTCATAAACAACGATTTTCTTTGCCCCAGAACATAATGCCTTAAGATGTTTAATAGCCTTGTCACGCTTTTCTGCAAAATCATAAAAAGACGATAGGTTATTCTCTATCTTTTCTTCATCAGATGTCACATTAACATAAGGAAAATCACTACAACCACAACACAGAATAACCTTATACATCGTACGTGATTGGGCCAATTCCTCTTTTGTTTGCCGCTTTAACCCATTTTTGGCAAGAGCCTTTTTCATTTCGGGAGATAAGGGCTGCCCTGTTCTCTCATATTGAGCAATATTCGTAATAAGCTCGCCTTTGAAATAGTGAAGCAAGCATTTTATACGCTCTATTTCACCTTTCTCTAGTTTCTCTCCATTTTTAAACTTATGGTAGTCCTTGAACAAATTGTCATCAAGAACTACTTGATATCTTCCTTTTGGCATAATTTAATCCATTTCAAGCATTTCGTTCAACGTAGCATCAAAGAATCCCTCTGGAAAATCCACATTGAATTTTCCATTACTCAAGAAATTTAATCGTTGAAATGGTGATGTAATTCCTCCCTTATAATAAAGGACTGCGTCGGTATTGCTAATGTGGTTCTTATAAACTTCATATTGAATCTTATTGATGAGATTCTCGCAATGAGTCTCTATCAAAAGTTGTATTCCTGCATTAGAGATGAATACAAAAAACTCACCAAGTCTTGATTGTGCAGCGGGATGAAGATGTATTTCCGGATTCTCAAGCATCAGCACGTCTCCCTTATTAGCCCTCAGACACATAATCAAAATTTTGGCGAGGTAGCTTACTCCAACTCCTAATTGCTGGGGACTCAAATCTGGTAGGTCGTTACTCTTATAGAAAACCTTCACTCTATTAGTGGTAATTTTTTCTGTCTGCATCTCAAATTTGATACCAAGAATATAAGTTAGCCACCAGTTCAATTGTGCAGAAAGAGTATCAGATTCTTTAGCTTTAATCAAAGATGCATCTAATTGCTTTGATTTTTCTGCTTCAAACGTTCCGAAAATATATTCTCCTTGCATTCCCACCTTAAATTTGGGGGATACAGATTCCATCTCTAAATCATAAGCCAAACGATTTGCAGAAAGATAATAGATAGAATCCTCTAAATCAATCGCCTCACTACTATCACAATACACCGCTTCGTCGTCTCGTATCTGAGTTTTAACATAATGGTTTTCGTCATATTTTATATCAATTGATACAATTTTAGCATTGACATTCCTGTTGCGGTTTCTTGCAAATGACATATCATACGATGACAACAAAATACAAGCATTTTTGCCATTATTATGATAAAGTGCGGCTAGGATTGCTTGAAAGCAAGTCGATTTACCGGTAGAATTAAGACCTGTCAATAGAGTTAATGGTTTTATATCCAAGATCTCCGACTCGATTCCTCTAAAATTGTTAATTGCTATTTGCTGTATCATTTTTAATTTGCTCTAATAATTTTTCAGCTGTTGTAAAACGTTCCATAACATTGATAGAGGAGTCTACATTACTCATTAATAATATCTGATAATCATATGAATCCTTAAATCTCTCAATGACATCTCTAGTAACTTGTATATCCTTTCTTACACAACTATCAGAGAAGATATAAACCAGCATTTCAAAAAGAGGCATATTGATAGGACGCTTACGACTTTTCCCTGTTTCTACTTCATATGCAGCAAAACGATAAGCGCCTTCTCCCATAATATCATAGCTATTGTTCATGGCACGCAAAAACATAGCACGACAATCCGCAATCAGTTCGTCAGAAGCTTTTTCATTAATAAATATCATCATTTTAGCTAGGAAATCATCAATATCACTTTTATATTCTATTGACTCACCATTTTGTTTTATTACCAATTCCGACTTCTTATATAACAAATAGAATGAAATCGTTCGAAGAACAACATAATTGTCTTTTTGGCGCTTTGGGCTAATTCCATGCCCTGTAGCTCTAAGAAACTCTTCTGATTTACTTAATTCGGAAATCAGCCTTGTCGACTTTCCACGATACAATGCATTTCTCATCTCTTGGTTTGTCAAGCGAGTCCCTCCCCTATTGACTCGATCGAAAATGTCATACTTTACTCGCTCTGGAGTTGGTGGCTGAATAATATAGAAATACATTTGAGAATCCTCAAATATACCTTGCATCTTCGCATCTAAATCTGTAAATTTACAATCATTATATTCCGGTAGAATCTTCAGATCTTTCAAAACTAATTTATCATTTAGGAAATCAAGGATTGCTGATATACGTTGGCGACCATCAACAACTTGCTTCTTTCCATCTCTCATTTCAAAAAGATACATGACAGGAATAGGTATACCCATCAAAATAGATTCAACAAGTTCTGCCCCCTGTTTTTTAGCCCACACATTTCCCCTTTGGAAATCTGGATCTATTATCAGTTCCTTTCTTTCCTCCACCAATCGTTTAATATGCAAGGTGCTGTACTGAGCCCTTGTTACACGGACTTCAGCATTAGGATATACTTCGTTAACTTCTGCCCAGGAATTATAAGATTCACCTTCCAGAAGGTCATCATCTCTATCGATTTCTATATCTTCTTGCATAATATAATCAGTTTTTGAGCACAAAGATACACATTTTAATTAAATAAACTATTCTACAATGCTGATTTTAACATGATTTGTATGACATTTAGTTGCAAAACACTCCCTAAAATGCGTTTTCATCACTATATCAACCTTCTTGGATGTTTCGACTTCAGGATTTCGCGCTGCTTATGAAGATTTACATGCGTATAGATCTGAGTCGTAACAATGGAGCTATGACCGAGCAATTTTTGTATATATGTGATATCAACATCCTCCTCCAATAAAAGGGTTGCAAGTGTGTGCCTGAAGGTGTGCGGGGTAACATGTTTCACCATTCCAACGCCCTCAACAAGATTTTTCACAAGTTGTCTCACTGACTGAGGGGATAATTTCCGATACAATCGACTGATGAATAAGGGAGAATCCGAAGTCTTGTTTTCATATAAGCTAAGCCACTCTTTTAATGCTTTAAGGGTTTCATCCTGGCATATATCAATCAGGCGCTCTTTGTTGCCTTTCCCGATAATTCTGATTCTACCTTGCACAATATCAACATCCGACATCCGCAGGTCACACAACTCGCTCACTCTCATACCTGTAGCAAAAAGTAACTCAACGACCGCAATATCGCGCGTTGCCATCATAAAAGAGAATGATCCTGACTTGCATGCCTTGCGACGTTCTCGCACAGTTATCAGCATTGCCTTCACCTCATTTATTGTCATAACGGTTGGTAACCTGATAGGTTCTCGCATTTGAATTTGCATTCTTCGTAAAGGATTAACAAATCCGTCATTTTCACACTCGTAATAGTTAAGCATCGCTTTCAATGAGGCCAATTTACGCTTCCTCGTTTTAAAACTGAAACGAGACATGCTTTTTAGATAATTTCGGATTTGCTCTTTTGTAAGGCAATCCACATCTTCATCACCTACAGTTTCCAGAAATTGCTGCAAATCAAACTCATAAGCCTTCAATGTCTTTTCATCAAGACACTTTTCAATCTTACAATGCCAAAGGTAATCCTCAATGACACATAACAAACTCTGTTTCTTCTTTTGTTTATTCATAATTGTTTTCTTTAGTTACACCTATTTATAATATAATAAAGAAAGCCACAATGAACAAGCGATAATAACAAATTATG
>CAMHAM010000012.1 GCA_946183415.1 uncultured Prevotella sp.
TCAGACTTATGAAACTATGTGCATGAACACAACCAGCTTTTCGGACTGAGCCTCTAAAACTAAGTGTTGGGGCCTGGCCCCAGAGTAAAGTGCTCACTACTCTTCGGTGAAACATTACACACAGAAAAAGGGAACCTTCTCAGGCTCCCTTTTTTTGAACCATTCACAATACAAAAATCTTATATTGTGGATGGAGAGCGAATATTACTTTTCTCGCGAAAAATAAGATTCTTTTAATTAACCTTAATAATCTAATACCATGAAAAACACAATGCAAATATAGAAAGTTTTCTTAATATAAGTTCAATTTTGTTGCTAAATGTGACCATATTTAATATTTGTTCACGATTTCTTCATCCTTTTTAAGAATCGTTTGCAAAATACATGCTTGAATTCGTTTCTGTTGAACGTCGCTCAAAGGAGGGGTCACAGGCAGTTTTTTCCAGTCGGTGGTGAAATAGCTGACACGGCTTTGCCCATGGACGGAATCAGCGAGAAAGGTCTCTACCATCACGACCACGTCGCTCACTGAGTCGACTGGAGCAGAGAGCGGCATCAGAAAGAGTTCTGCACGCAGCGAACTGCTCAGGCGGATGGAGAGGCTATCACTGGAGAGTCCCAGCATCTCGCTTGTACCTCCAAAACGATTCTTCACCTCGGCCTTCATATTGGCGTCGAGGAAGTCGATGAAATCCAGCCGGTTGTTCTGCGACAGGTATGGCATCAGCGAATCGGGCATCTGCTTGAAGACATCACGTATCTCCAAGCGCTGGCCCGACATCTGACTGGCCGTCAAGGCAAGCAATGCTGCCATTATGACTCGTCTCATCCTTTGCGACTGGGTCTAAGATCCTTCACACGTACAGCCTTGCCCTCGCTCTGAGGCAGAGAACCTTTCTGCACAAGCTTAACCTGAGGCGTGAGCAGAATCTCATCCTTCAGGGCGCGCTGGATGTCCTTCGCCATCTTCTGAATCTCAGGATAGATATCTGTGTTGAGGCCATCCAATTCTACCTCGACGGTCATCACGTCATTGTCGTCGATGGTCTCGAGGGTGATCAGGTAGTTGCTGCCAAGTCCTGGATACTGCACGAGGATCTTCTCAACCTGCATCGGGAATACGTTGACGCCCTTGATGATGAACATGTCATCGGTACGACCCTTGATGCGGTCGATACGACGGTGGGTACGTCCACACTTACATGGTTCGGCAATGATACGGGTGAGGTCACGCGTGCGATAGCGCAGGATCGGCATCATATTTCGATCGAGCGTGGTAAGCACCATCTCGCCCATCTCGCCATCGGGTACAGGCTCGAGTGTGTCGGGATCGACAATCTCTACGATATAGTTGTCCTCCCAAAGGTGCATGCCCTCCTGATACTTGCACTCGAAAGCTACACCAGGACCGTTCATCTCGGTCATACCAAACGAGTTATAGGCCTTGACGCCCAGCATGCGCTCGATGCGGCGACGCTGCTCTTCGGTATGGGGCTCTGCGCCGATGCAGAGCGTACGGAGCTTCGTTGATGCAGGATCGACACCTTCCTCACGGAACACCTCAGCCAGGCGAATGGCATAAGAAGGAATGGCGTGAAGACAAGTGGTGCCAAAGTCCTTGATGAACTTAATCTGTCGCTTGGAATTGCCTGCGGCAGCAGGAACGGTCATAGCGCCAAGCCACTCTGCACCATACTGGAAGCCCAGACCGCCAGTGAACATACCGTATCCGCTGGAGTTCTGGAACACGTCGCTCTTACGGCAGCCCACCATATAGAGGTTACGGGCAATCATATTGGCCCACGAGCAGATGTCGTGCTCAGAATAGATAACGACACAAGGATTGCCTGTAGTACCACTGGTAGAGTGGATGCGCACAGCATCATCGAGATTTCCGCCTACGAGACCAAATGGATAGTTGTCACGAAGGTCTTGCTTCGTAGTAAACGGAATCTTACGAAGGTCGTCGAGCGAGTTGATGGAATCGGCTGTGATGCCATGATCACCCAGACGCTTCTTGTAGAAAGGAGACTTCAAGGCGATGTTGATGCTCTCCTTCAGTTTCTTAACCTGCAGCTGCTCAAGCTGCTCTCTTGGCATCGTCTCTAACTCCGGCTGCCAATACTCACCATCAGGTTTGATGGTCGACATGATTTTCTCGTCGGTCATAATCTCTATATTTTAATTTTTTCACTTCTCACTCCACACTCCTCACTTTGCCAGCTGCATCATCATGATAGCACTCAGACCGGCAGTCTCTGTACGCAGACGGCTCGTGCCCAGATGTACAGACTTAAAGCCCTGCTCAATAGCCTCATTCACCTCATCGATAGAGAAGTCGCCCTCAGGACCTATCAAGACCGTAGCGTCCATACTATCCGAGGGCTCGCGCAGCTCATCAAAAAGATATGTTCTGGGAATCTCGTCGTAGCAATGGGCAATGTATCTGCGCCCTTCCTGATGCTCACAGATGAAATCCTTCAGCGATACAATCTCGTGGAGCTGGGGTTTCCAGGCCTTACGGCTCTGCTTGACTGCCGAGACGACAATCTTATCAAGACGAGGTATCTTAACAAGCTTACGCTCAGAGAACTTCGTATTAATAAAGGATATCTCATCGACCCCGATCTCTGTAGCCTTCTCTACCAGCCACTCAATACGGTCAATCATCTTCGTAGGAGCGATGGCCAGATGTACTCGACCTTCCCACGGACGCTCCTGAGGCAGTTGCTCCAGAATCTCATAATGACAGTGCTGAGTAGCTGCGATCGTGACCTGAGCACGATAGTAACAGCCCATGCCGTCCATCAGGAACATCTCGTCGCCAGCTTTCAGGCGTAGCACACGAAGCGCATGCATCGCCTCGTCAAGAGGCAACTCTGACTGATTGGCTGCATCGGGGACGAAAAAGTATCTTACTTCTTTCATTTTTCTAACTACAAATCATTTCTTTTCAGGATGGAACACCAGTGCAAAGGATACACCTACCACAAGGGCAAATGCTGCGAAGATGAACCAGCACGTAGTCCAATCTCCCTGCAGATAGTCGTTCTCCCAGGAACAATAATGATTGACAATCTCGCCTGCAGCAAGGGTACCGACAGTGGCACCGATACCGTTTGTCATCATCATGAACAGACCTTGGGCTGAGGCCTTGATCGATGGCTCACACTCCTGATCGACAAAGATACCACCTGAGACATTGAAGAAGTCGAAAGCGACACCATAGACGATGCAAGAGAGGATGAACATGATCACACCTGGCATAGCTGGATTGCCAATGCCGAAGAATCCGAAACGGAACACCCACGCAAACATGGACATGAGCATCACCACCTTGATACCGTATCGCTTGAGGAAGAAAGGTATCAGCAGGATACACAGGGCCTCGCTGATCTGAGAGATACTCGACAGCAGCGTCGCATTGTTGGCTGCAAACGAATTGTAGACAGCAGGATCGGTACTGCCCTTAAAGCTCGTGATAAACGGTACTGCATAGCCGTTAGTCACCTGCAAGCACATACCCAGAAGAGCTGAGAAGACGAAGAACAGCGCCATCTTTCTGGTCTTGAAGAGTTTGAAGGCATTCAAGCCAAAGCTCTCCACCAACGACACTTTGCCCTGCTTCTTCATGAGCTCGCACGAAGGCAGCGTAAACGTGTAGAGGAACAGCACGATGCTCAGCAGACCTGAGACAAAGAACTGCATATAGGTGTACTGGAACTTATACGGATTCTCTGCAAACGTCAGGGTGAAGGCGATTCCATCTTGTGAAGCTTCGCCAGAACTCCAGACAGAGCAGTTGACAAACCACATGGTCATGATGAAGCCGACAGTACCCAGCACACGGATGGGAGGAAACTCCTTCACAGTATCCATATTATTCTTCTTCATAATGGTGAAGGCCGTCGTGTTTGCCAATGCGATAGTAGGCATGTAGAAAGCCACGCTCAGCGTATAGAAAGCGATGAACATCCATTTGTCGGGAAGCTCGTGGCCAAAACCTGCTTCCACGCCAAGCCACCAGCAGCCAAGCATGAATCCGCCTGCCAGCAGATGGCACAGCCCCAACAAGCGCTGAGGTTGGATGAAACGGTCAGCGACAATACCCATCAGTGTTGGCATGAAAATACTCACAATGCCCTGGATAGCATAGAACCAGGAAATCTTGTCGCCAAGTCCTGCACGTCCCAAGTAGTTGCCCATACAGGTAAGGTAAGCTCCCCATACGGCAAACTCAAGGAAATTCATCAGTGCTAAACGAAATTTCAGATTCATAATCATCAAGTTTGTTGGTTAAAATTTAGTTATTCTACGTGGCTTGCCCAGAGGCGTCTTGTCTATCTGCACGCTATCAGCAGCCTGAGGACTGGCTGTACGCAGGGTATCGGACTTCACACTGTCAGCCTTCGATTTCTCCTCCTGATGATGGTGGAAACGCACCAGCTGAATACGGTCGACAGACAACAGACAGATATCATTCGACTGGTTGTTGTCCAGATGCTGATTCAACGCGATATAGCCACATATCTCCTTCACACGTTCTGGACAGCTGGGAATCCTCATCGTCGTAACGCCAAAGCCAGAGACTGGCTGATTACGCGTGATGACACTATCGTTCATATACGTGACAGACAGATAAGCATCAGCACCACGAGGACTTCCTTGCGTCAGGAACGTATTGGCAAACGTCATGAGGAAGCTGTCGCCTGCATGGAAGGCAGTGTCACCCTTCACACGGAACTGCAGATAATTATACGGACGGAAGGGAACAAGCATCTGTCGCCTGCTACCCTCCCAGATGTCTGTCGTGTCGCCACTTGTCGACTGTGTCATATAACGCTCTACCTCGCTCACTGAGGCTCCCAGCAAAAGTGCCTCGTCGCTAAGACGCTCCTGAACACGCTTATAGATATCGATGAAACGATCGGAACGGTAATAATAATAATGGAGCGACGAGTCGAACTGCTCGCTGGTGACATGATGCTTCTTCAGTACGGCCTCATAATAGAGGTGGCTGTTGTAGGAGTTGTTCTCAACGCCCATAGCCATACCCTGCGCCACATGATAGTCATAGAGGATATCCTCCATCTCGTCGGGTTGGATATACTGAGGCGGATCTGTTGGCTTACATGCCTGAAAAAGCTGTAAGCCCACAAATGCCAACACCAGATATCTGCAACCTCGTATCATGATTCCGACTTTTCCACTTTTGAGGGGTCTTCGCCAAATGAGATACTGATCTGCTCGCGATAGAACAAAATCATCCAGACGACGCTGACACTAATGCTGGCATCAGCGAAATTGAAGACAGGACTGAAAAACACAAAGTGCTCGCCACCCACAAAGGGCATCCATAAAGGCCATTCCGTCTCAATCAGCGGGAAGTAGAACATATCGACCACCTTACCCATCAACAAGGGTGCATAGCCTGTGCCAAAGGGGACGAAGTAAGAGACGTAATAGGGCGAAGACTCATTGAAGATCAGGCCATAGAACAGACAATCGATGAGATTGCCAGTAGCCCCTGCAAGTATCATCGCCAGACAGACGATGTAACCTGTAGGAGACTTACGCTTCACCTCAAGCCAGACGTAATAAGTCAGAGCCGCTATGGCCACGACACGGAAAAGCGACAGTAGAATCTTGCTGCCTAACTGCATGCCAAAGGCCATACCCATATTCTCAATGAAGGTGATATAGAACCAGTCGGTGATCTGGATACTCTCGTGAAGACACATGGAAGTCTTTACCCAGATCTTGATGGCCTGGTCTATAAGCAGAATGGCGACTACTATCAGTGCCGCCAGTCTGCCCTTAGTCAAAAAAGGGCTTTGAGATGTCACTTCTTCTGGTTCATCTTTGACTCCACACTCAGCGTAGCGTGTGGAACAGCACGCAGACGTTCCTTAGGTATCAGCTTACCCGTCAGTCGATCGATGCCGTATGTCTTATTCTCGATTCTAACCAAAGCAGCCTTCAGTCCCTGAATGAACTTCTGCTGACGAGCTGCCATAGAGATCAGTTCTTCTTTTGTCTGTGTAGCACTACCCTCCTCTAACGCCTTATAGGTAGGTGATGTGTCATCAACATCATTAGAGTCTTGATTGGTTAATACGCCCATCATCTGATCATAGTCGCGCTTAGCAAGGGCCAATTTCTCATTAATAATCTGACGGAACTCCTCGAGCTCTTCGTCAGTGTAACGTGTCTTCTCTGCCATAATTCAGTTTATTGTTATTGATATTATTGATTGTTATTGTTTTGTCACTTTAATGTTGAGCTTGAAGTCATCGAACTCAATCTCCTGACCATCATTAGGTTGCAGTGAGATATTGTCTGCAAGAACCTGTGTCTTAATATAGTCAGCAAAACTGTCGACAGCCTTCTGAACATCGTCGTTAGGAGCTATGGTCACATTGATACGATCGGTAATCTCAAGACCACTCTCCTTACGGATATTCTGAATACGATTGATCAGCTCACGAGCCATACCCTCGTTCTTCAGCTCATCGGTAAGCTCTACCTCGAGTGCAACAGTAAGGTTACCCTCGTTGGCTACCAGCCAGCCTGGAATATCCTCGCTGATAATATCGACATCGGCTGCCTCGACGGTGATGTCTTGACCTTCGACATTGAGGGCGATGAAGCCCTGCTTCTCGAGATCAGCAATCTGCTCCTGACTCAGGGCGTCCATGGCAGCAGCCACACTCTTCATGAGCTTGCCGAACTTCTTACCCATCGTACGGAAGTTACACTTCACCTTCTTGACAAGTACACCGGCTCCCTCAACGAAACGAAGTTCCTTCACGTTCACCTCGTTCATAATCAGGTCTTTGACAGCCTCGATGTGCTTCTTCTGATCGGCATCGACAGCAGGAATCATGATAGCCTGCAGTGGCTGACGAACCTTGATGTTCACCTTGCGACGCAGGGCGAGCACCATTGAAGTGATCTTCTGTGCCATCTGCATGCGTGCTTCAAGATCCTTGTCAATCTGAGCTTCATCAGCTACAGGGAACTTATCGAGATGAACAGAATCGAGCTGGCCACCCAGATCCTTATACAGTTGGTCGGCATAGAACGGTGCAAACGGTGCCAACAGCTTGGCAACAGTCATCAGACAGGTATAGAGCGTCTGATAAGCTGAGAGCTTGTCCTCGCTCATCTCCTTACCCCAGAAACGTTTGCGGTTCAGGCGAACGTACCAGTTAGAGAGGTCATCGTTCACGAAAGCATCAATAAGGCGACCTGCACGTGTGGGATCGTAGCCATCGAGCTCTGCCTCTACACCCTTGATGAGCGTATTCAGGCAAGAGAGAATCCAACGGTCGATCTCTGGACGCTTGTCGAATGCCACTTGCGCTGCAGCAGGGTCGAAACCATCTACATTGGCATACAGCGCAAAGAAGCTATACGTATTATATAAGGTGCCAAAGAACTTACGACGCACTTCGTCAACGCCCTCTGGGTCGAACTTCAAGTTATCCCATGGCTCTGAATTGGTCATCATATACAGACGAACGGCATCTGAACCATACTTCTCGATCATATCGAACGGATTGACCACGTTGCCCACGTGCTTTGACATCTTGTTGCCCTTCGCATCAAGCACCAGTCCTGAAGAAATCACATTCTTGAAGGCTACTGAGTCGAAGATCATCGTAGCTATGGCATGCAAGGTGAAGAACCACCCACGAGTCTGATCCACTCCCTCGTTGATGAAGTCGCATGGAAAAGCAATGCCCTTGTCAATCAGATCCTTATTCTCAAACGGATAGTGAACCTGAGCATAAGGCATAGAACCAGAATCGAACCAGACATCAATCAAGTCAGTCTCACGCTTCATGGGCTTGCCACTCTCTGAGACGAGTATGATATTGTCGACGTATGGACGATGAAGATCAATCTTATCATAGTTCTCCTTCGACATGTCACCAGGCACGAAGCCATTATCTTTCAAGGGGTTCGAGGCCATAAATCCAGCCTTGACAGCCTTTTCGATCTCGCTGTAGAGTTCCTCAACAGAGCCAATGCAAATTTCCTTGCCATCCTCGTCGCGCCAAATAGGAAGTGGTGTTCCCCAGAAACGTGAACGAGAGAGGTTCCAGTCGTTCAGGTTCTCAAGCCAGTTTCCGAAACGGCCAGTACCTGTTGATTCAGGCTGCCAGTTGATGGTCTTGTTGAGTTCGAACATACGGTCCTTCTTAGCTGTAGAGCGAATGAACCATGAGTCGAGCGGATAGTAAAGCACGGGCTTATCTGTACGCCAGCAGTGAGGATAGTTGTGTACGTGCTTCTCAATTTTCAGTGCCGTACCCTCCTGCTTCATCTCCATACAGATCACGATATTCAGATCCTCTGCCTTTGCAGCAGCCTGCTCGTCGTACTTACCATCCTTATTGAATTCAGGTGCATAGGCATTCTTTACATAGTCGCCAGCGTGGTGACCATATCCAGCCTTATCCACACACTTCTTGATGAAGTTATTATCGAGCTCGTCCATCACATAGTACTTACCCTGAAGGTCGACCATCGGACGTGTCTCACCTTTCTTATTTATAAGGAACAGGCTTGGGATATGTGCATCCTTAGCCACCTTGGCATCGTCGGCACCAAAGGTAGGAGCGATATGCACGATACCTGCACCATCCTCAGTAGTGACATAATCACCAGGAATCACACGGAAAGCCTCGCTCTCCATCTCGACGAACTGATCCTTGCCATTCTCGCCACTAAACACCTTCTCAGGGTGAGCAGCAGCATATGCCTTCACGTAGTCGGCTGCATTCTGATCGAGTTTAGCCGACGGCTTTACCCAAGGCATCAGCTGCTGATACTTCATACCAACGAGCTCTTCACCCGTATAGCGACCTACGATGCGATAAGGTACGAATTTCTTACCCTTGTTATATTCAGGCATCTCACCACCATCGGTGATATTACCCTCTGGAGCCAGATAGGCATTCAGACGACTCTCTGCCAAGATGATGGTGATTTTCTCGCCGTTATATGCGTTGTAAGTCTCAACAGCCACATAGTCGATCTTTGGTCCGACACAGAGGGCTGTGTTTGAAGGCAATGTCCAAGGTGTGGTTGTCCAAGCTACGAAATAAGGAGTACCCCACTTCGTCCACTCTTCCTTAGGATTCAGTGCCTTGAACAGAGCTGTAACAGTGGTATCCTTCACATCGCGATAGCAGCCGGGCTGGTTCAGCTCGTGCGAACTCAGACCTGTTCCTGCAGCAGGCGAATATGGCTGAATGGTGTAGCCCTTATAGAGCAGTCCCTTCTTGTAGAACTGCTGAAGCAGCCACCACAGCGTCTCGATATACTTGTTGTCGTAAGTGATATAAGGATTGTCGAGGTCAACGAAGTACCCCATCTTCTCCGTGAGTTCGCGCCATTCCTGCGTAAACATCATCACATTCTCGCGACACTTTTTGTTGTATTGCTCGATAGTGATGGCCTTCTTCCCCAATGCTTCATTCTTAATTCTTAATTCTTCATTATCTACAATGTCAGCCTTGGTGATGCCCAGTTCCTTCTCCACGCCCAGTTCCACAGGCAGTCCGTGGGTATCCCATCCTGCCTTACGCTTGACCTGATAGCCCTTCATCGTCTTATAGCGGTTGAAGGTATCCTTGATGGTACGCGCCAATACATGGTGAATTCCCGGATGGCCGTTGGCAGAGGGAGGGCCCTCGAAAAATACAAACTGTGGACAGCCCTCACGCTCTTCGACAGAGCGCCAGAACACGTTTTTATCTCTCCACATCTCAAGGATGTCGTTGTTCACCTGAGTCAGATTCAGACCGTTGTGCTCGGCAAATTTCTTAGCCATTTCTTAATCTTTAATTGATGTACTTTTAAACAATTATCATTTAGGGCGCAAAGGTACACAAAATATTCGATACAGCAAAATAAATAAATATTTTTAAGATTTTTCGGAAAAAAGTAGGTTTGTTCGGATAATTTTGTTACTTTTGCAGGCAGAACTTAAAAACTTATATTAAATATTACGTCAAAATGATTTCTTTTACAATGATTCTTCAGCTCTGTATCGTACTCGGAGCATTGTGGGTGGGCTCGCGATATGGCAGTCTCGCCTTGGGAGCTATTTCTGGTATTGGCCTGGCCATACTCGTGTTTGGATTTGGACTTAAGCCGGGCACGCCTCCTACAGATGTGATCTACATCATCATTGCCGCCGTCACCTGTGCAGGCATCATGCAGGCCTCCGGCGGCATGGACTGGCTGATTCAGATGGCAGAGAAACTGCTTCGCAAGCATCCGGACCGCATCACTTTCCTGGCTCCGCTGACCACTTTTTTCCTGACAGTCCTCGTCGGAACGGGTCACGTGGTCTACACCCTGATGCCCATCATCTGCGACATCGCTCTGAAGAAGGGCATCCGTCCTGAGCGCCCTTGCGGTGTGGCATCCGTGGCTTCCCAGGTGGGTATCACCTGTTCGCCGATTGCCGCTGCAGTCGTGGCCTTCGTGTCTATCTCCAATGCCAATGGCTTCGACATCACCATCCCAGGCGTTTTGATGGTCAGTATCCCTGCCTGTGTATGTGGCCTGATGGCCGCCGCCGCTGCCAGCTACCACCGTGGTCTCGACCTTGACAAAGACCCGCAGTTCATAGCTAAGCTGAAAGATCCCGTTCAGCGCGAATATATTTACGGCAGTGGTGCAACCACGCTCGACAAGGAGATTCCGCAGTCAGCTAAGAATGCCGTGTTCATCTTCTTAGGCGCCCTCTGTGTCATTGTCTTCTTCGCCATCTTCCAGAATGCCCTCCCAGCCTACGACACGCTGCGCGGCATCAAGGGCACTGACCCCTTGGTGGTCAATGAGAATCTTACCCTCACGTCTGACATGCTCGTCAAGGCAAAGATACATATTCCTGGCATGACCGAATGGTTCCAGAAGCCGCTGGCAATGAACCTCGTTATCCAGATTGTGATGATCTCCGCTGCAGCCCTGATGATTATATTCTGTAAGGCAGCTCCCAAGAAGGCCGTTGCTGGTCCAGTATGGCAGTCTGGTATGGTTGCCGTTGTAGCCATTTACGGTATCGCATGGTTGGCTGATACTTACTTCTCCAACTATCTGCCTGAGATGAAGCTAATGCTTGCTGATTTGGTAAAGGCTTATCCGTGGTCTATCGCATTCGTGTTCTTCCTCGTGTCAGTGCTCATCAACTCACAGGGTGCTGTCGTTGTAGCCATGCTGCCCCTCGCCTACTCGCTGGGCATCTCAGGACCGGTGTTGCTGGGTGTTCTGCCTTCAGTTTACGGTTACTTCTTTATCCCCAACTATCCTTCGGATATCGCTACCGTGAACTTCGACCGATCTGGAACGACCGTCATTGGTAAATACCTGCTGAATCACTCGTTCATGATGCCAGGACTCATCTCAGTATTTGTCTCTACCATCGTGGCTTACATTCTCTCATCGATTTTCTACTAACTAATGATTATAGCCCTCCTTCGGGAGGGCACTTAAAAAGAGATACCCCGCTGTTGGCGGGGTATCTTCATTTATAAGAGTTCGCAGGCTTAGAGATTCAGGCTCTTCTTGATACCCTCAATCTTCTCCTCAGCAGCCTTGATGCAGCGCTCATAGTCGGCAGCATCCTTGAAGCTTGGATCTTTCACCTCAGTGTAGAACTTGATCTTAGGCTCTGTACCAGAAGGACGGACAGACACCTTCGTACCATCTTCACAGAACCACTGCAGCACGTTACTTGTGGTAGGCATGTTCAGCTTCGACTTTGAGCCATCTGCCTTGGTTACCTCCAACGTCTGATAGTCCTTCCATAGACAAATCTTCGAGCCACCCAGCTCCTTCGGAGGATTAGTACGGAAATCAACCATCATCTGCTTAATCTCGTCAGCACCAGTCTTACCAGGCTTCACCACATTGATGGTAGCCTCCTTCGAGAAGCCATACTCCTTATAGATATTCATGAGCAGGTCGTAGAGGGTCATACCATTATCACGTGCCCATGCAGCGATCTCACAGATCAAGCAGATAGATGCTGGGGAGTCCTTATCACGAACCTTGTCGAATGGCAGGAATCCGAAACTTTCCTCACCACCGCCAATATACTTCTGTTTACCCTCAGAGATACGGATCTCGTTGGCAATCCATTTGAAGCCAGTGTAGCAGTCGCGCAGCTCCACGCCGTTCTTCTTGGCGATCTCGGCAATCTCCTCGGTGGTGACGATGGTCTTCACGAGGAACTCGTTGCCCTTCAATTGACCAAGCTTCTTCTTGTTAGCGATGATGTACCAGCAGAACATCATACAGGTCTGGTTGCCATTCAGGATTTCCCACTCGCCTTTTGCATTGCGACAAACGATAGCCAGACGGTCGGCATCGGGGTCGGAAGCAATCACGAGGTCGGCATTCAGACGTGTTCCGAGCTTCATGCCCAGTGTCATTGCCTCTGCATTCTCAGGGTTAGGGCTAACTACCGTTGGGAAGTCACCATCGATCACCATCTGCTCAGGTACCACATGGATATTCTGGAATCCCCATGAACGCAAAGCCTCTGGGATAATCACGCGACCAGTTCCATGCATCGGAGAATAAACAATGTTCAGGTCTTTCTGGCGCAGGATAACGTCCTGATCTACCATTGCCTCTTTCACTGCCTGCAGATAGTCCCAGTCCATCTCACCACCGATGATGTCGATGAGCTCTTTGTTGCCTTCAAACTTTACATCCTCAATCTTCACCTTGTTCACCTCATCGATGATACCCTGATCATGTGGAGCAAGTACCTGAGCTCCATCATCCCAATAAGCCTTGTAGCCATTATACTCACGAGGGTTGTGAGATGCTGTTACGTTGACACCAGCCTGACAGCCCAGCTGACGGATAGCAAACGATATCTCAGGAGTTGGACGAAGGCTCTCGAACAGATAAACCTTGATGCCATTAGCTGAGAAGATGTCGGCTACAGTTTCAGCGAACATACGTCCGTTGTTACGACAGTCGTGACCTACTACTACACTGCTCTGCTTGCCTGGGAAAGCCTTCAAGATATAGTTGGCAAAACCTTGAGTAGCCATACCCACAATGTACTTGTTCATACGGTTAGTACCTGCGCCCATAATACCACGCAGACCACCAGTACCAAACTCCAAATTCTGATAGAAGGCATCGATGAGCGCAGTCTTGTCTTCTGCGTCTAACATTGCCTGTACTTCCTTACGTGTCTCCTCATCAAAGGCTGGAGAGAGCCATTCTTTAGCCCGTGCCTCGCACTGAGCAATCAGTTGAGCATTGTCTGCCATAATTTCTTTTTTTATTTGTTTTAGATTGTGAAAAATATATTCTAATCCACAAAGTTAAAAAGAAAATGGCAAATACGTATCAAACTGCCTTAACTTTTTTATTTCTTTAAGATTTTATCTATCTCATCAAACTGTTTTCCCATATTTAGATTGAAATAGATACGATAAAGTGCAGGTGCCCAGCGATCCTTCTCATCAGGTGCCAACATGCGATATTTCTCCATATACGGCATCGCCTGCTGATACATCTTCTTGATCTGCTTCTTGTATTTGCGCGAATCCATCCTGAGGGCGATGTTCAGACAAGCCGTACCTGCATTATAGTAGGCATCAGCCATCTCGCAGTTCATGCCTATCAGTTTTTCACTGCAGGCAAGGCACTCCGCATAGCGCCCCAGATTCAGCAGCATCGTGGATTTTGCGAAGAGGAACAGTTGGTTAAGACTGTCTGTCTTCAGAGCTTCATTGGCTACTACCAATCCTTGTTCATAGTTACCTCGTGACGTATAGCTGTCCATAAGTCTGGGGAAAAAGTATGTAGAACGAGGATTCAGTTGGAATCCTTCCCACAATATCGCCTGATATTGCGAGTCGTCTTTCAGCATACGCCAAGATTCGGCAGCAAACTGCAGGGTCGATTCCAGCTTGGCCGTATCGCGTCTTGCCAGTTCCAGATAACGGAGTGTCATCACCGGATCATTCATCCTGTAGCCTGAGTATGAAGCCCAATAGGCGGCCTCTCCCATCCTGGCGTCTGTATTCATCAGGTCTTGTGCTTCGAAGAGTGGCTGCTGGGCACAGTCTATGTAGGTCTCAAACAGGTCGAAGGCTTTCATGAACTCAGATTTCCTGACGTAATAAGCGCCACCGAAGAAGAGGTTCGGGCGATAGGTCATCATCTTTTCCGAGTTCCCCTTCCGATACTGCAGATTCACCTTACCTTTCTTATCGGGCATCATATCGAGTGAGTCGAGCCGTTCCGCAATGGTGAACAATCTCTTGGTCAGGGTAAAGAGTTTCACGGTATCCACCTCCTGCTTCTTGTACATCTGCTCGTTCAGCTGGCCATACTGCTTCTCAACAGCCTGCAACCAGACATCATAGATGCGAAGGTTCTCCAGATTGGCAGAGTCTTTCAACAGGTTGGTCATCATTGTTTCTGCCTTGTCGAAGTCTTTGCCACTCTGAAGGATGGTTCGTGCATCACCGATCTGCCTACGCTGAGCAGCGCAGGTTATAATCATGAGCAGACATCCTATCGTAATTATTATCCTGAATCTTTTCATCTAGTTTCACCTTATTATATATATAAGCGACTTATTCGCTGTATGCTTTCTCACCTATGGTCTCCTGCGATCCTAATGTCATCTGCCGCAAGTCGTAGTAGGAGCCATTGTAGATATTGAAGTCTACATTTCCCTTGATGCCTGGCAGACGACCAACATCGGTGTGCTGCCAGAATTTCCAAGGACCCTTGTATTCGAGCGAGTCCACATAGTAGTGGGCTATCCAGTAGGGATACTCGTTAAAGATGGAGTCGTTCAGATAGCGCATCTTGAACTTGAAGTAGGTGTAGATGATAGGCTTTACCTTGTAATGCTTCTCCACCATATCGAGCCACAAGTATACCGAACTCTTGAACTGCTCGTCGGTCTGATTCTTAGGTTTGTGTTCCACATCGAGCACAGGGGGCAGGTCACCGTTCTCCAACTTCACTGTCTTCATGAAGTGCGCAGCCTGCTGATAAGCTGGTGTGTGTACACTGTAAAAATGATAGGCACCTCGCGTAAATCCATGCTCACGTGCCTGATAGAAGTTATCGTGAAAGTTCTCGTCAGTCTGTGTCGAACCTTCTGTAGCCTTGATCATGACGAACCTGATAGGACTCTCGTTGATCATGCCGTTATCCTTCAGCTCGTCCCAGTCGATGCGTCCCTGATGGTGCGAAATGTCGATACCGTGTATCTCGTAGCCTTCAGGATAGCTGACATCCCCATAGAGTGCCCTAAAGCGGAATCCGAAAGGACTGACAAAGACATAATAGAAGAACCAGATGTAAATTGCCACGATGGCAATGCCACCTATCCACCATCCCCAAGCAGGAACTTTCTGAAGGAAGCGAATAATGATGTTAGGCTTACGACGGCCACCTGGACCATGGTAAGTATGACTGGTTCCGATACCTTTCCGGCGAACGACTCTTTTCTGGGCCATATAAAATGATAAGCACGGATTTCACGGATTTACACGGTTTCTGTTTTAACCGTGTCTCTCAGAGAGAGCCGTGGAATCCGTGCCCGAAATATTTTATTTACTTAGCTTGCTCGAGAGCAAGAGTCTTCGTAGGCTGGTCGCAGACCTCTGTGGGCCCCCAGTACTGGATAGGACCAGGATATACGTAAGCAGTCTTACGAGCCCACTCGTCGCGATGAGCAGCAAACTCCTTGAAAGGAGCACCGTCGAGTTCTACGAGAGCCTTACGGATGACGGGCTTCATCTCACCAGCGCGACGCTCCATGTTCATCATCATCGTGATGGGCACACCACCGGCGATCCACTGGTCTGCAGGAGCAGTCGTATTCTTTACGATAGCCATGTAGCCTGTCTTGCCGTTGGCAATCAGCTGGGCAGCTGATGTTCCAAGAGCATAGCAGTAGTCTGCGTCGAAGTTTGAAGGAGCAGCGCAACGGCCCTCATAACCGAAGAAGTGGTGCTGAGTTCCGAACTTACCTGTGTACTTGCCTTCCTTCTTCATCTTCTCGAGCTTCTGGGCTACCATTGTAGAGAGCAGCTTTTCGGTTTCGATGAGTGATACCTGTACATTGCCATGAGGATCGCGGTCAAGAGCCAGCTGACGGGCTACGCCAGTAGGCAGACTGTTGAATACAGAGAGGTTCTCGTCTGTCAGGTGAGCCTTTGCAAAGTCGATGGTCTCAGTACGACCCATATCCTTTACCTCAGGCAGAGCCAGCACGTCGTTCAGCTGAGCAATCAGCTTCTTGATGGCAGGGATAAACTCGATGACACCCTCAGGGATGATAACGGTACCGAAGTTGTTACCATCAGCAGCACGAGCAGCTACAGCGTTAGCGATATACTCTACGATTTCGTCGAGGCTCATACCCTTCTGCTCGATCTCCTCAGAAATCAGACAGATGTTAGGCTGTGTCTGCAGAGCACACTCCAAAGCAATATGAGAAGCTGAGCGACCCATCACCTTGATAAAGTGCCAGTACTTACGTGCTGAGTTACAGTCACGCTCGATGTTACCAATGAGCTCTGAGTAGGTCTTACAAGCTGTGTCGAAACCAAAAGAGGTCTCAATCTGTGAGTTCTTCAGGTCACCGTCGATGGTCTTCGGACAACCGATTACCTGTACACCGTACTTCTTGGCAGCATAGTACTCAGCCAACACACAGGCGTTTGTATTTGAGTCATCACCACCGATAATCACGATAGCCTTGATGTCGAGCTCACGGATAATCTCCAGGCCCTTTTCAAACTGGTCAACCTTCTCCAACTTTGTACGTCCAGAACCAATCATATCGAAGCCACCGGTATTACGATACTCATCAATGATTTCCTTAGTGAGCTCCATATAGTTGTGGTCTACCAGACCGCCAGGACCCAGAATGAAACCATAGAGACGATTTTCAGGGTTCAGCTTCTTGATCTGATCGAAGAGACCAGTAATCACATTGTGTCCACCAGGAGCCTGACCACCTGAAAGGATGATACCAACGTTCATCTTCGTATTGTTAGCCTCAGTAGCGGGCTCAAACTCTACGATAGGCATACCGTAGGTGTTGGGGAACAACTTCTTGATTTCTTCCTGGTCACCTACACTCTGTGTGGGCTGACCTTCTTTCACTTTTACTGCACCCTGGAGAGCCTTAGGCAGCTTGGGCTGGTAAGCAGCTCTCGCCATCTGCAATGCACTTTTTTCCATAATCGTTTATTTTTGTTTAAGAATGAATGAATTTCGATTTTCAACGTGCAAAATTAGATGATTTTTGTCAGAATTAAGAAAGAAAACGACATAAAATCATCATATTTAATATTTTTTGTGTGTGAAAAAGTTGCTATCTCAGTTTTTTTTCTTATCTTTGCTTACTGAATGTATCAAAATCAACCCAAAATAAGAAAAATATGGCAAACAAAAGAACACTTAAGAAGACCATTACCTCTACTTGTGAGGTGATTTTCTCAGAAGTAGTTGCAGTATCACTTTACGGTACAGAAGACCAGATGCAGCAGGCCGAGACTCTGCTCAACTCCATCATCAAACTGGGGACGGAGTATCTCAAGCGTGTATCCCATCCGGAACCAGGTATGAGCCCGAAGAAGTATTATAAAGATCTGATTGACAAATTCACGGCACAGGCTCAGGAAATCATCGACCAAATCGACGCATAAATCATGTGGAAAAGATTTTGTAACTGGCTATTATACAAACACATAGGGTTTACCGATAAAGTAACAGAAGAAATACCCCAAAAGTGTATTTTCTGCTTGGCTCCACACACCAGCAACTGGGATTTTCTCATCGGACAACTCTATGTGGGCGCCCATGGTGTGCAGAGTAATTTCCTTATGAAGAAAGAGTGGTTCTTCTGGCCTCTCGGACCCATCTTCAGGAGTCTGGGCGGCATACCCGTTTTTCGCCAGAAGCACACCAGCATGACTGATGCGATGGCCGAGACTGCCAAGAAGGCCGATATCTTTCGCCTCTGTATCACTCCCGAAGGCACGCGCTCCAAAAACCCAGACTGGAAGAAGGGCTTCTACTTCATCGCTCTCAAGGCTGGTATCCCCATCCTCCTTTACGGACTGGATTACGATCGCAAGCTCATCCAGTGTACTAAGACCATTATCCCCTCGGGCGACCTCGAGGCGGATATGCGCGACATTAAGATTTACTTCAAGGACTTCAAAGGCAAAAAGCCCGAAAACTTCACCATCGGAGAACTATAGTATGAAAAACATCTTAACCATCTGTCTTGCCACGATACTGATTATCTCTGCCGACGACGCCTTTGCCGCCAAAAGGGCAAAAGTCCGACGACAAAACGACCCGCAAAAGGAACTTAAAGACAAGCTAAACAACTATTTCACATCTTACAGACCTTCCGGACAGGTCATACGTTCTGCAGCCCATCTACAGAGTTTGACCATTGATGACTCTCTGAAAATCATCGAGGTGGCAGCCGATTCCCATTTCGGGGAGCAAAGCTTCACGCCTGCCACTACGACAACTATCTATAACGACATCCTCGAACTGCTGCCTGATACCTGTCGACAGTACAAGCTGAAGATTACAACTGGTGGATGGGAGATCGGCCAACTCGTTGCCAATCGCCTGCGCCAGGAGCCCGACTACAGCCGCTCGTGGGGTGATGTCGAGTACAAGGGACAGCCTTGGGTGAGCAATGCCTCCCTACCCTATAAGATTACAAATGGCCTGCAAAACCGTCACCTTTGCATCTGGGCCAGTCACGGACGATACTACAACATCAGCAAGGGTGAATGGAGTTGGCAGCGCCCTGAGCTCTTTGGCACCACAGAAGACCTCTTCACGCAGACCATCGTGACACCTTATCTCATTCCTATGCTCGAGCGCGCCGGCGCCATCGTGTTCACACCACGTGAGCGCGACTGGCAGCGTCATGAGGTGATTGTCGACAACGACACCCCTCTGGGCTATCATGAGATCAGCGGCACACATCTCTGGCAGAATACCGACTCCGTGGGCTTCGCCTATCATAGCGGGCCTTATTTCGACCATGAGAATCCCTTCCGTACAGGAACAGCCCGTCAGGCTCATGTAGGTGGAAAGGGTCGTCAGAACAGTGTCATCACCTGGCAGCCTACTATCCCTGAGGCTGGGCGCTATGCCGTCTATGTCAGCTACCAGACTGTCGAGGGGAGTATCGACGATGCCCACTACACTGTCTGGCATCAGGGCATACCCACCGAGTTCCATGTCAATCAGCAGATGGGTGGCTCCACATGGGTCTATCTCGGAACCTTCGACTTCGATGCAGGTACTGGAAGCCGCAACTGTGTGGTACTCACCAACGACAGCCGTCATCATAAGGGTGTCGTCACAGCTGATGCTGTACGTTTCGGAGGTGGTATGGGTAACATCCAGAGAGGCGATTCTGTCAGCGGACTGCCCCGCTGTCTGGAGGGATCACGCTACTATACTCAGTGGGCAGGTATGCCTTGGGAGGTCTACTCCACTAAGAACGGAGAAGACGATTATGGCGACGATATCAATGCTCGCAGCTATATGGCTAATCTGCTCGCAGGTGGTTCAGTCTTCATGCCCGATACCATCGGGCGTCATGTGCCACTCGAGCTTTCACTCGCCGTTCATAGCGATGCTGGCTTCACCCGCGATGGGCGTTCTCATACAGGTACCCTCACCGTCTGCACCACCTTTTTAAACGATAGCATTCTTGGTACAGGACTCACGCGTCTCGTCTCGCGCGATCTGGCTGATGAGCTTCTCAACTCCGTTTCCAGCGACATGCGCCGTCTCTATGGTTCCTGGCAGATGCGCGAACTCTTCGACCGGAACTACTCCGAGTCGCGCTGCCCTTCATTCCCCAGCGCCATCCTCGAGACTCTCTCCCATCAGAACTTTGCCGACATGCGCTATGCACAGGATCCCAATTTCCGCTTCGATTTTGCCCGAAGCGTCTACAAGGCTCTCCTGCGTTATACCAGCCGCATGCACCACACCAACTATACCGTTACCCCACTGACGCCCAATCGGCTGCGTGTGGAACTTCTCGGCGATGGAGAGGCTCGTATCTGCTGGCATCCTGTCGACGACCCCGATGAGCCTACTGCGCGCCCCACTGGCTACATCGTTTATACTGCCATCGGACAAAGCGGCTTCGACAATGGCTATTATATAAAAGGTGATGCAACGAGTTATACTCTCTCTGTCGAGCCAGGTCAGCTCTACTGTTTCCGCGTGGCTGCCGTCAACGAGGGTGGCGAGAGTTTCCCCAGCGAAGTGGTTTCCTGCTTCGATGTCCCTGAAGCCCAGAAGTCAGTACTCATCGTCAACGGCTTCCATCGTCTGGCCTCGCCTCATGTGCGTGATAATGCAGTCGAACAAGGCTTCGACTTCGAGGTCGATCCAGGTGTCACCTACGGACGCACAGCAGGATGGTTGGGCTATCAGACCAACTTCCGGAAGGACGCGATGGGCAAGAACGGCCGCAAGGGACTCGGCTGGACCAACGACACACTCATGGGACAGTTCATTGCCGGCAACGACTTCGATTATATTCGCACTCATGCTGAGGCCATCGCATCTGCCAAACGTATCTCTATCGCCAGCTGCTCGTCTGAGGCACTCCTTTCCAATGAGGTATTGCCAACGCAGTATACGATGGTCGACCTCATCCTCGGCCTTGAGCGCAACGACGGCTATTCCCTGCGCCCCTACAAGTCTTTCCCCGAGATGCTCCGCCGCCACTTGCAACTCTTCACCGCAAAGGGTGGAGCTCTGCTCGTTAGCGGCTCTTATATCGGTGCCGATATGCAGATGCCCTCCGAGCGAAGGTTCCTCGAAGACGTGTTGAAATGTAACTATACAGGTACGAACACCGACTCGCTCGCACGCGACACCATCTTTGGACTGGGTACGACGTTCTGTTTCTACCGCCAGCTTAACGAGCAGCATTATGCCGCTACGCATCCTGATGTGCTGCAGCCCGTGAAGCCAGCCTACTCAGCCATGCTCTATGCCGACGACTACAGCGCCTGTGTCGCCTATGATGGTAACGACTACAAGGCTATGACCATCGGCTTCCCCTTCGAGTGCATCAAGTCTGAGCGAAAACGCTCGGCTCTCATGCGCGGTATACTCAAATTCTTGATACCATCATATTAACAACTAATAACATAAACCCATTATGAAAATTCAGACAAATTCAACCGGTACTCGCAGTATCGAAATCGCAGAAGAACATCTGCAGACCATTGAGAAGTATCAACTGTTTCGTGACCTCATCGACAGCAACGGTTACGTCGACGAACAAGTACTCGAAAAGCTCAAGTTGAACATCCGTTCACTCCTCTCGGGCGACGCCGGCAAGGATAAGAGCCTGCTCGACCTTTGCCTCGACGTCATCTATCATCCCAACATGAAGGCTTTCGGACTCCAACAACTGGTGCTGCTCTACATCAACTGGAAGAATCGTGGCAACGACAACCTCGGCATGACAACCCGCGCCTTCCAGGGAACTCCGTTTAATTAAGTGAAAAGTGAAGAGTGATGGAGTATAGATTGACGGATTTTCTGCCGACGACTAAGAAGGAGTTGGAACTCCGGGGATGGGATGAGCTCGACGTCATCCTGTTCTCGGGCGACGCCTATGTCGACCATCCGTCATTCGGTGCTGCCGTCATCGGGCGTACCCTCGAGGCCGCAGGCTATCGTGTGGCCATCGTGCCACAGCCCGACTGGCACGGAGACTACCGCGACTTCAAGAAGCTGGGGCGCCCCCGTCTGTTTTTCGGCATCTCTCCTGGCTGCATGGACTCGATGGTCAACAAGTACACCGCCAATCGCCGCCTGCGTTCCGAGGATGCCTACAGCCCGGACGGTCGCCACGACCTTCGTCCTGAGTATCCAACCATCGTTTATACCCGCATCCTCAAGGAGCTATACCCCGATGTACCCGTCGTACTCGGCGGTATTGAAGCCTCGCTGCGCCGGCTCACCCATTACGACTACTGGCAGGAGCGGCTCCGTCCCAGTATCCTCATCGATGCAGGAGCCGACCTGCTTATCTACGGCATGGGTGAAAAGCCCATAGTCGAACTGGCTAATCAGTTGGCAACTCTCGTCAGCCCATCCGGTAACACAGATTCTTCACTTTTCACTCATCACTCTTCACTTCAGAAAATCCCCCAGACTGTCTATCTGGCCGATGCAGCCGAGATTGCAATCAGCAAAGACGACATCGTACTCCACAGCCACGAGGAGTGCCTGCACGACAAGCGAGCACAAGCCCAGAACTTCCGACACATCGAGGAACAGTCGAACATGATGCACGCTCAGAGGATCATACAGCGAGTCGGCGCACGCTGTGTCGTCGTCAATCCCCCTTACCCGCCGATGACCACCGCAGAGCTCGACGCCTCATTCGATCTACCCTACACACGCCAGCCTCACCCGAAATACAAAGGCAAGCGCATCCCAGCCTACGACATGATCAAGCACTCAGTCAACATCCATCGTGGTTGTTTTGGCGGTTGTGCCTTCTGCACCATCTCCGCCCATCAGGGCAAGTTCATCGTCTGTCGCTCCAAGGAGAGCATCCTCCGTGAGGTCAGGCAGGTCATCGCGATGCCTGACTTCAAGGGCTATCTCTCCGACCTTGGCGGACCATCAGCCAACATGTACGGCATGCACGGACGCAACCTCAATGCCTGCGAGAAGTGCCGACGGCCCAGCTGCATACATCCGCAGATCTGTCCGAACCTGAATACCGACCACTCCCGACTGCTCGACATCTATCACGCCGTCGATGCCTTGCCTGGCATCAAGCGCAGCTTTATCGGCAGCGGCGTACGTTACGACCTCCTGCTCTACCGCAGCAAGGACGAGGCTGCCAACCAGGCTGCCCAACAGTACACCCGCGAGCTCATCACCCGTCACGTATCGGGACGACTGAAGGTAGCCCCAGAACATACATCAGACAACGTGCTCCGACTCATGCGCAAACCCTCGTTCCAGCAGTTCTACGAGTTCAAGCGCATCTTCGACCGCATCAACCGTGAGGAGGGGCTCCGCCAGCAGATCATCCCCTACTTCATCTCCTCCCACCCTGGCTGTCACGAGGCTGACATGGCCGAACTCGCCATCATCACCAAGCAGCTCGACTTCCACCTCGAACAGGTGCAGGACTTCACGCCCACGCCGATGACCAATGCCACCGAGACCTGGTATACCGGCTACGACCCCTATACCCTCGAACAGGTCTTCAGTGCTAAGACACCTCGCGAGAAGCTCGCTCAGCGTCAATACTTCTTCTGGTACAAGCCCGAAGAGCGTCGCAACATCGAACAGAGCCTGCACCGCATTGGGCGCCCCGATCTCATCTCCAGACTGTATAACGGTGTTCAGCCTGCCCCAGGCAGTCAGAAGCCTAAGCCTTATCACAATGAAAGTCATCGAACAAAGCCAGGTTGCAAAGAGTCCCCTGAAACCAAGCGAGGACGGAATCGTCATCACCGATGATTTCATCGCTGTCATCGACGGTTCTACCTCGAAGACCCTTCGCCGCCATCACCGGTCCATGAGCAATGGCCGCTACGCCATGCAGCTTATTAGCCGCTATATCCGCCGCATGCCCAAGGACACCACGTGCCACCAGTTCTGCCTCGGGGCCACGCGCGTCATCCGCGAGAGCTACCTTCCCCTGCTCAGCAGCCTGCGCAGCGCCAAGAGCCAACAGATACTCCAACAGCTTTACGACCATCCCGAGGAGCGTCTATGCGCTTCAGTCGTGATCTACAGCCGTCTGCGACGCGAAGTATGGCTCGTAGGCGACTGCCATTGTCTGATCAACGGCCAGTATTTCGACAATCCCAAGCCCTACGAACAAGAACTTGCTGAGATGCGGGCTGCGCGCGTCGTCGAACTGCTCGCCACAGGCGTGAAGCCCGCAGCCCTGCTGCAAGCCTCCGACCCTGCCCGCGAGGCCATGATTCCCCGCATGCTCGCGGTCATGCATAATCAGAATATCACCTATGCCGTTGTCGACGGTTTCCCCATCCCCGAGACAAAAGTGCCCGTCATCACCCTCGGCTTCCAGCCTAATGAAATCGTGCTTGCCTCCGACGGCTATCCCTTCCTTTTGCCCACGCTCGAAGACAGCGAACTGCGCCTCCGTCAGCAGCATGAGACAGACCCGCTGAACGTTGGTTCGTTCAAGGCCACTAAAGCCTTCGTGACGGGTTCAAACTCATTCGACGATCGTTCTTACATACGATTTAAGGATTGAATCAGGGGTTTTTCGCTCTAAAATTTGGAGATATCAAATAAATTAATTACCTTTGCAGCCGAATTTACTTAAAAGACTGAATTTTTGGTCTGGTAGCTCAGCTGGATAGAGCAACTGCCTTCTAAGCAGTAGGTCTTGGGTTCGAGCCCCAACCGGATCACAGGAAACGGGACACTCGTGAGAGCATCCCGTTTTCTTGTTTTTTTCTAATGTCCTAAGAGGCTATTTCAGAAAGTGAAGTCCACCTTGATGACATTTTCGCCGTAAATCGTCTTGAAGTCATCGCGCATGGAGATGACGTGATAGCCCTCCTGGCGCCATTTCTCTCCCAGTGCGAGCGCTTTCTCACGATTGGCATGATCACGATCCTCGTCGTCGGCAATCAGCATGAAGGCAGCGCAAGGCAACTTGTTGCTCAGACAGTAGTTATGCATCGCACAGTCACCGCCGCTGTTGCCAAACGAGAGTACGGGAACCTTACCTATCTCCTGCGAAATCTGACGCACCTTGTTGGTCTTCAGATTCTTGATAATCAGTGAGTCCGTGCGAATCAGGTCTTCACCCTTACCCATCGTGTAATTCACGCCAGCCTCTAAGCCTTGGTGACTCGTATTATACCATACGTCCATACCAATCACCCTGTTGGGCTCGATACCAAGAGACTCCGTCAGAGCGCGACAGATATGACGATCAGAACCTGAAACGACGTAGAAGGTAAAGCCATTGTCCTTCAGATACTCGAAGACCTCGAGCATAGGCTTATAGAAACTCTCACCGTAGGTCATTCCCTTAAATCCATTGGCCGGCTTGCTGGCATATGCCTTCACATAACTGTCAAACTGAGCAATCGTCATGCCCGCATAAGCCTTGGCAGCCGCTCTGGCATGGATCATGTCGAAGTGATCGGGCAGTGCCTTCCCATTGCGCACGAAGTCGCGAATGTTCTGAGCTGCCTCACGCACATCATCAGGGGCTATGTCACGATACGAAGGATCGTCGAGCACACGGTATTCAAGCATGTTATACTCGAAATAAGTAGGATAAAGTTCGCCCACGAACGTACCGTCCATATCGAAAGTAGCTATACGGTCTTCCACATTGATAAAGTTGGATGACTTCGGATTCGTCACATCCTCGACATATTTCTTCAAGGCCGTCAGTGCCTCACACTGGTTCCACGATTGGAAATACTCTTTCTTAACAAGCGTAACACTCTGATCATCATCGTTTTTCGAGCATGATGTCATTGTCACAGATGCAAAGCCGAACGACATGATGACGGCAAGCACCCAAAGTTTTGTTCTTTTCATTAAATATACCATAGATTAAAAAAACCGCTGCAAAATTACGAAAAAAAACAAATTACACCAAATAAAATAGAAAATAATTACTGCGTTTATTAAAAATACCCGAAAAAATCCTACCTTTGTATCACCAACGGCAAACGACGAAATTTGCGGCCTAACTGGACAACTAAATTTACTTATTTTGAAAGTAGTTTTCTCATGTACTTATAGGCCAGCCAGCCGATGAGGACGGCGATCATGAAGACGATGAGCCAACGTTGCTCGTTCCAGGCTGATACAACACCTTGCCAGATTCCTTTGAAAAGGGTTTCAAGAAATTGTTCCATATCGCTAAAATAACATACTTAAATCTGGTGCAAAGGTACACAAAAAATTTCAATATGGTTTGGAAATCACAGATTTATTTCCTAATTTTGCAAGCGAATTATGCAATTTGATTAGATAAATGAATAAAATCAAACGAAATATCCTCCTATTTGTGACTATCTTTATAGTCATGCTGATCATTGCGGGAACAGCATTCTGGGCCTTTAGTCAGGCACTGCGCGCTGAGACTAACGTGCGCTACACGGGTACGGCTCTGATTGTATCGGAAAAGTTGACCAAGACCATCAGGACCATGGAGGCTAACGCCAGGAACGTCTTCGACGAGGTGGAAAGGCACCTCGACTCGCCTGCGACGGTGGAGAAAGCCCTGATGAGCAAGAGCTTGACGAACCCTGACGTGAGGGGATATTTCACAGCCTTCCGCCCAGACTATTTCAAGGAGAAAGGCAGATGGTATGAACCCTACGTGCATCAGAACCAGAAAGGCAAGTTCGAACTGACACAGGTAGGATCAGCGCGCCACGACTACACAAAGTCGGAATGGTACACTCAGGCTGAAAAGATCACGATAAACTTCTGGTCGGAACCATATTATTACTACGACGGGACGAACATCAGCGGCCACTACTGCACATTTATAAAACCCATCTTCGACGACAAGGGCATGATGGCCTGCGTGGGAGGAGCCGACATCACACTGGAGTGGCTCAGCAATGAGCTGCTGCTGATCGATGAGGACATCAGGACCGACGAGCAATTGAACAGGCATCCTCTGACTAGAGGGCTCGAATTCTACTCGGTGGTCATCGACGATGACGGCAGCTGCATAGCGCATCCCGAAGGCAGGAACGTGCCAGTCAAGGACATTGGCGTACTCATGAATATGAACAACAGAAAGAACGGCGTGACAGAAATGGATATCGACGGAGTGGCCTCTACCCTCTTTTATGTGCCCATCGAGGGGATGGACTGGTCAGTGGCTGTCATCGTACCAAGGAAAGATATAGAGAGGCCTTTCGTCTATGCTGGCATCGCCCTACTGCTACTTGCTATCATAGGCTCTGTTATCGTATGGATCGTTTGTCGTCGTATCACAGCTGGCTATAAATATGAAAGAGTTTATCAGACAATATAAGCTGACCATCGGTGGGCTGTCGCTGTTGCTGGCGGTGATATTGGGCGTAATGTTCTATTTCGCCCATACAGCTCTGCAGAAAGAGTCGATGAACGATGCACAGCAGACGCTGGAGAGTGTGGCACAGAGTATCGACAACATAATGCTGGGCGTTGAGCAGGCTTCGGGCAACATCTATCTCGACATGGTGATGCATCTCGACGAGCCGGAGCGGATGGAAACCTACTGCCAGAGACTCGTTGAGTGTGATCCCGACATCGCCGGATGCATGATAGCCTTCAAGCCCGGCTACTATCCAGGCAGGGAACTGACTATGAGCTACGTGCATCGCAACAGGGACATGAATGCCATCGGCAGGGCGACGGAACTCGTCGCTGCCAACACTTTCACCGAGCGACCATATACGGAGCAGAGATGGTTTACGGGAACAATGGAGAAAAAGACCGTGAACTGGCTGTCCCTGAAGGGTGACCAGACTGAGGAAGAGCCACTTGTGGCCTTCTGCTTGCCCATCTTCGACCGCACCGGCGAAAGCGTGGGGGTCATGGCAGTCACCGTGCCGACGGTGGAGTTCTCGGATATTGTGCTCGCGGCCCGGCCTTCTGAGCACGCCTACTGCGCACTGATTGACCGTTACGGCACGTTTATCGTGAATCCAGACACAGAGAAGCTGTCGAGCCTGACACCCTTTGCCAAGAACGACGGCAACGTGGATTACAGGCTGCTGGAGACAATCGAAATGATGACGGCAGGCATGAGCGGCAGTAAGACCTTCAGCAGAGACGGACAAGAATGGCGTGCTTTCTTCAAGCCTTTCCAGAGAGAGAAGATGCAAGACCGTGCTGAGAGTGATCTGGGCTGGAGCGTAGCTGTAGTATTCCCGGAGAGCGATGTAAACCTTTTGTACTACACGATGTTTTTCATAGTGGTGCTGATTGCTGTCATCGGTATGGCACTCTTCGTGATACTGAGCAGATGGGCCATCAGAAAACGACTGACCAAGAAACCTACGCTCACCATCGCGCTGATGGCCGTACCCGTGTATGTCCTATCGCTAGGCTTGCTCTACAACCAGTCGCGCTACCTGTTGCACCAGGAGTCGATAGAGTATGCCAACAGCATTCTTGATACTGCACTATACCGCATAACCAACTACATGAGAACCATCGAGACAGCCACTAATGCCAATGCCTGGATGCTTGAAGACGACCTGACACCCGAGAACATCGAAAGCATTTCGAACCGCATCGTGAACCTGAATCACCACGTATTGAGCAATTCGGTATTCATCAAACCTCGCACGTTAGACCAATACAAGGACCGGTTCTCAGTCTACACCGTGAACCAAGGCGACACAGTGGTGACGTTTGTAGAACCAGAATTCGACTATCTCAACAGACTGTTCTACACACTGCCGATGGAGTCAGGCAAAGCCTGCTGGGTGGATCCTTTTACCGAATACACAGAAGGACGGATAGACCAGAATCAGGCTATTGCCAGCTACTGTCGGCCTCTGAAGAATGAGGACAACGGCGTCATACTAGGTGTGACAACCTCCGACCTCGCATTCAACAAACTGGATCAGGTCATTAGTTCCGACCTGAAGCGTTATCCGGGATCGTTCTTTGTCATGCTGAACAAGGAGGGGCGCTACCTGATGCACATTGATCCGACTCGAGTGTTCAGGAAATCGATCTTCACGGATGTAGACCCCACCAAGAATGCAGACATCATAAAGCTTGGCCGGCAGATGATTTCTCGACAAGAAGGGGCTGTGCACATCGAGTATCGCGGCGAGAGGTATCACGTAATCTACAAGCCAATACCAGACAGCGAATGGAGTCTGGCGCTAGCCTGCCCAGACAGCGACTTCTTTGACGGCTTCAGCAAATGATAATCATCCGAATACGAAAATCAGCGAAGCGTAGAACTGAATCAGCATAATATAGAGAATGATAAGCGGTGCTCCCTGCTGGAGCCCGAAAGTCAGCGCATCAAAAATGTCGGTGAGCGTGCGCAGACGTCCTGATACCATACCGAAGCTAAGGGAGAGCACACACACACCAAAGCAGACAATGGGGAATAGCGCACGACTGAAGGCCGATGGGAAAAGCGAACCTGTGGCTGAAAGCAGGATGGCGTGAGGCAGAAGCGTGAGCAGGCATAAAATCACCACATATAAAATAACGAACGCGAGACTGACACGCAAGGCTACTCGATCGCGATAGCCACGACCACGCTTCATCAGCCCACTGCGCTGCAGACAGCCCAGAGCCACCAGCAACAGTAACAACCACACCAATAGAGGCAAGGCAAGCATATGGGTGAACTCGCCCACAAACCAGCGGATACCCTCGGAGGAGATGAGCGATCGCACGCCTTCGAGCCTCGTGGCTGAGAGGAGCCACGAGAGGATGACGAGCAGCAGCTCGGCCACTCCAAAGGCGACACACGCCAACGCTATCAGACGTTTATTCATCGTCGGGTTCGAGGTTATCAATGTCGAGAATACGTAGCTCGAGGGCACGAACAACGAGGCGTGTGGCATTGATGCCCGTAGAACCTTCTGGGAAAAGTTTCTGTATGAGTTCGTTCTGGCGTTTCTCGAGACTCTTCACGCCAAATGGCATGCCACGAAGGTTGGTAATTTGCTCCTTCGTATAGCCTAAGGCCAGATGACGGAGGAAACGCTCATCGTACTCATCGATCTCAAAGTTGACGAGAGCCTCCTGCTTCACAAGCTGTCCGCTGACGGCAGCCTTGAAACGCTCTACAATCTTCTCGAGGATAGGTTCGTTGAACACCAGCTGCTTGCCGTCCATCACAGCAGAGACGTCGCGACGTGTCAGCAGTTCACCCGTCTTGAGGATAATACCATCGGCTCCGGCATCGAGCACATCTACCCAGAGTTTCTCGTTGAGAATCTCGCCTGTAAAGATGAGCACCTTTACATCAGGATGAAGTTCCTTGGTGTGACGACAGATCTCGACACCCACCGTAGTAGAACCGCCAAGACCCAAGTCGAGCAATACGAGGTCGGGCTTCTGCTGCTTAAGCAGTTTCCAGTAGGCTGTCTCGTTCTCAGCTGTTCCGATTACTTCAGCCTCAGGGATATCCGTGCGGACGATGCCCAAGGTGCCTTTCAATTCGAGGGGCACATCCTCAACGATAATAATTTTAAAGTTCTCCATATCTTTTCATTATTTCATTTTTACATTATTTCATTTTTACATTTTTCCCTGACGGTAACGTCACGATGATTGTCGTCAGTCCATCTATAATTTCAGCCCTGATACCACAGGCACGACGATTGGTGGCCTCACCCAGATCACGCACAATCTGACGACAGAGCAGGAAGGGTATGTGCTCCTTCGAGGGCGTGAAGAGATTAGCGGCTTCTGCGTCGGAAAGTTTTAGCGACGACATGGGCATGTGGAGTTCGACGTACTGTGCATCCTTCTGCTTGAAGACCTCGCGAGTTGCCTGAGAGCCGTTAGCACTTTCGCCAGGAGCCGCAGCACTTTTCGCTTGCTTGCGCAGGATCTCGAGCAGGTAACGGATCATGTTCTCATCGCCGAGAATCGTCACATCGCCCTTACGGATTGGTTTCAGATGAAGCTTCGCATGCTCCACCTCTCGCATAGCCTGCTGACTGAGTACGCCATATAACTCACGATAGAAGGCGGTGACCTCGTCGAGAGAGTCTATCTCGCCAGCATCGAGCAACTGGCGAATGCGTGAGGGGTAATACATCGTCTCGTGCTTTAGGGCCGAGAGACAATTGTCAAGCACTGCATTCGACACATGGAGGTTATTGTTCTCAAGCTCTGCCTTACGCAGCTCATCGTCGAGCAGTTCTATATCAGTCTGCCGCTGCTGTTCCTTCAGGAACCGATCGTAAAGACGATGGCGGTAATAGAGCAGATAGTAGGCAGGTATGAGGGTCAGCAGGATGAGCACGAGCAGGATGATAGCGATGGTCTTATTCGTCTGCGACTGCTGCATCGTGCGACAATAATCGCCTAAGGTGTTATCAGCCGATAGTTCCTTGAAGAGCTGGGTATAGATGCGGTTGTTATAGCTGTAAATCTGCCACTCGTGGAGTGCGAGTGCAGCCACAGCACTCTCATTGCGCATATCGAGGATAATCTGGTAGTTGGTCTTCACACTATCGTGGAACCACTTGATCTCAGGCGGCATCAGAGAGGGGTTGCCCATCGAGTGCAGGATATAGCGCCCGCGTGGATGCTGCTGGCGGTAATGCTCGTTGAGGAAATAGCGGCAGGAGTCGGCAAAGAGCAGCGTGCGCTCATAGGTGCCGTTGATATTCGAGAAATAGGCACTATCAGCATACGCACTGGCACGGGCAAGCGGATCAGCAGCAAACGTGAAAAGTGAAGAGTGAAGAGTGAAGAATAAGAGCAATGTACGTAGGATGCCCTTGGGGAGGCGGAACATGAGGCGCGTACCTTTGCCCAGAGTGCTCGTAGCAGCGATGGTGCAGACAGAAAATATCTGCGAGAGCTTGCGATACTTCTCGATGATACCCTTGCAATTGAGCAGGCCAAAACCGTGCTCCTCACGTATCGGCTTAGTCTCAAAGAGATGCTCGAGCTGATCTTCAGTCATACCTTTGCCCGTATCCTCGACAGCAATCTCCACATAATCCTGTCCCTCGGTAGCCGATACATTCACGCTCCCACCTCGCTCTGTGAACTTGCGGGCATTGTCGGAGAGCGTGTTGAGCATGAAGAGCGTCAGCACTTTATCGGCCTTGACAACCGCTGATGTAGGAGCCACCTCGAAGTCGATACCATTCATCTGGAACGAGGTGCGCCCCTTGGCGAGGAGATCGAAAAGCGACTGCAGGGAGAAACTCTCAATCTTCAGACTGAGTTCGCCCTGACGCAACTGAATCCAGTAGGTCAGCACATCGTTGTAGTCGTTAATCTGATCGGTAAGCTCATGGACGTATGTCAGATCACCTTTCTTGGGGGATCTCACCTCGTGAATGATGCGATCGATAAAGGGCGTGATGCTATTGACAAGTGAGATCTTGGCACGCTGCTCAAGATTGCGGCGTTCACTGCTCTCTACGCGCAACAGCAGGGCTGCCAGTTCCTCCTTCTTCATATCGAGAAGGTTGTCATCAGGATTCTCGTGACTGTGCTTACGGTTCATGTGATTGAAGAGCCACAATGAGAAGAGCAACAGTAGGATAGCGGCAATAACGGCAGCAATCATGATGTTAAGCTGTACGGCTGTCTTCTCATATTGATTGGCACGGGCTTCGAGCTGACGATCCTGACGAGTGATCTCCTGCAAATCAAGATACAGGTTGCGGTTATAATCACTCTGAGGCTTATTATCCATAGCTGCATAGGCCACAGAGAGCTGCTCGCGGATAGAGGCTACCAGATCGGGGGCCTGATAGATGGCTGAATCAGAGAGAGCCTGTTCGAGATTGTAGAGAGCCGACTCATAATCGCCTATCTGACGATAGCAGGAGGCAAGGGTACGATAGGCGCCTGCTATCTGATAGACATCGCCGTAATGCTCGAAGAGATAGAGTGCCGACTCTGCGAGATAGCCTGCCAGCATCTCGTCGTCGACCCTATCAGGATTGAGGAACTTCATCGCAGGCAGGTTGTCTTCGATAAGTCGCTCGCGGTATTCTGGTTCCATCAGGTGCTCAGAGAGCGCCTCAAGGGCATTGGCGGCAAAGAAAGGCATATCAGCATTACGCGCCAACAGGAAACAGCGCATCAGATGGTCGAACTCCTGCTGGTTGATCTCTTGCTGGGAGCCCTCGGTGATGATGCCACCAGCTCCGATGTTATACATATAGTTGAGATACTGGGCCGTATCTCGCAGCACCTCGTTGGGATGGATGCGCTCAAGTGCCTCGATGCTCTGACGCTCGAGACCTACATAATAATAATAGGTGGAGTTGACAATGGCATACTCTGTTTCGGCATAAAGCAGACAATGCCGGTCATGCTCGGAGAGCAGCTGACGCTCTTCGTCGATACGAAGGATGGCCTTATCAGCCAGCTCACGATACTCGTGGAACTCACGATTGCGCGAACGACGCTGGCAGAGACGCATCTGCTGCACATAGGCTATGAGTTGCTGCACCTGATTGTCGGAAGCCTCTATGGCTTCGTTGAGGAGTTTTTCAGCCTCATCATACTGCATACGGACGATATGGACGAAGGCGAGGTTGTTGAGAGCCTCTGCCCTACCCGCCTGATAACCTACAGACAGGTCGCCAGCACGTCGTGCGTAAACTTCAGCAGAATCGAGGTCGCGATAATGATAGGCATAAGATTGGGAATTCAGTTTGTCGACAGTTTGCCTATCTGGGCACGAACAAGCTGAAATGAGAATGGTTGATAATATGATTAGCCAAAATCTCATAAAGAAAAAAGTCCCCCTCGCACGTACATGCGAGGGGGCTATTTAAATTATGAACGAGCATTAGCCACGTAACCGAGTGCTTCACGGCACTTGTCGGTAACGTATTGCCAGTCGCCAGCCTTCACCTTGTCTGAGGGGAAGAGCTTTGAGCCCATACCCACACAGAAGACACCAGCCTTGAACCACTTCTGGAGGTTCTCCTCCTCAGGAGCGACGCCACCAGTCACCATGATCTTTGACCAAGGCATCGGTGCCTTCAATCCCTTCACCATGTTAGGACCAACCACATCGCCTGGGAACACCTTTGTCAGGTCGCAACCCAACTCCTGAGCCTTACCGATCTCAGAAACTGTCATACAGCCTGGACAATAAGGAATGAGGCGACGATTACATACGGGGGCGATGTCAGGATTGAGCAACGGACCCACAACGAAGCAGGCACCCAGCTGAATATACATAGCTGCTGTGGGAGCATCGACGATAGAGCCGATACCCAAAGCCAGCTCGGGACACTCCTTATCAGCCCACTTTACGAGTTCGCCGAATATCTCCTGAGCGAAGTCGCCACGATTAGTAAACTCGAAAGCACGAACGCCACCCTCGTAGCAGGCTTTCACCACATTCTTACAGGTTTCAAGATCCTTGTGATAGAAAACGGGAACCATACCGGTATCGCCGATCTTCTTCAAAACTGCAATCTTATCAAATTTTGCCATGATTCTATTGTTGTTATTAGGATAGCCTAGGGTTGCCTAAGATAGCCTATGGGTACACTATTTAGCGCTGTACGCGACCGCTGGCATTTCCGCCTGCGAGAGATTCCACCTCGTCGATAGATACCAAGTTGAAGTCACCATTGATCGTATGCTTCAGAGCAGAAGCAGCCACAGCAAACTCGAGAGCCTCGCCCTGAGTCTTCTTCGTCAGCAGACCATGAATCAGACCACCAGAGAAAGAGTCGCCACCACCAACGCGGTCGATGATTGGGTTAATCTCATAACGCTTGCTCTGATAGAACTCCTTACCATCATAGATTAGAGCCTTCCAACCGTTGAAGGTTGCGCTGTAGCTCTCACGGAGTGTAGAAACGACATACTTGAAGCCGAACTCAGCCATCATCTGCTTGAAGATACCTTCATAGCCAGAAGCATCAGTCTTACCACCCTCTACGTCAGCATCAGGCTTGAAACCAAGACAGAGCTCAGCATCCTCCTCGTTACCGATACAAACATCGACATATTTCATCAAGGGACGCATGATAGAAATAGCCTTCTCTGAGGTCCACAGCTTCTTGCGGAAGTTGAGGTCGACAGATACGGTGACCCCATGACGCTTTGCAGCCTCACAAGCAAGCTTCGTGAGTTCAGCAGCCTTATCGCTAATAGCCGGGGTTATTCCACTCCAGTGGAACCAGGCTGCACCTTCCATAATAGCATCGAAATCGAAATCCTGAGGATCAGCCTCTGCAATAGAAGAATGAGCACGATCATAAATCACCTTTGAGGGACGCATAGAAGCACCAGTCTCAGCATAATAGAGACCTACACGGTCGCCACCACGAGCGATAAACTGTGTGTTCACCCCATAACGACGAAGAGCATTCACAGCAATCTGTCCGATCTCATGCTTTGGCAGCTTTGATACGAAATAAGCCTCATGTCCGTAGTTAGCTACAGAGATAGCAACGTTAGCCTCACCACCACCTGGGATGATGCGGAATGATTCACTCTGGATGAAACGGTCGTTTCCCTGTGGGGAAAGGCGGAGCATAATCTCGCCCAATGTTACGATTTTTGCCATTTTTGTTGTTTTAATTATAGATTGAACTTATTTTTCGTTTGCGACCACAAAGGTATGAAGTTTTTTTCAAACTGCCAAATGTTTCACTAAGAAAAACATACGTTAACGATTTCGTCACGATTATTTTGCCAAAGTATTTGTTCAATCAGTTTTTTATTCGTACCTTTGCAACAAAATCTTGAGAAATGGCAAAAGAGATTATCACCATCAAGGATATCGCAGCAAGAGCTGGCGTATCGGTAGGTACCGTTGACAGGGTTCTGCATAACCGGCCTAATGTCAGCAAGAAAACGCTAGAGAAAGTCAACAAGGCTCTCGACGAACTGGACTATCGCCCAAATATGTATGCCTCTGCCCTCGCCTATAATAAGACTTATACGTTCTACTGCGTACTACCCAAACATGAGCAGGACGCTTACTGGGACGAGATTGAGGAAGGTGCGCTGGCCTGTACCGAGTTCCGTAGGGATTTCGGCATCAAACTGAAGTTCATGTATTACGAGCGATTCAATGCTGCTGCCTTCACGCGTATGGTGCGTGAGTTCCTTACTGAGAAATTCGATGGTGTCATCATCGTACCTACTACCCTCGAACAGACAGCCCGATTCACAGAGAAACTGACAGAACGTCAGATTCCCTATGTACTGCTCGACTCGTATATGCCCGATCTGAAACCTCTGACCTTCTTCGGACAAGACTCTTTCGCCAGCGGCTATTTTGCTGCAAAGATGCTGATGCTCATTGCCAACAAAGAGAAAGAGATTGCCCTGATGAAGCAGACGCGCAACGGACTGGTGGGTTCCAAGCAGCAAGCAAACCGTGAGACAGGTTTCCGACACTATATGGTGGACCATTACCCAGAGATCAAGATTACAGAAGTAGACCTGCCTCTTGACGAAGAGAAAAAGGACTATGACGGTATTCTGGAGAAATTCTTCAAAGAGCATCCACAAGTGCATCACTGCATCACCTTCAACTCGAAGGCTCACCTCGTAGGAGAGTTCCTGCAAAAAACCAACAGACGAAACATCCAGATTATGGGATATGATATGGTGCCTAAAAACGTGAAATGTATCCATAACGGCAGCATCTCGTTCCTCATTGCGCAGCACGCCTATCAACAAGGCTACGCCAGTGTCGATGCCCTTTTCAATGCCATTGTGATGAAACGCCAGGTAAACCCCGTGAACTATATGCCCATAGAGATCCTGACAAAAGAAAACGTGGACTTCTACAGACGTACGGCTATATAAACAACTAAAACAAATACAAAAGAAAATGGAACAAGCTACATTCTTAAAAATCAACCCCGCTGATAGTGTGGTGGTATGTCTTCAGCCCAAGAAGAAAGGAGAGATTATCGAAGTAGACGGCTTACAGGTGACAATTAATCAGGACACACCAGCAGGCCACAAAGTACTGATCAAGGATGCCCCTGAAGGTACCGATATTATCAAATATGGTTACCCCATCGGTCACGCCAAGGAAAATCTGAAGGCAGGCGATTGGGTAAATGAGAACAATCTGAAGACAAATCTGTCAGGAACACTTGAATATACATATCGCCCTGTAAACGAAGAACTTAAAATCAAGAAAGAGAACCGAACCTTTAAGGGCTATGTTCGTAAGAACGGCGATGTGGGTGTGAGAAATGAGATATGGATCGTACCCACCGTTGGCTGTGTAAACGGTATCGCTGAACGCCTCGTAAAAGAACTTAAGAAAGAGACTCATGAAGAAGGCGTCGATGCCATCTATGCCTGGCATCATAATTACGGCTGTTCACAGCTCTCAGGCGATCATGAGAACACCCGCAAGGTGCTGCGCGACATCTGTCTGCATCCCAATGCTGGAGCCGTCCTCGTGTTGAGTCTTGGTTGTGAAAATAATCAGCCAGATGACTTCATGGCGATGTTGGGCGATTATGACAAGGACCGTATCAAGCTGCTCGTTACCCAGAAGGTTGAAGACGAGATGGAAGCTGGTATGACGATACTTCGTGAACTCTACAATCTTGCCAAGCAGGATCAGCGTGTGGAGGTTCCTGTATCGAAACTCCGCGTAGGACTGAAGTGTGGTGGTTCTGACGGCTTCTCGGGTATCACAGCCAATCCGCTCGTGGGAGAATTCTCAGACTGGCTCGTAGCTCAAGGTGGAACCTCAGTATTGACGGAGGTACCCGAAATGTTTGGAGCCGAGACCATCTTGATGAACCGCTGCCGCACGGAAGACCTCTTCAACCAGACGGTATCGATGATCAACAACTTCAAGAATTATTTCCTCTCACACGGTGAGCCCGTAGGCGAGAATCCCTCACCAGGCAATAAGGCAGGCGGTATCTCTACCCTCGAAGATAAGGCACTTGGCTGTACACAAAAGTGTGGCAAAGCACCAGTGAGTGGTGTGATGGAATATGGCGATCGCCTGGAGCACGACGGACTGAATCTGCTCTCAGCCCCAGGTAATGACCTTGTGGCCGCTACCGCCCTCGCCTCTTGCGGTTGTCACCTGGTGCTCTTCACCACAGGTCGTGGAACTCCCTTTGGCACTTTTGTCCCCACGATGAAGATTGCCACAAACCCCGACCTCGCACGTAGGAAACAGAACTGGATCGACTTCTCTGCAGGACAACTGATAGAAGGTCGCACGATGCAGGAGCTCATTCCTGAGTTTATCGACAAGGTGCTCAGTGTGGCCAGCGGCCAGAAAGCCAAGAATGAGGAGAACGATTACCGTGAGATATCAATCTTCAAGAATGGAGTAACTCTTTAAGTGAAAAGTGAAGAGTGAATAATTTAGCATGAAGAAAGGACTGATCGCATTATCACCGCTGATGGTGTTTATCTTGTTTTATTTAGTCACTAGCATTATTGCTGGTGACTTTTACAAGATACCTATCACGGTGGCCTTTATGGTATCGAGTATTTATGCCGTCATCATCTTCAACGGGAAACCGCTGATGGCGCGCATCAATACCTTCAGCCGTGGAGCCGCCACCGAACAGATGATGCTGATGATCTGGATCTTCGTGCTCGCAGGGGCCTTCGCCTATTCTGCCAAACAGATGGGCAGTATCGATGCCACCGTGAACCTGACTCTCTGGCTGCTACCGCCTCAGATGCTACTCGCGGGTATGTTTCTTGCAGCCTGTTTCGTATCCATATCTATTGGTACGAGTGTGGGTACGATAGCAGCTCTTGTTCCTATTGCAGCAGGCGTGGCAGAAGAGACAGGGCTCAGCGTCGCTATGATGACTGCAATCATCGTGGGAGGTTCATTCTTTGGCGATAATCTCTCCTTTATATCTGACACTACCATTATGGCGACACAGACTCAAAACTGCCGCCTGAGTGATAAATTCCGCGTGAACATCTTCATCGCAGCTCCTGCTGCGCTGATTATCCTCATAGTCTACATTTTAATGGGTCAAGCCACTAACGCCACACAACAGATTCCACCCGTGGAGTGGATCAAGGTGACACCCTATCTGGTGGTTCTTATAACAGCTATTCTGGGCATGAACGTGATGGCGGTACTCACCATAGGAATCTTGCTCACAGGCATCATTGGTTTCTTCACTGGAGGCTTCGATCTCTACGGATGGTTCGGAGCAATGGGTGAAGGCATCCTCTCGATGGGAGAACTCATTATCGTCACGATGATGGCTGCAGGTATGCTCGAACTCATTCGCCAGCAGGGAGGCATCGACTTCATCATCCGACTACTGACACGCCGAGTGAGCAGCAAACGAGGTGCAGAACTTAGCATCGCTGCCCTTGTATCACTTGTTGATATCTGTACAGCCAACAATACGGTAGCGATTCTCACTGTCGGTGGCATCTCCAAGGAGGTGGGCGACCGTTTCGGAGTCGACAACAAGAAATGCGCCTCAATACTTGACACATTCTCCTGTACCATTCAGGGAATCATCCCCTATGGCGCACAGATGCTGATAGCTGCGGGCTTGGCTTCACTCAATCCTGTGGCCATTCTCCCCTACCTCTACTATCCGCTCACACTGGGCATTGTGGCATTGTTGTCAATATTGCTCCGTTATCCCAAACGTTATTCATAATTCCAACTGCCATGAATATCGTACAACGCAACTTCTACCGCCTCATCCGTAACGGCATTTTCGAGCATCAGGAACCTATCGAGCCCATGTCAGTGTTCAAATGGAATAAACTTTTCCAGTTGGCCATCATGCACGAAGTGGTTCAGCAAGTATGGGAGGGATTGCAGCATAGCAAGAACCAATTCACGCTGCACCTCACCCCACAACAATGGGAACTCTGGGAGAAGACCGCAAAAGAATATGCCGAGAAGGCTGAGACTGAAGAGGATGTGTTTCTCAGAGCCGACCATCTGACAAATCCTGTGCTGAATCATCACCTACAGACTATTCTCGACGATGAGCACTCAGACGTTTCCACGCGTCAATTATTACTCACCATCATCCGTGTGGCGCGCCATATCCTGAACGAGGGCGTACCCGTCAGACAATTAGTGGAGCTGGGCACCTGTCTGCACCAGAACCATGAGCGTATAGACTTTGAGATGCTACAAAGATGGCTGAAGCGTCTGCGCTTTGAACAGATGGCCCAACTCGAAGGGGCGATGCTCGTCCAGATGTTTGGTTTCGATGCTACAGATATTCCATTCCTAAAGGGGAAGGTAAATAAGAATACGGCAGCTGTTGCCTTAGAACTGACGGAACTTACAAACACCCGCTCACGCGACTTCTATTTCTCACAGGATTCAGGCGATATATTTGTTCACACAAGCAACGGTTCGGCGATGCTGGGGCATCTCCGTCGTTCAGCACGATACTTCCGCTACATCCCTTCAGAGATTGTCACAAACTTCTTTCGCTCCTTCGCCCACTCACTTTCGCACATTGAGGAGTAGCAAAAGATGTACTCTTATTCGTGATAATGATGAAACCTGATGTCGCGCAGGCCATGATCACCCATGAATCTACTCTTATCCACATAGCCGTTGACACCCATTATCCTACCCTTGCTCGTATACTGCCACATCGTGATGTCGCGACCGTCTTCGAGAACGGGTTCTTCATCCAGATACATCGCTATCATCAGCTTATAATCGTCGATCTTGCCTACGAGGTATTTATTGTAGAAATTACGATAAGTATATACCAAAGGTTTCTGCCTATATTCTACTTCCACCATCTGAAGGAATCTGAGCAGCTGTTCACAGAACATATCGATGGGCAGTCCTCCTGTAGTCTCTACATCGATCATTGGAATCAGGTCCTGCTCACCAGGACGGCATTGGGTCTTGAAATTTTGCAATTGTTGATATAAGGGCGTCTTCGGACGGAAGAAATGATAAGATCCAACCTTCAATCCATAACGATGTGCCAGTTCGATGTTGCGCTCATAGCGCTCATCAATCCTGTCGCCTCCCTCTGTCGCCTTCAGATAGACGTATGCCATCTTGGTATTCTCACCCACAGTCTCCCAGAACACTTGTCCCTGATAATGCGAGAGATCGATGCCGTGCACATGATTACAAGTATCCTCACACTGCAGATAAGGGTCATAATCGGGATCCAGCAGACGAGGATCTGGTTTGGAAGCCTGCTTCACAACAATCCGCTTGGTCTTACCACGTTTCTTGCTGCGATGACGCTTTTTCTTCTTCAAGACAGCACTCGACCTGCTCTTTTTCTTTCCTCTTGTACGCTGTGCATAACCATCGCCAATACCCATCAGAGCAACACATAATGCCAGCAAAATATATAGTTTTTTCATTGAATCTTCGTTTTGGATGGGCAAAGATACAAATAAATCTTAAAGAATTTCCCTATTTAACTATTATTTTTGTACCTTTGCCACAAATTATTGATATGATGAAGAATTTGTTGATCGCAATATGCCTCCTTGCAGGCCTGACATCTTGTCATCACGATGATGATGACGAACCCGTTGACAATAGAGATCGCCGCACAGTACTCGTCTATATAGCTGCTGAGAATAATCTCAGTATTTATGCCAACTCTGACCTCGATGAGATGAAAGAGGGCTCCAAGAAGCTCGCCGATGATCAGAACCTCATTGTCTATGTCGACGAGGCTGGTTCTCTGACGACCCCATACATTGCCCGTGTGAAGGGCGGCGAACTTGTTGACACCGTCTACATGAAGGAGAAACTTGCTGCCGACCCAACAACCTTGCAGTATATTATACAGTACACCCGCGAAAAGTATCCTGCCAAGAGTTACGGTCTCATGCTATGGGGACACGCCTCAGGATGGCTCGTCAGCAACAAAGACTCTATCTCACCCTCATATAGTCGTGATTCCAAAATATTCCAGAAGGCTTATGGCGGTTCTTCTGGCGATAACTCCAGCACTACAAGATACTGGATGAACATCGCACCCATGGCGAAGGCTATTGCCAACGGAATGGGTAACACCCCACTGAAGTTCATCTTTGGTGACTGTTGCAATTTCGGGTGTACCGAGGTGGCTTATGAGTTACGCAACGTGGCTGAGTATGTTATAGGTTCTCCAGCCGAAATCCCTGATAGTGGCGGACTTTATGAACTGCTGGTGGGTGATATGTTCTTGGAGAGTGACAACTTCTTTCAGAACATCATCGACGATTATTACGACTCCTATATAGATTTAATTAAAGAGTATCCCAACGTCTACTTCAATATCACTCCTGGCGATCTCGAAGGCTACAGTCTGCCCCTCGCTGCCTATAAGTGCAGTGAACTCGACAATCTCGCTACTGCCACCAACAGACTCCTTGGAACGATTGCAGAAAAACTGAATACACCGAGCACCCTTAACCTCGAAGGTACTGTCTTCTATGGCATGACTGGAGGCAACCGTTATTCTTACGATATCAAGAGCGTACTCAAGAAGAATACGGCTGCTGGCGATTTTGAGGCTTGGTTGACTGCCCTGAATCGGGCTGTGATCTATTATCGTTGGTCTTCCAAGTGGCTCACAAGCACCAGGGCGCTTGCTAATCAGATGAAGAACTTCGACAACTGTGACGACGATTGTATCTCTGCCAGCATGTTCTTCCCCTCCGATGCTTACAAGAATACTAATCCCAATTGGAATAGCGCCATCCAACAGTTCCAGTGGAACAATGTGATCCACTGGGAAAAGTATGGCTGGTAATCAAGATTCTTTGATTTAGAATGGCAGCGGACCGTTGTTCTGTGGAGGCAATGGTGCGCCGCCAGCAAAGGGATCATAGCCATCAAGCATTTCTGGCGGATTATTGTTGTTGCCATTAATCTTGGATCCCACAATTTCGCCGCCACCTACAGGAGCACGATTAGCCAGACTCTTGTCCTCAGGATTTTCAAAACGTGTATATTCCCCTCGGAAGGTCAGCAACACGTCGCCAGTAGCACCTTTACGATGCTTGGCGATAATGATCTGCGCCATACCATGCAGGTCGCGCCCGTTATCATCTTGATAGATGTGGTAATACTCTGGACGATGCACAAAGATCACCATATCGGCATCCTGCTCGATAGCACCCGACTCACGAAGATCTGAAAGTTGTGGGCGCTTGCCCTCCAGTCCCTCACGGCTCTCTACACCACGATTCAACTGACTCAGTGCCAGAATAGGAATATCCAATTCCTTCGCCAATCCCTTCAGTGAACGGGAAATAGTAGAGACTTCCTCCTGTCGCGAAGAGAAACGCATGCCATTGGCATTCATCAGCTGCAGATAGTCTATCATGATCAACTTTACGCCGTGCTCACGAACCAGACGTCGTGCTTTAGTTCTAAGTTCAAACACGGAGAGTCCTGGGGTATCGTCAATATAAAGTGGTGCACCCAGCAAGTTGTTAATACGCTTGTCAAGTCGCTCCCACTCATCACGCTGCAGCTGACCGTTCAGAATCTTCGAGCCCTGAATCTCGCAAACATTGGAAATAAGGCGGTTGACAAGTTGCACATTTGACATTTCAAGTGAAAAGAAAGCCATCGGTACGCGCGAATCGGCAGCGATATTCTTTGCCATCGAGAGTGCAAAAGAGGTTTTACCCATCGCAGGACGCCCTGCAATGATGACAAGATCTGATGCCTGCCAACCGCTGGTAAGATCGTCGAGTTTGTAATAGCCAGTCGATACACCCGTCAGTCCATCTGTATTCGCTGCAGCTGTTTGTATCACTTTCAGCGCCTGTGATATCACTGGATCAATGGCTGTATAATCCTTTTTCATGTTGCGCTGCGACAATTCGAAAAGACTGCCCTCTGCTTCCTGCATGAGATCCTCTACATCGATAGTCTCGTCGAAGGCCTTCGTCTCAACCACACTCGCGAAGGAAATCAATTGTCTTGCAAGCGATTTCTGTGCCACGATATTGGCATGATACTCAATATTTGCTGATGAAGCCACGCGCGAACTAAGTTCTGCCACATAAGCAGGACCTCCAACCTCGTCGAGGGTGCCCAACTTGGCCAACTGCTCTGTTACAGTCAGCATATCAACAGGCTTTTCTGCCATACTCAGATCGCGGATTGCAGCATATACCATCTGATTCCTGGGTTCATAAAAACTCTCTGGGCGCAATGTCTCACAGATTACCGCATAAGCGTCCTTATCGATCATCAATGCACCCAACACGGCCTTCTCCACATCCAGTGCCTGTGGTTGTAGCCTACCGTAAGTATTGTCTACAGGCTGTTGCCTGCGTTGTCTTCTTTTGTTTGTATTATCTTGTTCTGCCATAATGATTATTTTTTCTGATCGTGAAGTACGGGGAGCGACAGATGGTATTTCACTGCCAAGAACCTGATGACGCACGTCATTACAAAGCTCACAACAGCGCTCAGTTCCATTGATACCCCCAGCGAAGCCAGCAGCCAATAGGCTATGCCGCCTACCACACAAGCCATCGCATAGATTTCTTTATGAAAAATCACAGGTTCATTGTTCAAAAGTACATCACGGATCACGCCACCGGCACTACCCGTAATGCAGCCCATGATGATAGCGACCCAGAAAGGCTGTCCGAAGGCCAGACTTTTCTCAATACCAGCTATCGTAAAGAGTGCCAGTCCGAGTGTATCAAACACAAACCATGCATTCTTCAAAGGCTCCATCCACTTTCCGAAGAAAGCTACCGTCAGTAATGCTACAGCCGTACATATTAAATATATAGGTGTCGTCATCCAGAAGGGTGTCGTCCCTAACATCAAGTCGCGAATCGTTCCACCTCCAATGGCTACAGCCACACCACACACGTAACCGCCAAACCAGTCAAACTGCTTTGCTGCTGCATGTCTGATACCCGAGATGGCAAAGGCAAACGTACCCAGCAACTCGATAATTTTGATGATAACCTCCTGATCCACAATTACAACTTCTTTCTTCTCAAGTCAATCCTCGTACCTTTTTCCCCAATAGTTCACCATACGCTGATACAGTTTCTCCTCATTAGGATTATGCTGTCCGTGCCACAGACGTTCATTCTGCAAAGCATCGGGAAGATATTGCTGAACTGTGAAGTGGCCTGGATAGTCGTGGGGATACTTATACCCATCGTGATAACCTAACTCCTTCATCAGTTGCGTAGGCGCATTCCTGATGGGCAGGGGAACAGGCTGGTTACCCGTCTGTCTTACTAAAGCCAAAGCTGCGTCGACACCCAAATAGGCGCTGTTACTCTTTGGAGAGGTCGCCAAATACACCGTTGCTTCCGCCAGTGGAATTCTGCCCTCTGGCCATCCGATCTTCATCACGGCATCAAAGGCTGCATTTGCAAGCAACAGCGCATTAGGATTAGCAAGTCCGATATCTTCAGCTGCACTGATTACCAGTCTGCGTGCAATAAATTGCGGGTCTTCTCCTCCCTCAATCATCCTCGCTAACCAATACAACGCTGCATCTGGATCTGACCCCCTGATACTCTTGATAAAAGCAGAGATAATGTCATAGTGCATCTCGCCGTCTTTGTCATAGGCAAGTGGATTCTGTTGTAGCCGATTCACTACAATTTCGTCCGTTATCACAATCTCGTCCTTTACTTCAGCTTCCACGGTCAACTCTAAGATGTTGAGCAGTTTACGCGCGTCACCACCACTAAATCTCAGCAAGGCGCCAGTCTCTTTCAACTCAATATGTTTCTCTTTCAAGATGACATCCTCATGGATAGCTCTATCAAGCAGTTTAAGCAAATCGTCCTTTTCGAGCGATTTCAATACATAGAGCTGACAACGAGACAGTAACGGGCGTATTACTTCAAACGAGGGATTCTCTGTAGTTGCACCTATCAGCGTGACGATTCCTTTCTCAACAGCACCCAGCAGCGAATCCTGCTGCGACTTCGAGAAGCGATGTATCTCATCTATAAATAATATAGGTGATGCCTCGTTGAAGAAGCGCGTCTTCTGCGCCTTCTCAATAACGTCCCTCACATCCTTCACACCACTGGTCACAGCAGAAAGAGTGTAGAAGGGAGTCTCCAACTTATTGGCAATGATCTGAGCCAATGTGGTTTTGCCAACCCCTGGAGGGCCCCAAAGGATAAACGACGGTATACGACCTGCGTCGATCATCTTCCGCAGGACGGCCCCCTCGCCTACCAGGTGTTGTTGCCCGATATAGTCTTCAAAAGAGCGAGGACGAAGTCTTTCAGCCAATGGTTGTGCCATTTTCGCTGCAAAGTTACATTAAAATGCGAAAATTACAAAAAATAATGCCAAAATTTTGCTATTAAAAAATAAAGTGCTAAATTTGCAGAAAAAATCAAGAATATTATGGCAAGAACAAAACAAAACCAACCCGAAAGTAATCCCTCATTAACTATCAAATCAGTCACGAAGAGTAGTGTTTGGGACATACAGGAGAATGATGTATACCGCATGTTTGATGCAGCAACGAAAGATGCCGAAGTTCGAGAAAACATCAATCATTACGTCAATATTTTCAAGAGTGCCTTCCTCTTTGAGGAATTAGCTGACGATTCAGCAGCTACGAAGAAGAGCTACGAGAAGCGTGGCTATAAAGTAGCTTCCATTAAGTTCGATGAAGGGCGCCATTACCTCTGGGCCATCAAGAAGCGTCCTATCGTGCGTGTCACAGACCTTACCTACGAGAATATCCGCCATATCACGGCAGCACAACTCATCGAGGTGCTTGACCGTAACTTCGGCGGTGGATGGGATTCGCTCTCACAGTCTGTTCAGGATATCATTCAGAGCGGTTTCGATATTTCCACCACCACTCTTCCTAAGGATCGTCTCCACAAGAAGGGGGGTATGTATGAGAAGAAAATTGAAGATGGATTCGAGGTACTCGAAGTGCCGAAAGGCGGATGGGTCGAGGCCATTTTTGCCAAACTCAAACCTGAGCAAGAGAAACCTAAGATGCAGTTCAAATCATCTGAGAGTGATGAGGAACTTGAAGACGATGATGCCGATGTAATCGTTGAGGACAACTACAGTTCTCATGACGAAGTCGACGATGAGGTGGAGGATCCTAACGACGAGGAGCTCACTGAGGATAACTATTCGACAATGATGGACCTTGGCTCAGAAGATCCTGATGACGAGGCCGCTAATCTTATCGACTTCTCAGACGAATAACTATATCAATAACCCCTTAAAACAACAATCAACATGAACATTCCCGCAGTATTCTGGCTCGTGCCCGTCGCATCGATTGTGGCACTGGGTATGGCGTATGTCTTCTTCCGCCAGATGATGGCAGCCGACGAAGGTACGCCACGTATGAAAGAGATTGCACTCTATGTGCGTAACGGAGCGATGGCTTATCTCAAGCAGCAGTACAAGGTCGTATGTATCGTCTTTGTTGTACTCTGCGCTCTTTTTGCCTTTATGGCCTATGGTCTGAACGTGCAGAATCCGTGGGTACCTTTTGCATTCCTCACAGGAGGATTCTTCTCAGGTCTTGCAGGATTCTTCGGCATGAAGACTGCCACTTATGCTTCAGCGCGTACTGCCAATGCTGCGCGTGAGAGCCTCAATGCAGGTCTTAAGATTGCTTTCCGCTCGGGTGCCGTCATGGGACTCACTGTCGTAGGTCTTGGACTGCTCGACATCGCCATTTGGTTTGTTGTTCTGAATCACTTCGATCAGGATGGCCTCATTTCTATCACCACCACCATGCTGACCTTTGGTATGGGTGCTTCTACACAGGCTCTTTTCGCCCGTGTTGGAGGTGGTATCTATACGAAGGCAGCCGACGTTGGTGCCGACATCGTGGGTAAGGTAGAGGCTGACATTCCTGAGGACGATCCACGTAACCCCGCCACCATTGCTGATAATGTTGGTGACAACGTAGGTGACGTAGCGGGTATGGGTGCCGACCTTTATGAGAGCTACTGCGGCTCAGTATTGTCTACTGCTGCTTTAGGTGCTGCTGCTTTCGGTGTAGCAGGTCTTGACATCCAGCTCAAAGCCGTTATCGCACCAATGCTGATAGCTGCAGTGGGTGTATTCCTCTCATTGTTGGGCATCTTCCTCGTTCGCACCAAAGAGGGCGCCACCATGAAGGATTTGCTCCACTCGCTTTCTGTTGGTACAAATGTCAGCGCTGTGCTCATTGCCTGCGCTTCGTTTGCCATCCTCTATCTGCTGGGCATCGACAATTGGCTCGGTCTTTCCTTCTCTGTCATCTCTGGTCTGGCAGCTGGTGTTATCATCGGACAGGCTACCGAATACTATACGTCTCACTCTTACAAGCCCACACAGAAGATTTCGGAAGCAGGACAAACAGGTGCAGCTACCGTTATTATTAAAGGTATTGGTACGGGTATGATATCTACCTGTATCCCCGTCATCACGATTGGTGTAGCCATCATGCTTAGCTACCTCTGCGCCAATGGTTTCGACCTCTCGTTGTCGTCAGTCTCTCTTTCTCATGGTCTCTATGGTATCGGTATTGCTGCTGTAGGAATGCTCTCTACACTGGGTATCACACTGGCTACTGATGCCTACGGACCTATCGCCGACAATGCTGGTGGTAATGCAGAGATGTGTGGTCTTGGCGAGGAGGTGCGTCATCGCACTGATGCCCTCGACGCACTTGGCAACACCACTGCTGCTACAGGTAAGGGCTTCGCCATTGGTTCTGCCGCACTCACAGCCCTTGCTCTGCTCGCTTCCTATATTGAAGAGATCAAGATTGCAATGACTCGTGCAGATCAGACGCTGACGAATGTTGCTGGTGATGTCATTGCAGCATCCAATGCCACCATCCCTGATTTCATGAACTACTTCCAGATCAACCTGATGAACCCACGCGTCATCGTTGGTGCCTTCATCGGCGCTATGGCAGCCTTCCTCTTCTGTGGTATGACGATGGAGGCCGTAGGTCGCGCAGCCGAGAAGATGGTTCAGGAGGTTCGTCGTCAGTTCCGTGAGATTGCTGGTATCCTCGAGGGTACAGGAACACCCGACTACGGCCGTTGCGTTGAGATATCCACCCGTGCTGCCCAGCACGAGATGATAATACCCTCTGTGCTCGCCATCCTCATCCCCATCCTTGTAGGTATCATTTTAGGCGTGGCAGGTGTCATGGGGCTGCTCGTAGGCGGTCTTGCTGGCGGCTTCACCCTTGCTGTGTTCATGGCCAATGCCGGAGGTGCTTGGGATAATGCCAAGAAGAATATCGAAGAGGGTAACTTCGGTGGCAAGGGTTCCTTCGCTCATAAGGCCTGTATCGTTGGCGACACTGTTGGCGATCCATTTAAGGACACCTCAGGCCCCTCGCTCAACATTCTGATCAAGCTCATGTCGATGGTCAGCATCGTGATGGCAGGTCTCACTGTGGCATTTGCATAATTTCACCATAAGTAATTAAATGTATCGTAAATTTATTCTTATCCTGATGAGCTACATCCTGTGCACAGACATCTGTGCACAGGATGTTCCTCAAGTTACCGTATTTCTCCCTAATCCCCCCAAGGCCGAAAGTGACCTGTTCATTTGTGACAACTATCTCTACACTTACGGTAAGGAGTTGCGCACTACCGACAGAGGCACACAAGCCAAAACCGACATGGTATGGAGTCTTGACGACTATCTGCCACTATATGCCGATGTCATGGGAATATCAGTTTCAGACATCAAGGCTTCAAACATCTACCAGCTGCTTAGCTATGGCGACAGGTATGGCCAACTCGCTATCGACGCTGCCGTTAGGAGCTACAACCGCGAACGTCCCTACGTCTACTTCAATGAGCCTTCACTACTGCCTGAGCTCGACGAGCTCCACAGCGACGAGAGTTCCTACCCAGCCTATCAGTCATGCCTTGGTTGGCTTTATGCCTTGCTACTTGCAGAGGTTTGCCCTGACAAGATGAACGACATGCTGAAGAGAGGCGAATCCTTCGGACCCTCATCTGTCATCTCCGGATTCAGTTTCGACAGTGATGCCTATGCAGGCTATTTGCTTGGCTCGGCCATCCTCTCACGACTTCACACCCATAGCGGCTTCGACGACCTTCTCACCTATGCACAAGCAGACTACAAACGATTGTCTAAAGCGTCAACGCGTTTTGACGATACCCCATACTTCGCTTACGAAGAATTACCAAACTCTGTAATCTACCTGCCAGAGCCCCCAACAGAAGGCTCTGCAAAATATACCTACGACTTAGCCAAATACGAGGAAGGCAAGTCGCTGAGACGCACACGCTCGGGCATCCGCGCTATTGAAGATGTCGAGTATTCTACCGACAACTTCTGCCGCATCTACTCCGAGGTGCTTGGTGTCACCATCAACGCATCTGTCACACCTGCCATCTACGAGCTCGTCAGTCGTGTACATCCCCTCGGCAACGCTGCCACCCAGATGGCCAAAGGCCACTATATGCGTAAACGTCCTTACGTAGAGATGAATGAGGAAACCTCATATCGCCCCGACGAAGCCAGCCTTCGTGAAACAGGCTCTTTCCCATCAGGCCACGCCTCGGGCTCATGGCTGATGGCCCTCGTTTTCTCAGAGGTGGCACGTACCCAGCAAGATGCGCTCTTAGCACGAGCATATACCTTCGGACAAGGCCGTGTCATCACGGGTTACCACTGGCAGACTGACGTCGACTACGGCCGTCTTGTGGGCAGTGCAGTCTATGCTGTACTCCATACCAACAAGGAGTTTGTCAGTCAGATGGCAAAGGCTGTCAACGAGTATAAGACCCTATACTCCGCCATCCATCCAGTAAAAGACCAGGCACAAGAGGCCGATGCTCCTATCTACACCCTTCAGGGTGTACGCCTCAGTGCTCCCCCTACCCGTCGCGGTATCTATATTAAAGGAAAAAAGAAGATCAACATACGCTAAATGAAACGACTCAGCACCCTCTTTCTGGCGCTTGGCTTTGCGCTTACCATCCAAGCACAAGCCTATATGGACAGCGACCAGCCCAATGCGTCGAAGATGCTCCCTGCACCGCCCGACACCAAGTCATTAGGCTTTGTCAACGACTTAACACTGTATCGCTGGGGTAAGTCTGCACGTGAAGAGAGCGTAGGCAAGCTCGCCTATAGTTTCATCATGTGGGACTTCGATGGCTTTCTCCGTTCGCTCGGCAAAGGCATCAACAAGACGATCAATGCGTCAAACACCCCAAAGCTCTACGCCCTGCTCGAGTATGCCGACAAATATGCCACTAAGCTCATCACATCGACACAGGGTAGTATCATGCGCGAGCGTCCTTTTAAAATGTTCAACGAGTCCAGTTATGTCCGATCGATGGAGAGCCGTTATGCAGACATCAGTTGTTACCCTTGCGAACAGGCTTTGCGTGGCTGGCTCTATTCACTATTGCTTGCTGAGGTGAGTCCCGATAACGCCGAGTCTATATACACACGTGGTCTGAAATATGGCCCAAGCATGGTCATTGCCGGATACAATTTCGAGAGTGATGTCCACGCTGGTCATCAACTGGGCTCTGCCCTTCTGGCGCGCATGCACTGCCACAGCGATTTCAAGGAACTGCTCGACGCTGCCAAGCAGGAGATGGGGACAAGCCGTTCACGGGCACTTACTCGCGCTTCAGACGAACCATATCTGTCATCAGGCGACCTGCCCAACTCTGACGAATATCTGCCCGAGCCGCCACAGGAACTATCAAGCCAGATGAGCTGCGACATCGTGTCGTACAACGAAGGAAAACTACTCCGCCAGCAAGATGAGGGCAAGCAGGCTGTCGCTGATGTCACCTACAGTGCCGACAATTTCTGCGCAATTTTCTCAAAGGTGCTCGGACATGAGATATCGGCTTCGAAGACCCCCGCCATCTACGAACTTCTGCTACGCGTGCATCCATCGGGCAATGCCGCCACTCAGAAAGCCAAAAGTGCGTTTAGCAGACAACGCCCCTACGCCTATATGAATGAGGCAACTCCTTATCCTGACGATGAGGCTGAGCTCTATAATACAGGTTCCTATCCCTCTGGTCATGCTTCAGGCTCCTGGCTCATGGGACTTGTACTCTCCGAAGTCACCCGTTCCCATCAGGACGAAATCCTCGCCCGAGCCTATGAATACGGACAAGGCCGTGTCATAACAGGCTACCACTGGCAGAGCGATGTCAACTACGGGCGTGTTGTGGGCAGTGTAGTCTATGCGACGCTTCATGGTGAGACAGCATTCCTTGAGCAGATGAACAAAGCCATCCAGGAGTATGACCGCATCTACGGCGGCGCCTCTGCCATCCGTGCTGCCAGTGTCGAGCCCGTAGCCATCGATACCCCCGTCTACAACCTTCAGGGCCAGCGTGTCGATACGCCTTCGCGAGGCATCTTCATCCAGAATCACAAGAAGGTCATCAGATAATTAATATGTTCTTATGTCCTTTTGTCCAAATAAAAAACGTTATTCTGTTACTTTGTCTTTAAAACGTTATTCTGTCTTTATCCGCAGGGCACTCTTGATAGGTCCTTTTGTTCTTCTGTCTGCAATCTCCTCCGCCCAGGACTTTGTATCTGTCGCCATCCCCGACTCCGTCTGGCTCCGCATGCAGGGCAAGACCTATGTCGATAACCCTCACATCAAGCGCTCCGATCTGCGATACCTCCGTGTGCTCCACTGGGATTACGACAATCAGACTCATCGTGGAGAACTTGTCTGCAACCGCCTGATAGCCGACAAGCTTATCGCTATTTTCCGAGAGCTCTATAAAGCCCACTACCCCATTGAGCGCATCCGTCTGGCAGATGATTATGATGCCGACGACGAGCGACAGATGAGCGACAATAATACCAGTTGCTTCTGCTATCGCAATGTGTCCGACACGAAGAGTTTATCCTATCATGCCCGTGGGCTTGCCATCGACATCAACCCTCGATACAATCCCTATGTGCGTTTCCGTAATGGTGTCAAAGTCGTGCAGCCAGCCAATGGCCGTCCCTATGCAGATCGTTCGCGCCAGTTCCGCTACAAGATCAAGGCAGGCGACCTTTGCCACCGCCTTTTCCTTCGCTACGGCTTCACCTGGGGCGGCTCCTGGCGCACCCTCAAAGACTATCAGCACTTCGAGTTCAGACCACAATAAAAACAAAGGGCGCAGAGACATTCCCTCATCCCTGCGCCCTACTGTTCAACACACGAAGCCCTTTTCCTTCCTCCTTCCTCGTTCCTCGCTCCTCCTTCCTCGCTCAAAGCTCCTTCCTCGCCCAAGCCCTCGCTCAAAGCGCAGCCCCCTGGGTCTGGCGCCAAAGTACAGTCGCCCGCGACTTTACTTTGGGGCCTGACCCCAGTGGAGCACTTTACTTTGGGGCATGCCCCCAGTGGAGCCCGCGACTTTACTTTGGGGCCTGACCCCAGTGGAGCATGGATAGAATCACCAAATCTTGATGCGGTCTTTAGGAGCCCGGTAGAGGGCACCGTCCTTGATGTCGAAGGCTTCGTACCAGCCGTTCATGTTGGCCACCACGCCGTTCACGCGCTCCTTGCTCATGGAGTGAGCATCGGGTCCATCGGGATTGTCTATTCCGAAAGCAAGGTAGTTGACGTGGTCAGCTCCGTACTTCGACCGCCATTCCTCACCCAATGACAGGAAGAAGCGCTGCTTCATCAGCTTCAGGTTGTCGCCGGTATAGCCGTCTATTTTCAGGCGGTTTAGAAAGGCTTGATAGGCTATCTCCTCACCACCCAGATCGGCGATGTTCTCGGCTAGTGTTGTCTTGCCGTCAGCCTTCACGCCAGGCATCTCGTCGGGCAGCACGTCGTAAGAATTATAGCATTTGACGAGCAGCTCTGTGCGACGGTCGAACTCTGCCTTGTCGGCCTCGCTGGCCCAGATACCGTTGGGGGTATAGTTGCCATTCTTGTCGAACTGCGATCCGCTGGTGTCGAATCCATGCGTCATCTCGTGGCCCATGGTGTCGAACGACTGATAGTTGATGACCAGGCTCTGCGTTGGGTCGTAATAAGGCGGCAGGATATAATAGGGCATAATGTTCATTGAATTGAAGAGTGGATCATAGAAGGCATTCGCTAAGCCCAACCAGCTTTCATTGTCCATAACCAGGGCTGTGAACGATTCCTTTAGCCTGCTCTTGCCGACAATAGCTTTCAGCAGGTTCTGGCGGGTCGTGCGCATGATGTAGACATCCTCGAGCAGCGACTGGCTCTTCGAGAAGTCGGGCAGTCCCTCTTTAATCCAATGGTCGGGATAGGCAACGTTGAATACCATGGCGTTCAGCTTATCCAAGGCATTCTTCTTCGAGCCTTCGCTCATCCACTCGTTGCTCTTGATGCGCACGCCAAATACACCTATCATCTCTTTGCAATAATTCATGTATTCCTCTTTCAGTCCGGCAGGCACCATCTGTTCGGCCACCAACTTTGAGCGCAGATAGCTCAAATAATTCTCTTCCATCGTCTTCTCAACTTTTTTGAGGCTCAATTCAGCTCCTTTCGCCTGAGTGTCATTTTTTAGATTGTCGTTAACCTCCTCCATCGTTTTCTGGGAGATGAGACAATAGTCTAAATGGTAAATATTCTCGATCATTTCCTTCAGGAGTGTAACGGCTTTTTCTTTGTCTGTAAATATTTTTTGCCATTCCTCCATATATGCTATCTTATTGTTTATCTCAGACGACTTCTCCTCATTCGACAATGTTACAAAATCCTCCAAAGTATAGCACGCCTCGGGGTCGATGCCCATGCCCTCAAGAATATATTTGATAAATGAGAGTTTTTCGGGGATGCTGCGGGTGCCGCTCTTACCGCTTACGGGCACGAGGTGTTGCATCAGCTCGGGATGCTTTTTGAACAGCTCTCTGAATGAGGTTTTCTTGTCACTTTGCGTGGCATCGCTCGAAGATTTCTTAGACTCAGAATATGATTCGTTGCATACGTCGACATACAGGTATACCTTGCCGTTATAGCCGAAAGGTTCAAGCCTGATGCATGAGCTCACGCCCATAGCCGACATCTTGCCGAAGGCGCGCATCACGTCTTCAGGTGTGGTGGCTGCTTCCAGTCCGCTCTTCTTCAGCACGTCGTCATAGAGTTTCTGGGCCGATGCGGCAGCCTCAGAATTGGGGTCGGCCCACTTCAGGCGGCTCTTGTACTTGCTGTAGTTGTCGTCGGTCAGGCTATTCACTCTGTCTGTGAACGAGGGCTTCACATCGTAAAAACGATAAAGGATGCTGTTTTCCTTGTCGAGGGTGGTGTTCTTCCACCACGTGCCGATGCAGTACATGAAGAAGTCGTCGCTGAGCTTCACCGACTTGTCCATATAGCTCTCGTCGATCCACCACTTGCCCGGGTCTTTGGCCGAGGCTGTCTCTGGCTTTTTAGTAGGTTCTGTCGGCTTGTCTTCCACGCCGATTGCAGAGTCGGCAAATCCAACACACGAAGCCATCATCAGGCTGCTGAAGAGGATGGCAGCCGGCATCCTTAGGAAAATCTTTTTCATGAGTTTGATATGATAAGTTTAATAGATGTTATTATTATCATTATTGTATTTCAGTTGCAAAGATAATCTAAATTTTCCAATCTGCCAAACAAACTCTTGCTTTTTTCTTTTCCCCACAAGAATAGATTAGGGGGCTCGCCCCGCCCCATGCGAAGCAAGCCCCCCATTTTCAGAAGCTTTCGTTCATCACTCAAAGCGCAGCCCCCGGTTCAGGCCCTAAAGTGGACCTCGCAAGCCTCGGGTCTGGCGCCAAAGTACAGTCGCCCGCGACTTTACTCTAGGGCCAGGCCCCAGCACTTAGTTTTGGGGCCTGGCCCCAGCGAGCAGTTTAAGGGTTGATAGGAGCGTCGCCAGAGCCAGGGTCATTCGAGCCACCCGAAGCACCGCCGCTGGTCGACTCACCCTTGGCAGCAGCAATCTCTGCCTTGGTCTTGTCAGTCCAGCTGAACTTCACGTCCTTCTTCAGCTCTTCGCGAGTGAAGTCACCAGTAGACTGAGCCAGCAGCTTGATCACCTTCACGGCAGGGCCAGTCTTCTGTCCCTCAGCCAGCGTGCCCATCGTGGCCTGAGCCACCTTGTCCTGCTCTGCGTCGTAGAGCGTCTCCAGCCCGTTGGCCTCAACGGTAGCCTTGAAGATAGCCAGGTTGCCCACCTTCACGGTGTTGCCGCTGAGCACCATCTCGCGCACACACTTCACGAAGTCGGTCAGCACACCGACGATCAGACCCTCTGAGAAAGCCGTGTTGTGATGAGCCATGTGCTCGGCCATCTCATGGATGCCCATGGTCTCCTTGTAACTCACGCGGGCATAAAGCTTACCCGCCTGCTCGGTCTCCGAACTCTCGTCAACCTTTGAAAGATACAATTCTAACATACCTGTAACGTTTTTTGTGGTATTAGAATACTAAGCGAGCCAGCTACATCGGGTGGCTCCTTCCCGCCTTTATTTCTATGCTACAAAGGTACAACTTTTTTCTGAGACTACCAAATATTTTCGAAACTTTTTTCGTATTATTTTGTTCACTTTCCACCGAATCAAATAACCCACCCTTATCGCTCAATAAGGCAGGGTTATTGCAAAATAAGGCAGGGTTATTGACGGCTTGAAGTAGGAAATGAAGAAAGTAGGAAAGTAGACATGAAGGTATTTCAGAAGCCATAAAACGGACATTATAAGTATTAGTTTTAAATATTTATTATATTAATAATTATAAGAATATAATACTATAATACTATTATTAATAATCTATTAAGATCATATTAGAAAGTATTAATGTCTACTTTCCTACTTTCCTACTTATCTACTTTCTCGGCGATTTGGTGGTTCTGTGATGGAAGTTATAATACAGTGGATTTAGTGAGAAAATAATCGAGGAAATATTTTGCTTTCTCGATTATTTTTTGTAACTTTGTAGGCAGATAGAGAAGTGGTTTCGACCACGAAAACAACCCTAATTATTCACCATTTAAAACATCAGAAAATTATGAACAAGACGGTAAAGACGATCCTTCAGGCGATCAGTTACATCATCACTCTCATCCTGGGTGCAGCAGGGGGCACAATGGTGTAGGACATTGAACATTGAAATTACGAAGGCCATGGAAAACCAGAAAGGCTTCAAAATCTCTCAGTACGCCTGTGCGGTGTTGCTCATCGTGAGCAGCATCGCGCTGGTGACGTATCAGGTGGTCAAGATCGACGACGTGGCTGGCGGGCTGCTATACTATGTGGCTCAGTCGTTCCTGCTGGCAGGGTCGATCTTCGGCCTCGACCAGTACATTAAGATTATAAAGAAACAATACCATGAACACAAGACTCAATGACACAAAGCTCTCGCCTCACTTCAAATTGAGGGAATTCCTGCTGACGGACAAATACCCGCAGAACATCCCCACGATGCAGGATGTAGTAAACCTGACCTACGGCTGCCTATGGCTGCTGGAGCCAGCGCGTCTCATCGTTGGCCCCATCATCATCAATTCGGGTTTCCGTAATGAAGATGTGAACCGCAAGGTGGGCGGTGTCCGCAACTCCCAGCACCTGATCGGCCAGGCTGCCGACATCCGACCAAAAGACCCAGCCCAGTTCCAGACGCTCGTGGACTTCTTCAAGAAGTGGGAGTACACCGACCAGCTCCTGACTGCCTCCACCTGGCTACACATTTCTTGGAATCCCTTCTCCCCGCCCCGCCACTATGTCCGCATCGGGTACTATCGATAACTTTTGCAACTCGGGGCCTGGTCCCAGAGTCAAAAGGACTTTTTCCGAAAAATCCAAATATTTGGAGATTCTCAAATGCTTTATGCCTTCATGTTGCCATGAGATTATTAAAAATTGTATATTTCTTGAATTGAATGACGTATTTCTCGCAAAGAATTCGTAAATTTGTGCCCAAAGCAATAAAAGCGATTTAAAATCGTAATTTATGTTATTACAGAAGAATATAGTCAAGAAATATCTGCAGCACCTCGACAACGAACAGGTGGTAAAAGCCTGGGGGCAATACCGGAGCTTTTTCCTCGATGCTGACATACAGGCAAACATCCACAAGATTAAGGAAGAACAGTTTCAGGAGGGATTCCTGCGTGAACTTTTTGTCAAAGTGTTGGGTTATACTATTAATCCTTTGCCCGGTTACAACCTGACAACGGAGCTAAAGAACGAGGTAGGCTCGAAGAAGGCCGACGGTGCGATACTTGTGGACGGCAAAGTGGCAGGCGTGATAGAACTGAAAGACCACAAGACCCCCGATCTGAGCAGCATCGAGACGCAGGCCTTCGGCTATAAGAGCAAGCACAAGGACACGCGACTGGTCATCATCTCCAACTTCGAGAAGCTGCGCCTCTACATAGACAATGCCGTGGAGTACCGCGAGTGGGACATCTTTCACATGACTCATGAAGAGTTCTGCGAGCTGTATCTCTGCCTCGCCTGGCAGCAAGTGGCAACGGGGACGCTGATACAGATGAAGCAGGAGTCGCTTTCGAGCGAAGACCAGATCACAAAGGCGCTCTATCGCGACTACTCTCAGTTCAAGCGGGTGCTCTTCGCCGACATCGTGTCCCATAACCCTGTGCGCGAGGGCTACGACGAGAAGGAGTGGCAGCTGCTGCTCTTCCGCAAGTCTCAGAAGCTGCTCGACCGGCTGCTCTTTATCTTCTTCGCAGAAGACAGCCTGCTGCTCGAGCCCAACTTCATGGTGAAGATCATCGACGACTGGCAGAAGTTGAGAGACTTGGCTGTCGACGTGCCTCTGTATGAGCGCATCAAGCTCTATTTCAGCTATCTCGACAAAGGGCATACGGGCAAGCCGTGCGACGTGTTTGCTTACAACGGAGGACTTTTCAAGCCCGACGACCTGCTCGACAGTTTCATCATCAGCGACGACCTGCTGGCAGAACACACCCGGCGGATAGCTGCTTACGACTTTAGGAGCGACGTGGATGTGAACATCCTCGGGCATATCTTCGAGAACTCGCTTTCGGAGATAGAGGAGGTCACTCTGCAGATAACCAGCGGAGCGGCACCACAGACCTCGAAGCGCAAGCAGGACGGCGTGTTCTACACCCCGCCGTACATCACGAAATACATTGTAGAGAATACTGTTGGGCGGCTCTGCGCAGAGAAGCGGCAGCAGCTCGGCATCGTGGAGGACGACTATCTCTCAGACCAGCGCCGCCAACTGAAGACCCGCCAGCGGCTGCTCGATCAGTTGAAGCAGTATCGCGATTGGCTGCTCCAGATGACCATACTCGACCCTGCCTGCGGCAGTGGAGCCTTCCTGAATGCCGCGTTGCAATTCCTGATAGGAGAGCACAAGCACATAGACGAGTTGGAGAAGAAGGTGCTGGGCTACAGCCTGGAGTTTCAGGACGTAGAGAACTATATTCTGGAGAACAACCTTTTCGGTGTCGACATCAACGAGGAGAGCGTAGGCATAGCCCAGCTGGCCCTCTGGCTGCGCACTGCCAAGCCCCACCGCAAGCTGAACTCGCTGAGCCAGAACATCAAGTGCGGCAACTCGCTCATCAGTGACCCAGCCGTAGCAGGCAAGAAGGCTTTCGACTGGCAGCGGGAGTTCCCACAGGTCTTCGAACGTGGTGGTTTCGACGTGGTGATAGGCAATCCGCCGTATGTGAGTGCTCCAACCCAAGTAGCTTCGTTGGAAATGGCGAAACAAAGACAAGCTATTATAGACAGCCATAAATATATGACACTTTATCAAAAATGGGATTTATACATACCATTTATAGAGTTAGGAATTAGGCTTCTATGCAAAGAAAATGGTTGTTGTTCAATGATTGTACCTTATCCCTTGAACAATCAGCTCTATGCCCAAAAGATCAGAGAAATGTTATTCAACGATTATTCTTTGTACGAAGTCACAGACCTAAAAGGCACTAAAGTCTTTGATGATGCATCAGTAACCAGCACCATATTTTTTTCAAGGAAACGACATGATGAACAGCCAATAAACATTTCAAAGATTGTTGATGGGAACTTACATGTCGTATATCAAAAAGATAGAGCAACATTCCTTCAAGATGAAAAGACCTTAATATGGAATTTAGAATATCACAGCAAAAGGACAAACCGGCATTTGGGTACGAACGTTCTTGGAGATTTCTGTTATGTTAGTGTGGGAATGGTGTTAAATGCGGACGAAAAAATTGCAAAAGGAGAATTCGTAAAAGATGACTTGATAAGCGAAACTAAGGATGATATTCATTGTAAAGAATATGTTGAAGGAAAAGACCTCGACCGGTATTTAATAAAACGAATTCGCTATCTTGAATATGGGACTGAGCGTTGCCCCGCAAAAATAAGACGGCAAACATTCCCAGAATTATACACTAATAGAAAACTTGTAATTAATGGACTTGGTGATTTCAAAGTTGTACTTGACAATAAGGGAACAATTTGTAGTAATCACAAAGGGCAACTCTGCTTGCTGTGGAAAGATCTAAAGTGTGTAGAAAATAACAGTATAAGTACGAGTATTAAAAAGTTTAGCACTTTGTCGCGTAGCGAGATGGAACAACTTTCTGAAAATTGTGACTTGTCTTTTCTGTTGGCCATATTAAACAGCAGATACGCTAAAGCCTTACTGAACAACATTCGTGGAGGCGACATGAACATATACCCAGAACATATTCGTAATATCCCCATCCCTGCCATACCTCTCGAATCTCAGCAGCCATTCATAACCCTCGCCGACACGATGCTCACCCTCCATCAGCAGCTGCAGGAGAAACGCACCCGGTTCCTCCGTCGTCTGAGCGAGAATTTTGAGGGTCTGAAGTTGACGACAGCCCTGCAGCAGTTCGACCAGCTTGATTTTCGGGGACTGATGTCAGAGCTGAAGAAGCAGAAGCACCACATACCCCTGAAGGAGCAGGACGAATGGGAAGACTATTTCGACGAGCGCGTGGCTGAGTGTCGGCAACTCTCTGCACAGATTGACGCCACCGACCAAGAGATAGACAACCGCGTGTTCGATCTCTACGGCCTGACGGAGGAGGAGCGCCAGATAGTAATGGAAGGATAAAGAAAGATATGGACGAACAGCAGCAGAAGGCAGAATATTTTCCTACTCGAAAAGACAAAATATGATTAAGAATAGTTTCAGCAAAAGCAAATATATAGAAGACTATATCATAAGCCCGCTAAAAAAATGGAGCGAAAGTAGCAACTCACAGGATGATACTGAATGGTGGGCAATACTTAGAGAGGTGCGCACGTGTAAGGAAATGAATATCATGGATGAATTGCACGAGCAGATGTTACCTTTTTATGAGAAATATCTATATGGCGAACATATAGGCAGGTCGAATGGTGGTTACTTGTTCGGCAGTTTTATCCGTGATGTTGCGAAGATTGACGATCAGTTTGTATCGTGGGCAGAGTCTGCCGACCTTATCACAGTAACAGAAAGTTGGTCAGACAGTTTGCCCACCATAGGAGAAATCACGCCTTTCAAGGAATTTGTACGACTCCTGTTTGAACTCGGATACGACACGGACTGGCAGAAGCTGTCGGAGCGGCTGAAAATGGAACTGCATGAGGCCGAGGTTTACAGCGACCGCAAGACGGGTGAACTGATGTGTTTTCTGCACGGAGTTGCTATGCTGATGAACACGCCATGGGATGATGGCAAGAAAATGGAGAACTTTGATCTCCTTTGTGATAATTGGGATTTCCTGAAGCATTTCTACGCCGTTATGATCAGGAGAGTAATCGGCTCCAAGCTCGACAATTTTGTTGCTGTGGCTAATCTTGTAACGCAGCTTACTTCCTATCATCAGCATATTCAAATATTCTATTGTGCTATCTGCTATCGGCAAAACACCCTCGGGTTGAAGAAGAAGCAACTCAAGAGCCTTGAGGAGAAACTGGTTCGCATTCGCGCAATTATGGATGAGACGAAAGAGTCTCATGTGTTGTATGAGCTTTGCGACACTATTTTTCCTGAGGACTTTCAACGTATGCTAGATGAATTTCGGCCAGAAACACGTGACGAAATTGAGCGGGAGAGAAACAAACTGAGATATGAGGTAGGAATCCTGACGGATCAGATGACAAGTATGGCAGAGAAGCTAAAGGATGCTTTGGAGCATTCCGTCCCTATTGCCGACATAGAATACCAGTTGTTGAGACTCTCTCCGGGAGCAGCCCTTGACCTGTGTGCAAAGTTGACTGTAATGCTTTCGCACAATCAGGCATGGATGACAAGCATGCCAGACATAAAAGAGAAGATATTGCAGAAAAAGGAAGAACAAGATCGGCAGATGTCAGAGTTGTTACTGAAAATTTCCGAGAAGCAGCCTGTCAATGTAAATGTTGGAGCTGGCGGTACCGCGCAAATAACGGAGAGAGAGATTGTCAATCAACCCTCAGGTTTATTAGAATAAGGATATGAATATAAAGATAGAGTCAGGGGCCAATGTACAAATCACAGACAAGCCTATATACAATATATATGGTGACGTAGTGAATGAAAAGAATATATTGACTCCCGTTTCAGGCAAGCCAGAGGAATCACAATCGGAAAAGCCGGAAAGTAGGAAAGCGGACAAGAAGACAAATTCAGACTACTCGCGTTATTCATTCCTGCTGAATGTGAAAAACAGGTCGATGGAAAATCTGTATTTGATGTTAAGTCGAAAAGATGAAGAAGGGAAATCTTTCATAGACGGTAACTTGCAAAGATTTAATAAGGCATCAGAACACCTTCCGTTGAGTCAGGAAGAGATAAGGAATTACAAGCCGGTAGAAATCGACAAGATGCTGTTCAATCAGGTGTTCTCCGGGCAGGAAACGGATGTGCGCATTGTCTGGAAAGGAGATGCGATAGAGCTATGGTATCTTATAAACACACTATATAATTATAAGGTAAATGGTAGAAGGCTTCTTGAGAAGAGTGGGTCAGGGCCTGGTATTTGGCAGATAGTCTGCAACCGCTTTATGAACGGCAAGTCAAGGAAGGTTCTGGATGAGAGGACAGGTAAAGAAGTTGAGACATCAGACCCCATAGAATATGAGGAAAAGGACTTCAGGCATTATAGTAAGAAAAACTCTCCTAAAGACACCTCCACTTTGGACGCTATCATCGGGAAGATAGCTCCGCCAAGAGACAAGACTGACAAAGAGGTCATAGCGGAAGACCTCAACCCAGAGAATTATGGCATCAAGGCTCCGACATCAGCGGGACAACTTGACGGAGATTTCCGTGACACCAATCATCACGGTAAGGACCAATAGGGATTTTTAGGTCTTATCCGATAGGAAGAGGATATTAGAGCAAAATAGTTTCAGATTTCTGCAAATACCGTCTAAATAAAGGTATTTGCAGATTTTTTGTGTATCTCAATCCAATAGATTTTCCTTTTTTTTATCATCTGCCAATAGGACTTTTTGGGCATCAGCAGCAAAAAACTCCTATTGGAGGGGGCACTTGTAGAGAGGCATGCTTCTCAATATTCAAATAAAAAATATAAAAGATGAAAACAAAGATTTTTCGCGTAGTCTCGCAGACAGAAGCAAGCTACGTTGCCTCTCAAAAGGCAGAAAGTGGCCAACTGGCCAAGTGTTTAATCAGACTCAAGGAGTTTGGTGGTGGTAAATTCGGAAATGAGTACGCATGTACCATGTTCGGCAATCTTGCTCAGTGCAGGTTCTATGAGGGTGACCTGGTTGCGGCTTCGCTTCGATTCCATGTTCACGAGGTGAACGGAGCTGTTTATCAAGAAGTGATTGCTAACGATGTTGTAAAACTCAGTAAGGTATGACACAGACCACGAACACTCAGCCCAAGCCCCGCAAAGTTCGGGGTACGGGCATTTACTCGGGCAATGAATTCACATTCAAGCCCTGCGAGGAGGGTCCCAGTTCGCAGATCAACATCAAGAACTGTGCTGGAGGCGGCAAGCGTTGGACGACAACAGGCTCTGACCCGTCGAAGATGATTACGCTGAAGTGTAAGGAGAGCTCTGCCGACCAGTATGCAGAACTCGCAAAGCAGTTCGAGACGCTGACCAAAGACTTGAAGCCCAAGAAGCCCCTAACGCTGCCAGAGAGCCTACGCGTGGTTTCAGAATCGGGCCTTGAATGTTGGATCGATGAAAAGAAATCAGAGCTGACCTTCACAGGCAAAATTGACCTCAGTAAGCATTCACGCGACTGGCAGGCCGAGGTGCTGCGCCAGGTGCAGCTGATAGTTCGCCGCCTGCCTGCCTCAGAGAGATTCAACAAAGTAATTAACAATATTAAAAATGGAGGAACCGGGAAATGATTGTATTCCAACCCAACATCAACCAGCCCACGCAGGAGCTGGTGGCAGAGGCTCTCAAAGCTATGATAGAGCATCCTGCAAACATCGAACTCGTTGACAACTACCGCAAGATGAAACGCCAGATGGCTGAAGCCGAGGCACTTCAGACGGTAGAGGAATTCGTGAAAGAAGTGGTAGCTTCAGACGACTACAAACGCTGGTTGGCTTCAGAACTGAAGAAGGATGAGCGCCGCACTAAAAAACGCATGCCAGACTCAGACCTGGAGCGAGTGAAACTTTACATCACGCAGAAGAAGTCGTCGCTGCCTGCCATTATTCCCACCATTACTCACTTTGCTGAGAGTAAGGACCGATGGGGACGCGTAGGTCTGTGGCGTGTGCAGCAGTATGGCTACCTGTCAGGTCTGGCAGTGGTTGACGGCGACCATGTTCCCAATGTCGAAGAGCGCGTCAACGAATGGCTCCAGCGCGAAGACTTTAAGGATTTGGGCATCGTGTGTATTTTCATTACACCATCGGGTGAGGGCGTAAAGGTGATATTCATAGCACATGAAGACTGGGGAAACCTGCAGGACAATGCCTACACGATGGCCGAAAAGCTGGGTATTCTGGAGTATGCTGATGGCCAAACCAAGAACAGCGACCACGCCCACTTCATTCCAAAAATGGATGACGTGAAGTACATCGACTGGGAGGAACTGTTCAACTACCAGAATCCTGCCTATGAAGAGAAGTATGGTGAAGCCTATCGCCGTGGTGAGTCAGAACCCACTATCCCCCGTTGGCAGGAACTTGAGCGACAGCGCAAGGAGGCACGCAAGCAAACAGCGGGAACTGTGACCGCACAGCCCACCGCTGCCGCTACACCTCAGGCTGAAACATCTGTAGAATTTTCGGAAGAAGACGAGGCTTTCATCAAGGTGCTCAACGAGCACTATGGGCCAAGCCTGCCGCCTCACACGAAGCACGACACGATGCAGACTGAGACTTCACACTGGCTCTGCTACTTCAACGACAACGACCCGCAGAAAGCCATCGCTATGGCCTATCGGCTTGACTGGGTAAAGAATTGGAATCCGAACCCAGGCGAAGTGGAAGACCTGTGCCAGTCGGCTGCCAAAAAGAAACTTCTCACACGCTATCCCAAGGCTCTGAAAGAGTTGATGGATAAGGCTGGCATCAACTTGGAGCAGTCTATGGCAGATACCAAGAATATCAGTCCGCTGGCTATTCTACCATTCGACCGTTGGTGCGATACGATAGAGAGTTTCTTCGACGTGTATCCTTGTCTGCGTGAGGTCTGCGAGCCCCATCCACGCCGTCTTTGGCCTTTCCTGCTCTTTGCATCGGCTGCCATGATGGGCACGTGCATGGATTTGTGTTACTATTATTTCTATGCCAACGAGAGCGAGCGAACCCGATTGAACTACATCATCTGGGGCGTGGGCGACCCGACCAGCGGCAAGCACTCACTGGAGCGACTGATGAACCTGCTACTGGCTCCCATCATCGCCGAGAGCGAGATTGCCGACGACAGTACCAACACGTGGAAAAGTGAGACTGATGCCAAGGGCGCCAACAAAGAGAAAGACCTCAGACCAGAGATTTTCAACCGCATGTTCGGCTATCGCTCATCGAACTCTGAGTTTATACGCTCGATGATAAGTTGTAAGGAGGAAGTGGACGGTGAGATGATGGGACGCCACATGGTGACCTGTTCGTCAGAGAAGGATCTCGAAATAGGCAGGTCTGGCAGCTGGATATCGAAATCCAACATGGTTCTTCTTAGTTTTCATGGAGAGTATGACGATCAGCACTACGCAAACAAGCAGTCGGTATCAGGTCGCTATCGCGTTTTTTGGAATATGATGGAGACGTTCACCCCGCCCACATTAAAATTGATAGTGAATGAACGAAGCGTAAACTCTGGTCTTGACACACGTACTGCGACTATCCCGATGGGTGAGGACGATTTCAAGATGATCCCATTGCGCCGCAAGGAGGATTCGAAGACTGCTGAGTATAATGAGACACTCAAGCAGTGGGCATATCGTCTGGATCAGCGTCGTGGTGAATTGCCTATCTGGCCTCTTGTGGAGCACGTGCATAAGTGGTGTGACGATCGCCGTGCCATTGCCGAGTTCAACGACAGGGACAAAGCCGACTGGTTGCTCGTCAAGCGTGTGCCGTATTACGGGCTGAATATCAGTGCTCCCTACATCGATATGCGACACTGGGAAGAGCGCGAGAATACAGGCACTTATACTCCTGATGATGTAGATTGCTCGCTGGTAGATTTAGTGCTTGATATACAATATCGGACACAGCACTACTGGTATTATGAGTTGCATCGTATGTATTACGACAATCAGTTGCGCGACGCAGCTCAGCAGCGCCGCCGCACGAATAAGTTCGTCGAGTGTTTCCGCCAGTTACCAGAAGAATTCACTACGGAAGTGTTTGCCCAGACATTTGGTTATGCCAACAACCGTTCGGGGCAGAAAACACTCGAGCGTCTTCAGAAGGATAAGGCCATCGAGCGCACCATGCGAGGAAAATACAAGAAACTTGTGTCAGAACTGTAGTCTACAGGAATACAGAAAGTGGGAAAGTAGGAAAGTAGACATTAATAGCATTCAAGGCTTGCATCACTGCAGGCCTTGAACGTTTTTAACTAACTAAAACCAAATAACAAACATGAAGAAAAAACAAACTCTAACTTATGTATGAATCTTAAATGCGACCATCCCCCATTTGCGTGTCGCAAATGGGGAGTTTCAGAAGGAAAAAAAAGAAATATCGCAAAAAACTTGGAGGACAAAAGATAATTGCCTATCTTTGTAACCATATTTATATATAGGTATGATATTCTATTTTTCCGGAACAGGTAATACACGCTGGGTGGCCAGCGAGATTGCAAAGGCCATCAATGAAGAGTTGTTCTACATACCTGACCTTATCAGGGAAGAACGCTCAGAGTTCTCGTTGCGCGACGGTGAGCGCATTGGCTTCTGCTTCCCCACTCACGGCTGGCAGGTACCAAGAATTGTCAGGGACTTCATTAAGCGGCTGAAGATGAACACCAAGGATCACTACTGCTGGGCGCTGACAACCTGCGGCGACAATATGGGCGAGACAATGACCATACTGAATCGTGAGCTGGCTGCAAACGAGTTGTTAGCAAGCAATGGTGTGCCCCTACAGGCTGATGCCACATTCTCTGTCATCATGCCCGAGAGCTACGTTTGCCTTCCTTTCATGAAGACTGACCCTGAAGAGAAGGAGAAATGGAAGATTGAAAACGCAAAACGACAACTGCAGCACATCATCAGTATGCTCAAGGACTGCAAACGCGGCATTGAGGAACTCGACAAAGGAGCCACTCCCCGACTCTATTCGTACGTCATCGGCGAATACTTCAATAAACGGATGGTGACGGACAAGAAGTTCACGGTTGACAAGGAGGTTTGCATCCGCTGCGGCAAGTGCGCGAAAGTCTGTCCTGTAGACAATATAAAAGGTACACCGCCCGAGTGGATACACAACGGGCGGTGCACTTCATGTCTGGCTTGCTATCACTATTGTCCCGTGCATGCCATTAACTTCGGCAAGATTACGAGAAAGCGCGACCAATATTATTTCAATAGACGCGGGGACCAAAGATAGCAGTACCGATGCGAACCATTGTAGAGCGCGTCTGACAGGCAATGTCATAATCGTCGCTCATGCCCCACGAACGCTCACAGAAAGCTTCATCGGTAGCAAAATATTTCATCTTCACTTCGTCAAAGAAGTCGGCGGCAGTTTGCATTTCCCGGCGTATTTGCTGCTTGTCGTCTGTAAAGGATGCCATCATCATCAAACCGCAGATCTGAACATATTGCATGGTGCGCCATTCGCCCCCTTCGAGCAGTGAGCGACATGCATCGAGGGTAAGTCCGTACTTGGTACTCTCTTCAGCTATATGGAGCTCAAGAAGCACACGGACGACGCGCCCACAACGCTCTGCCTGACGATTAATCTCTTGCAGAAGCTTAAGCGAGTCAACTGCCTCAATCATAGAGACGTATGGCGCTATATATTTTACCTTGTTAGTCTGCAGATGACCAATAAAGTGCCACTCGATATCCTTGGGTAGTTGCTCATGTTTCAGGCGCAGTTCCTGTTCGTGGCTTTCGCCAAAGATACGCTGTCCCTCAGCATAGGCAGCCTCGATATACTCTACAGGGTGAAATTTCGAAATGGCCACCAAGCGCACGCCCTCTGGTAATGTGTCAAGGACTGCGTGAAGATGCTCTTTAACATCGTAGGCAATCATTGCTCGTATTCAGGTTTGTCGGATTCTTTCACTGATTTCTTATACTCGAAGACATCCATCAGGGTAGTCTCATTGACGGAAGAGATGACATAGTCAATCATCGTGCCCCCCATTACTTCTTCGATATTCTTTACGGCACCATTAAAGGAACCTGCCTGACAGAGATAGGTTACGGTAGAGCGTTTCTCCTTCTCAGTCTTCTCATCGATGGTGATAAACTGCAGTTTTGCCTTATACCACTTGTCGGCCATCTCGTCGTCGGAGAAGAATATCTCTTTATAAGCAGCTTTCTTGATATCGGCTACGTCGAACTCACCACTGATGTAAGACGACATCTCCTCGATGATACGCTCCTCGGCTTCACTGAAGCTTAGTGCGTCGACTACATAATTCTCGTTTACTTTTTTCTGCAAGCCATCTTCCATCACTTTCTCGTAACGGATCTTGCACTCAAACCAATTTGCTGTTCTTGATCTCATTATTTATTTCCTTCTTAATTGATAATTTTCAGGGTCAATGGGATCATACGGATCAACGCCGTACCTATCCCTGTGTTGTCTATAGATATCCTGACCACTACTCTTCGACCGCGAAGAGCTTGAGGTCGAGGACTTTGTGGTGGTAGTCGTCGGAAACGTAACATCTGACGAACTACTATAATTAGGCAGTGGAGTCGTCTTCTTGTCCTGGGGTACAGTTTTCAGCCCCATATAGTCCTTGTCGAGGGCCTTCATCTTTTTATCAGTAAGCTGGTCGATAATCTCTGAGGCGATATGCTGTGAACGCTCGCTGGAGAGACTGCTCGACTTCGCTATTTCGGCCTGCTTCTTGGCGAGTTCCTCTGTCATAGCCTTACTGCGTACCATGAACTCTTTCTCGCTCATGTTCATCTTATCACCAGCATAGACTTTATCAAGAATCTGATCAGCAGCGCGAGTGAACTGCTTACGGAAGATGGCCTCAGCCTTCGAATTATAGGTACGCATATCGCGATCGTCGACACCCAGAGAATCCTGACGGCGTTTCTCGTCAGCCACAATTCTGGCAATGGCGGCAGAGTCGAGATCGGCACCAATACCCAACAACTGCTCGTCGTCGACCATCTCGTCAGGGATGGGTTCCTCTACGGGCTTCACAAACTCTACGGCATCAGGACTGGGCAGCAGATAAACGAAGAGCCCCAAGATGACAAGAGCAACAGCGAGGGCAACGGCACCCATCGTAACCGTACGACGTAAGCCACTCAAACGAGAAATGGCCTTATACATTTCTTTTACAGAACCATAACGGCTTTCGGGAGCTGGCTGTGTGGCCCTATCGACTATGGATTTTAGCTCTACAGGCAAACCAGACGATTGATATAACCATTGCAGAAACTTACCAAGGGCATAGACCTCGCTGTGGGCATCGGCTGTGCCAAACTTCAACACCTCAGGAGCCACGAAAGCGGCATCTGTATCGTCATCATAAAGCACATCTTGATCAGCCGTCAGATAGAAAGAGCCATGATTGAGAAGACACACCATCAGGTCGCTCTTGCGGATGAAGACATTGTTAGGAGAAAAGCAGAGATGATAGATGCCTTGCTCATTGAGCAGGATAACAAATCGAAACAAATCGCGGATAGTTCGCTCAAGGAAATCATTCTGGGCCACAATAGCGGGATTATCGTTGAGCATCTGTCCGATAGTCAGGAAATGCCCTACCTCAACAGCAATAGCGAAGAGACCATCATCGCCTTCATTAGGCGTGAAATGTAACTGATGACGGTCGGTAATCTTCTTTGTGGCCTCATACTCTGCCTGCACACCTTTGGAAAACAAAAGGTTGTCGGCCAACTCGTCATGAAACTCGACAAAGTTGGAGAAACGTCCGTCGATCAGACGCTTATTGAAATATCCATAAGGCGTACGGATACGGGTGGTCTTGCGAGCGTCCCTTGTTTCTATCAATTGTTCAAAATTCATCGTTCAAACTTGCTTTTGATTGATTTTGTCGGGCAAAAGTACAAAGAATTTCAGATATACGCAAATTTTTAACGACACTTTGCGCAGATTTACGATAATTTGTGTTACCTTTGCACCGATTTTACAAAAGTAAAAAACAAAAAGGTAAAAAGTAAAACTAAAAAAGATGCCAGAAATATCAGTCCGTGGCCTTGAGATGCCAGAGTCGCCCATCCGAAAACTCGCACCTTTAGCCGCAGCAGCCAAGAAAAGGGGGACCAGGGTGTATCACCTGAATATAGGTCAACCTGACCTGCCCACTCCACAAGTGGGTCTTGATGCTTTGAAGCAAATAGACCGAGAGATCCTTGAGTATTCTCCTTCACAAGGATATTTAAGCTATAGGGAGAAGTTGGTGGACTACTACGCGAAATACAACATCAACGTGACGGCCGAGGATATCATCATTACCTCAGGCGGCTCTGAGGCTGTGCTCTTCGCTTTCCTCTCATGTCTGAACCCTGGCGACGAGATTATTGTCCCGGAACCGGCATACGCCAACTACATGGCCTTTGCTATCTCGGCTGGTGCGAAGATCAGGACTATTGCCACTACGATTGATGAGGGATTCTCACTGCCGAAAGTGGAGAAGTTCGAAGAGCTCATCAATGAACGTACACGCGCCATCATGATTTGTAACCCCAACAACCCTACGGGATATCTCTATACACGTCGTGAAATGAACCAGATACGTGACTTGGTGAAGAAGTACGACCTGTACCTCTTTTCAGACGAGGTATATCGTGAGTACATCTATACGGGCTCTCCTTATATCTCCGCCTGCCATCTGGAAGGTATCGAGCAAAACGTGATACTCATCGACTCAGTGTCGAAGCGTTATTCAGAGTGTGGTATTCGCATCGGTGCACTCATTACTAAAAATGTAGAAGTTAGAAAGGCTGTGATGAAATTCTGTCAGGCTCGCCTCTCACCTCCCCTCATCGGACAGATTGTGGCCGAGGCATCTTTAGATGCGCCTGAGGAATACTACCGTGACGTATATGATGAGTATGTGGAGCGTCGTAAGTGCCTCATCGATGGTCTGAACCGTATCCCTGGCGTCTACTCACCCATCCCGATGGGGGCATTCTACACTGTAGCCAAGCTGCCTGTCGATGATGCAGAGAAATTCTGCCGTTGGTGCCTGTCGGAATTCGAATACGAGGGCGAGACGGTGATGATGGCTCCTGCAGCAGGATTCTATACAACCCCAGGCGCAGGCATCAATCAGGTGCGTATTGCTTACGTACTGAAGAAAGAAGATCTGGAGCGGGCACTTGTTGTGCTACGCAAGGCGCTCGAAGCATATCCTGGCCGCATGGATGATTAAGTTTACAGTTTACAGTTGAATTTACCTCTTTTCATAGCCAGAAAAATCTATAATGATCAGGGCGACAAGCGGAAAGTGAGTCGCCCTGCTATTCGTATAGCCATCATCGGAGTGGCTATCGGACTGGCTGTGATGATTGTCACCGTGAGTGTGGTGCTGGGATTCAAGCACACTATTCGCGACAAGGTAATCGGATTCGGCAGTCATATTCAGGTGCACCATGTACTGACATACAGCGGTTCCGACCCTCACCCCATCTGTCTCGATGAAAGTCTGATGGCAAAATTGCAGAGCATCCAGGGTGTCAAGCATGTAGAGCGCTACACGATGGCGCAAGGCATCCTGAAAACTGATAACGACTTTCTCGGAGCTATGTTCAAGGGTATAGGTCCTGAATACGACACGACTTTCCTAAAAGAGCATTTGCTGACAGGTGAAATGCCACAATTCAGTGACACTGCCAGTCACTATCAGTTGTTGATGTCGAAGATGATTGCCGATAAGTTGCAGCTGAAAACGGGTGACAAAGTATTTGCCTATTTTATCGACGATGACGGGGTCAAGACCAGACGCTACACCGTAAGTGGCATCTATCAGACGAACCTGACAAGATTCGACGAGGCAATTTGCTTCACCGATATCTATACTGCCAACAAAATCAATGGTTGGAACCAAGACCAGTTTACCGGAGCAGAGGTCAGCGTTGAGAACGTCGTACAACTGCAACAAACTGCAGACCGATTTGTAGAACATATCAACCGCACAGAAGACCGTCAAGGCAATGTATTGACATCCGAGACCATCTATGAGTTGTATCCACAAGTATTTTCCTGGCTCGAACTGTTAGACCTCAACGTGTGGATTATCCTTATCCTCATGGTTTGCGTAGCTGGCTTTACAATGATCAGCGGACTGCTCATCATCATTCTCGAGCGTACACAGATGATTGGTATCCTGAAGGCCATAGGTTCAAGAAACAGCGTCATCAGACACACCTTCCTCTGGTTCTCGGTATTCATTATCGGACAAGGTCTTATTTGGGGTAATATCGTCGGACTGGGCATTGTACTGATACAGAAATACACAGGTATTGTATCTCTTGACCCGCAGACCTACTATGTCAGTGAGGCGCCTATGGAGCTCAACATACCCCTGGTGGTGCTCATCAATCTTGCAACACTCGCTATCTGTGTTTTTGTGCTCATCGCACCAAGCTATCTGATCTCGCATATTCACCCTGCAAAATCCATGAGATACGAATAAAAATGGCTGAAAACTCCACAAAACTAATTATTTTTCTAAATTTCACAAAAAATTGCACATATTTTTTTGCAGTGTGCAGAAAATGATATACCTTTGCACAAAATTTCAAAATTTGTGCAATTTTAATGGAGACTTTCAGCAGCTTTAATGCTTATATCGAAAGAACAATTGTAGAGAACTGGGATCAGGATGCACTGACCGACTACCATGGTGTTACTCTACAGTTTCACGATGTGGCACGCAAGATAGAGAAGATTCACATCCTTTTCGAGAACAGTGGTATCGAGAAGGGTGATAAGATATCCATCTGCGGACGTAATTCTGCCCACTGGGCTGTAGCCTATCTGGCCACACTTACCTACGGTGCAGTAGCAGTGCCCATCCTACATGAGTTTAATGGTGAACAGATACAAAACATCGTAAACCACTCGGAATCGAAACTCCTTTTTATCGGCGACTTTGCCGTGAAGACCATTGATCCTGAGCAGATGCCCGCACTTGAAGCCATTATCAACCTGCCAGATTTCTCTTTACTGATCTCACGATCAGAAAAGGTTACGTATGCGCGCGAACATCTTAATATGTTATTTGGCAGCAAGTTCCCTAAAGCCTTTAGAGCAGAACACGTGGACTATCACAAGGACGAAGCCGATGAGTTGGCACTGATCAACTACACCAGTGGAACAACAGGATTCTCTAAGGGCGTGATGCTGCCTTATAGGGCACTTTGGGGAAATGTGGAATACATTATGCGCTTATTGGGCAAGCATGTGAAGGCTGGCGACAACATGTTGAGCATCTTGCCTATGGCCCACATGTATGGCATGGCCATCGAGTTTCTCTTTGGTTTCTGCAATGGCTGTCATCTGTTTTTCCTCACACGTCTGCCGTCACCCGCCATCATTGCAGAAGCCTTCGCTACTGTAAAACCAGCCGTCATCATCACTGTGCCGCTGATTATTGAGAAAATCATTCGTAAGAAAGTCTTCCCAAAGATCCAGGACAATCGTGTTCGCTTGCTATTGGCTATGCCAGTTGTAAGCAAGAAGGTAAAGGAACGCATCTGCAACGAAGTTTTCAAAGCCTTCGGTGGCAACCTTTACGAGGTTATCGTGGGTGGAGCCCCCCTTTCGAAGGAAGTAGAGGAATTCCTCATCTCAATTGGATTCCCCATCACTGTGGGTTACGGCACTACCGAATGCGCACCCCTCATCTCTTACTGTGACTGGCAAGAGTTTAAAGCCGGTTCATGTGGTAAGCCCGTTGACCGTATGGAGGTGAAAATTCTTTCGAATGACCCAGAGAATATACCCGGCGAGATTGTGACAAAAGGAACGAACCTGATGCTGGGATATTATAGAAATGTCGAGGCTACACAGCAAGCCATCGACAAAGAAGGTTATTATCATACTGGCGATCTGGCTACAATGTCGAGCAGCGGACACATTTTCATCAGAGGACGTATCAAGAACATGCTGCTGGGCGCTAACGGACAGAACGTCTACCCTGAAGAAATCGAGGACAAACTCAATGCGATGGCTATGGTTTCTGAGAGTCTGGTCATCCAGCGTGGCGATAAGCTTGTGGCACTGATCCACCCAGACAAGGACGAGATGATGAATTTCAGCCGTGAAGAACTGGAGCACATCATGGAAGAGAATCGTCAGACTCTTAACAATCAGTTGCCCGTTTACAGCCGTATCTCGCACATTGAACTGCAAGAGGAGGAGTTTGCCAAAACGCCTAAAAAGAGTATAAAACGCTACTTATATCAGAATACCTAATCGCTTATGATACAGATACCAAGTTTCAACGCGCTCATCCAAAAGAGCATTATAGACAATTGGGATCGTGACGCTCTGACCGATTTCAAGGGTCAGACGCTACAGTACCATGATGTAGCCAGGAAGATTGAGAAGATACACATCCTTTTCGAAAATAGTGGTATACAGAAAGGAGACAAGATTGCCCTTTGTGGGCGAAACTCTTCACAGTGGGCTGTGGCATTCCTTGCTACACTGACTTACGGCGCTATCGCTGTACCCATCCTGCATGAATTCAACGCAGAGCAGATTCACAACATCGTGAACCACTCTGAGGCACGACTCCTCTTCGTGGGCGATCATGTGGCTACTATCATCGACCCGCAGGCCATGCCTACGCTCGAAGGTATCATCAACAATCCCGACTACTCATTGAAGATATCACGCACAGATAAACTGACTTATGCCCGTGAGCACCTGAATGAGCTCTACGGAAAGAAGTTCCCCAAATATTTCCGCAAGGAACACGTGAACTATTATAAAGAGGAGAGTCCCGAAGAGTTGGCCGTCATCAACTACACCAGTGGTACGACTGGTTTTTCTAAGGGTGTAATGCTTCCTTATCGGGCACTGTGGTCGAATTTCGACTTTGCCTTCGACGTGTTAGGCAAGACCATTAAGGCTGGCGATCGCGTCATCTCGATGCTGCCTATGGCCCACATGTATGGTATGGCCTTTGAGTTTATCTTCGAATTCCTGCATGGTTGCCACGTGTTCTATCTGAACCGCGTGCCCTCGCCAGCTATCATCGCCCAGGCTCTGCAAGAAGTGAAGCCTGTCATCGTAATAGCTGTACCTCTCATCATTGAGAAGATTGTACGTAAAAAGGTATTCCCGAAAATACAGAACAACCGCATGAGATTGCTGTTACAGATGCCGGTCATCTCGAAGAAGGTGCGAGAGATGATCTGCCAAGAAGTCATCAAAGCCTTTGGTGGCAATCTCTATGAAGTCATCATCGGGGGTGCAGCCCTGAATCAAGAAGTTGAGCAGTTCCTCAAGCGTATCGACTTCCCCTATACCGTGGGGTATGGTGCTACAGAATGTGCGCCTATTATCTGCTACCGCGACTGGCATACCTTTGCCCCAGGTTCATGCGGACGTGCTGCGCTACACCAGCAAGTGAAGATCGTATCACCCGACCCACGTACTATCCCTGGAGAAATTCTGACTAAGGGTCCTAACGTCATGTTGGGTTACTATAAGAACCCAGAAGCCACCGCTGAGACTATCGACAATGATGGTTGGTATCATACAGGAGACCTGGGCACAATGGACAATGACGGTAATGTCTTCATTAACGGCCGCTCGAAGAATATGCTTTTAGGTCCTAATGGACAGAATATCTATCCTGAAGAAATCGAAGACAAACTGAACTCGATGACACTCGTGATGGAGAGTATAGTGGTACAACGCGACAACAAGTTGGTAGCACTTGTTCACCCCGATATGGACGAAGCGAAGAACATGGGTTTCACCAATGAAGATCTGATTAACGTCATGGAGCAGAATCGCAACGGCCTGAACGAGATGATTCCGGCCTATGAGAAGATTATGGAAATCGAAATCCATGAGGAGGAATTTGAGAAGACCCCTAAGAAGTCCATCAAACGTTATCTGTATCAATAACAATAAAGGCTCTCCGAATGGAGGGCCTTTATTTATTTCCCATATTCATAATAATACCAATAGGTATTACGATACTGTTCTTCCACTTTCCCTTTGCGCTCAGTTAATTGTGGATATTTTTTCTCCAGTTCGCGCAGATTGCTATAATCAACATCCATCACCGTCTGATGATAGACAACCACGGGATGGGACCTGAGATGCGTATAGAGCGTAAGAGCCTCACGATAATGACGCGGCAGACTGTCGTTGATCGTGTAGTAACGTTCTATTTCTGAAGCAAATTTGTCGAGCTGACAATCTATGAGATAACCACATAGTTGATAGTCGGCTACAGCTGGATTGGGTACAGAGTCTCTGCGTTCGAGCAACTGTAAATAGCGCATGGGCAACATACGGGAAGCTGGGCGAGCTCCTAAAAAGCGGTACAGACTATCGACGGGATACATCATCAGGGTAGATAGGCTGTCGGTAGGCAGCATCTGAGAACTCTTTGCTTTAACAGGATATTCAAAGAGGTTTTCTCCCATCGTGCCTTTACGTGCCAACGCATACATACGCAACATGGTGAGGTCGGCATCACTCTCAAGCGACTTCATTCCCACTTTCAGTGCACCGTCAATATTACCTTCGAGCAAACAACGCTCAACTTTCATACGGTAATGGAGTACAGCATTAGAGTTCCCTATCCAAGCAACACATATTATCAACAATGCCATAATCAACATATTGATCCACATTGGTTGCGAGAAGAGCGCAAAAGCCTTATCATATTCCACTTCCTGAGCCAAGCGACCCATCCTTGTCAGCATCCACCAGCAGATGATTACCAGTACAGGCATATACCACGAGAACCCCATCTCAATACCATCAGCACCCATGGGATTTACTGACGAGAGCATGCCCAATATCAGCATCGAGGGGAGATAAGTCAGTGCATGGAATCGCTTTGTCAGGTGAATGACACCATAAACGACATACTGAATCACCCCAAGTATCAAGGTGATGAGGACAGCTCCCACTAAAGGATTATAATGCGTCAGTCCCTTGCTCAGCACATGCTGAGACATCATAAGTACGTCGGCCTGGAAGAAATAAAGCCAACAAAACGAGAAAACCACAAAAACAATAGCACACATCAGACGTATGCTGATTGTGCTACTGTTTTTATCACTTCGATGATTACTCATATTTACTGTTTCTTCAAGACTACAGCCGAGCGTGCTGGGATATAAAGCTTCAGCCACTCCTTCTTGTCCTTCACGTACAAGGGATCATAGTTCGTAAAGTGTGTCACGGAGTCATCGGCAAAACCATTACCGCCAAAGTCAGTGGAATCGGTATTCAGCATTACCTTGTAGCTTCCAGTCGGCACGAGGAAACCATAATCAGTATAACTGCGCGTGGGTGAGAAGTTAAATACGAACACAAGGTCACCACGCATGAAGCAGAGTACCTGGTCACCATCGTCATGCCATATCTCCGTCACAGGTGTATCCTGGAAGTTCCTTACAGTCTTGATGGTTTTCAACATCTCGCGGTCGAAATCGCCCAACCAGTGATAGCAGAGATCCTTGTTATCCACGAGGTTCCACTGACGACGAGCATACTTGTAACTCCATCCATTACCCTCACGGGGGAAATCAATCCACTCGGGATGTCCGAACTCATTACCCATGAAGTTCAGGTAGCCGCCATTGATGGCACCAGCTGTTACCAGGCGGATCATCTTATGTAGGGCAATACCTCGCTGAGCTATATCGTTTACATCCTTCTTTGCGAAGTGCCAATACATATCTGCATCAATCAATCGGAAGATAATGGTCTTATCGCCTACCAGTGCCTGATCATGGCTCTCGCAATAAGAGATAGTCTTCTCGTCGGGGCGACGGTTCTTGACCTCCCAGAAGAT
>CAMHAM010000013.1 GCA_946183415.1 uncultured Prevotella sp.
AACTGTAGTCACCAGCAAGGAGTTCTCTTTGGAGAAAGCACGTGAAGTATTGAAGAATGAGACCATCGCCGTGATTGGTTATGGTGTACAGGGTCCTGGACAGGCTTGCAACCTGCGTGACAATGGTTTCAATGTGATTGTTGGTCAGCGTCAGGGTAAGACCTACGACAAGGCTGTGGCTGATGGTTGGGTTCCTGGTGAGACACTGTTCTCTATCGAGGAGGCTGCCGAGAAGGGTACCATCCTCTGCATGCTTCTGAGCGATGCTGGTCAGATTCAGCAGTGGCCCACCATTAAGAAATATCTGAAGCCTGGTAAGACGCTGTACTACAGCCATGGCTTTGCCATCAACTGGAGCGATCGCACAGGTGTTATTCCTCCAAAGGATGTCGATGTGATTATGGTGGCTCCGAAGGGTTCTGGTACTTCTCTGCGTACGATGTTCTGCGAGGGCCGCGGCCTGAACTGCTCATACGCTGTCTATCAGGACGCTTCAGGCAAGGCTAAGGAGAAGACGATTGCTTTCGGTATCGGCATTGGCGCTGGTTATCTGTTTGAGACCACCTTCCAGCGCGAGGCTACCTCAGACCTCACTGGTGAGCGTGGAAGTCTGATGGGTGCTATTCAGGGTTTGCTGTTGGCACAGTATGAGGTGCTCCGCGAGCACGGACACTCTCCCTCAGAGGCCTTCAACGAGACTGTTGAGGAACTGACCCAGAGCCTTGGCCCGCTCTTCGGTGCTAAGGGTATGGACTGGATGTATGCCAACTGCTCGACAACTGCTCAGCGCGGTGCGCTCGACTGGGCTCCCCGTTTCCACGATGCCATCAAGCCTGTGATGGAGTGGCTGTATTACTCTGTTCAGACTGGTAACGAGGCTCAGATTACTATCGATGCCAACTCGAAGCCCGACTATCGTGCGGGTCTGGAGAAAGAGCTTGAGGCCATGCGCAATCAGGAGATGTGGCGCGCAGGCGAGACCGTACGCAAGCTTCGTCCTGAGAACCAAGATGTATAATCATAACAAATTGCGGGGGTGTGTGTACACTCCCGCAATTCATTTTAATACTTAAATGGCAAAATTAGTAATCAATTCGTATGACGAATTCGCAGCATATCTGGGACAGGAACTGGGCGCCTCAGACTGGCTGCAGATCGACCAAGACCGTATCAACCTCTTTGCTGACGCCACCCTTGACCATCAGTGGATTCATGTCGACGTGGAGCGCGCCAAAGTGGAAAGTCAGTTTCATAGCACTATCGCCCACGGCTATCTGACGCTCTCCGTGCTGCCGTATCTGTGGAACCAGATCATTGAGGTGAACAACATCAAGATGCTTGTGAACTATGGCATGGACAAGATGCGCTTCGGGCAGCCAGTGGTGACGGGCTCCCGGGTGAGGATGACGACCAAGTTGCACAACATCCAGAACCTGCGTGGCATCTGCAAGGTAGAGATTGATTTCAAGATTGAGATAGAAGGACAGCGCAAACCTGCCCTGGAGGGCATCGCCTCGTTCCTGTACTACTTTAAATAGGTATTAGTTTACAGTTGACGGTTTACAGATATAATGCTGGCAAGCCGTTCTGACTATAGAAGTAATCAGCTGTAAACCGTAAACTGTAAACAGTAAACATAATAATATGGGAGGATTCTTTGGAACCATCAGTACAAAGTGTTGCGTCAACGATCTGTTCTACGGAACTGACTACAACTCACACCTTGGTACGCGTCGAGCAGGCCTGGTGACCTTCGATCAAGAGAAAGGCTTCAGTCGTAAGATTCATAACCTGGAGCGTGACTATTTCCGTTCGAAGTTCGAAGACGAGCTCGACTCCTTTTCGGGCAATCAGGGCATCGGTGTGATTAGTGATACCGATCCGCAGCCTATCCTTGTAAACTCACACCTGGGGCGTTATGCCGTGGTGACCGTGGCGAAGATTACCAATATAGATGAGATCGCAAAAGAACTGCTGGAGCGCAGGATGCATTTCAGTGAGTATTCGGCCAACACTATCAACCAGACGGAACTCGTGGCGCTGCTCATCAATATGGGCCGCTCGTTTGTAGAAGGCATCAACCTGGTATACAGGAAGATAGAAGGCTCCTGTTCGATGCTTATCCTTACGGAAAAGGGTATCATTGCTGCCCGCGACTTCTTAGGCCGCACACCAGTGGTCATCGGCAAGAAAGAAGGAGCATACGCTGTGTCGAGTGAGACGACCAGTTTCCCTAATCTGGACTATCACCGTGAGAGAGACCTTGGACCAGGCGAGATCGTGCTGCTGACATCTGACAAGATGGAAGTGCTTCAGGAGCCATTCAAGCGCGAGCAAATCTGTTCTTTCCTATGGGTTTACTACGGTTTCCCTGCCTCTGACTATAATGGTATCAATGTGGAGGCAGTGCGCGAGGCTAACGGAAAGAAGATGGGTGAGGCTGACGATACCGAGGTAGACAGTGTTTGTGGCGTGCCCGACTCTGGTGTGGGTATGGCCCTTGGCTATGCCGAAGGAAAGGGTGTGCCTTATAAGCGGTCTGTTCTGAAATATACGCCTACGTGGCCTCGCTCGTTTACACCCGGCAATCAGGAGAGGCGTGCACTGGTGGCAAAGATGAAGCTGATACCTAATCCCTCGCTGCTGAGGGATCAGCGCGTGGTGTTTTGCGACGACTCCATCGTGCGTGGTACGCAACTGAAAGACAATGTGAAGACATTCTTTGAGTATGGAGCAAAGGAGGTTCATTGTCGTATCTCGTGTCCGCCTTTGGTATATGGTTGTCCGTTTATTGGCTTTACCTCGTCGAAGAGTGATATGGAGCTCATCACGCGTCGTATCATTAAAGACTTTGAAGGTGATGATAAGAAGAACCTCGAGAAATATGCTCAGACAGATTCGCCGGAGTACAAACGGATGGTGGCCGAGATTGCCCGCCGCCTGGGCCTGACAACGCTGAAGTTTGCCCGTCTGGAAGACCTTGTCGATGCCATCGGTATGCCGAAATGCAAGCTCTGTACACACTGTTTTGATGGCTCGAGCTACTGTCATGAGCGTGACATGGAGGATGAGCGCCAGCTGAAATTGGATTTTTAGGAGTTTATAGGCGGGTGAGGAGGCCGTCGTCTTGACGGATGTACTCTTCCTGAAAAAGATAATCGAGCGCGGCATTCAGTTCGTCGGAAGGCAACTGAATGTCGCGTAAGTCTGTAATAGGGTGGGGCTTACCGTCATCGAGTAGATCCAGAATCTTCTCCATTGCCTCGTTGAGGCGTGGTTCTGACACCATACCTTCTTGACGGTGGCTGAGACAGACATCACATTGGCGGCAGTCGTGGTCGTTGTATTCCCCAAAATAGCGGAGCAACTGACGACTGCGGCAGACGTTATCGTTGGTGGCATAGACAATCATGGCGTGGATGCGCTCGGCAAACTGCGCCTTTCGTTCCTCATAGATGACGGGCATGAGCTGGATATGCTCTTTATCCTCGCGCCGTTGGGTGTAACGGATATAGGGCGTCTTTTTCTGTGGGATGAAGTGGATGATATGCCGCTGGCTAAGATTCTTCAGTATCAGGTAGACCTGTTGGGATTGCAGGCCGCATTGTTGGGCAATGAATGATTCGTCGATATAATTATAATCGGTAAAGAGTCCACCATAGTTGCGTAACAGGGCCGTGATGACACGCTCTTCGTTGTCAGTATTGTTCTCCAGGCGGTAGAGCTCGTTACGGCTGACAGTGAACATGACACGTGCCTGATTATCCTGTTCCTCTGTATATTCGATATAACCTGCACGGTTGAGAATTTTAAGGGCAGAGTCGACTTGAATGGGGAAATGGCGGAAGGCGTGACAGAACTTATCTATGTTGAACTCGAAGGTGTGGTTATATCCAGAGCCAACACCTATCTGATAAAAATAAGCGAGTTGCTCGTAGACTTCGCGGATGAAGTCTTTCTCCGGGAAGGTGTCGGAGATTCGCTTTTCGAGTTTGCGGTGATCGGCATCATTATATAGCAACACCGCGTAGGCTTTCTGCCCGTCGCGCCCAGCACGTCCAGCCTCCTGGAAGTAGGCCTCGACACTATCGGGGCAATCGACATGGATAACCACCCGCACGTCGGGCTTGTCGATCCCCATGCCAAAAGCATTCGTCGCTACCATCACACGGGTCTGATCGTTCTGCCAGGATAGCTGGCGCACATCTTTCGTGGCAGTGTCGAGTCCCGCATGATAGAAGGTGGCAGAGATGCCTGCTTCGTTGAGTAGCTCGGCAAATTCCTTCGTGCGGCGGCGACTGCGGGTGTAGACGATAGCCGCTCCCTTGACATTCTTGAGGATATGGATGAGTTGCTCGCGTTTATCTGTGGCCTGACGGACGACATAAGCAAGGTTCTTGCGCTCGAAAGACATTCTGAAAACGTGGAAACTTCGAGAAGTGGGGAGAGGGGAGTGAGGAGGGGGGAGTAGTTTCTCTTGAATATCATCTACAACCAGTGGAGTTGCTGTGGCCGTGAGTGCGAGCACAGGTATACCAGGGAGAAATTTGCGAATCTTAGCAATCTCAAGGTATGAGGGGCGGAAATCATAACCCCACTGTGAGATACAGTGAGCCTCGTCGACAGTGATGAAACTGACGTGCATATGACGGAGTTTCGTCTGGAATAGTTCGGAAGAGAGACGCTCAGGAGATACGTAGAGGATCTTCACGGCACCGAAGATGCAATTCTCGAGGGTGATGACAATCTCTTCGCGGGTGAGTCCTGAATAAATAGCTGCGGCACGGATGCCACGGCGGCGAAGGTTCTCTACCTGATCCTTCATCAGGGCGATGAGGGGGGTAATCACAATACAAGTGCCTTCCTTCGACAGGGCAGGCACTTGAAACGTGATGGATTTTCCACCTCCTGTAGGCATCAGTCCCAACGTGTCGTGACCGCTACCTATTGACTCGATGATTTCGCGCTGAATACCACGGAAATCATCATAGCCCCAGTATTGGCGGAGGATGTCCTGATAAGATGTCATTCTGTGTCGGAAGACTCTGACGGCTGGATATCCTCGATCTGCAGCTGTACCTCGCTACGCTTGTAGATATTGTCTTCGATGGTGTAGACGATATCAAACGAGCGTTTCGACTTGATGTATCGCGCAGACGCACTCTGTCCAAAAGCGATGCCGTTGAGGACATTGCTTGACTTGGAGTCTACGAGTTCGAGTTTGATATGCTCCTGCTGGCGTCCCACCACCTTTGATGTGCCGTAATCGTAGACATTGCGGGTGCAGAAGAGTGGTTTTGGGTTGTCGGGACCGTGAGGCGCAAACTTCTTCAAGTCGTTGTGCAGCTTCTTCGTAATATCCTTGAAATCAATGACGGCATTGATGTCGAGCGTCGCTTCCGTCTGCTCGGGCAGGATATGCTCGGTGACGTATTTCTGGAAACGGCGACGGAACTCGGGGATGTTTTCTATCTTCATCGAGAGACCAACGGCATAAGTGTGACCACCGAAGTTCTCAAGCAGGTCACGGCAACTCTTGATGGCATCATAGAGGTCATAGCCTGCCACACTGCGGGCAGAACCCGTGGCTAGGCCGTTGTGCTTGGTGAGCACTACTGTCGGACGATAATAGAGTTCGGTCAGTCGTGAGGCAACGATGCCAATGACACCTTTCTTCCAGTTCTCATCGTAGAGTACGATGCTGGAATGGTGCTTTTGACTTTCAAGCTCAGACACAATCTGGTTGGCCTCCTCTGTCATCTGTTTGTCGACATCCTTGCGCTGCTCGTTGTATTCATTAATCAGGTTGGCTTCAGCTAAGGCCTTATTGAAATCACGTTCTACCAACAGGTCGACAGCCTCTGTGCCGTTCTGCATACGCCCAGAGGCATTGATGCGCGGTCCGATTTTGAACACGATATCGCTCATGGTAATCTCGCGGCCTGTCAGTCCGCAGATCTCAATGATCGATTTCAGTCCTACTGAAGGATTGGTGTTCAGCTGTTTCAGTCCGTGGAAGGCCAGGATACGGTTCTCCCCCATGATGGGTACGATATCGGCGGCAATACTGACCGCACAAAAATCGAGTAGGGGAATGAGTCGCGAGAAGGGAATGCCGTTGTTCTTGGCAAAAGCCTGCATAAACTTGAAGCCTACACCGCATCCGCAGAGATGCTTAAAGGGGTAGGTAGAGTCTTCACGCTTAGGATTCAGAATAGCCACCGCGTCAGGCAATTCATCATCAGGCACGTGATGATCACAGATAATGAAATCGATGCCCAAGCTCTTCGCATAGGCGATTTCATCGATTGCCTTAATGCCGCAATCCAGCACAATAATAAGTTTGATACCATGTTCGGCTGCGTAGTCCAATCCCTTTTTGCTGATACCATACCCCTCTTCATAACGATCGGGAATATAGTACTCAATGTTAGAGTAGAACTGCAGTAAGAACTTGTACACCAAAGCTACCGCCGTACATCCGTCGACATCATAGTCGCCATACACCATGATACGCTCTTTGCGCCCCATAGCATCGTTCAGCCTGTCGACTGCCACGTCCATGTCATTCATCAGGAACGGGTCAATCAGTTCGTTTAGCATCGGACGGAAGAAGCGCTTGGCTGCACTCTCCGTCTTGATACCGCGCTGAATGAGCAGGTCTGCGAGGATCGGACTCATGCCGATCTTCTCTCCCAGCTCCTTAGCTGCCGTCTGTCGTTCTGATGTAGGTGGTTCGTAATTCCATTTGAAATGCATTTATATGTTATTTTTATTCTTATTCGCTTTGGTGGCTACAGCGCCTATGAAGGCAATATAGCGCCCAAAGTTAAGCATAAAAAATGAAATAACGGCATAATCCGTTGAAAAATTAACAGATTATGCCGTTTTTTACCTAAAAAGGATGATAAATGCCCTTAAATTCCGAGTTTTTTGCGAATTTCTGCAGGGATAGCGTTCTTGTTGATGAGGAAGTCCATTGTGTTGGCAGCAATGAATGTTTTGGTCATGTACCAAGTGCCTTTATAGTCTCCTGTCTCACCCCAAGAATTCTTCACCATATAATAGTCTTTGCCGTTCTGATCCTTGGCAACACCATAGATGAGCATGCCGTGATCGTCGGTAAGTTCCCAGTTGTCGAAACGCTCTTGGCGCAGCTCCTGGGTAGCAACAATCTCTGGAACAGTGCAACCCAGAGAGTCGATCACGTCGCGCTTCTTGCTGGCGGTCATTTTCAACCACTTGGCCATATCACTACCTTGCAGGCTTTGAGCCGCCTTACTGTCGATGGCGTAGGCAAGTCCCTTACGGGTGAATCCGTCTTCCGACACGTCGCCGCCCCAGGCAATGGTATAGCCCTGATTGATAGCATTGTCGATCACCTGCATCATCTCGTCCATAGGCAGGTTGTAACTCAATGGGAAGCGCCAGTTGTCCTGTACCTCTACTGCAAAGGTTGTATAGAAGGGGTGGTGTGTGAAGCTGGTGATGTTCACATAGTCGTTGAGGTTGATGCCGAGACTGGCAGCAAAACTCTTCGGTGTGTACTCCTTGCCCTCGTAGGTGAACTTTTCCGGACACTTGCCGAGGTAGGCATCGAGGATACCCTGCATGCCGGTCTTCCAAGCATTGCTGATTTTCTTGGCATCGCTTTTGGCAACAGCTGCCACATAAGGCTCCAGCACGCCAAAGAACTCGTTGAAGTTGTTGAGTGAGTCACCGTAGAGTGAGCCAGGGAAAGGCATAGCTTCCTCAGGACAGATACCGTGGTTTTTCAGTGTCTGAAGCACATCCTCAGCAGAACCGCCCTGTGCAAACTGGCAGTCGCCGTGATAGCGAACCACCTGGATGGCACGCTCCAGATAAGTCTTGTTAGCAACGAAACTCTCGCAGAGGTCGTATGTCTTGCCTGTAGCCTTCAGAATCTCGGCCTCAAAGAACGAGAGGGTAGAGTAGTCCCAGCAGGTACCCGAGCGGTTCTGGTCCTTCACACTTGTGATGGGGTTCTCCTTGATGATTGTGAAAACGGGCTTGTTGGCGTCTTTTGCAGGTGCCTTCTTCTTGGCAGCCGAAGCACTGAGGGCGATCATTGCCATGAGTGCAAGTGTTAAAATTTTCTTCATTTCTTTTCTATAGGTTGTTGTTTGACATAAATTCTTCTAATTCTTTAGGATGGTAGGGAATGCGTTTTGTACCGAGGAAACGGCAGCCGTCCTTTGTGATGAGGATATCGTCCTCGATGCGGATGCCGCCAAAGTCCTTGTAAGTTTCAAGTTTGTCGAAATTGATAAACTCTTTGCAATGTCCGCAGGCATTCCATTCGTCGATAAGGGCCGGGATGAAATAGATGCCAGGCTCGTCGGTCACCACGAATCCTTCTTCGAGCTTGCGGCCCATGCGCAGGCAGTTCGTTCCAAATTGTTCGAGGTTAGGACGTGTCTCGTCATCAAATCCTACATAAATCTGCCCCAGTCCTTCCATGTCGTGAACGTCCATACCCATCATGTGTCCTAATCCATGAGGGAGGAACATAGCGTGGGCACCGGCGGCGACAGCAGCATCGGTATCACCCTTCATCAGTCCGAGCTCTTTCAGGCGCTCTGTCATCAGACGGCAGACGGCAAAGTGTACATCCATATATTTCACACCTGGTTTGGCTACTTCGAGCACGTAGTCATGACAAGCTTCAACAATGGAATAGATTTCCAACTGGCGCTGTGAGAATTTACTATTGACGGGCATGGTACGGGTGTTGTCAGAACAATAGTCATCGAGTTCACAGCCGGCATCGCAGAGTGCCAGGCGTCCAGCCTCAAGTTTGGCATCAGAAGGATTGCCATGCATGATCTCACCATGCTGGGAGAATATGGTGGCAAAGCTGACACCCTGAGCCAGACTACGGGCAATGCCATCGACCTGTCCACCAATGAAGCGTTCGGTAACACCGGGACGAATGAGCAACTGGGCGGTGGTATGCATGGCATAGCCTACATCACAAGCTCGTTCGATTGCCTCAATCTCCTGCGGTTCTTTGGTTGAACGCATCTTTACAACTGCTTGGATAAGAGCGAGTGATGCGCTCTCCTTCTGTTCGTTGGGATGGATGCCTAATAGATCCATTATCTGGATTTTAGTATCGAAGCGATAGGGGGGAAGGAAGTGCTTGTTGGGCATAGACCATTGACTATTGATCATTTTCGCTAAATCCTTCATGGGGGCGGTTTTGGCGATGCCTACCTCAGCTGCAAGGTCAGCTACCGATGGGGTGTAGCCCATCCACACGATATCTTCTACATCGATATCATCACCAAAGAGCCACTCTTCATCATTGTCAATATCAATGACGCCCACCAGTCCGTCGCGGTGCTGCCCAAAATAATAAAGGAACGAGGAGTCCTGTCTCATCGGCGCATAGGAGTTTGCGGGGTAGTTGGCTGGCGATTCGTTGTTTCCAAAGAGGATAATCACCCCCTTACCCACGAGTTTTTTCAACTCTTGGCGGCGCCTAATATAAGTGTCTTTACTAAACATTTTTCTTTTAATTATACAAAATTGATGCAAAGATACACTTTTTTTCAGACATAAGAACATAACAACCTATTTTTTTATGTTTCTTTTGTTCTTTTGTCTCAAAAAAAATAGCTACCTTTGCGCCCAAATTTAAAATATAAGACAAAATAGATTCAATGGGAAAAGTAATTCTGACCGGTGATCGCCCCACCGGAAAACTCCACTTAGGGCACTATGTAGGTTCACTGCGTCGTCGTGTCCAGCTGCAGAATGCGGGCGATTATGATCGTATGTTCGTGTTTATGGCTGATGTCCAGGCGCTCACAGACAATGCTGACAATCCTGAGAAGATCCGACAGAATATTATAGAAGTGGCTCTCGACTATCTGGCAGCGGGACTCGATCCTGAGAAGTGCGTACTCTTTATCCAGAGTCAGATTCCTGAACTTGCCGAACTCACCACTTATCTGATGAACCTTGTATCGGTAAGTCGTGTACAGCGTAATCCGACGGTGAAGACCGAGGTCAAGATGCGTGGCTTTGAGGGTGAGAGCATCCCCCTTGGATTCTTCTGCTACCCTGTTTCTCAGGCTGCAGACATCACATTGTTTAAGGCAACGACCGTTCCAGCTGGTGAGGATCAGGAACCCATGCTCGAGGTAACTCGTGAGCTGGCTCGTCGCTTTAATCAGGTTTATGCCCCAGTATTGGTAGAGCCTAATATCCTGTTGCCTGAGAACCTGACGGCTCGTCGTTTGCCAGGTACCGATGGTAAGGAGAAGATGTCGAAGTCGCTGGGCAACTGTATTTACCTCTCTGACTCTGCTGATGACGTTTGGCAGAAAGTACGCTCGATGTACACCGATCCTGAGCATATCAACCTCAATGATCCTGGTCATGTGGAGGGTAACGCCGTGTTTACCTATCTTGATGCCTTCTCTTGCGATGACGACTTTAAGGAGTTCTGGCCAGAGTATCAGAATCTTGATGAGTTGAAGGATCATTACCGTCGCGGCGGTCTTGGTGATATGAAGTGTAAGAAGTTTCTGAATCAGGTGCTCAACAAGTTCTTGGAACCCATGCGCCAGCGCCGTGCTGAGTTTGAGAAGGACATTCCTGAGATCTACAATATCCTGAAAAAAGGTACTGAGCAGGCTCGTGAGGTTGGTGCTCAGACAATGGATGAGGTTCGTAAGGCCATGCGTATCGATTACTTTAACGATGCCGAACTTATCCGTGAGCAATCAGAGAGATTTTCTAAGTAGGCAAAAACTGTTTCATAGACAAAGTAACAGAATAACTCAATAGTGCGAATAGATATCATCACCGTATTGCCCGAAATGCTGGAAGGTTTCGTTCATGAGTCCATTCTGGCACGGGCAGAGAAGAAAGGACTGGCAGAGATTCGTCTGCACAACCTGCGTGACTATACCCTCGACAAATGGCGCCGTGTAGACGATTATCCATACGGCGGCTCTGCAGGTATGGTCATGCAGTGCGAACCTATTGATCGTTGCATCTCGGCTCTGAAAGCTGAGCGCGATTATGATGAAGTGATTTTCACTTCGCCAGATGGTGAGCGCTTCGATCAACATATAGCCAACGAACTGTCGCTGAAAGGTAATCTGATTATCCTTGCAGGTCATTACAAAGGTATAGATCAGCGCATTCGCGATCATCTTATCACGCGTGAGATTTCTATTGGCGATTTCGTACTGACTGGTGGTGAACTTGTGGCTGCAATGATTGCCGATGCCATTGTGCGAGTGGTTCCTGGCGTCATCGGTGATGAGCAATCTGCCCTCTCTGATTGTTTTCAGGACGATATCCTCGCTGCACCCATCTACACGCGTCCTGCCGACTATAAAGGATGGAAGGTGCCAGAGATTCTCCTCAGTGGCAACGAGGCCAAGATTCGTGAATGGGAGTTTGAACAGGCTATGGAGCGTACCCGCCGCCTCCGTCCCGATCTGCTTTCAGACAAGAGCTGAATTAATTACCAAAAAACTTCTTGATCTGCTCGATGTATTCTTCGCCTTTCTGGCGGCCGATGTCGTAGACTCGCTGCATCTCTTCTGGGTCATGGGAGATGTGTCCGATGGGTAGTTTCTCATCAGGCCGTATGACCAGACAGCGGCCTTCACGTTCAGCCTGACGAACATATTCGAGTTGCTGGTTATACATCAGATGTCGCTTGTCCATAGCCTCAATCATCTGCGGATATTTCCTCAGGCCAATCCTCATTAACGGCATCAGTCTGTTGTGCTCCTTGACATACCCCTCAGGTTGTGTCAGGATTACTACATTCCTGTCGTAGCCGATGCTTTCAAAATAGGCAAGGGGAATGGAGTCTGCAACGCCACCATCGAGCATCTTTCTGCCCTCGAGTTCGACGACCTTCGATGCAACGGGCATGGAGGCAGAAGCGCGAATCCAGTCGTAGGTTATGGGGGCGCATTTGGTCAGTTCCTTATAGAATGGTTTCCCTGTCTCAACATCCGTACACACTGCAATAAACTGCATTGGGTTTTCATCGAAAGCTTTTTGGTCGAAGATATCAAGTTGTGTAGGCATCGTATGATAGCCAAACTCGGCATTATAGAGGTCGCCCGTCTTCAGCCATGACTGCCAACTGCAGAACCGCTTATCGCGCGCGAACCTTATATTATATCTAATGGCTCTTCCGGGTTGTCTTGACTTATAGTTGCAGCCAAAAGCCGCACCAGCCGAGACGCCAATCAGTCCGTCGGGCTCAATGCCCGCCTCCATCATCACGTCGATGATTCCACAGGTAAAGAGCCCACGCATGGCACCGCCTTCGAGTACAAGTCCTTTCTTCATGGCTGCAAAGGTACTAATAATTTGTTGACAAAAGAACATAAGGACATAAGAATAAAGACATATTAACAGAATAACAATTCTATATTCACTTTTTCTTTGTAACTTTGCACCCGAATTACAAAGAATAAATAGTAACCAAAGATATGACAAATGAAGAGTTGATGTCGAAGACCATCAGTAACCTGCGATTCCCGCTGACGGTGATGGTGGTGATGGGGCATTTCAATTTCGTAAATAATGACAGAGGATTCGGCATTCATGGGGTGATGTACGGACAGCACATGCCCGACTATCTGAAATGGCTGATCAATTACCCAGGAATGACTTTGGTCACGATGGGCGTACCTTTGTTCTTCATGATTGCTGGCTATCTGTTCTTCTATGGCAAGACCTTTGATTTCGAGGTTTACAAGAAGAAGCTGAAGAATCGTTTCCACTCGCTCTTTATACCGTATATCATGTGGAATACCATCGCTATCCTGTTGATAGCTATCAGGTTCCTGCCCGTATTCAAGGGCATACTGCCTGGTATCGACGAGGTGAAGGTAAACCTAACACTGTCTGGTATTTTAAATACTTATTTTGATAGTTTCCATAATACTGCATTGTTCATTTATCCCTATGAGACGCTCAAGACGACAGTCATGCCTATTGATGCACCTCTGTGGTTTGTGCGCGACTTGATGACAGCAGTTGTATTGTCGCCTCTGCTCTATTGGCTGATCAAGAAGTTGAAGGTCTATGCCATTGTGCTTTGGGGACTTCTGGCTTATGTCATCTCGCCGTTGGTTGCTCCTAATGGCACCTATCTCGGTATGGTGCTTGATGCATGTTTCTTCTTTTCATGGGGAGGCTATTATAGTATTAACAAGCAAAACCTAATTGTCGAGATGCGCAAACTGAAGTGGGTGCCCTATGTCTATCTGCCATTGTCATTCTTGGATACTTATCTTTACAACAATAACATGCTCGTCCATTATGGGTCGATACCCCTTGGCGCCATCACATCCATTATCTTCATGTCGTATCTGATAGAGAAAGGTAAGGTAAAGGATAACAAGTTGTTGTCAGAGAGTAGTTTTTTCGTGTTCTGTATGCACATGACGATTATGTGGGAGATGGGAAAGCTGGTGTTCATGCTACTTCATCTTGAAGATGATCCGCTCACGCTGCTTCTGTTCTTCTATGGTGTTGTCACGCTGACCATTCTGGTATGTCTGGTCACATATGTGGTTCTGAACAAATATGTACCGAAGTTCTGTCATCTATTAACAGGAGGCCGTTGATGAAAAGGATTGGGATTATATATGTCATGCTGCTGATGGCAGTCTGTGTCTGGAGTCAGACTTTCACTGATATGAAATGCCTATCGCTGATGGATGTGCCGTTGGAGGGACCTGATACAGTCTTTATTCCTGCCTTCGAATCAGTAGGATTTACCAGGATAACGCCAACAGAGCAGGATCCTGACACCTATTATTTTACAGGTGACTTTTATGGCATCAAGTCAAATATGTTAGTGACGGTGGATGAGGAGACTCGTTTGTTGTCAGAGGTGTTGGTGACCTGTGGTCCTTACCATACCAGAGGCATGTACGACAAGAATCAGAAATACCTGATACTGAAGCTTCAGCGCGAATGGGGCAATTTCAAGGCCAAGGGTGATGGCTCGCTATATCTGCTGAACGACTATGGCTATATCCAACAGTCGCAGATAGTGCATGAGAATGGTTCAAACTCCATCCGCTATTACTATCTGAACTCAGCCCCTTATTATAAAGATGTGGCAAATCTGGGTATGAAAGGTTTGGTGCAGGAGGTGATTACTGAGAACCCTGTGGCAGAGAACAATATTGAGCATTTTGACCAACAGGGAAAGCTTGAAGGCAATGACCTGATAGACCGTGTCTATAATAAGGCAGGTTACCTGACGAGTGCTGCTATGCTGGAAAAGACGGGCGAGAAGAGTCTGCTCACTTATGAATATGACCATGAGAATAATCTAAAGCGTCGTACCCTGGTGAATACAGCATCAGGAATCAGGTCGGTGAATGAGTACAAGTATAATGGTGACAATGAGATTTCTCAGCAGAGCCAGAAGGTGTTCAATAAGGAGAATGAGTGTGTGCTGTCTATCACGATGAAGAATAATTATGAGGAGCATGACGATAACGGCAATTGGACGAAAAACACGCTGAGCCTTACTTACTGGGAGAAGGATCAGCGCGCTCAGATGGCTACTGTTCATCAGACACGAACCATCAGCTATTGGGATGAGGATTGAAGGATTATTCCAGCAGTTGCAGGAACTCTTCTTCGCTTAGTATCTTGATACCTAACTTTTCTGCTTTCTGAAGTTTTGAGGGGCCCATATTTTCACCAGCCAGGATAAAGGATGTCTTGTTGCTGATACTGCCTACGTTCTTACCTCCATTCTGTTCAATGATGGCTTTATATTCGTCGCGGCTGTGATGAGCGAAAACTCCGCTAATCACAATGCTCTGGCCTGCCAGTTTGTCGCTGGTCTGAGTCGCCTGCTCTTCAGAGAGTTCCATCTGCAGCCCGTATTCTCTCAGACGGTTCAGTATTTCAAGATTCTTCTCATCATGGAAGTAAGTGATGATGCTCTTGGCCATGACCTCGCCGATGCCTTCGATCTCTTGCAATTCCTCTAATCCTGCATTCATCAGGGCATCGATGTTCTTGAAGTGACGAGCCAGCAACTTGGCCGATTGCTCACCAACAAAGCGGATACCTAAGGCAAAGACCACGCGCTCGAACGGTACATTCTTGGATGCTGCAATACCATTGACGATTTTCTGGGCAGACTTCGTACGCGAACCATCGCCGTTAATCTGCTGCACTTGAATGTCGTAGAGGTCGGCCACGTTGTGAATGAGGCCCTGGCGGTAGTAGTCGTCGATGGTTTCAGGGCCCAGAGAGTCGATGTTCATGGCCTTGCGGGCAATGAAATGTTCGATACGACCTTTAATTTGTGGCGGACACCCCGTATCGTTAGGACAATACCAGGCCGCCTCTCCTTCGTATCTGACGAGTGGTGTACCGCACTCAGGACATCGCTTGATGAATTCTACGGGCTGTGCAATGATAGGGCGCTGGTCGAGATCGACGCCTACAATCTTGGGGATGATCTCACCACCTTTCTCCACATAGACATAATCACCGATATGGAGATCGAAACTCTTGATGAAATCCTCATTATTCAGGGTGGCACGTTTCACGGTGGTACCTGCCAGCTGCACAGGGTCCATATTGGCTACAGGTGTGATGGCTCCTGTGCGGCCCACCTGATAAGTCACCTCATTCAGACGGGTGCACACACGCTCCGCCTTGAACTTATAGGCAATGGCCCAACGCGGACTCTTGGCTGTGAATCCGAGAGAGCGCTGCTGGCGCAACGAGTTGACCTTCAAGACGATACCGTCTGTAGCTACGGGCAGGTTCTTACGTTCTGTATCCCAATAGTTGATGAAGTCGTATATCTGCTGTAAGGTCTTCACTTTCTTCATGCCCTCGCTGATCTTGAAACCCCATTGGCGGGCCACTTCCAGATTCTCGTAGTGACCATCGGCAGGCAGTTCTTCTCCTAATAGATAATAAAGGTATGCATCAAGCTGACGACTGGCCACCAGACTCGATTTCTGGCTTTTCAACGTGCCGCTGGCAGCATTGCGAGGATTGGCAAAGAGCGGCTCCTCGGCTTCTTCGCGCTCCTTGTTCAATTTCTCAAACACAGCCCAGGGCATGAGTATCTCACCACGGATTTCGAATTCACGGGGGTAGGAGGGGACGGCAAAGAGATCGTTGGAGGCTGGTGGTGTCAGCACCAGAGGGATGCTGCGGATGGTCTTGACATTAGCTGTTACATCGTCGCCTTGTACACCGTCACCACGCGTGACAGCCTGTGTGAGTCTGCCGTCTACATACGTCAGTGAGATAGAAAGGCCATCATATTTCATCTCGCAGCAGACTTCAAAATCTTCGCCAGCCAATCCTTTCTTCACACTCTCGTACCAATCAGCCACGTCCTGTTCGTTATAGGTGTTAGCCAGTGAGAGCATGGGGTATTTATGGACTACTTGCTGAAATTCCTCATTGAGGTCACTGCCCACGCGCTGGGTAGGCGAGTTTGGGTCTGCCATCTCTGGGTGCTTGGCTTCAAGATCCTGAAGCTCATGCATCATGAAGTCGAATTCCTGGTCACCGATAGTCGGCTGATTCAGTACGTAATAACGGTAGTTATGTTCGTGCAGTTCTTTGCGTAACTGTTCTATGCGTTTGATTTCGTCCATTGTTGTCTTGAATTTGGTGCAAAGATAAAGAAAAAAAGTGAAAAGCCATCTACTTTTCACTTTTCACTTTTCACTTTTCACTTCTTTTTACCTTCTTCCTCCTGGCATATTACCTCCTGGCATATTACCTCCAGGCATATTGCCACCCATCATGCCGCCACCCATCGAACTGCCGATTGATGTGCTGGCAGTGACATCAACACTCTGAGATCCGCTGCCGATGGTGCAGCCTGTGGTGAGATTGTAGAACGAGGTGCCTCCGCTGACTTCACAACCAGAACGCAAGGTGTAGCTGCTACCGCTCTTGAAGGAAGGTGAGGAAATCATCAGGGCTGTTCCGCTATTGTTGCTGGGCATGGTGTAGGCAAGAATGGCTTTCGAACCATCGAGTACGCCTACCGTTGTCCCCATCTGTGCTGACACTGCGATGCTTGCCTGCTTCGAGCTGGAGTCGATGGCTTGCAGACCACCGCCAACGGCAATCACTGTTCCTCCGTTGATATAGGCTCTATATTGTTCTGCTGCATCAATACCGCACTCAGGTTGTCCTGCTCCCTCGGCGATGACTACGCCACCGTTGATGTAGAGGTCTTTGTTGGAGTCGATGGCATCATTGCCAGTGGCACGGGCATAGACGTATCCGCCGTCGATATAGAGATAGCCTGCCGAGTTGATGGCGTCGTCGTAGCTGTAGCACTCCACCGTGCCGGCCTCGATGTGGATGTCGCCCTTGCTCTCGATAGCCTCAGTGCCATCACCCGAACCTTCAAGGCGCACCTGAACCTGTCCGCCATTAATGGTCAGATTGCCATCAGCCTTGATTCCTTTCGGAGATACGCTGCCCTTCGAGTCTTTCTGGCGTTTGCCAGTGGTGATGATACGGATCACGCCATCGTTGATGTTGATCTTATCATCGCTGTTGATGCCCTTGCCGCCAGTACCAGTCGACATGATATTCAGTTCACCGCCGTTGATAGTCACTACACTGTCGGCCTTCAGTCCAGAACATGCACTGTAGTCGCTGTCATCGCTATCCCACTCGTAACCGCCACTGGTCAGAATTGTAGTGCGTCCACCATCAATGCGGATCTCGCCATCAGTCGAGATACCTTTATCAGCAGTGCCAGTCACGTTGACATTGATCACGCCGCCAGTCACTATCACTGCATCATTACCGCGTATGCCATTACCTGATGAAGCGTCAACGAAGATGTTGGCCTTTGGCATTGTGCGCACATAGTCGTCGCTTCGGATGCCGGCTTTGCAGTTCGCGTCAACCTCGAGATAGCCGCTGCCGCTGAAGATGAGCTGACCTTCAGAGAAGAAGCAAGCCTTCATGTCCTCATTGTCGGTAGCATCCGCATAATTAGTGCCATCAGTTAGGTAGTTTCTCGTACCGTCGTTGAGGACGATGAAGGTGCGCTTCTTGCTTTGGTTGTTGATGGCAGCGCCATCAGGGTTAGTGATACTGACACTATTGAGCACGATGGCCTGTTTCTTCGAACTGTAGAGCTTGAAGAAACCATCGTTGGTCTCTCCAGTGAGTACATATTTGATGGTATTCTCAGTATTGTTGGTGGCAGTCACGTCGTTACCGCTGACCTTCACGATGCCATCATCATCACCACTGACTGTGGCCGACCCCGATGTGCTGAAGGTGATGGTAATAGTCTTGTCGAACGAGGAGTTCTCGATATAGTCATCATCACTGCTGTCTACCTTGACAGATTCAGAAATAGCATTCTTGTTGAGGGCCACCGTAAATGAGGTCACATCGCCATCACTCGAAACACCCGTAACGACATTATCCGCAGTCGAGGTGCTCTTCGAGTTGTCATCATTGCTCTCTGTGACCGTTGAGGTCGCAGTTGTTGGATTTTGATTGTTTGTCGTAAGTTCATCATCATACCAGTCTCCCGTTGAGCATGCTGCAAAGGCGAAGATAGCCATAACAATGCTCCAAAACAGATTCATCTTCTTCATAAACGTTTTCATTTTTGTTCTTTTTTTATGATTTTTATGGTGCAAAGGTAGGCATTCTTTCTACAGTCGGCAACTTTTTTCAGCGAATCCCCCGAATTATTCAGCGAAAAAACTTACCTACTGGCTTTAAAATTATTATGAATTGAAAGAAAAAGAGCGAAACATTTGGCTCATTGCCAAATAATTCTTGACTTTTTGGATGCTGTTTTGTTAGTGTGTGCTTACATTATTCAGTTATTACCTCTACTAAATAGATGGTAGATTGCTGATTATAAACTATTTACACATTATTTTGCATCTATTTATCCTCTACTTTCCATCTACTTTCCATCTACTTTCCCTCTACCTATCCTCTACTTTACTTCTATACGTTGGCAAGTGGGGGAGGCATCGTTTCTATGAAGGAGAAGAATTGTTCCCACGTTGGGAACATGGCATTCCCACGTTGGGAACGTAACATTCCCACGCTGGGAATAAATGCTGAGCCTTAGGCTTAGTGGCCAAGTGTTTATTGATTAATATGATGCCTATTTTGCAGAATAAGATGTACTTATTGCGGAATAAAATGTACTTATTGTGCGATAAGGGATGCTTAATTCAGATAGAAGGGGGTGTAGTAGAGGATTAGTAGAGGCTTGGTAGAGGATTAGTAGAGGTTTAGTAGAGGTAAAAATACAAGTGTATGTTTGATAAAGTAGCTTATATTCAGCAGTTTAAGCGGTCAATGCTCCTTATTTAGTAGATGTAGAGGTAAAAAGTATGAAGTTCCAGTTGTTTTTGTCGCCCTTATGAGGTTGGAGGCATGCTGATGGTTAAAATTATTCCCAATTATTTGGCGCATTGGCAAATAATGCTTATCTTTGCCCCGATGTTTGAGAAAGAGATTGAGCGATACGAGCGCATCAGGGCGGAATATCAGGCGAAGGTTGCTGATAGGATGAGCCGTGAGCAGTGGATGGAGTACAATGAGATTCTGTTCTCTGCCCACTCCTGTGCTATCGAAGGCAACTCTTTTACTGTCGATGATACGCGGATCCTCCGTGAACAGGGTATGGCGATGATTCCCGTGGGACGTTCGCTGCTGGAGTGTACGGAAATGGCTGATCATTTTAGGGCCTTCGACTATATGGTGGGGCAATTGGAGCACCCGTTTGATGAAGCTCTGTTGAAGGAGGTGAACCGTCTGGTGACGGAGCATACGCTTGCATATCGGGCACCAGGATTCACCCCAGGAGAATATACGACTGAGGATATGGCTGCTGGCGACACCGTGTTTGGCGATCACGAGGCGCTGATAGCCCGTGTGCCGTCGTTGATGGCATCCACAGAGAGGGCTGTCGGCGACGGGCAGCATCCTTTGATAGTTGCGGCGAAATGGCATGGGTATTATGAGTATCTGCATCCGTTCCGTGATGGCAATGGACGGACTGGTCGCCTGCTCTCCAATTTCCTTCTGCTCAGGGCGGGGCATCCGTTGCTAATCATCGAACTGAAGGATCGTTCTGAATATATCTCTGCCTTGAAACAGATTAGGACAGAAGGCTCTGACGAGTACCTTGTCGCGTTCTTCTTCAAGACCGCTATTGAGCGAATGGAGAGCGAACTTGCCCAGAAACGGAAGAATTCTCTTCCGATAATGTTCTTTTAGCCAAATTATTTGTACCTTTGCAGGCGTTATGCTGAAGATGCTTCAGATTGTGCCTATCATGTGGCATGCCGTGCGTCCCAGTAAGGTGGTCGATATGCCTGCTGTGGTGAACTCCTTCTGGCTCAGAAAGGGGTATGAGGGGCTGACCTTCTTCGGCAAGATCCTGACGCCAACACAAGCTGAGGCCGATCGTATGAACAATGGCTTCTCTACGCTGAAGAACCACGAGATGATCCATTTGCGCCAGGCGCAGTCGTGCGGCGACTCTTGGATACGGTTCTACCTATTATATATATGGTATTGGTTGCGGGCACTCCCAGCCAACAGGAAGATGAAGCATGGGGCCTATCTGATCAATCCCTTCGAGATAGAGGCCTATCGCCACATGAATAATCTCAGCTACCTCGCCAATGGCGAAGCTACCGAATGGCGCAAATTCGCCAAAATGTCAATCAAAGAAAGAATCAACTTATATGAACAAAAAACTCCAGGCGCATAGCGCTATCTTCTTCGCCAACACCATTTTCGGACTTGGCGTACCTGTTACCAAACTTTTGCTCGACGAGTGGGTTACTCCCATGGGTTATATGGCCTCACGATCATTGGGTGCCTGTATCTTGTTTTGGGTGATTGCTGCCTTCCTACCGAAAGAGAAAGTAGAGCGTAAGGACTTGATAACCATCCTGTTTGGCGGACTGTTGGGCTTCGTGATATCACAGACGCTCACAGCCTGGGCACTCGATTACACCAGTCCTATATATTTCTCACTCATCGCCACACTTACCCCAGTGGCCGTCATGCTTTGCGCCGCATTAACCATAGGTGAGAAGGTCACTCCGATGAAGTCGTTGGGAGTATTACTTGGTATAGCAGGTGCTGTCTTGATGGTGCTGATGAGCCAGTCGCTCGGCTCTGGCAAGAACGACCTGATTGGCATCGTGCTCGCCATTCTGAGTGTGCTCACGTGGGCCGTCTATCTGATTATCACCCGTAATGTCGCCAGCAAGTATTCACCTGTCACGCAGATGAAGTACGTGTTTCTCATTTCCGCCATCGTGACCGTTCCCATCGCCCTTCCAGAACTCTCACAGAATGCCCTTTATACGGAAGCATGGGGTTGGGATGGTGTGCTCGAAATGGCCTTCATTGTCATCTGCGCTACAGCTCTCGGCTATTTCCTTATCCCCTTCGCGATGAAATACCTGCAGGCCACGACGGTCTCTATCTACACCAATCTGCAGCCTGTCATAGCCTCCCTCGTAGCCATCATGCTTGGTCAGGACATCCTCACCTGGGACAAGCCCGTCGCAGGCATCCTGGTCCTCTTAAGTGCCTACATCGTGACGGTTGTTACAGCGAAGGAGAAATAAGTTTTTTCATCTACCGCTTTGCAAGCTTGTATAAACGACAAGGGCTTTGGAGCAATTCCAAAGCCCTTGTCCTTTGGGGAATAGCTGCTGTCAGTCTGCTGATTCGAATTCTTCGAGGAAGCGGGTGTCGTTCTCGGAGAACATGCGGAGGTCGCTGACGCGATACTTCAGGTTGGTGATGCGCTCGACACCCATACCGAAGGCGTAGCCTGAGTAAACCTTTGAGTCGATGCCGCAAAGTTCGAGCACGTTGGGATCAACCATTCCGCAGCCAAGGATCTCTACCCAGCCAGTATGCTTGCAGAAGCCGCAGCCCTCACCACCGCAGATGAAACAGCTGATGTCCATCTCGGCTGAAGGTTCTGTGAACGGGAAGTAGGAGGGGCGCAGGCGGATCTTCGTATCCGCACCGAACATCTCCTTGGCAAATGAGAGCAGTACCTGCTTGAGGTCGGTAAACGAAACATCCTTGTCGATATACAGACCTTCTACCTGATGGAAGAAGCAGTGGGCACGGGCGGTGATGGCCTCGTTGCGATAGACGCGACCTGGACAAATCACACGGATAGGAGCCGTCAACTGGCCATTCTCATCGTGCATCTGTTCCATCACACGAGCCTGCACGCTTGAGGTATGAGAGCGGAGCAGGACGTTCTTGGTGACATCATTGGGATGCTGGCTGACAAAGAAGGTGTCCTGCATATCACGGGCAGGATGGTCAGCGGCAAAGTTCATCTTCGTAAACACATGGAGATCATCCTCTACCTCAGGACCGTCTGCCAGAACAAAGCCCATACGCGAGAAGATGTCGATAATCTCGTTGGTGACGATGGTCAGCGGATGGCGCGTGCCGAGCTGGATGGGGTAGGGTGTGCGCGTCAGGTCGATGGCCTCTTCGCCAGTCTCCTGTGTCTCGCACTCCTCGCGCAGCTGATTGATGCGCTCAGTAGCCAGTGTCTTCAGTTCGTTGATCTTCATGCCGACAGTCTTCTTCTGGTCGGCAGCCACATTGCGGAAGTCGTTCATCAAGGCCGTAATCTCACCTTTCTTACTGAGATATTTGAGGCGGAGCTGTTCTACTTCCTCTGCGTTTTTCGCACTTAATTCCTGTACTTCTTTTAGAAGTTCATCTATCTTATCAAGTATCATAAATCGTAAAAATTGCAATTTTGCGTGCAAAGGTACTTATTTTTTTAGACAAAAGCACAAAAGAAACAAAAAAAATTCCTTTCTTGTGTGCATATATCTAAAAATATTTGTAATTTTGCCGAAATTTGAGAGAACTATAAAAATAGATAAGGTATTACCTCAGTAAATGAAAAGGTTATTGATAGCGTTTTACGCAGGTCTCATGCTGGCATTCTCCTGTACGGGGAATAAGGCTGGACAGACAGGAGATGGACTCTCAGACTCGACGGCCATCGACTCGTCGGAGTCAGTTGAGCCGATAGACTCGATGGAGCTGCTGATCACAGAGACACCGATGCCAAGAGCTGCTGATGCCATGTTTGACGACTTTCTGTTTAACTTCCTGGCCAACAAGAAACTCCAGAAGGAGCGTATCGTCTTCCCACTCAAGCTAGTTGAGGGGGAGAAGACTGAGCTGAAGGAAAAGAGCAAGTGGAAGATGGAGCATCTCTTCATGCGTCAGGGGTTCTACACGCTGTTGTTCAACAGCGACAAGCAGATGTCGCTGATGAAGGATACTGCTGTCAATGAGGCTGTCGTAGAGCGGATTCTGTTGAGGAAAGCCAAGGTGACAGAGTATCATTTCCTGCGTATCAAGGGCGCTTGGATGTTGACTGAGGTAAGGACAACGCCTTTGAAGGATAATGTGAATGCTTCATTCCTTTCATTCTATAAGCGGTTTGCCAGCGACAGCCTGTTCCAGTTGAAGAGTCTCAACGAGACCGTGCAGTTCGTCGGTCCCGATCCTGATGACGACTATAATATGATGGAGGGCGTAATCACTGCTGATACTTGGGAAGCCTTTGCGCCTAAGTTGCCTGCCAAGTCGATTTATAATGTTGTCTATGGGAAGGCAGAGCCAGAGGGGGATACCAAGATTTTCCTGCTGAGAGGCGTCGCCAACGGCTTGGAGATGGAACTGCGCTTCAAGAAGGTGGGTGGCAAATGGCTGCTCATGAAAATGACTACGTAGGAGTGTGGAGTGAGGAGTGAGGAGTGTGGAGTGTGAAATGAAGGATTTTAAGAATTATAGTCTGAAGGATCACAATACATTTGGCATTGATGCCAAGTGCAGTCGTTACTTGGAGTTTGAAGATGACTTCGAGGCGATGGAGGTGGTTGAGATCCTGAGGAAGTCGAAGAAGCCTTATATAATAATAGGTGGAGGCAGTAATCTGCTGTTGACTCACGACTTTGATGGCATCGTGGTGCGCTCGGGCATCAAAGGCTATGAATTCGAAGAGGATTATTTTGGTTGCATGAGAATGACCTGCGGCAGTGGTGAGACGTGGGATGACATGGTGGCCCTTAGTCTGAACAAAGGTTACTATGGCATGGAGAATCTCTCTCTGATCCCTGGCGATGTGGGCGCTTCGGCTGTTCAGAATATCGGTGCCTATGGAGTGGAGGCAAAAGACCTGATACTCTGTGTGTGGATGATTGAGATTGCCAACGGCAAGAGGCATATCTGGGGCAATGAGGATTTCGAATACGGCTACAGACAGAGCCGATTGAAGACGGACTGGAAGAACCGCTTCCTGATTACCCGAGTGACATACGCTCTGTCGAAGACCTTCAAGCCCCATCTTGATTATGGCAATATACGTTCGGAACTGGAACGGAAGGGTATCAAGGAACCAACGGCACAGCAACTGCGCGATACCATCATCGAGATACGTCAGGCCAAACTGCCTGATCCGAAAGTGATGGGTAATGCGGGTAGTTTCTTTATGAATCCCATCGTGACGAAGAGCAGGTACGAGAAGCTTGCTGTTGCCTATCCTAATATGCCTCATTATAAGGTTGACTCCCGTCATGTGAAGATTCCTGCAGGCTGGATGATAGAACAGTGCGGCTGGAAGGGAAAATCACTGGGACGTGCAGGCGTTCACGACAAACAGGCGCTGGTGCTTGTGAATCATGGTGGTGCAACGGGGGCAGAGATTGTCGCCCTCTGCCAGCAGATCCAGTTCGACGTGAAAGCGAAATTCGGCATAGAGATTCATCCGGAAGTGAATATCATATGAAACTGACTTTTTTGGGAACGGGAACTTCGTGTGGTGTGCCTGTGATTGGCTGCCAGTGTGAGGTCTGCCAGAGTGCAGATCCCAAGGATAAGCGCACGCGTTGCTCAGTGCTGGTAGAGACTGATCAGACACGCCTGCTCATTGATTGCGGCCCAGATTTCCGTCAGCAGATTCTGCCGCAGCCTTTCCGCAGGATAGATGGCATCCTGATTACCCATTCGCACTACGATCACATGGGGGGTATGGATGATATCCGTCCTTATTGTCAGTTTGGCGAGATTAATGTCTATGCCGATCCAATGGCAAAGGAGTCGATGCTGCAGATGTTGCCTTACTGTTTTGCGGCCAACCGCTATCCGGGTGTTCCTGCTATTGGGCTGCACGAGATCCTGCCCCACGTGCCTCTCCAGATTGGCGACTTGCAGATTATGCCTATCGAGGTGATGCATGGCAAGCTGCCAATCCTGGGCTACAGGATAGGGCCGCTGACCTATATCACGGATATGAAAACCATTGGGGAGCAAGAGATGCCTTATCTGGAAGGGACAGAGCTGCTCGTGGTGAATGCCTTGCGCTTCGACAAGCCCCATCACTCCCATCAGTTAGTCGATGATGCCATAGCCTTCTCGCGTAGGGTAGGAGCCAAACGGACTTTGTTGATTCATGTTTGTCATGATATCGGCTTACATGAGAAGGTCAACAGTATTCTGCCCGAAGGTTTTGAATTGGCCTATGATGGTCAAGAAATAGAGCTCAATTATTAAAAATAGTGCCTAAATTGGTGCGATTTGTTAAAATAGTTTAAGCAAACGCGATTTTTCAGCAAATTCTCTTGCAGGTTAAAAAAAAAAGGTGTACCTTTGCATTGTGTTTTTCATAGTATTAGATTTAAGGTTAACAAAGGTTTGGGTCACGGCGGTGACCCTTTTTTTATTTCTTTCTCTTTTTATTTCCGAATAGATACCCATAGCCTTTTATGAGCTTACGGATGAGCAGGAATGTGTCGACAGCTACAAAACCGTTGCTGACGAGTGAAGCGATGTAATCGCCTTTGGAGTTTCCCTCTTTCTTCACAAATACCTGATCCCAGAGCGTTGTGAACTTCGTGTTGTCCTCCTGGAGCTGTTCCAAGAGTTCGTCCTTACGCTGACGGATATCGTCGAGCGTACGATAGTCTTTTGTGGGTTTCTTCACTGGAAGCATACCTTATTATATTATTTACTGAGTAAGAGACTGGCGAGGAAGTGCACAAGTGGCTTTTCGATCCACGGCTTCCTATAATAGAGGAAGAGTATGAAAATCAGCAGATGGAGCAGAGCCACTAAGAGGAAAGCCAGAGCCGTAGAGATATAGGAAGAAAGCCAGAAGGCGAGGGCGAAAGAGAAATAAAAGAATACCGCAATGATAATCATAAATAAAATGATTGCCAAGGCGGCAGCCGTTAACAGGCTTACCACCTTGTCAATCAAGTCGAGCTTCACGTATTCTGTCTGGAGCCTGAGGTAATGTTTCAATACCTCGATTAGTTGTGCGATCGACTCAACATTCTTGTCGCTTGAAAGCATTACTTCTTACTCCTTTACGTGATTATTCCTCTTCTGAAGCATCCTGGATGTCGTCTACCAAGTCAACCACTTCCTTGCGGCTGAGCTTAATGTTATGCTTCTTCAAGAAGTCTTCTACAGCATCAGTGATTTTAACACGAGTGTCCTGTCCTTTCTCTGGAGCCATGAGGATGCCCAGGGCAGCGCCGGCGATAGCACCACCGAGGAATGCGCCAATGTAACCTAAACTTTTCATAATTCTTTCGTTTTAATAATTGTAGTAATGGAATTGTTCTGCAAATATACAAAAGTTTTCCGTTGTAACGTAAAAAACATACGTTTTTTTTATAAAAAAGATGTGAATTTGCCGATTTAACAAACTTTATGCCCCTTTTTCGCTTGCATTTGCTCAATATTTTGTAATTTCGCAGCAAATATTGAAATTAATACATAATTAATAAACAACAAAAATGAAGAAGTACACTCTTTTGTGCGTAGGTTTATGCGCCGCAATGGCTTTTACAAGCTGTAAGTCAAGTGAAAGTGCCTATAAGAAGGCTTATGAGAAAGCAAAGCAGACAGAGACCGCAGCTCAGCCCCAGACTGAGGCTGCTCCCGTAGTTGCTCCTGTTGAGGCAAAGCCAGCTAATGAGGGCCGTGTCTATGACAATCTCGACAACGTCTCTGTCCGTCAGGAGAATGTATCGCTTGTTAGCGGTAGTGGTCTGAAGGCATACAGTGTTGTAGTTGGCTCTTTTGGCGTGCGTGCTAATGCCGACGGCCTGCAGCAGCGTCTCAGAGATGCTGGCTATGATGCACAGATTGTGAAGAACGAGGATAAGAATATGTATCGTGTTGTTGCTTCGACATACAGCGATAAGGGTTCTGCAGCAGCTAGCCGCGATCAGCTCCGTGCTACCTATCCTGATGCCTGGTTGCTCTATTTCGGACAATAAATCGACAATTTGGCCAGGATATTATCTATCGATTACGGTAAGAAACGTACCGGCATAGCAGTCACCGACCCTTTGCAGATTATTGCTGGAGGGTTGGCGACTGTTTCTACATCAGAGTTGTTCGACTGGCTGAAGGCCTATATGGCGAAGGAGCCCGTTGAGCGTATCGTCATCGGAGAGCCCCGCCAGCCCAATGGTCAGCCCAGTGAGAATCTGCAGCGTGTGCAGCAGTTTGTCAGCCGTTGGCGCAAGGCTGTTCCTGATGTTCCCATTGAGTTCTTCGACGAGCGTTTTACTTCTGTCTTGGCTCATCAGGCCATGCTCGACGGAGGCTTGAAGAAGAAGGCCCGTCAGGATAAAGCCCTCGTTGACGAAATCAGTGCCACGATTATCCTCGAAGATTATTTAAGAAGTAAGAAATGATATTACCTATTTATATATATGGTCAGCCCGTCCTTCGCAAGGTGGCTGAAGATATCACCCCCGACTATCCGCAGTTGAAGGAACTGATAGCCGACATGTGGGAAACGCTGGCAGATTCGGAAGGAATCGGACTGGCAGCGCCACAGATTGGCAAGCCCATCCGTCTGTCTGTCATCGATCTCGATGTCCTTTCCGAGGACCTGCCAGAGTATAAGGGGTTTAAGAAAGTGTTTATCAATCCTCATATCATCGAGTACGATGAAGACCAGACTGACTCTTCTGAGGAGGGTTGTCTGTCGCTGCCTGCCATCCATGAGAAGGTGGTACGTCCCACACGTATTCATGTGGAGTGGGATGATGAGGAGTTCCAGCACCACGACGAGTGGATAGAGGGGTATCTGGCCCGTGTCATGCAGCATGAGTTTGACCATCTCGACGGCAAGATGTTTATTGATCGCATCTCTCCACTCCGTAAACAGCTGATCAAGAGTAAACTCCGTGCTCTGATCCAAGGGCGTTATCGTTGTGGATATCGTACAAAATGTGTGAGGAAATAATAAAATGCGTCGCATTTTATTGTTTCTCGCATTTTTGCCAATCGTCAGTTTTGCACAGTTCAATACCGACCGTCTGGTGATGATAGGGCGCTCAGCGCTTTATTATGAGGATTATGTCCTCTCTATCCAGTACTTTAATCAGGCTATCAGCCAGAAACCTTGGCTCTATGAACCTTGGTTCTTTCGTGGCGTAGCCAAATACTATCTTGATGACTTCCGTGGTGCAGAGACCGACTGCTCGGAGGCTATCGAGCGCAATCCTTATGTCGTTAGTGCTTACGAACTTCGTGGTCTTTGTCGTATCAATCAGAAGAAGTTCGCTGAGGCTGTGAAGGATTATGACCGTGCGCTTCGTTATGATCCTGAGAATCAGTCACTTTGGCATAACCGTGTCCTCTGCCTGATTCAAGAGAAGGATTATGACCGCGCGTTGGCAGAGATTGATACGATGATGACGCGATGGACAAAGTATGCCCGTGCTTATTCGATGCAGGCAGAAGTCTATCTGCTGCAGAAGGACACGACGGAAGCCGTGAAGTCACTCGACAAAAGCTTGGAACTTGATCCTTACGATGGTGGCATCTGGGCAGAACGGGCTGTCATCAGTCTGGCCCGACAGGAATGGAAGGAGGGTGAGGAGTTCCTGAGCAAGAGCATCCATCTGTTGCCGAAACATTCTGGCAACTACATCAATCGTGCGTTGGCACGTTATAATCAGAATAATCTCAGAGGGGCGATGGCCGACTATGATACGGCCCTCGACCTCGATCCCAATAATTTCCTGGGTCATTACAACCGTGGACTGCTGCGCGCCCAGGTGGGCGATGATAACAGAGGTATCGAAGATTTCGACTTCGTGCTGAAGCTGGAGCCCAATAACCTCATGGCGCTTTTCAACCGTGCCTTGTTGCTGGAACAGACTGGCAACCTGCGTGCCGCCATCCGCGATTATTCGAAGGTGATAGAGGAATATCCTAACTTCTGGTTCGGTCTTCAGCACCGTGCCTCTTGTTATCGCCGGTTAGGCAATACCAAGCAGGCAGAACTCGACGAGTTCCGCATCCTGAAGGCACAGATGGACAAGCGATACGGCCATCAGCCACGACTCTCCAAGAAACAGATGCGTAAGCGGAGTGATGAAGACCTGGAGAAGTATAACCAGATTGTTGTCGCTGATGAACAGGAAGTGGAGCACGACTATAAGAGCGATTATCGTGGAAAGGTGCAGAACCGCAAGGCCGATCTGGCTTTCCTCCCCATGTATGGGCTGACCTTCACCCGTCCTCATGACGAGGTAAAGACCGATATTCCTTTCGAGGATACAGTCGAGGCCTTTAACAACTCCTCCCGCTCACGTACCATCTATCTCTCCTGTGATAATACGAAACTCAATGAGGACCGTATGCAGCAGACATTCGCCTATATCGACTCGCTCAGTACGGCTATTGATGCCACCAAGCATATGGCCGACGTGAAGCCTTTGCTCTTCATGAGGGCTATTGCCTATAGCACCATTCAGAATTTTGATAATGCCATCGACGACCTGAGCATCTATCTGCAGATTGATTCTGGTTCGTCATTAGCCTACTGGCAAAGGGCTGTCTGTCAGGCAAAGATCAATGAGTTTAATGCCTCTCAGGGTACTAATATCGACCTGAAGTCGGCAAATGTACTTGGCGACCTCTCGGATGCGCTCCAGCGGTCACCTCGTAATGCGTACCTTTATTATAATAGGGGCAATCTCTATGCCCAGCGGCAGGATTATCAGCGTGCTATCGACGACTATACGCAGGCCATCTCGCTTGAGGAACGTCTGGCTGAGGCTTACTATAATCGTGGCTTGGCCCGCATCTATGCCAAGAAGATTTCCGAAGGCATCGAGGATTTGTCGAAAGCTGGCGAACTTGGTCTCTATCAGGCCTATAGTGTGATTAAGAAATATCGTGAGAAGTGATGAGAAGCTTTTCTATAGTTCTTTCATGCCTGATGGCACTATGGGTGACGGTTGGTCATGCTGACGACAAACTGACAGGGACAGAAATCGTTGATAATAACAACGTCTGGATTGGACTTGACCTGGGCAGTCCTCATGTCATCACGAAGGTGGGTTGGGCGCCCAGTGTCGAGAGTCAAGTTCTGAGTAGGGTGGTGCTGGGTGTGTTCGAAGGTGCCAACCGTCCTGATTTTATGGATGCCCTGCCGCTTTATATGATAGAAGAGAAGGCCATGAACAATAAGATGGCCTATGCTGATGTCAATTGTTCACGAGGCTTTCGCTATGTCCGTTTCGTCAAGCCTGCCGGTGCCTATCAGAATCTGGCAGGGGTGGAGTTCTATGGTCATAAGGGCGATGGAAACGATTCTCACCTTTTTCAGCTCACTAATCTGCCTACCGTCATTATCCATACCCTCAATGACGAGATTCCTTACGACAAAGAGCATGAGATTGTATCACAGCTGACAATCATCTCTGACGGGGGAACAAAGCTGCTTTCCGAGCCTGGTACCATCCGTGAGCGAGGCAATGCCTCACGCGACTTCCCCAAGAAGCCCTATCGCATCAAGTTCGACGAGAAACAAGTTGTGCTCGATGCTCCAGCTAAAGCCAAGAAGTGGACGCTCATCAATAACTATGGCGACAAGACGCTGATGCGTAATCTGCTGGCCTTCGAACTGAGTCGCCGCCTGGGGATGCCCTATACGCCCTATGGTACGGCTGTCGATGTGCTGCTCAATGGCGAGTATAAGGGTTGTTATCAGCTCTGTGACCAGATACAGGTACACAAGAATAGGGTGAACATCACCGAGATGACCACCCATGATAACGAGGGCAGTGCTTTGACGGGTGGCTATTTTATCGAGATCGATGCCTATGCTAATCAAGAGAAGTCGTGGTTCAAGTCTGTCAAAGGCAATCCGGTCACCATCAAGTCACCCGGTGAGGATTCCATCACGACGAAGCAGCGGAGCTATATCCGCTCGCATTTCAACAAAATGGAAGACGATCCCCACCAGTATATTGACAAGAACACATTCCTGCGACATTTCCTCGTGGGCGAACTCTCTGGTAATACGGATACCTACTGGAGTGTATATATGTATAAGCAGCGTGATGATGATACGATGTTTACAGGACCAGTATGGGATTTCGATCTCGCCTTCGATAATGATCAGCGCACTTACCCCGTTTGTAACAAGAAAGACTATATCTATCGCAGTGGAGGCAGTTGCGCTGGAAATATGAAGAAGATGGTGGATGAATTCGTGCTTTACAGCGACGAATCCCAGGCGATGATGCTTGATATCTGGGACAAGGCCCGCCATGCAGATCTGACAGAAGAGAGCCTTGTGGCCTATATCGACCAGATGGAGGCTGACCTCGACCACTCGCAGCGGCTCAATTTCCTTCGTTGGCCTATCCTCAACAAGAAAGTGCATCAGAATGCTCGGGCATTAGGCAGTTTCCAGGCAGAAGTGGAGAATGTCCGCAGGTTTATGAAAGAGCGCCTGAAGTGGATGGATAAGCGACTTGGCTATACATTTGTGCCCACAGGTATTACAGAGGTCTCCGTCGAGTCCTCAGAATCCTCTATCGATCTCGCACAGCCTTACGACGTCTACTCCGTTTCAGGCCAGCCTTCCGGCAATTCGATTAGGGGCCTCCGCCCTGGTATCTACATCGTCCGCCAAGGACATGCAACGAGAAAGATTGTCGTTAGATAATATAAGGAATCCTTAGTTTTTATCTCAAAGTCATTGGGGGAAATCATGCACTATCATAGCTATGTCATAGTAGGATTCATGCCCTCTGGGGTCAGGCCCCAGAACTTAGTTTTGGGGCCTGACCCCAGAGGTGAGTTTCTGGGAAAGGAGCTGAAAGTAGAATTTTAAAGGAAAATTTGGTGGTTTCGATGAAAGTGTGTATCTTTGCAGGCTGAAAATTATATATATAATAAATAAGGTATGATAAACATTACTTTTCCAGACGGATCTGTTCGTTCGTATGAGCAGGGCGTGACTGGCTATCAGATTGCAGAGAGCATCTCTCCGGCTCTCGCACGCAGCGTTGTCAGCTGTGGAGTAAACGGTGAGACAGTAGAGCTGAACCGTCCTATCAATGAGGATGCGACCATCGCGCTCTACAAGTTCGACGACGAGCAGGGTAAGCATACCTTCTGGCACACATCGGCCCACTTGCTGGCTGAGGCTCTGCAGGAGTTGTATCCAGGCATCCAGTTTGGTTTCGGACCCGCTGTCGAGAATGGTTTCTTCTATGATGTGCTGCTGAAGGATGGCGAGAGCATCAAGGAGAGCGACTTCCCCAAGATTGAGGCTAAGATGAAGGAACTGGCAGGCAAGAAGGAGCCTGTGGTTCGTCGTGAGGTGCCTAAGGCTGAGGCCCTGAAGCAGTTTGCTGAGTGGGGACAGACCTATAAGTGCGAGCACATCGACCAGGATCTAGAAGACGGTACCATCACTACCTATACACAGGGTAACTTTACAGACCTCTGTCGTGGTCCGCACCTCATGGATACAGGTGAGATCAAGGCTGTCAAGCTCACATCAGTAGCTGGTGCTTTCTGGCGTGGTGATGCCAGCCGTGAGCAGATGCAGCGTCTGTATGGTATCTCATTCCCCAAGAAGAAGATGCTCGACGAGTATCTCGAGATGTTGGAGGAGGCCAAGAAGCGCGACCACCGTAAGATTGGCAAGGAGATGGAACTCTTCATGTTCTCTGATAAGGTAGGTAAGGGATTGCCCATCTGGTTGCCGAAGGGAACAGAACTTCGTCTGCGCTTGCAGGATCACTTACGTAAGGTTCAGAAGCGCTTTGGCTATCAAGAGGTTATTACACCGCATATCGGCTCGAAGAATCTTTATGTTACCTCTGGTCACTATGCTCATTATGGCAAGGATTCGTTCCAGCCAATCCATACCCCTGAGGAGGATGAGGAGTACATGCTGAAGCCGATGAACTGTCCTCACCACTGCGAGATTTTCGCATGGAAGCCCCGTTCTTATCGTGACCTGCCTCTGCGTATTGCCGAGTTTGGTACGGTCTATCGTTATGAGCAGAGTGGTGAGTTGCACGGACTGACTCGTGTCCGTTCGTTTACTCAGGATGATGCCCATCTCTTCTGTCGTCCAGACCAGGTGAAGCAGGAGTTCCTCAACGTGATGGATATCATCGGTATCGTGCTGACGGCTTTTGGATTTAACTTCGAGGCACAGATCTCGCTGCGCGATCCTAATGACCATGATAAATATGTAGGTACAGATGAGGACTGGGCATTGGCAGAGAAGGCCATTGTTGAGGCTTGTCAGGAGAAGGGCCTGCCCGCAAAGGTAGAATACGGTGAGGCTGCTTTCTATGGTCCGAAGCTCGACTTCATGATTAAGGATGCTATTGGCCGTCGCTGGCAGTTGGGTACTATTCAGGTAGACTATAACCTGCCTAAGCGTTTCCAGCTGGAGTATACCGATGAGGACAACACGAAGAAGACGCCTGTGATGATCCACCGTGCACCATTCGGAAGTCTCGAGCGCTTCTGCGCTGTGCTGATCGAGCACACTTCTGGTCATTTCCCCCTTTGGCTGACACCTGACCAAGTGGCTATCCTGCCCCTCTCTGAGAAATATAATGATTATGCTCAGGAGGTTGCCAAAAAGTTTGATTTGGGCGGTGTTCGCGCTACCATCGACCTTCGCAACGAGAAACTGGGCCGCAAGATCCGCGACAATGAGTTGAAGCGTATCCCCTATATGGTAATCGTAGGTGAGAAGGAGCAACAGGATGGTACGGTTGCTGTACGTCCCCAGGGTGGTGGCGAGCAGAGCGTTAAGACCATTCAGGAGTTCATCGACGAGGTGAACGCTCGTGTTGCTGAAATGACGAAAGATTTTTAATAGTTTATAGTTTAAAGTTTATAGTTTATAGTTGATATGACAGTTGAAGAGTTAAATTTTCATAAAAGTACAATCATCTATAAACTATAAACAATAAACTATAAACAAAAATTATTAATTTTGCAGCCGATTTCTTAAAAAGTAGTGAATGAAGAATGACAAAATGAAGAGTCAGTACCGAATCAACGAGATGATTCGAGTGCGTGAAGTCCGCATCGTAGGTGACAATGGTTCGTCCGTAGTTCCTACTCGTGATGCACTTAATATGGCCCGAGAGCAAGGGGTAGACCTCGTAGAGATTTCGCCTAATGCCAATCCGCCAGTTTGTCGTCTGATTGACTACTCCAAGTTCCTTTACCAGCAGAAGAAGCGCCAGAAAGAGATGAAGGCCAAGCAGGTAAAGGTGGAGGTGAAGGAAATCCGCTTTGGACCCCAGACCGATGAGCACGACTATCAGTTCAAGCTCAAGCACGCCAAGGAGTTCCTTGAGGAAGGTAATAAGGTACGCGCATACGTATTCTTCCGTGGACGCTCCATCCTGTTCAAGGAGCAGGGAGAGGTGTTGCTCCTCCGTTTTGCAAACGATCTGGAGGAAGTAGGTAAGGTCGAGTCGATGCCTTCGCTCGAAGGCAAGAAGATGTTTCTCTATCTGGCTCCAAAGAAAGCAGGTGCTGCCAAGAAGAGTCAGCAGGCTCGCGACCGTGAGGCAGCAGAAGCAGAGGCAAAAGAGGCAAAGAAGTCTCAGGCACAGCAGTCTTCCAAAGAAGTGGCTGATGCAGAGATGCCAGCAAGCGGTGGTCTCTTCGCCAATGCTAAGATCAGTGCCGATGCACTGAAGAAGCTGACGAAAGAGGGAAGCGAAGAGTGAAAAGTGAAAAAGAAGGTGGCGCGCCCGGTATATGCGTTGCCATCGGATATTAATAACAATTTAAATTTTTAAAACAATGCCAAAAGTAAAGACAAACTCCGGTGCAAAGAAGAGATTCACATTCACCGGTACAGGTAAGGTTAAGAGACGTCACGCTTACCACAGCCACATTCTTACAAAGAAGACCAAGAAGCAGAAGCGTAACTTGGTAGGTACAACTATCGTTGATCCTTCAAACATGAAGCAGGTTCGTGACCTGTTGTGTCTCCGTTAAACCTATTGTCGAACATTTAAAGTAGAAAAATTATGCCAAGATCAGTAAATCACGTTGCATCAAGAGCAAAGCGTAAGAGAATTTTGAAGCTTACCCGCGGCTATTTTGGAGCCCGCAAGAATGTTTGGACAGTAGCAAAGAACACATGGGAGAAGGGTTTGACCTATGCCTATCGTGATCGTCGTAACAAGAAGCGCAACTTCCGTGCCCTGTGGATTCAGCGTATCAACGCAGCCGCTCGTCAGGAAGGTCTGAGCTACTCAGTATTCATGGGTAACCTTGCAAAGGCAGGTATCGAGATCAACCGTAAGGTGCTCGCCGACCTCGCTATCAACAATCCCGAGGCTTTCAAGGCCATCGTGGAGAAGGTCAAGTAAAGAAATCAAACGTCTTTATTAACTGTAATCCCTGTCAGACTTTTGGCAGGGATTATTTGTTACAGGAAAGATAGTAGTAAAATCACCATTAACGAGGATAGGCTTTCATTACGTTGAAGCCATAGTCGAGTAGGATAGCCGACTCTTCGAATCGTGATGACATGCTGCGACTATTGAGTAGGACGAGATAAAGGGTCACACCATCGCGAGTGGCAGCAGAGGCGAGGCAATTGCCCGCTTGACGCGTAAATCCTGTCTTGATACCTAAGCAACCTTCGTAGGTCCTAAGCAGTGCATTGGTGTTGCGACAAGGCATGTGGCGCCCGTCAAGGAGAGGAATATCCTTCTCTGCTGTGCCAACAATGGCAGCAAAGAGACTATCGCGCATGCAGTATCGTGACAGTCTGATAAGGTCGCTTGCCGAACTGTAGTTGTTTAGATTAGGAACACCATTTGGATTGGCAAAGTGTGTGTTCGTCATCCCTAAGTAAGCAGCTTTCTCATTCATCATGTCGTAGAATCTCAGTGTGTCGCCTCCCAGATGTTTCGCTAAGGCGTAGGCTGCATCATTATCGCTCACCAGCATCATCTCGTCAATCAAGTTTCGCATCGAATATTTATCACCCAGTTTCACTCTGGAGTCTTTGGCGATATAGACATCCTGGGTGATTTCGATGGTATCGCCCATTTGCCCGTTCTCAAGTGCCAGCAGACAAGTCATCATCTTGGTGATAGACGCCATAGGTCTTGGCTCGTCTGCATTCTTCTCGCTGATGATACAGCCAGTGGAGTCATCTATAAGCATCCATGCATCTGCAGTCAGAGTACTCAGTAGCTCATAGCCTTCAATGGAATCAAGCTGAAGTACCTCGCTGAGCGAAATACTGTCGATCATGTTGATTTTCTCCAGCCGTTTCTGCTCAGGACTGAGCTGACGGCTTCCGGTCACATCTCCAGATGTGCAGGAGACGATGGTTGCAACTATCAGCAGCAACCATAAATAAGTATTCTTCATTTTGCTAAATTCCTTTTAATGATAGTGAAATTCGATTGCGCCTACGGTCTACCTCGATGACTCTGACGCGAAGGTGCTGATGGAGTTTGACGACATCCGTAGGGTGGGCAATGCGGCGATTGGCCATCTGGGAAATGTGTATAAGACCATCCTGATGTACCCCAATATCAACGAATGCGCCAAAATTGGTGATATTAGTGACAATACCAGGCAGGATCATGCCTTCCACCAGATCGTCGACAGTCGAAACATTCTTATCGAACTCAAACTCCTCAATCTGCTCGCGAGGGTCACGACCTGGTTTCTCAAGTTCCTTCATGATATCCGTAAGGGTGGGGATGCCAACTTCGGCAGTGACATAGCGCTTGATATCAATGGCTTCGCGTTTGTCCTTATTATTAATAAGGTCGGACACTGAACAGCCCTGATCCTTGGCCATTTGTTCGACAACGGGATAGCTCTCAGGATGAACGGCAGAATTATCAAGGGGATTCTTTGCACCAGGAATACGAAGGAAACCTGCACATTGCTGGAATGCTGCAGGCCCCAGTCGTGGTACCTTCTTCAGTTGGGCACGTGAGGTGAAAGCCCCATTCTCACGGCGATAGTCCACGATGTTCTTGGCGAGTGTGGGACCAAGACCGCTGACGTACATCAGCAGATGCTGTGAGGCAGTATTAAGATTGACGCCTACGAGATTGACACAACTCTCAACCGTCTGATCCAATGAGTGCTTGAGTTTTGTCTGATCTACATCATGCTGATATTGGCCTACACCGATGCTTTTGGGATCGATCTTCACAAGTTCGGCAAGCGGATCCATCAATCTGCGTCCGATAGAGACAGCTCCACGAACGGTCACATCCTCATCAGGGAATTCGTCGCGCGCTATTTTCGAAGCAGAATAGACGGAAGCACCGTCTTCGCTAACTGTAAAGACTTGGGGCTTGGTAAGCTCCTCATTCTTCTTTGTGTCGATATTATAGCGGCCAGCCAGAACATCTTTGATGAAATCGTTGGTTTCACGACTGGCAGTCCCATTACCTATAGAGATGGCCTCAATCTGGTATTTCCTAATCATCTTTTGGATGGCCATCGCAGCCTCCATGCGCTTGTTGACAGGCGGGTGGGGGAAGATAGCCTCATGATGAAGCAGATTACCCTGAGCATCAAGACAGACCACTTTGCATCCTGTACGGAAGCCAGGGTCGACGCCCAAGACGCGTTTCTGACCTAACGGTGCACCAAGCAGCAATTGGCGTAGGTTCTCTGCAAACACGCGGATGGCCTCTTCGTCGGCTTTTTCCTTGCTGAGGGCAGAGAATTCGGTCTCGATGGCAGGTTTCAATAGACGCTTATAACCATCTTCAACAGCTTCGGCCACCAGTCTGCCGCACGGGGTGTTTCCATAGACGTAATGACGTTTCAGACGTTCAACAGCCTCTTCGTCGTCAGGGGAAATACTGATACGGAGGATACCTTCGCTCTCACCACGACGCATAGCCAGCAGACGGTGAGAAGAACAGCGCTTAAGAGGCTCTTCCCAATCGAAGTAATCGCTATATTTCGCTGCTTCGTCTGTATCTGCTTTTGCTTTAACCACTTTCGAAGTGATAAAAGCCTGACGGCTGAAGCTGGTGCGTAGCTGTTGACGGCTGCGCTCATCCTCGCTGACGATTTCTGCAATGATATCCTGAGCCCCTTTAATAGCCGTCTCAGTATCTTTCACATCGCCTTTCACGTATCGCTCTGCAGCACGCTCCGGATCACGCTCTCTTTGAAGCATAAGTGTCTGGGCCAGAGGTTCCAGACCTTGTTCGCGAGCCACTTGTGCACGAGTCCTGCGTTTGGGCTTGTAGGGCAGATAGATATCCTCCAACTCTGTTGCATCCCAACAGGCTTCAATACGCTTCTCCAGTTCTGGTGTCATTTTCCCCAGATCAGTGATGGTCTTAGTGACGGTTTCTTTACGTTTCTGTATCTCGTTGAGTTTCTCGTATCTGTCGCTGATGCCTGCTATCTGAACCTCATCGAGTCCGCCTGTGCGCTCCTTCCTATAACGCGAGATAAAGGGGATGGTGCAGCCCTCGTCGAGTAGGGCGAGTGTATTGGCAACAGCCTTCTCCTGAAGGTTCATCGCTGTGGCAATCAGTTTGGCAAATATGTTCTTTTCCATAAGTCTTGCAGTAAATACGTTAATTTGTGTGCAAAAATAATGAATTTCCATGAGAAATTCGTACTTTTGCAACTTGAAACTGAAAAAAGATGAGAAATAAGTTAGTTTTAGTATTGATAACGCTGCTGATGATGCTCTGTTCTGCATATGCGCAGGACACTCCCAATTCGCGTCAGGCCAGGCGTATCTTCGATCAGGCCTACAATCAGGTTTTTGGGCCAGAAGGAGCAACGCTGCACTATGATGTGAATATCATTGGTATCTACAAGACTAATGGTACGATATGGTTCAAAGGGAAGAAAAGCAAGTTCGAGGATGCAAAGACGTGTTCCTGGAACGACGGTACGACTGTCTATACCTATAGGAAAAAGAAACGAGAGGTGGAGATCTACAGTGCGGCTGACAATAAGTCGGACAAGCATTCGCGAAAGTTTAAGTTTGATCCGGAAAACTTCGAATATGGAGTCTCGGATGATCCTGAGGGACTGAAACTCACACTCAAGGCCAAGAAGGGTGTCAAAGGCATCAAGGAGGCTCATCTATTGGTGACTCGTAAGACTTATTATCCGATTAGAGTGAGAATAAAGCTTGCCTTTATTTGGACGACCATCAAGATCTCTGATTTTCAGGCTGGAGGTATTCCTGATGAGATGTTCCACTTCCCTCAGGAGAAGTTTAAGAACTATAAATTTGTAGATAAGCGATGATATCAGTAGAAGGGCTGAAAGTGGAATTTGGCGTGAAGCCGTTGTTCGTTGATGCCAGTTTTGTCATCAACGACAAGGATCGTATTGCCCTTGTGGGTAAGAACGGAGCTGGTAAGTCGACGATGCTGAAGATACTCTGTGGTCAGCAGAAGGCAACAGCAGGGACTGTGAGCATCCCTAACGACTGCAGAATCGGTTATCTGCCACAGGTGATGAATCTTCAGGACGACACCACTGTCCGTGAAGAAGCCCAGAAGGCGTTTGCAGATATCACAAAGATGAAAGAACGCCTGGACCGCATGAACCAGGAACTGGCTGAACGCACCGACTATGAGAGCGACAGCTATCTGGCCTTGATAGAGAAATACACGACAGAGCACGAGCGCTATCTGATGATGGGAGCTGACAGCCATGAGGCAGAGTTGGAGCGTACGCTGACGGGACTTGGTTTCCTGCGTACAGACTTCGAGCGCCCCACTTCAGAGTTCTCAGGAGGTTGGCGCATGCGTATCGAGCTGGCGAAGATCCTGCTCCAAAAGCCTGATGTGTTGCTGCTCGACGAGCCTACGAACCATTTGGATATAGAGTCGATCCAGTGGCTGGAGCAGTTCTTGGCACAATCATCGAGCGCAGTGGTGCTCGTCAGTCACGACCGTGCCTTTATAAATAATGTGTCGAATCGTACGTTGGAGATATCCTGTGGACGAGTTATCGACTATAAAGTGAAATACAACGAATACGTCGTACTGCGCAAAGAGCGTCGCGAGCAGCAGCTCAGAGCCTACGAGAATCAGCAGAAGGAAGTGGCAGAGATGAAGGACTTCATCGAGCGTTTCCGTTATAAGGCTACAAAAGCTGTGCAGGTTCAGCAGAAAATCAAGCAATTGGAGAAGATCGTGCCCATCGAGATCGATGAGGTCGATAACTCTGCGATGCACCTGAAGTTTCCGCCTTGTCTGCGAAGTGGCGACTATCCTGTCATCTGCGATGATGTACGAAAGGACTATGGTGCTCACACGGTTTTCGACCATGTGACGCTGACCATCAAGCGAGGCGAGAAAGTGGCTTTCGTGGGTAAGAACGGCGAAGGAAAATCTACACTCGTGAAGTGTATCATGAGTGAGATTCCCTTTACTGGCGAACTGAAGATCGGCCATAATATCCAGATAGGCTACTTCGCTCAGAATCAGGCTCAGTTGCTCGACGAGAGTCTCACCGTGTTCCAGACAATTGATCATGTGGCCAAGGGTGAGATCCGGCTGCGCATTAACGATATCCTTGGAGCGTTTATGTTTGGTGGTGAGGAGAGCGACAAGAAGGTTAAAGTGCTTAGCGGTGGTGAGCGCAGTCGACTGGCGATGATCCGTCTGCTGCTGGAACCAGTCAACCTGTTGATTCTCGACGAGCCTACCAACCATCTCGACATGCCTTCGAAGGACGTGCTGAAGGAAGCCATCAAGGCCTTTGACGGTACGGCGATTATCGTGAGTCATGATCGAGAGTTCCTTGACGGCCTTGTCACCAAAGTCTATGAGTTCGGAGGTGGAAAGGTCAGAGAGCATCTTGGAGGAATCTACGATTTCCTTCAGACCAAGAAGATCAGTGAGCTGAATGAGCTTGGCAGGACGGAAATTGATTCCCAGCGTGGGAATAATTGTTTCCCAGTAAGGGAACAAAATGTTCCCAGGGAGGGAACATCCAGCGAGCAGCAAACTCCAGCCTCTGAAGCCTTAGACAAAGCCATCAGCTATGCTGAGCGAAAAGAGCAGCAGAAGCGCAAGAACCGTGCAGAGAAGGCTGTGAAAGAGTCGGAGGCCAAGATTGAGAAGTTGGAGCAGCGCCTGAAAGAGCTTGATGAGTTGCTGATGCAACCAGAAAACGCTTCGGATATGGTACTTGTGACGGAATATACCTCGACCAAGAGTGCCCTCGATGAAGAAGTGGATCGCTGGGAGACACTTAGTGAACAATTAGAAGAAATGATTTAACTAACAATATCAGTATGAAACGTATTATTACAATGGTGACTATGGCATCGATTTCGATGATGACATTAGCGCAGGAGCCGCTTCGCTCAGGTCTGGATCAAACAAACTGTGACACCAGTGTGCGTCCTGGAGATGATTTCTATGGATATGCGTGTGGTGGATGGATGAAGAAGAATCCGTTGCCCGCCGCTTATTCACGTTATGGCAGTTTCGATCAGCTGCAGGAGAATAACGACAAGCGTATCAACGGTATTCTTGCAGAACTGCAGGCCAATACTTATGAGGCAGGTACGATAGAGCAGAAACTCAGCGACCTCTATAAGTTGGCGATGGACTCTGTTCGCCGTAATCAAGAAGGCACCAGCCCTGTAATGCCATTGATCAAGAAGCTGGAGGCTGCAAAGACTAAGCAGCAGCTTCTCGACATCCTGTACGAACTGGCTCCCTATGGCGGCAGTCTGTTCTACTATGCCAGCTTAGGTGCTGATGAAAAGAATGCTATGCAGAATATCCTGAGCGTCTACCAGGGAGGATTGTCACTTGGTCAGAAGGAGTATTATCTGGATAATGATAAAGCAACTGCTGATATTCGCGAAGCCTTTAAGAAACACATAGTCAATATGTTCCAGCTCTTCGGCTTCAGTAAAAGTGCAGCCACGAAAAAGATGCAGAATGTCATGAAGATAGAGACTGCACTTGCCAAGGTGAGCAAGTCGCGGACAGAACTTCGTGACCCTGAGGCCAATTATCATAAGATGACGCTGCGGGAATTTGTGTCAAAGTATCCCAACCTGCCATTGGAGAAACTGATGAACGCCCAAGGGCTTGAGAGCCAGTATATTCAGGAGATGGTTGTAGGCCAGCCCGATTTCATGGCAGGTGCCAATGATTTGGCTGCTTCCATGAAGCCTGCTGAGTATCGCGACGTGATGGAGTGGGATGTTATCTCGTCAGCAGCCAATTACCTGAGCGACGATGTCGTTGATGAGAGTTTTGATTTCAATGGTCGTAAGCGTTCAGGTCGCAAGGAGAATCATCCACTCTGGAAACGTAGTACCAGTCAGGTAGATCGCTTGATGGGTGAGGCACTTGGTAAGATTTATGTAGGGAAGTATTTCCCAGAGTCTTCCAAGCAGCGTATGGCCATGTTGGTCAAGAATCTCCAGATTGCCCTTGGTGAGCGTATTGCTGCTCAGGAATGGATGGATGATTCAACGAAAGTGAACGCTCTGCTGAAATTGAACACTTTCTATGTGAAGATTGGTTATCCTGAAAAGTGGACAGATTTCTCAGATCTTCAGATTGACCCTAAAAAATCTTACTACGAGAATGTTCAGGAATGTGTTAAGTTCTGGAATGCTTGGGAGATAAATCATCGTGCAGGTAAGCCAGTTGACCGCGATGACTGGCATATGACTCCTCAGACGGTGAACGCCTATTATAACCCCACGACGAACGAAATCTGCTTCCCTGCAGGAATCTTGCAGTATCCGTTCTTCGAACCCACGGCTGACGATGCCTTCAACTATGGTGCAATAGGGGTGGTGATAGGCCACGAGATGACGCATGGATTTGATGACCAGGGGCGGCGCTTCGATAAAGATGGTAATATGCATGACTGGTGGACTGAGGCTGATGGAAAGAATTTTACAGAGCGTACAGATAAATACGCAGATTTCTTTTCTGCGATTAGTGTACTCCCAGACTTGAAGGCCAATGGTCGTCTGACCTTAGGTGAGAATCTGGCGGATCATGGAGGTCTTCAGGTGGCATTTGCTGCCTATAAGAATGCTACCAAGCACAATCCTCTGGGTGAAAAAGACGGCCTGACGGCTGATCAGCGCTTTTTCCATGCCTATGCTGGCGTTTGGGCTGGTAATATTACAGAAGAAGAGATTCGTAACCGCACCAAGAGCGATCCCCACTCATTGGGCCGCTGGCGTGTGAATGGAGCTCTTCCACATATTGATGCGTGGTATGAAGCTTTTGGTGTGAAAGAGGGCGATAAAATGTACATTCCGCAGTCAGAACGCTTACAATTGTGGTAATTTTGTCTAAAAATAGAAGTTTTTTCCGTCGTAAATATAAATTTACGGCGGTTTTTTTTGTTCATTAAGTTTTTTTTCGTAATTTTGCACCTAACTTAAGTTAATTGCTAGTTTTATGAATGATATTACTCTGAATCCAGAACGTGCAGGTAGCGGCTCTCAGCAGTTGCAGCGTGAACAGTTGACTCGTGAGAGGACAAATGAGACGCAGACTCAGCAGGCGATGCAAATGCATTCAGCAAAGGGTATTCAGTGCCCTCATTGTGGCACGATGAACGAACCTGAAGCCATGTTCTGTGCTTCTTGTGGTAATCCCATTGGTATGGCAACCTGCCCTAATTGTGGTGCAGCCATTGAGCCTGATGCGGATTTTTGTGAGACCTGTCGCCATTATATTCGAAAGGACGTCTGCTCCTTCTGTGGCGCTAAGCTTACAGGCCATGAGGCATTCTGTCCTGAGTGTGGCAGTCCGCGAGGCGGAATCGTTTGCCCTGTTTGTCGTACGTTGAACGATTTCTCTTTCTGTAAGCAGTGTGGAACAGCCTTGACTGACGAAGCCCGTCAGTTGATGGAGCGCGTCAGAGAGACTCCCGAGTTCAAGGAGATGCAGCGCCTGGCTTCTGAGATACAGGAGCTTGAGATGAAACTCCCATATAGCTCTGAGCGTGAAGTGCTTCGTGATCAGAAGAATATCAAACTCCGTGAACGTGTGCTGAAACTCCTGGCGGAGGATCGTGGTGTAGCCAATCCAGTTATCCCAGAACCTAAGAATAAGCGTATGAGCCAGGAAGAATACGATGCCAAGAAGCAGGAACGTATTAATAGGCTCGCAGAGCTTCTGGAGCAGATGGCTACCCAGCCTCAGACGAAGCCTGCTCAGGTGCGCAATTATGCAATGGCTTGTAAGCCTCAGGGTGTCAGATTAGCATGGGAGTGTAATTTCAAGCATGCACTCCATTCAAGTCCTTGCGGATGTGCAAAGCCGCAGATGGGAGGAAAGTGGATTATACTTGGTAAAAATACGAAAAAGGAAATTAAAGACGACATTTAAATGAGCACGGAAAGAACCTTCGATAGCGGAAATGCAATCAACGATGATGCTACCATTCGTCCAGAGGGACTTGATGGAACAATCCGTCCTGCAGCAGAACTCGACGGGACCGTTCGGCCTGCAGAATTAGATGGAACCATCCGTCCTGCGACGTTGGATGGTACTATTCGTCCTGCAGAAATGCCTGTCTCTGAAGACATGAGCGGAACCGTCAGGGCAGATGGGATGAAATCGCATCAGGAAACGGTATTTGATGATGACTTCATCCTTAAGGGCGTCAATTATCATAAGATCCAGTGCTTAAGTGACAACTCAGGCGAGGCCCAGGTCTTTCTCGTGGAGCGTAATCATGAGGAATATGTCTTGAAAATATATTATCCGAGTTTCGACGTCAATAAGAAAATACTTCAGACTGTTCTGAACTTTGATTTTGAGATGATTGTCCATGTATTCGACTATGGCAAGACCTATGTAGACGGCAAGCATCGCTATTATGAACTGATGGAGTATCTTCGTGGAGGAACCATAGCAGAGTATAAGTTGAATGGTGATATTGACAGGTTCCGCCGTATTGCCTTGCAGGGTGCTGCAGCGCTGGCTTATTGTCACGGATGTAATATTCTGCATAAGGACGTCAAGCCAAGTAATTTCTTCTTCCGCGATAAGGAGCATACAGAACTGGTGCTTGGCGACTTCGGTATTTCCAGTATATTGGAACAGGACGGAAAATCGCATAAGACCACTCAGGCTCGTACTCCCATCTATGCTGCTCCAGAGATGTATTCTGATGTCATCGACGGCGTGGTGGAGGTGTCGCCTGCAGCAGATTTCTATTCTCTGGGTATGTGTCTGATGGCTCTTTGGCTGGGTGAGAACCCGATGAGTTCGAATGAGCGCATTATGATGCGCCAGAAGAATGAAGGCCGTATTCCTCATATCAAGGAACTGCCAGAGCGTGTGCGTATGATCGTACAGGGTCTGACAGTGGTTAATCCCATGAACCGTTGGGGATATGATGAAGTTGAGCAGTGGTTTGAAGGTGGAAGTCCAAAAGTGGATATCTCTTCGCCATTCCTTAAATATAAGAGTTTCATCGTCGATCCAGACAAGAATCTGGTGGCAGATAACATCCATGAATTAGTACCTTTGCTGTTGGATAACGAAAAGGTGGCTATTGGCTATCTGTATAATGGTAAAATCAGTGCTTGGTTGGAGTCGTGTGGTAACGAGAAACTGAGTACGATTGTCAAGGATATCGTAGTGAACCGTTATCCTGTTGACCAGAAGGCAGGTCTGTTAGCAGCAGTCTATGTGATGGAGCCCACCTATCCTTATAAAGATGTAAAGGGAAACCTCTGTGACGATATTCACAGTATGGCCATCTCGCTGTTGAGCTATCAGAGTGAATATGGGCTGTTGTTGACAAATCCCAACGATTCGCTGTTCCTCTATCTGGAGTCACATACGAAATGTGATGTGGATCGTCTGCGTTCTTATTTCACTCATACAACAGACAAGAAAGATCTCAGAATCGCTATCATGCGTTTGGTTTATGAGATTGATCCTGAGATCCCGCTGTTGGCTAAATATCCCTCGTCAGATTTGAAGGGTATCGTTAAGACCTATGGTAGGGAGACTTTGACAGAGGATGATTGGCACAGTCTGACAGACGGCCGCTTGCTTTCATGGATGTATAGCCATGAGGACCGTATGGCTTGTGAGAGTCTTCGTATTATGACAAAGGATCAGCCATACTCTCAGACATTGGCCTATAAGGTGCTATACAATCTGGATCGTGAGGCAGCATACGATCTGGGTAGTGCGTTCACTCCAATTCAGGTTGGCGAACAACTATGTGAGCGTCTGAAGAATGCTGAGCACTTGAGCGAGAAAGAGTTTGCCGACGAGATGGAGGATATTGTTGCACTTGAAGGAAGGTTTACCTATTATGCCCAACTTCATGGTTGGACTGAGTTGTATGGTGAACATACTCGTTGCTTCGATTTCAAGAGTGAAGAGAATCGTGAGCGTCTGGGCGCTTATGATGTCAAGACCGCAGTCTACCGTTTCTGTCGGATATTGGGAGTTACTCCAGTATATCTGATGCCTGATGGAACAGAAATGACAGATGGAAAGAATATTGATGCGAGAAACTATTCACAGCTTCGTGGTGAAATCAGGAATGGTTCATTCACACAATGGATGTCGGTATTCTTTCATGAAGATCCTTTTGCCGACTTCTCTGAGGAATATGCCTATGAGCATGCTTTGGAGGAATGGTTGATGGCACTTGGAAATATTGATTCGACTCAGCGATATTACAAGCGCTTTATTGATGCCCGTAACGAGACCTCAGCCAGAGTCAAGGAAGTGCGCAATAATTGGCAGCGTGCCAAGGCAAAGGAGAAGATGTGGCGCATGATTTTCTATGGTCTTTGTGGCTTGTGGCTTCTTCTTGTGCTGATCATTGGCGTTAAGGACCGTTCGTTCCTGCTGGGGCATACGTTCCTCTCCATTGGTTTGCCTCTTGGAGGAATGACTGCCGTCATTGTGGGTACCAGGGCCTTTTTCCGCGGATATGATTTTGTGTTCTCCTGTCTCTGGGGACTTTTAGGAGCACTGTCCTCCTTTATACCTATTATAATATTAAAGTACATGGGGCAGTCACATCCCTCGCTCTTTAATATTACCATCGTGGTTATCTCGCTGGTCTATATGTTAGTCTGCCATCTGACAGACTTCCGTGGTGACCAAAAAGCTGACAGTAAACTGATTTCTGAAGTTCTTCAGAATGATATCAAGTCATCATTGCTTGAACCCCTGTTTTACACGTTCAAGACAAAATCATACAGATTTAAAGGTTCGAAATTCGGTTTGTTGAATGATGTGACGGATCAGGTTCGCTCCATTAGTGGAGAGAGTGTGCTGCACTATATTCTTTGGAGTGTGCTGGTGCTGATCTTTGTCCTTGATTTTATCATTTTCAGTCCGAGTCTTCTTAATGTCAGCAATCCAAATGTTGATCGTATGAGGACCAGTCCCTCTGCAATATTTAAGCAATTAGAACGAGATGTAGAATAATGGTTTGCGAGAAATGTCATAAAGAAAATAGAAGCATTGCTAAGTTCTGCAAGTGGTGTGGTCAGCCGCTTGTAAGTCAGGATTTGCTCGATAAGTTGGTAGGTCTTGATGAAGTGAAGAAGCAGTTGAAGACTATTGTCGATACTTATACGTTTCTTCGTTCTCGTAAGGATATCGCAAATGTCCGCATCTCCGTCAACGCTATCGTTATAGGAGAAACGGGAACTGGAAAGACGGCATTAGCAGAGATACTGCGCGATTACTTCTATCAGCATAAAATCATTGAGAAGCCAAAGCTTACAATGGTAGATGCAGTTGACTACCAGCGCTTTGTCGACAAATGGGATGACAACATCAAGAAGGCCAAGGATGGTATTCTCTTCTTTGACAATGTGCAGAAGCTATTGCCTGATAAATATTCGAATCAGGTAAATCCGCTTGACAAGCTCTTTGTTGAGATGGATAAGTGGGAAGATAACCCCATTGTGATTATCTCAGGACTGACCAAGGGCTTGGAGGACTTCTTGGAGAGTAACCCGGCTGTGGCTAATCGCTTCAAATACACATTCCGTATGCCCACACCTGGCTATCAGGAGTTGACGGATATCTGTAAATTGAATCTTCGAATCAAGTACGGTATTACGGAGTTCTCTGAAGAAGCAGACAGCCAGTTGACACGTTTCTTCAAGTATCAGGTGAAGATTAAGGATGAGACATTCGGAAATGGACATCTGGCCACAAAGACTTCTGAGGATATCTTTACCCAGTTCATCAGTCGTGGTGCTGATGCCAAGCAGGTGGAGAAGTCGGATATCAAGGGCTATGTACCAGAGGAGCGTTCTGTAGAAGATATCCTGAAAGATTTGGATACCTATATCGGAATGGACGAGGTGAAGGCTGCGGTGAAGGAAATGGCATACTCTGTTCAGAATGCCATGCAGCGTGCAGAGCGTGGGCTCGGAGAGCAGGAGAAGATGTCGATGCATATCATCCTTACAGGTAATCCCGGTACAGGTAAGACAACGATTGCTCGCAAGCTTGGTGAGATCCTTGCTGCTATCGGATATCTTGATAGCGGACATGTGGTTGAGGTTGACCGTGCCAAGATGGTAAGTCAGTATCAGGGTGAAACACCAAAGGTGGTGGATGCTCTTTGTGACAAGGCCAAGGGAGGAATACTGTTTGTTGACGAGGCATATACATTAGCTCCTGTTAGTGCTTCTGGTGATAGGGATGCCCAAGGAGCGCAGGCTCTGGAGAAGTTGATGAAGCGCATGGAGGACGATCGTGGACAGTTTATTGTTATCGCTGCTGGTTATCGTACGGAGATGGAGAACCTGTTCCGTGTGAACCCAGGCTTCCGCAGTCGTTTCAACTACTTCCTCGACATCAAAGACTACTCGCCAGCTGAACTCTATCAGATTATGCAGGTGTTTGCCAAGCAGAAGAAGTATATCTTCTCGCCAGAGGCAGAGGCACTGACGAAAAAGATGATCACGGAGATGTACAACTCTCGTGATAAGGACTTTGCAAATGGTCGAACGATGCGTACGCTCTTTGACCAGATCTGTAAGAAACAGGCACAGCGTCTGCAGGGAGTTGATATCTCCTCGATGAGCAATGAGGAACTGATGACAATCAAGCAGGAAGATGTTCCTTATGAGGCTCCAAAGTCTGTCGATGTTGGCGATTGCCTGAAGAAACTGGATGGTCTGGTTGGCTTGTCAGGTGTCAAGAAAGAGATTTCGAACCTGACGGCATTCCTCAACTTGCAGATAAGACGAGGCGAGACCAATACATTCCAAGGCAAACATTATGTGTTTACAGGAAATCCTGGTACAGGAAAGACGACAGTAGCACGTATTATGGCAGACATTTTCAAGACCTTGGGCGTCGTGTCTCGTGGTCAGTTGGTGGAAGCCGATCGTGCAAAACTCGTGGCAGGCTATTCAGGACAGACAGCCATCAAGACCAACCAGTTAGTAGACCAAGCCCTCGGTGGCGTATTGTTTATTGATGAGGCTTATACCCTGAAGTCCAGTGATGGTGACACCTTTGGTGCAGAAGCTATTGATACGTTGTTGAAACGTCTTGAAGATGATAGAGGCAAGTTTATCTGTATCGTGGCAGGTTATACTGACCAGATGCATGACTTCATTGATACTAATCCAGGATTGAAGAGTAGGTTTACCCAGACTATTCATTTCGACGATTATACACCAGATGAACTGACAGAGATATTCCTCCATCTTGCTGAAGCTAAGAACTTTACTGTTGACGATGATACTCATGCAGCTATCCATCGACAGTTTGAACAGTTGTATCTGCGTCGTGACAAGAACTTCGGCAATGCGCGTGAAGCTCGTCGCATCTTTAATGAGGCCGTTGAGCGTCAGAGTCAGCGTCTTGTGAAGCTGATGGGCGATCCAGGCTTCAAGGAAAGCGATATGTATAGCTTGACCAAGGAAGATCTTCCGATGGCTCAGAGCGAAGCTGCCCGTCCGTTGGATGAGGTTCTTAATGAGCTTGACGAGTTTATCGGAATGCGCGGTGTTAAGAACTCTATTCGTCGTTTGGCCGTACAGAGCATGTTCATGAAGCAGCGTGCCGCCATGGGTGCAGGAAAGGTTCAGCAGATGTCTATGAACTTTATTCTGACAGGTAATCCTGGAACAGGAAAAACTTCTATTGCCCGTAAGATGGGAGAGATTCTCCAGTCAATGGATATTCTGCCTACTTCACGTGTTATCGAGGCAAGTCGCGCTACCTTGGTCGGTAAGTATATGGGAGAGACACCAAAGATTGTCAACAATATGTGCGACAAGGCTATGGGAGGTATCCTCTTTATTGATGAGGCCTACACGCTGAGTGATGGTGGTGACCAATACGGTAAGGAGGCCATTGACACCTTAATGAAGCGTATGGAGGACGATCGTGGCAAGTTTGTCGTCATAGCAGCGGGGTATAAGGATAAGATGGATGAGTTCTTGCAGATGAATGCGGGACTGGCCAGCCGCTTTACCCATAAGTTGCATATTGAGGACTATAACGAAGATGAGTTACTTGCCATCTTTAAGCACATGGCTCAGAAAGAGCAGTACACCTTATCGCCCACAGCAGAGTTCAAGGCTCTTGACACGATCTATAAGATGGTGCTTGCAAAGAACGAGTCTTGGGGAAATGCCCGCGAGATGCGTAATCTGCTTGACGCCACCATTCAGAAGTTGTCGGAGCGTGTATCGAAGATGCCACCAGAGCAGGTGACAAAAGAAACATATCAGATTATATTACCAGAAGATTTATAGAAGATGATAATTTGTCCAGCATGTAAAGAAGAGATAGAAGACGATTCCCACTATTGTGATCAATGTGGACAGGCTTTGTTGTTCTGCAATCAGTGCGGTCGAGTCGGACTAGGTCGGCGTTGCACTCATTGTGGTGGACTGATGGTTTCGCCTGACGATCGACAGGCAAAGCAGCAAGCAGAGTCTCCCAGTGTTGCTGCATTCTCTTCAAACATATCGACGGGTATGGATGTCTCACAGACAGGTCTGTCACGCGGTGGCATGCCTGTACTGACATTAGCCAACGATAGTCTAAATATACGTATTGTAGCCATGAATGGTGCTATTATCGGGCGTCGAAAAGGACCATATACCCAGTTCTTTGAGCAACAGGCTTATGTCTCAGGTGTTCATGCCCAGTTAAAATATAAGCCTAATTCTGGCTGGTGTGTGACAGATAAGCATTCTTCGAATGGAACAAAAGTAAATCAGCGGGCTCTACAGCCAGACGTGGATATGACATTGAACAACGGTGATATCCTCACCATTGCAAATGTGAATCTGCAAGTTATAATTAGATAATAGGATGATCACTTTACAGATAACCGCAGCCAGTAGAGTTGGTTGTGTGAGACATCAAAATGAAGACATGATACTTGTGGGAAATCATTTCATCAGAGATGATGAATTTCACACGAAAGTAGAATTAACCAAAGACGACCAGTTCCTTATGGCTGTAGCTGACGGTATGGGAGGTCATAATCGTGGGGAAATAGCCAGTAGCGACACCCTGAATAATCTGCATTTCTTTTTTCATGATCTACCGACAGGTCTAGAGCCTGGCAGTTTCAATGAAATGATTGTAGATTGGCTTGAATCCATCAATAATTATGTAGCCTCAAAAGGACGTGCTGATGAGCAGTTTAAAGGCATGGGCACAACATTAGTAGCGCTTGCCTTTTATGAGGGAGAGTTTTATTCCTTGAATTGCGGAGATAGTCGTCTGTATCGATTCCGCGATGGACAGTTAGTGCAGTTGACGACAGACCATTCGCTTAGCAACCTGCTGGGATCAGAAAAGCGTTCCAGTGTCATTACCAATTGTATTGGTGGTGGTTGTACTTCTTCATATATTGATATTGTGAGAATGACGGATGAAATCAAACCAAGGGATTGTTATATGTTGTGTAGTGACGGCTTGTCTGACATGTTGGAAGATGAAAAGATCTCGATTTTGTTGAATGAAGGGAACGGGGCAAATGAATTGTGTGAAGCAGCGATTGCCCATGGAGGACTTGATAATGTTTCATGTTGTGTTATTAAAATTTAGTTTTTGCAATGCCACTTAGATTACCAGATAAACTTCCAGCCATAGATATTTTAAAGAATGAAAATATCTTTGTGATGGATAATTCGAGGGCTACGACTCAGGATATACGTCCTTTGCGTATTGTTATTCTTAACTTAATGCCTTTGAAGATTACTACAGAGACTGATTTGATTAGATTACTTTCCAATACGCCGCTTCAGTTGGAAATCAGTTTCATGAAATTGAAAAGTCATACACCCAAGAATACTCCGATAGAGCATATGATGATGTTCTATCGCGATTTTGAAATGATGCGCCATGAGAAGTATGATGGTATGATCATTACAGGTGCTCCAGTGGAAACGATGGACTTTGAGGATGTTACCTATTGGGATGAAATCACGGAAATCTTTGACTGGGCCCGTACTCATGTCACCAGTACCTTATATATCTGTTGGGCAGCTCAGGCAGGCCTGTATTATCATTATGGCGTACCCAAATATCCATTAGCCAAGAAGATGTTTGGCATCTTCCCTCAGGTTCCGACAGAGACGCCGCTTCCCATTTTTCGCGGGTTTGATGATGTATTTATGATGCCTCATAGCCGTCATACAGAAATTCATCGTGAAGATATTCTGGCAAATCCGGAACTGACGCTGATTGCAGAGTCTCCAGACTGTGGTGTCAGTATGGTGATGGCCAGAAACGGACGTGAGTTCTATATAACAGGACATCTGGAGTATGCACCTAATACGCTGGATAATGAGTATAAGCGTGATAGAGGTGTTCGGGATGATGTTGATTTGCCCAAGAATTATTATCGTGACGATAACCCAGATAACCCACCTGTGGTTACGTGGCGTGCTCATGCAAATCTGCTCTATTCCAACTGGATTAACTATTATGTATATCAGGAGACCCCATATAACATAGACGAAATACGATAAAAAGACATTGAGAGCACTCGAACTTTTAGCTCCGGCGAAGAATCTTACATGCGGTATGGCGGCCATTGATCATGGCGCAGATGCCGTGTATATCGGGGCACCTAGTTTTGGGGCGCGTGCTGCAGCAGGGAATAGTATAGAGGATATCCAAAGTCTTTGTAGTTATGCTCATCGGTTTGGGGTAAAGGTTTATGTTACACTGAATACGATTATCTATGATGAGGAGCTTGAGCAGCTTCAACAGTTGGTCCTTTCTTTAACTGGTATAGGTGTAGATGCCATCCTGGTACAGGATATGTCTTTGTTGAAGCTTTGTCCGTCAAAGATGCCACTTCATGCTTCAACACAGACAGATAATCGGACAGCAGAAAAGGTAAGATGGTTACATGATATAGGTTTCTCTCGTGCTGTTCTTGCCCGTGAGTTATCAATAGAGGAAATTGCTGCAATCCATCAGAGTGTGCCAGAAATGGAACTCGAGGTATTTGTACACGGTGCACTATGTGTCAGTTATTCAGGTATTTGCTATGCCTCTCAACATTGTTTCCGACGTAGTGCAAACAGAGGTGAGTGTGCCCAATTCTGTCGCATGAGGTTTTCGCTATTTGACGCTCATGGAACGGAGATAGAACACGAGCGATATTTGCTTTCATTGAAAGATTTGAATCAAAGCGATAATCTGTTAGAACTGATAGAGGCAGGAGCCACCTCGTTTAAGATTGAAGGCCGGCTGAAAGATGCAACCTATGTCAAAAACGTAACTGCTGCTTACAGCGAACGGCTTAATGAGATTGTGCGTCGATATCCTAGCAATTATTGTAGGGCATCTTTGGGACAATGTACGTATAGTTTCCAACCAAATCTGAAGCGTACCTTCAATCGTGGCTATACCTCTTATTTCGCTCACGGCAGACAATCGGATATCGCTTCTTTCGATACACCAAAAGCTATTGGTGAGTTTGTTGGAACAGTAAAGGAGATACGAAAAGACTCTTTCAATGTGGCTGGTATTGCCAGTTTCGCGAATGGTGACGGTTTGTGTTTCTTGAATGATGATCGCCAGTTTGAGGGACTTCGTGCAAATCGCGTTGTGGGGAATCGCATTTATCCATATCGGATGCCAAGTGGATTACGTCCGGGCATGTCTTTATATCGGAATAACGACCAGGAGTTTGAACGAATTCTCTCCAAGCCAAGTGCCCAACGGAAGATCCCTATCTCCATGTCGCTTCGTGTGGTAGAAGATGGCTTCTCACTTTATGCAACTATCTGCAATCAGACTTGTCATGTGACGATACCTCAAGAGCATCAGATAGCCAAGAAGCCTCCTCGGGAGAATATTATTCTTCAGTTGACAAAACTGGGAGAGACTATTTATTCATGCTCAGATGTTGAGATACCTTCTGATTTTAACTACTTTATCCCTAACAGTGTGTTATCAGAAATGAGGAAGCAACTTGTGGAGAAACTTGGTCAGCTGAATTTTATGGAAGATCCGGTTTCCTGCCCTTCAAAGACTTATAGCGAGTTATCACCATCAGGTTATGCCTATCCTTATCTATATAATATTTCAAACCGACTTTCTCAGGAGTTCTACAAAGCAGAAGATTTGACTGCTTATGAGTTGAAGGGTGGGGATGGGCCCTTGATGCAGTGCCGCCATTGTATACGTTACGCTCTTGGCTATTGTGTTCGTAGAGGTGGCAAACATCCAGAATGGAAAGAGCCTCTTTATTTACAATTGGGGGACGGGCGGCGATTCCGATTAGAGTTTGATTGTAAAAACTGTCAGATGAATGTCTATGCGTAAGCTATATGTATTTTTCCTTATAGGATTTCTATCGTTGTTGCTGACAGGTTGCTATAATCGTGGCCCGATAACACCAGACGCTTGGGATCTGACAGCACAGCAGCTGGATTCCATATCCTTCTATACTACTCATCATTACACTCAGAACTATAATTTTGTAGTGACGGGTGATTCTTTGGTTGTCGTAGCGCAACAGCCTGAAGACATGGCTATTCCTGATGTTGTTTCTTCTGAGATAAAGACTGCAGGTGTGGAAATGCAGAAAGACTCTATCACTCTTAGAAAAAATGAACATATAGTTGTAGCTGATATCAAGACAGTTCCTGCCGATACAATAGATTCAGTATGGGTAAAAGTGGCACGTGATCAATTGACCTTTGGCTGGATTCATGAGACTGAACTATTAGCCAAGGTGTCTCCTGATGACCCCATCAGCCAGTTCATTGATTTCTTCTCTGATGCCCATTTGCTGATCTTTTTGGCATTTTGTGTGATAGTTGTTGCTGCCTATGGTGTTCGAAGGCTGATGAAAAGGGGGGCAAAGATTGTTCATTTTAACGATATCCCTTCGTTTTATCCAACAACATTGTGCCTTTTGGTTGCATCATCTGCCGTGCTTTATAGCTCTATACAGTTGTTTGGACCAGAGTCGTGGCGACACTTCTATTATCATCCTTCGCTGAATCCATTCGCATTGCCGCTTCATTTGGGTTTGTTCGTATCCTCTGTTTGGGCAATTGTGATTGTAGCTATAGCTACAGTAGATGATGTGACAAAGAAACTACCATTAGGCGGTGCTCTACTATATCTGAGTGGACTGACTGCTGTCTGTGCTGTATGTTATGTTGTATTTAGTATAACAACATTATATTATTTAGGCTATCCTTTACTGATTGCCTATTACGTCTTTGCTATTAAACGTCTTTCGCGTTTACCCTCTCTTTAATCTATCCACATCAATTCGCTCATGATCATATCGCTGACGAAGAGTCCTTGTCTTGTTAGTGCAAGCTGATGGCCATTCGTGTGTAGCATACCATCATCAATATAACGTTTGGCATTTTTCAAGCAGTAATCCCTGTGTTTTTCAGAAAGGCGGTCAAGACAGATTCCCTCTTGGGTACGTAAGGCTACGGTGACGGTATCGTTATATTGGGTATTCTCGTCAATGAGTTCTTCCTCAAATAATCTGTTGCCTTTCTCAATGCCTTCCATATATTTTATGATGTCGGCAACATTCCAACTGCGACTATGGATGTCATAGGAGTGGGCTGCCGCACCAATGCCGATATAGGGAGTACCATTCCAGTAGCTGGAGTTATGCCTGGAACGGAAACCTGGCTTTGCGAAGTTGGATATTTCATAGTGTTCATAGCCAGCGGAGGTTAGGCGGTCGATGAGCAGTTCGTACATCTGGCGCTCCAACTCCTCGTCGGGCAACGATTCTCTCAATTCTTCACTCTTCATCCTTAATTCGTAGAGTGGGGTACCTTCTTCTATCATCAGACAATAGGCAGACAAATGCTCCACTTCCAATGATAAGGCATCGTTGATGTCTTTTTCCCATTCGGATATGGTCTCCTCAGGGAAACCATACATCAAATCGATGCTGATATTTTGAATACCAGTATCTCTGAGTCGCTCCACCGCGTCAAAAACTTGGGAAGAGTTATGTCTTCTTTGTATGAAACTGAGCCGCTTGTCACAGAATGTCTGTGCCCCCATACTCACCCGATTGATTGGAAGTTGACGGAGTCCTTCAACGAAATCTTTAGTCACATCATCAGGGTTGCATTCTATTGTTATCTCAGCATCAGTTTCCACCTTATTATATATATAGGCAGCATTAATTATCTGATGAAGTTGTGGAATAGTCAATTGCGAAGGTGTTCCTCCACCAAGGTAAATGGTCTTGATAGGTGTGTCTTTACATACCATACTGATCTCTTTGCAGACCGCCTTAACATATCTCTGACGGAGCTCTAGCCCCGTCGTCGAATAGAAGCCACAATAGATGCAGCGACTCTTGCAAAATGGAATATGAATGTATAAACCTGCCATTTTCATTGCAAAAATACTAATTTAGTTTAATATTTGAAACTTTTTTTTGGCTATTTCTTGGAAAATGTCTAATTTAGTGGCCTAAATCGAATATATTTATCCTAAAACCAAAAGATATGAAAATTTATCAAACTAACGAAATCAAAAACATTGCACTCATTGGCAGTGCGGGTAGCGGCAAGACTACTCTTGCCGAAAGTATGGTCTACGAAGCTGGCATCATCAAGCGCCGCGGTACTGTAGAAAGTAAGAACACCATGAGCGACTACTTCCCTGTAGAGCAGGAATATGGCTACTCGGTGTTCTCAACTGTTTTTCATGTAGAGTGGAACAACAAGAAGCTGAACATCATTGACTGTCCAGGATCTGACGACTTCGTAGGTGGTTCTATTACCGCTATGAACGTTACCGACCAGGCAGTCATCCTTGTCAATGGTCAGTATGGTCCCGAGGTGGGTACAATGAATGCTTTCCGCAACACAGAGAAACTGAAGAAACCTGTTATCTTCCTGGTAAACCAGTTGGATCGCGATAACTGTGATTTTGACCAGATTCTTTCTCAGCTTAAAGAGATCTATGGGCCGAACTGTGTACCCGTTCAGTATCCTATTGCCACAGGTGCAGGTTTCAACAGCGTGATTGATGTACTGCTGATGAAGAAGTACTCTTGGAAGCCAGAGGGTGGCGCTCCTATTATCGAGGATATTCCTGCCGACCAGTTGGAGAAAGCTAAGGAGTGGAAGGCTGCTCTGGTTGAGGCTGCCGCTGCCGGTGACGATACATTGATGGAGAAGTTCTTCGAGAGTGAAGACCTGAGCGAGGACGAAATGCGTGAGGGTATCCGTAAAGGTCTTGTCACACGTTCAATCTTCCCTGTATTCTGTGTTTGTGCTGGTCGTGACATGGGTGTTCGCCGTCTGATGGAGTTCCTCGGTAATGTGGTTCCATTTGTTAGCGAGATGCCTGTTATCCAGAATGCTGCAGGCAAGGATGTTCCTGCTGATGCATCAGCCCCAACCTCTCTCTATTTCTTTAAGACAGGTGTTGAGCCCCATATCGGTGAAGTTTCTTACTTTAAGGTAATGAGTGGAACCGTGAAGAGTGGAGATGATCTGACAAATGCTGATCGTGGCTCAAAGGAGCGTATTGGAACCCTTTATGCTTGTGCTGGAGCTAACCGTATTCAGGTAGATCAGCTTGTAGCAGGAGACATTGGTTGTACGGTAAAGCTGAAAGATGTAAAGACTGGCAATACCCTCAATGGAAAGGATTGTGAGAATAAGTTTGACTTCATCAAGTATCCTAACTCTAAGTTCTCTCGTGCTATCAAGGCTGTTAATGAGGCTGAGACAGAGAAGATGATGGCAGCACTGGCCAAGATGCGTCAGGAGGATCCCACATGGGTCGTTGAGCAGTCAAAGGAACTTCGTCAGATTATCGTTCACGGACAGGGCGAATTCCACCTGCGCACATTGAAGTGGCGTATGGAGAATAATGAGAAGATTCAGATTGAGTATATCGAGCCGAAAATTCCATATCGTGAGACCATTACCAAGATGGCACGCGCAGACTACCGTCATAAGAAACAGTCAGGTGGTGCAGGTCAGTTTGGTGAGGTTCATCTGATTGTTGAGCCATATACAGAAGGCATGCCTGATCCGACATCATTCAAGATCAATGGTCAGGAGTTCAAGATGAACATCAAGGGTAAGGAAGAGATCGACCTCGAGTGGGGTGGTAAGCTCGTATTCATCAACTCAGTCGTTGGTGGTGCCATCGACCTCCGCTTTATGCCCGCAATTCTGAAGGGAATTATGGAGCGCATGGAGCAGGGACCTCTGACAGGATCTTATGCTCGTGATGTTCGTGTGATTGTATACGATGGTAAGATGCACCCAGTAGATTCTAACGAGCTTTCGTTCATGCTTGCAGCTCGTAATGCCTTCTCTGCAGCATTCAAGGAAGCAGGTCCAAAGGTTCTTGAGCCTATCTATGATCTTGAGGTGCTTGTCCCCGCAGACTATATGGGTGATGTGATGTCCGACCTCCAGGGTCGTCGCGCTATCATTATGGGTATGGACTCTGAGGCTGGCTATCAGAAGTTGAGTGCTAAGATTCCTTTGAAGGAACTTTCAAGTTACTCTATCGCTCTGAGTTCTCTGACTGGTGGACGTGCTTCGTTCACAACGAGCTTCTCAAGCTACGAGCTCGTTCCGAACGATATCCAGCAGGCTCTCATCAAGCAGCATGAGGAGGAAATGAAGGAAGAGGATTAATCTTCACTTCATCATATCTATAAAGCGACCCTCGCACTTTGATAGGCGAGGGTCGCTTTTTTTAGATTCAGGCCTGGAAGCCCATACAACTCGTAGCCCCGAGGGCCGTCAGTACCGCTGAGATAATCGATGCGAGGATCTGCAGCGTCCATTTGAAAGTTTCTTTCTTTGTCATACGCTTTTCGTTTTTTTTTGTTTTGGCACGGATTTTCACTGCTTTTTTTAATTCAGCCGAGGCGCAGCCCCCGGGTCTGGCGCCAAAGCACAGTCGCTTGCGACTTTACTTTGGGGCCTGACCCCAGTATGCCTGCGACTTTACTTTGGGGCCTGACCCCAGGGTGCACCCCTCGATTAAGGATTGACAGGAGCTTCGTCGCTGTCGTTAGTGGGACCGTCGCCTGCATCGTCGCCGCCAGTGTTGCTACCGCCGCCGCTCTGCTCTGAGCCACCGTTGCCCTCGTTCTCGGGTGACGATTGGTTCTCACCATCGTCTTCCACCTCGCCGCTGGTAGAGGTCACGCGCTTCACCTCCTTGCCCGTGCGGTCGTAGCAGGTAATCTGGATAGCGGTGTTGGCCAGCTCGTCCTTCAGGTCCACAGAGGGTGTGAAAATGATGCGACGGCTGGAAATCAGACTCGTCTTCACGTCCTCTACCTTCTCCACTGCCTTCGAGCGCAGTCCGAATCGCATGGTGCCCAGTCCGGGCAGAGCCACAGCGTGACCCTCGGTAGCCCATGCCTTGATCACTTCACCGGCTGCATCCCAGCAGGCCTTCATCACGCCCTGGCTCACGCCGCTGCGCAGGGCAGCCTCGCGGATCACCTTTACCTGGGCCAGGCTGGAGTACATCTCCGGCTTCATCACATAGCGGTACACGCCAGGATCATTCTCGTTTTTCGTAAACTTCAGCAGTCTCTCTACTGCCTTAACTTTCATTGCCATAATGAATTTAAATTTTAAGTGTGTAAAAATATTTCCAAATCCTTAAAACCTTTTCCTTGATGCCTCGTTTTTGCGCTTTGCCTATGAAAAACTATCTTGTCGACTAAGAAAAATTTACTCGTTGGCTATGCCGCAAATTTCGTTGCCTGATGTCAATTTTGCAACTATGTTGCAAAGGTACGAATTTTTCCTGAATTGTGCAAGTTTTTAAGCGATTATTTTTCAAAAAAATTGCGAACCGTCAGGTTTTGCACTTTTGCACTTTTGCAGACTTGACATAAAGGTTCTATTGATTTATTCGCAGAAACATTTTATTATATATATTATATATAATATATATAATAAAGATAATAATATAATAGATTACTCTATCTTATTATTTTTTTACCCATCCAAGCATCACCCCATAACTTTTACATTCGAAAAAACATTAAAGTCAAAAGTGCAAAAGTGCAAAAGTGCAAAGGGATGATGTGTGATGTAAGAAGGAAGATGTAAGAAGTGTAATTTCAAGAAAAACGAGATTTTTACATACTTTTTTATAAAACATTTTGAGATTTGCCCAGAAATGTGTAATTTTGCCCTCGAAATCAGAAAACATTTTGAGGAATGGATGCAGATTATCGCATATTCAAAAGGAAACTCTATGAGCGGATGCTGAACTGGAAACAGGCCAAGGACGGCAAGACGGCACTGCTGATAAAAGGAGCACGACGCGTGGGCAAATCGACGATAGCAGAGGAATTTGCCAAACGCGAATATGACTCGTATATCGTGGTGGACTTTGCTAATGCGCCAGAGGGTGTGTGGGAGGCGGTGAAGAACATTGCCGACCTGAACTTTTTTTTCTTCCAACTGCAGTTTATCTATCAGGTGAAGCTGGTAGAGCGAAAGTCGGTGATTATCTTTGACGAGATACAGAAGGCTCCGCTGGTTAGACAGGCCATCAAGTATATGGTGAAAGACCACCGTTATGACATTATTGAGACGGGGTCGCTCTTGTCGATTAAGAAGAATACGCAGGGCATCACCATACCCAGCGAAGAGACACGGCTGACGATGTATCCGATGGACTACGAGGAGTTTCGCTGGGCGCTAGGCGACGAAGTAACGGTTCCGCTGCTGAAGGAGGCCTTCGATGGTAGGCGCTCTGTGGGTGACCAGGTGGCACGAAAGCTGTTGCGCGACTTCCGGCTGTATATGCTGGTGGGAGGTATGCCGCAGGCGGTGAACACCTATTTGGACACCAACAATCTAAGTGAGGTGGACCAGACGAAGCGCGAGATTATAGACCTCTATACTGAGGATTTCCGCAAGATAGACCCTTCTGGCAAGGCATCGCGATTGTTTAAGGCCATCCCGTCAGAATTGTCGAAGAACGCCTCGCGCTATCAGGTGACAAGTGTGTTGGGACGTGCTGCAGAATCTACGGACATGGATGAGCTGTTGGAGGATATGGAGGACAGTCTCTGCGTAAACTTTGCCTATCATGCCAACAACCCGTCGGTGGGTCTGGCCTTGCACAAGGACAGAAATCAATATAAGATGTTCGTGGGCGACACGGGTCTGTTTATCACCCTGGCATTCTGGGACAAGGACGTGACAGAGAATGTGATCTATCAGAAGTTGCTGTCTGACAAACTGAGTGCCGACCTGGGGTATGTGTATGAGAACGTGGTGGCACAGATGTTGAAAGCCCGCGGCAACGAATTGTTCTATCATGCCTGGCCGACACCCAGCGGCAAGCACAACTACGAGATTGACTTCCTGCTGTCGCGTAGCAGCAAACTCTGTCCGATAGAGGTAAAGTCGTCTGGTTACAAGGCCCATGTGTCACTCGACGAGTTCTGCAAGAAATTCTCGTCAGAGATTTTGTGGCGTTACCTGGTATATACCAAGGATTTGCGAAAAGATGAAGAGACGCTGATGGTGCCCGTCTATATGGTGCCTTTTTTATAAAAGTAAGAGATAATGATATGATTTACAATATATACATACTTATTCAAGCCCATCAATTCGCCGATGGAGAAAGACTTGTTCCTGCCTGATGTCAACGTGGCGGATTCGATGAGGGACAAGCAGACGATTTTTGGCAGTTTCTTTATGCACGATTCCAAGCTGAAGTTCAAGTCGAATGGTCAGGTTTATGAACATCATGTGGTGGCGAAGAGCGAACTATTGATCTCATGTTTAACGTGCCTAATTAGATATAACCTTTTCGTTTTGCCAAATGATTTTATTAAATAATGTGTAATTTCTGAGATAAGGTGTGTTTATCTCGGATTTATTTTGTAATTTTGCAGCAAGTATCGGTTTATCGTCGTGACACGACGCTTGCCTTATGGCAATGGTTAGAGCCTCAGTGGAGGTGCCGGTGCGATTTTAGTGGAAGAACAAACAGCATTAATGTTGTTGGTATATATCTGGGAACGTGAGAAATTCAAAGATATAAATACTACCGGACGACAAGTTAATGCCTATGCGATAGCGTAGGCACGACTTATCAGGTAGTATGGGCATTCTCACGGCCTCCAGATATTGGTAAGGAGCGTTCTACGCTTTTTCCGTGTCTGGAGGTCGTGCTGACGAGAGGCCTATATTCATACCGATAACGAGTGCTGCATGTGATTGTAGTATAATGACAAATCGAGACATGCATGGCAGCTATCGATGATATTATCAGTAGGATATCAGAGTCTGACATAAAGAAGGACTTGCTTAAGGAAATAGAACACTTAAGGAGTCAGAAGAAGTTTGGGTTGGTGTTCGAGGAGCATCTGCCTGAGTTTACACGTCTTTACGAACTACCTGTAAAGAAGGGGTGCTTAGTGGCACTTCGCGAAACAAAAAGCGATGATCAACGAAAGACTTATTATCGTGTAAAGGACGTGAAGGGCAATAAAGCTGTCTGTATAGAGCAGAATGAGGGTATGAAGGAAGTTGTCCTTGCTGTTGACGAAATTGTTGCCATTGCATTGTTCGGTCAGCCAATTTATCCTTGCCTGACTCATGTTGACGAGGTAAAGAATGCCCCAGATAGTGACTTATGGCACACGCTGATAGAGGCGGAGAACTATCATGCTTTACAATTGCTGGCTTATCTTTATGGTGGTATGGTGGATTGTATATACATAGATCCGCCATATAATACAGGTGATAAGAGTTGGAAATACAACAACGACTATGTAGATGACAATGACTCTTATCGTCATAGCAAATGGCTTAGCATGATGAAGAAACGACTCTTGCTAGCAAAGAAACTGTTGAATCCTCTAGACTCTGTTCTAATTGTGACGATTGATGAAAAGGAGTATTTGAGGTTGGGATGCTTGTTGGAAGAGTTGTTCCCAGATGCAAAGTCTATTCAGATGATTAGTAGTGTCATCAATCCTGCAGGTGTTAGCCGTGGAGGTGAGTTTGCAAGAACTGACGAATACCTGTTTGTTGTCATGATAGGCAATTGTGCTCCAGAAGCGATCTCACTATCAAAAGACTGGAGAGGTAACATCAAAGGAGGATATAAAGATAAACTAAGATGGAATGGATTGCAACGCTCCGGTACGTCAACTCTTAGAAGGGATAGGGTGAAGATGTTCTATCCAATCTATCTAAACACAGAAGGAACCAAAATTGTTGAAGTTGGACAAGCGATACCTTTGGATATTGACAGAAAAACGATCCCCTGTCCACCAAATATGATTCAAGTGTGGCCGTTATTTCCAGATGGAAGAGAAGGACGATGGCGTTTAGGAAGAAATACTCTCATAGAAACTGAGAAGAAGCATTACGTCCGAATAGGAAAACTTAATGGTGAAAACACGTCGTTGACATACCTTGCCAAAGGAGAACAAAGGAAAGTCGAAAGAGGCGATTTCCCCATTACAGGTTATTCCAATGATGGCTCGATAATCGTAGACGAAAGTAACTATGATGCCAAATTTGTTCCAGGAACACAATGGTGGATATCATCTCACGATGCCACACAATTAGGAACAAAGATACTGAACAGCATTATCGGCAGCGGCAAATTTGATTTCCCAAAATCTATTTATGCAGTCCACGATGTACTTCGGTTCTTTGTTGCCAACAAGCCAAATGCTCTAATAGTAGACTTTTTTGCCGGTAGTGGAACAACGCTGCATGCCGTCAATCTTCTTAATGCCGAAGATGGTGGAAAGCGTCGCTGTATCATGGTGACAAATAATGAGGTTTCAGCAGAGGAAGAGCAAAGATTGAAAGCTGCTAATCTACAACCTGGAATGGAGGAATGGGAAAAATGGGGTATCGCAAGATATGTCAATTGGCCACGCACCAAATACAGTATTCTTGGCCAAAACGTTAATGGAGAACCACTGAAAGGAAATTACCAGACTTATTTGAAACATGAGAAGGAGAAGGGAAGGCTGATTAAACAGATAACGCTGGTAGACAATCCCGATACATTAAAGGCTGCACAAAAGAAAGAACTAATAGCACTTTGCTGTCAGGGCAAATTGCCTCAGAATTTAGTAAAGGCTGATTCTAAGTTTATTGTATCAGACGAACATGTATGTAGCATCATCTTTGATACCAATTATGCTGAAGAATGGCTTGAAGAAATGGATGGGCAAGATCAGGTAACGGAAATTTATATCGTTACAAGGAACAACCAAGTTTTTAAGCAGCTAAAAGCAGAAGTCATCGATTTACTTGGAAACATTGTGGAAGAAGAACCTGTATCGCTACCAATGTCCGATGGCTTTGCTGCCAATGTGAAATACTTCAAGTTGGGCTTCCTCGACAAGAATGCTGTGGCTCTTAATCGTCAGTTTAAAGAGTTGCTAACGATGCTGTGGATGAAGGCTGGCTCAAAGGGAGAGTGCCCCACGTTAGAGGGTGATGAGATTCCCGACTATATGATATGCGAAAAGAACAGTATGGCAATCCTCATCAACGATACCGCTTACGCTACATTCTACAACCTTCTAAAAGACTGTACTGATATCAAAACCATCTACTTTGTAGAGGACTCAGAATATACATATACGACTATGGCTCAGCCTTTCCAATGGGCCAAGACGTATCAATTATATCGTGACTACTTAGACAACTTCACCATCAATTATGAAAGGTAAAATAGAAATTGGCTTTCAGACAAAGAGGCTGAAAGAGCTGATAGGCCGATGTAAACAGGCACAGCAAGGATATAAGGACTACGGCGATAACCAAATCTTGTCGATGACAGCACCAACAGGTTCTGGTAAGACAATGATAATGGCAGAACTCATTGAGTCATTTCTACGTGGAAGCCAAGATTGCCCCGCTCAGGAAAATGCACTCTTCCTTTGGCTATCTGATGATCCTGAATTGAACAGGCAGTCTAGGCTTAAAATTGAGAAACATGCTGAACTGCTCAATTTTACTTGCATAACTATTGACGGAGATTTTGACAAGGAAGAACTTCAGGACGGTAAGGTGTATTTTCTGAATACAGACAAGTTGAGGGTTGGTAGTAAGTTGGTGAGCAACAAGAAAGACGAAAGGAATTATTCCATCTGGCAGACGCTGCAAAACACCCGCGAGCATAAAGGCCAGCGTTTCTTTGTCATCATTGACGAGGCACATCGAGGAATGAAGGAAGGCAAGGAGAAGCAAGAAGCAAACTCTATTATACAGAAGTTCATTCTGGGAAGTCCTTCTGACAATCTAGAGCCGATGCCAATCATCATAGGTATGAGTGCCACCATCGAGAGATTCAACAAACTTATAGAACATGCGGAGGCCAACAAACTGAAGCCCGTAAACATCACACCAGCCGAAGTAAGGTCGTTTGGACTACTGAAGGATAAGATAGAAATAAAATATGCTGGTGAGAACCAAGTGCAGATGGATTTCTCCGTGCTGAAATGTGCAGCACACGAATGGATGGAGAAATGCAAGAATTGGCATGAATACTGCTTGGACAAACCTGAAAAGGTGAATCCCATATTTATTATTCAGGTAGAGAATAAAAATGACAAGGGAGTTTCGTCAACAGACCTTGAGGCCTGTATGGAGGCTATAGAAGAGGAAACTGGCATGACATTTAATAAAGGTGAAGTGGTGCATACTTTTGGTGAAAAGGATGACCTTCGTCTTAACGGCCTGGTTGTGCCATATATGGACCCCTCGAGAATACAGGATGACGAATCTGTGAAAATCGTATTTTTCAAGGATAAGATAACAACAGGATGGGATTGTCCCAGAGCGGAAACCATGATGTCGTTCAGAAGAGCCACAGATCCCACGTATATTGCACAGCTCATGGGAAGAATGGTAAGAACTCCTTTGAAAAGGCGCATACGCGAAGACAATACTCTGAATAATGTACATTTGTATCTGCCATATTTTGATAAGAAAACAGCAGAGACAGTTGTAAAAGCCCTCATGGATGAAGGCTACGACAACGTATCATCAGGTTCAGCCAACTCCAAGGAAATTCAGACACTTAGTTTGTCTGAAAAATACCGGGATGTTTACGAGTGGATTAAGAGTATACAGCTTGACACCTGGCTCGTGAAAAAGTGGAAGATTAACAGCTATCTTACATCGTTGACTCGACTTGCAACTCTTCTCATGACTAAAGGGGTTGATGTTAATGCAAAAAGAGATGTTGTAAACGCCATTGTGGGAAAGGTCGCTACTTATATCGACAAGCTGAAAGCCGATAGTCTGTATGAAGATAAGATTGGAGAGTTGTCGAAATATATGTTGAAAGGCGGTAGCCTTGAATTCCTAGTAGATAAGGAACTGACAGAATCGGAAGGAGAATACAATGTCGTGACAGAGCAGGATATAGAGCGTGAATTCAAATATGCCGAGACAAGACTGTCTTCACTTGGTATAGGCATCAGCTATTGCAAGTATGTCAACGATGACGAGAATATTATTGAGCACAAAAAAGAATTCATTCTGTTCACCCTCTCTGAGGAATGTATGGAAGAAGTTGAAAATGATGCTAAGGAAAGATTCCTGAATTATCAGAATCAATATGGGGGAGTCTTGTCTGAAATGTGCAAGGATGAATATGACCCTATTATCAGGGATGGTGATGAGGTGTCATGCCATAAATGGGAATATACGGTTCGCGATGAGTTTACGAAGAATGATAAAATGGAACATTACGACAAGCACATGCTTGTTGACGAAAACAGGCAATCCTTCTTTAAACTCGACGAATGGGAAGATGCTGCTTTAAAGGAAGAAATGGCTAAAGAAGGATTCCATTGTTGGATTCGTAATCTTCCTCGAAAGCCATGGTCGTTAAGTATCAAGTACGAAGACAAGACTGGATGGCATGATACTTACCCCGATCTTATTATTATAAGAAAGGACAATGGCAACTACAGTATCGTGCTATTGGAACCGCATTGGGAAATTAAGAAGGACAACTACTACAAAGCCAAGGGCATGCTTGAGTATTCCAAGCAAAACGAACAAGTTTCAAGAATAGAGCTGATAAGAATGGTTGATGATAACCTTTGGCGTTTGGACTTTAAGGATGCTGTCATACGAAACAAGATGAAAGATGTAAAAGACAACGAAATGTTGGACGTATTGTTCCATAAGATGAATAAGTCTTTCTGAATTTGAAAATGATTGACAGAAAGGATAATTTTTGAAATTTAGGGTGAATTTTTCACCCTATTTTTTGGCCTCTAATCAAACTTCCTGACATTATCTTTCTTTGGCTTTTCTCTTTAGAATCATTAACGGAAACTTTTTCCCGTTCGTTGCTGAAATGAGCGGGATTTTTTGTAACTTTGCGGTCTTTTCGCGTTAAATTAAACAGAATATTAAAAAATGATTGAAGAAGCAATTATAAAACCCATAGAGGACTATATGGCTGGCAATGGTGAATTGCACCGTTTCCCCATCGTGCAGAGTGCAAGAGACTGCTGCCGGACAGGACTCCAGAAGGAACTTCACAACCTCATGCTCCCATATTATAATATGTATATCGATGACTCAGCACGGCTGGACTGGACTTCAAGGGGTATCATAGCGGAGGTGGCGCACCTTGACCCATACTTCGGCAGTTGGGCATCCAGCCAGGACTTGATGAAGATGGCCCGTGCCTGGGCTGTAAGGGGGAGTGGTGACGAATTACTGACGCTGATGGACTGCATGATACAAGGTGGATACGAGCCTTGGGGCAGTGTCGAATGCTATGAAGAGGTGACAGAGGAGTTGCGCTATCAGCGGGTGAATGGCAATAGTAGCAGTGGAGAGATCTATTCATTGCTGCATGCTTTCATGACGATTGTCCTTTCTTCGCATCGCTATGACAAGCACAAGGATATGTTTCAACTATTGCGGAGTCACTGGGACTTCCTGCGGCATGTATATAGCGTGATTACTGGCAGCATCATTGGGCTGGGTTTCCCCAATTTCGTAGGGTTGGCCAACAACCTGAAGAACACAAAGTATCAGCCCTATCTTCATCTGGTCTACTGGTTTCTGTCCGACAGGGCAGATGAACTGTGTACCAAAAAGCAACAGAAGGGTATGATGAAGGCGTTGGCTTCGTTACAAGACATCATGGACAGGACTGACCCGAACCCCGAACTCGACGAACTATGCCAGTTGCTTTTCCCAAAAGATGTGAAGGAGATGTTGATCAATCATCCCAAGACGCCTTACCGACAGTTGGAGAGTGAAAACAAGGTGCTTGAAAACGAGAATAAGGTGCTGAAAGTGGAAAACACCGAGTTGAAAGCCGAGAAGAATGCTCTTAACGAGAAACTGAACGCACTGGCTCGGCAGCAGGAGGAATAACTCTCCAGATGGCAAGTGAGTTGAAGAAAGCCTTTGTCAAGGATGCCATTCCCTTTTCAGAGATAGAGGAAGAGCTGCTGGAACTACCACCAAAGACTGTTGGCAATGTGTTCACCATCCTGAACGATATGCTTGGTGGCAACGATGTGTGGCAAAAACATTTCAAGGAACTGCGTAAGAAGGTGCGCAAGCGTGAGAAGGAAAAAGATGTACCTCTGATAGATGCCCGTCAGATCACAATGACAGGCAATGATGCGACTTACAATGAGAATAATGATATAGTTGAATAAGCGATATGGCAAGAAAGATTATCATGACTGGCGATGAAGCGCAGTACATAGAGCGTCGCGGAGCAAACTCCGTGGCTGACGATAGAGAGATACGCATGGAGGGACGCCATGCACGTTATGAAGAGCACAGCGGGGCTCAGGCTACCCACTTCCCACAGAACCATAATGAGGCTGTCGGCAAGCAGTGGTTTGATTTCCTGATTGCAAAGGGATTTATAGAACGGGATTCAGAGCTTGACAGTTGGCTCTATCAGATGGGATTCACCAGCAGTCTGCCTGTGGAAGTAAAACCTATTGCATGGCTGAGAACTGTAGAGACTGCCAGGCTGATGCTTGTCAAGATTCACGGCAACCTGCTGGAGTCGAAGCAACTGACGATAGTCAGAATGAACGAACTGGCGTCGAAGTGTTTCACCAAACATGGCGAACCTCTTAAATTAGCGAAGCCTAAGAAGGAATTATCTGCCGATGCTGATGAGATAGCCAATTTTCTTCCGACCATTTCCGACCTATAGCAAAAACCCTTTGTAAACTGGTTTCTGCTACAATTTCTCCCGACTGTTTCCGACTTGGAATGGTCGGGAGAAACTGTATAAGCACCTGATATTCAATAGTATATTTGTTGTACCTTTGCACTGCAATCCAATCCTGGAAGGGGAAAGATTGCGGCGCTGTTTGACATGTTGACACCTACACACCTACACACGTACACACACGCATGTATGCGTACATTATTTAAATTTATGAATATGAAACAAGAACAACAAGATAAGGATTTGATGCGTCGGGCTGTGCGACACCTGTTGGTGACGGACGACGACGTGATGAATGAGGCGGAGCGCATTGTGGGGCATACCCTGCAGCGCGAAAACCAAGGTGATAACGGATGCCTGACCGTGACGGAGATTGCCAGGGAGCTGGATATGGAAGCCAGAGACCTGAACTCTTTTCTCCGCGACATGGGTGTCCAGAAATGGAAGCAGGGGCAGTATCGGCTCACTCCCCAATATGAGCGGCTGGGGCTGACGCACGACAGGCTCTTCATCTACTACTCAACGAAGGACGGGAAAAAGAAACGTCAGACCTATCTCGTCTGGACTCAAAAAGGTCTGGAATTTATAAGGAGTTTGATTAAAGGAAAAGGAAAGGACATTTAAAAACAACAAAAGCAATATGAAGAAAGAAAAGAAAATGATGGCTATGTACCATCGTGTGAATGCGATTATGACGAAGAGTGACGAACTGAGCCGCAAGCTATCGCTGAAGATAGTGGAGGAGGTCACTGGCGAGGAATCGGCAATGGTGGCGCTGTATGCGCTGGCAAAGACGGTGTTCGACGTGGTGGACGCTCAGATGGCGGCAGGTCATAAGGACGCACTGAATAAATTCATCTCCCTGCTGGAGGCTGAAATACAGGCCAAGGCGATGATGCAAGGTTTGAAGTAAGGAAGAAGACAAAAGGATAAAGTAAAGAATTCATTAACTGTTTAAAAGAATGGAAGCAACAGTAAGAATTTTGAATCAGTCGGGACTGATTACTCGTCAGTACACCGACAAGAAGACGGGCGAGCAGAAGGTGATTAACTCTGTGATGCTCAAGTTGACGGACGGTACGGATTCTTTCCTCGGAGAAATCACGGGCGAAAGAGCTGTGAATTGTCCGAAGTTCGACCCTCAGCACCAGTACAAGGTGCAGTGCTCTATGGTGGTTCGTGAGTGGAACTCGCAGCAGACCGGTGAGGCTATGCAGGCTACTACGATTTACGTGGATAAGATTGGGATGTTATGACTTTAGAATATCTTGAACTTATGGAAGAGATGAATCAAGTTAAGAGTGAAGAATTAAGAGTTAAGAGTTCTTCACGCAGGAAGCTGCAGAAGTCGTTTAAGTCGAACACCCGTATCTATGATGACGGTTCGATTGAGGTTGACCCACAGGCTCAGGGAGAGCCGTCACAAAAAGACGTGAAGAAGGTGGGTAAGAGTAAGCGGTATGTTACCAACGGTAAGAATCCGCTGACTTGCATTGAGTTGAAGTGTCCTGAGGATGTGCCGGATAAGGCTGCTTTCTTTCACAAGGAGCTGGCGAAGCTGACGAAGGACATTCAGATTGAGGAGCCGCAGTTGCTGGAGGGGGAGTTCCTGTTGGATGAACCCTGCGTAAAGGTGCGCTTTGCGGCAAAGGAGCACAAGGTGGTGGCCTGGCTCACATTCGAGGCTAAAGGACTGATAGACGTAAGGAGAGATCTGTACAACCTGACAAGCAAGATTGACAAATGTTTTGTAATCAACAGCGATTCGATTTGCCCACAGCCATAGTGACCGCTGCAGTCTTCAACAGTTTGGTGGACAGTGCCCAGACTAAGTGGCTTACGACTCAACACCGTAAGCTCAGGGAGGCACTGCCCTCCATTCTTGAGGGGGATGCGGAGTTATTGGCGCAGTGGAGCGGAGACGAGAATTTTCAGAAGTTCTGCCAAGGTCAGGAGGCGAGCAAGAAGCGTGTGGCTGGAGGTAAGACGAAGGGTGAGGTGTTTAAGGCTCTCACCATCGAGAAAAAGCTCCAGACCTATTGCGACTCTCTGAAGAAGTCGCTGCCGTTTGTGATTTTCATTGCAACTTATATCGAGACCGTTTCTGCAAGCGGTAAACTGGGTTGCTGGAGAAAGCAGGCGGCATGCAGGCTGAACGGGTTGTGTGTGATAGACTTTGACCACATTGAGGGCGATGTCAGGGAGGTTTGGGCAGAAGCCTACTCGCTGCTTAGCGACGAGGACAAGGCCCGTGTGCTGCTGGTTTACGTCACACCGTCTGGACATGGGCTGAAGGTCATCTTCATTGCCGACCCGCAATACAATCTGATTGATAATCAGAAGGTTTTTGCAGAGAAACTTGGAGGTGAGAAGTTCGGTCTGACGCCTGACTCTGTTTGCCGCGACGCTTCGAGGGGTGCCTTTTTGACTACACGTGAGGACATTTTATTGATTAACGAAGAAAAACTGTTTACGTATGAGAACAAGGCGTTTGGTGAGCGATATGATGCTCTATATCGAGACGGTCATTCACAGAGTACGAAGGAAAACTTTACTCTGGGGCCAGGCCCCGAAGTAAAGGACTTGACTTTGGGGCCTGACCCCAGCGTCAAGTACAATGATGTGCCGATCCAGAAAATCATCGAGGCTTGGATGGAGGGCAGGAACCTCGCCAATCATCGACACGACACGCTGGTGGAGCTGACGGATCATCTTCGATACTTGATTGGTAAGAATCCTACCAAGATTACCGAGGTGGTGATGACGTTGCCCTGGGTGCAAGACCTTGCTGCCGAGGGTGAGGATGTGGCAGGAACAGTCAGTTCGATAATGGGCTGGCGGTATAAGCAGAAGAAGCCAGAGGAGGTGATGGAGGCTCTACGGAAGAGCGGGGCCAGCACACAGGGGGCAGGCCCCCAGTGCTCCACAAGTTCCGCACAGCTGGGTCAGTCCCCGAGTGCTGACAACGACGTTTACGGAGTGCTGCCGCTGGATAAGTGGGCTGAGGAACTGCTGGAGATGGCAGAGTATTACCCCTGCTTGAAGGAGCTGTTCCTGAATGTGCATCCTCACAAGTTGCCTGCGGTTTGGTTCTCCAGTGCTGCTATGTTTGGTACGCTGATGACCCGCTCGTGGTATCACTTCTGGTACGAACCTGAGATTGTGCGTAGATTGAACTATTGCATCTTCATCATTGGCGACCCGGGAGCTGGTAAGAACGTGATTGAGAAGTTCTACTTCAAGATCTGCGACCCGATGATTCAGGCCGATCAAGGTCTGATTGAAGCAGTAAATCGCTACAAGGAAGGTCGAACGGAACGCAGCACCTCGACAAAGGCCCAGAAGGGTGAGGCGCTGAAGAAGCCCGTTGTGGGCATCAGGGTGCATCCTGCAAGAACGGCTACGGGTGAGTTTATCCGTCACATGATGGCTGCTGTCGAGACGGTTCAGGGACAGCCCTTGAATCTTCACATGTTCTCGTTTGATGCTGAGCTTGACAACGTGACCCGTCAGAACAAGGGCGGCGACTACAAGGACCGTGAGATTCTGGAAATCAAGTCGTACCACAACGAGACGGATGGCCAGATGTATGCCAATTCGGAAAGTGTCACAGCGATGTTCAAGGTTTTTTGGAACTTTGTATATACAGGGACACCTTATGCCCTACATCGCAAGGTCTCGCAAAGGAATTTTGGTACAGGTCTGAGCACGCGACTGGCTGTGATACCCCTGCCCGACAAGGGTACGGCAAAACGGCATCAGGAGTTGCAGGATGACCAGGACGAGACGTTGAAGACGTGGGCTTACCGACTCGACAAGGTAGAGGGGGAATTGCCTATAGAACCGCTGAACGATGAGACCTACGAGTGGCAGACCAGCCATTTGGAGATTGCTGAGTTTAATGCGGATAAGGCAGACCGAACTTTGCTGAAGCGAATTCCGTACTACGGCATAGGCATCTCTCTACCCTTCATCCTGATGCGCCATTGGGATGAGTGGCAGGAGTCTCGAAGCCTGACGATAGACGACAGAGACCGCCGTTTGTGCCGACTGGCTATGGAGATTCAGTACCGCTGCCAGCAGTTCTTCTTTGGCGAAATGGCATTTAACTACTTTGCCGACCAGAACAAAGAGTTCGTGCAGCGTCGCCGTACCACCCGCTATGATGAATGTTTCCGAAAGTTGCCCGACGAGTTTAAGACGCAGCAGTTTAAGGACTGTTTCAGTACAAATGACTCGGCAACATCGCGTGCTCTGAAGCGCCTGAAAGCCGATGGACTCATAGAGAAGCTGAGCTATGGTGCCTATCGGAAATTGGTTCAGGAACTGCCGTAAAGGTGAGGTGCAGTTTTTGCAGTTTTGCACTTTTGCAAACTTGACTTAAAGGTTTTAATGGCTCAGTCCGAAAAGCCGGTTGAAAACATTCTTTCTTTTGCAAAGAAATGTG
>CAMHAM010000014.1 GCA_946183415.1 uncultured Prevotella sp.
CTGAAGTGAGGCTTTCACACAGTCTGAATGCCTCTTCACCAATGGTCGTTACATTATCAGGGATAATCACGGATGTCAATGATATACATCCCTGAAATGCATTTGCATTGATGCTGGTCAATCCTGTGAAATACTGCAGTTCATCAAAACTGACGATGTTGGTTTTGCTTTTGAATACTGCACCCAGGGAGGTCACAGCAGCAGCCTCGTCCTTACTAAGTTTTCCGTCATTGCTGGTGTCCCACTGCAAGACACACAAATTCTCAACAGCTTGATCGGCAAACGTAATAATCTCATCGCAATGTGCTGTAACAGAACAGAATAGCATTGCAAAAATCAGTAGCAATTGTTTTCTCATTTTCATCTTACTCTAGTTTGGATTAATACTTATTGATAACTGTAATATATACATACGGAAATGCGTGGACAATGTATTTGTACATTATCAATCTGAGGTCGTGGAAATTACCTTTGTGTCATAATGCTACAATTGTCCACGCCCTTAGGTGTATAACGATCCTTAAATAAGGAATAATATGCCTAAGAAGCGTGAACGTCATTGCATACATATCCGACACTTGAAATTTTCCACGTTTCAGATTGGGATAAACATGCGTCAAACGCTCTCGTCGCAACTCACCATTGCTGGATTGCTGCTGTGTTGAGTCTCTTTATAACGCGCCATCACGCTTAACGGCACTTGAGACGTTAACTTGTTCACTTGCTATTGCAAGAACTCGCTTGCAAATTTAAGCAAAATAATTGAATGCGCCAAATTTTGGGCAAAAAAAAATAAAGATGGAACTTAAATACGTAGATTGTAATCAACATCGCTCAGAGGAGTTACCTCAACACAGGCGTAGAAAGTTGCTGATTCAGTGAAAAAGGGTGGAGCCAAGTATCGTGAAATAAGTGCCACTTGCTGAGGAATAAGGCTCTCTTATTTGAGATTAAGTGCCACTTATTTTAGACGAAAACGCGTTTTTCGTCCAAACATATACCTTTTGCCTCGTGAAACCCTTTGTACATCGAGGTTTCAGAAGAGGTACATGTTTTCAAACATGTACCTAACATGTACCTATCATATACCTCAGCATATACCTTTCTTATAATGTGGAAGCCGCTTTTTTCAGTTTTTGAAGCGTTTTTGCCACTTTTTGTCAAAAAAACATGCTTTTTCGCAGGATAAGTTTGGAAATTCAAAAAAAATGTTGTATCTTTGTGCCCAATTTGCGAGACCGCTATGAAAAGCGTGCTTGTTACTACTACATTATTAACAATTTAAACATTTAACCATTATGAAGCAAAATTTGCGTATCAATGGAGAAACTGTTGCGGTTTCTCAGGAAAGGGTTCTGGAAACTGAGCTTTTTCTTAACGAGCATTACCGTTTCCGCCGCAACGTACTAAACGGAAAGGCAGAGTTTATGACCTTGCCTGAAGGTGAGGATGCCCATTGGCGTCCACTCACCCAAGAGGCACTGAACAGCATCTTCCTCAAGGCTGAACGTGAGCAGATCATGGAGGAAGGCAGTCCTGTAAGCCAAATCAAGATGTATGTTCAGTCTGAGGAAGTGCCTTTGCACAATCCTGTCAAGGAGTTCCTGGACAGCCTGCCACAATGGGACGGGAAAAACCATGTGGCTGAGGTGTTCAGTCGTCTGCCAGGCATCAGCACTGAGCAGCACAGTTTCCTGGCTATCTGGCTTCGTGCTGTTGTGGCTCATTGGCTACAGTGGGACACGCTTCATGGCAACGAGTGTGTGCCCACGCTGATTGGCTCGCAAGGTTGTGGCAAGACCACTTTCGTGCGTCGCCTGCTGCCTTCTCAACTGCGTCAGTACTTCCTGGACCATCTGAACCTCTCGAACAAGTTCGATAAGGAGATGGCGCTGACGAACAATCTGCTGGTGAACCTCGACGAACTCGAGGCCATTAGTCGCAGTCAGCAAGCAGCCCTGAAGCAGACACTTTCGAAGAGCAAAGTGAACGGGCGCCCCATTTTCGGACGTACTCAGGAGGATCGTCCACGATTTGCGTCATTCGTGGCAACGACGAACAATCCGCATCCTCTGACTGATCCCACTGGCTCGCGTCGTTACATCTGTCTGACGATCCCTGAAGGACAGCTGATTGACAATGAGGGCGAGATTGACTACGGGCAGTTGTATGCCCAGGTGCTCTATGAATTGCGTGAGCTGAAGGCGCCCTACTGGTTTAACAACCTCGAAGTGCAACGCATCCAGCAACTGAACCAGAACTATATGGAGGAGAAGGACATTGCTGAGATCCTGAATGCCTGTATCCGCAAGCCTGAGGAGGGTGAGGCTTCGCAGGCGATGGACTGCAAACAGCTGTTGGAACTCGTTCAGAAGGAGTATCCCCTGCTGCCGAATACGCGCAGTACGAAGATTCATATCGGACTGGCGATGAAGGAGTCGGGCTACGATATGACCAAGCGCGGCAATCGTCCTTATTACAAGGTTGTGCCAATCATCAAGGCCGCATGAGGTATATGTTGAGGTATATGTTAGGTACATGATAAGTACATGTTTCCGAACATATACCTCTTCTGAAACCTCAACGTACAACGGCCTTTACGAAGATTAAGGTATATGTTTCATCAAAATCAGAAAATCATGGAAAAATTGAAGAAGATTACATTGAATGATGTTCCTGGCGGATACGCCATGTGTTCACGCGGCGATTGCGCAGCGCGCAACCACTGTCTGCGCCATATTGCTTTTCGAGAAGTGGGGAAAGATCTTAAGATGCTGTATCAGGTCAATCCCCTGCGCGTTGTTCCTTCTGACAAATGCGAGTATTTCAGAACTGACGAGCCTGCCACTTATGCTCGAGGCTTTAAGAACATGCAGCAGTCGATGACACCTCCTCAGTATCAAACATTCTCGTGTCGACTGATAGGGAAGTTTGGACGCACAGGTTATTTTGAGCGTCGTCGAGGAGAGCGGGTCTGTTCGCCATCGGAGATCGAAGCCATCCGCAACGTGCTTCAGGAGATTGGCCTGCCCAATCTCGAGTTCGACGGCTATCAGAAGCAGTATAATTGGTGGGACTAAACGCCTACGTTAGCCAGCTCTTAGTACATTACTACCGCACTCCAGTGCGCCCTAGGGCGCACTGGAGTGCATCCGTTAGCGCACTAAGGTACGCTCACTTAATCACGACCTTGAGCTATGCTCGAGCTCGTTCACGTTCGGAAATGCGAACGAGTTCTCATTTCGCTCACTTAATCACGACCTTTTTACCATTCCTGATGTAAAGCCCCTTACCTGGCTTAGCGACACGCTGACCTTGGAGGGTATACCATACTCCCTCGCCTTCGGAGAGGGCTGGGGAGAGGTTCCTGATACCTGTCGTGCCGTCATCATCGCCACCGATGCTCTTGAAGTCGATCGGTAACTTGATCACCTCAGGCTCCTCGAACTTGTAATCATCCTCTGCACTACGGGTAGAGGAAACGGCTACCATCGAGGTCGGCAAGGCCAAGTAGCACTTGTTGTCGCCAATTTTAGCATAACCGCTCACACTCACGAACGAACCGTCTTTACCACTGAGGTAATAGTTCGTCTGACTGCCATCTTCGGATGTCTCCAGAACCTGAATTTCATTACCACTCGTGTTGCCAATGAACATATTCTCATAACTGCTCTGAACGGTGGCAGAAGGTATCTCGTAGCTATTGGGATCGCCCTTCAGCAATACGCCCTCACCCTTCTGAACCTTCATCACACGTGTCAGCCAGATCGTCTTCGTGCTCTTATCATAGCCTGTAGCCGTGAATGCCTTCAAACCTGATACGTTCGTGAAGTCCAAATCGACAGGAGCAGCGAATGAAGCCTTGCCAATCGAACCAATCTTTACCGTCTGAGCGGCACCAGTTGCTGCGGCTTCGAACGTGCCTGGCAACTGCAGGTAGCACTTGTTGTTACCGATGTTCGCGCTCTTATTCACACTCTTGAAGGTTCCGTCACCACTGAGGTAATAGTTCACCATGTCGCCATCAGTCTCCTGTATCTGAATCTTCTCGCCACTCGTGTTACCCACGAACATATTCGTATAATATGAATTTTGGCTATCCGTCACAGGAACATTATAGGTCTTGTCGGCACCGCCCTTGATCAAGACAGGCACACCAGCAGGCACATCCTTCACACGCGTCAGCCATATCGTGCCTTCATCCTTATCAAATCCCGTGGCGATATAAGCCTTCACCTCATCAGAGAAGCTGAAGTCGAGCGACTGATCTCCACAATAAGAAGCCTTGCCACTCTTGCCGATGGTTATAGCAGCCTCTGAATGATAGACTGTTTCTTCTGTTTCAAAGGTGAACTTATCGAGATTGACCAGTTCCCATGAGAGTTCAGCCTCATTGCTCTTGTAAGTTAGTATGCCATCGGCATAGCCGAACTCAGGCATCGTTTCGAATGGCACTTCGGTCTTTGAACCGTCTTTCAGCCAAACGATGATCTTAGATCCATCGGCCCACACCGTTGAGGTCGTGAGCGTGGTGAGGAGCAGCAACATGGCCGCCCTCACCCAGTTGTTATTTCGTTTCATATTTTGCATCATTTTAATCATGTTTTACTATTTATTCATCTGTTACGGTAATCTTCATCGTAAATCCTACGTTATGATTACTCATCAAGCGCATACGTATATTATAGGTTCCAGGCTTGCAAGAATAAAAGGCACGCAGCCTTGGGAAGCCAGGTTCATATTTGAAATAACCATTAGGATCTGAAGCAGGATCTATCTCTATAGAGTAAGGATCCCAGGTTTCAACTGATTCTGGAGCCCAACTATCTACAGACATTTGACAATTATATCCTTTTACCACCTCTTGTTCTGCCGGGGTGATTGTAAACGAGGTATAAGGCCAGCCATCACCAGTCCTCATAGTGAAGTAAGAAGTTAGATCAGGATTGCTCTTGAGACCAAAACGGACATATACACTCTCGTTACTATTGGTTTTGAGCGAGGTAATGCTGTGAGTGGTTGGATCCCATGAGAAGTAGCCCTCATCTGTTTCATAATTCGAGTAATCTACATACGAAGCTAACAATTCTACATCGTTCCAATCCCAAGTTGCTCCATCAGTAACATCCTCCACATTCACTGTTACAGATTTACCTACTTCAACAAATCCGCTCTCTGGAACCAATTTGTAGTATCCAATCTTGGGGAATATTTGATCAACAACAGCCTTGCCGTATATAGTATATTCATCACCCAATTCTTCTTGACCAGTCTCTTCATTATAAATATGAGAAGTGAAAGTATAAGAGAATACATAAGTGAGGGTACCCGTATAATTCTCATCTAATGCACGAGTGCGGGCACTACTTGAAGACTGCTGACTTACAAGGAACTGACTGCTTCCGTCTGTTTTGAGGTTTCCAGCATCCCCATATCCAGCCTTTGCGTTTAGTTCATTATTAGAAGTGTGTTCACCTTCTGGGTTGATAGTCGAGAAAGCCATCATATGAAAAGCAGGATTCTCCTTTAAGAATGAAGGCGTAATGGCCGTATTTGATCCTACAAGTGACACAGGTAATTCCATATAACCGCCTCCAGAAGTACTTCCCTGCGAATTAAGTTCCTCAATAGAAATCTTTACCACTTGACTTCCATCCTGAGGACTCTTCCCTGTGTACCAAGAAGACCATTCCTCTTGAACGAAGGAACGTGTCTGCTCTTTACCATCCTTGTCGCGAATGATATAGACATTATCATCTAATTTCTTTGCCTTATTGAATGTATCATCGTCACCTCCGCCACCTGCTCCTGCTGTGATGGTGGCAGCGGTGGTCTTGGACCATGAGCTTGGATCAGAGCCGCTGACACTTGCTGTGATTGAACCTTCTGAGAAGTTTTCACCTGCGGTGAAGGTAACTGTTACTTTACCATTAGAATCAGTAACACCAGATGATGGCGATACAGTACCGTTGGTAGCTTCGAACGAAACGGTGCGTCCCTGTTCACCAGCCCACGTAGCGGTCCTAGATGAGTATTTCTCGAGCTGGAAGGTAACTTCGACGCTTGTCTCACCCTCAGGAATGGTGTACGAGCCACCTGTCAGACGATAGTCGATAGCCTCGATGGCATAATCATCAGCCTTCATGGCATCTTCCTCCTTCTCAGGCTCAGCACCAAGAACGACCTCAGCTTTCACGACACCACTCTTTTCGCCAGACTTAGGCGTGTACATTACACTGACATTTCCCTGAGCATCAGTATAATCGTACTCAGAACTGATCTCACCGCCTTCGGCCTCAAACTTCACAAGAACACCAGGCGCATTATAACTGGTGCCAGTGAGGTAGTTCTTGTTCGTCACGTGGTATTTCACTTCCTTCTGATTATTGACCAGCATCTGCTCTTCTTTCTCGTTCTGCAGCTCAATCTCATCAGGCAGACTTACCAAAGGAAGGTCGAACACATTAATAGGATCAATCTCACCCAGATCCTTCTTCCAGAAGAAGAGGTCGAGACAAAGACCAAGTCCAAGGTCTACACCTGTGCTGATACCTGCGTTCCAAGCCACCTTGCTGTTATCCACCAGACGACCATCAGCCTCAGCCTTCAGATAAGGCATTGGACTAATCGTAGGACAAAGCACCTTATAGATACCAATCTCAATCTTCGGATAAGCACTGGCAGAAGCCTCTGCGTGAGCATTGATATCAAGGTCAGGTCCTACAAGTTCCAGACTCTTTTCGCATTCAGAGATCTTGGAGAGTCCCTTCTCTGCATCCCACTCGACACCGTAGCTGACATTCGTAGAGGCAATGACACCAGTGGTAACGCTGGCCTCGCCAGAGGCTCCCAGACTGATGCTGGCCATCAGATCGGCACCAACAGTGATATATACAGGCACTGTGCCCACCATAAAGGTGTATTTCAGGTTAGGAATAGCATTCTCCTTCAAGGTCCACTCCTTCTCATATTTTACTTCGCTGGCTACAGCATATTTCAGTATCATCTCCATGTTGAAGCCGCCTTCGAGCGTGATCTTCAGATTCTGAAGGTCGCCCATACGTACCTTCTCGAACGGGATATCGCCAAAATCGAAGGAGAACAAGCCTTTCAAACCGATGTTAAAATTAAGTTTATCCCAAGAGAGGCTCTGTACACCTGATGACCACAGCTCAAGTCCATCCTCGTTGTATTCCCAGCTGACGAACTCTTTCTCTATGTCCACTGCACGGGTTCCGGCTTTGTCAGCATTAAACAACTCTACGCTCTCGCCTTCTGTCATCATCTCTACCTTTGTGGGCAGGTAAACGGGAACCTCGTCATCAGAAATATCTCCACGTGTTCTCGCAGCACCAGCCTCAGTGGCCAACTTAAACTTAGTGCCCTTGAAAAGATTTCCCATCAATCCCTGACGAGTGGTGATGTTGACGGTCTTGCTCCCCGCCTCTTTCCGAACATCGTCGATAAGACGAATGACATAGGAATCATCTTTAGGAAGGAGCACCACGTCGTAGTCGCCCATCACTGGCACATCGCCAGTGAAGGTAATCTGCGCCTTGCCACTCGCTTCGTCGTAACTATCAAGAGTCGTCTTTGTCCAGTCAATATCAATATAACGAGAGTCAAGTTTTGCAGCCTGCTTCACCCAGATCGTATCCTTAATCTGTTCGTCCTTACTTGCAAAGGCGATGAAACCTTTACGTTTCGTGGTCATCGGGTTCTTCTCTGCCTTAAAAAGCAAGGAGTCAGTGCCATTTACCGGACTGACATAACTGATCCAATCGTGTTCGCCAAAATTGTAGGTATATTCTACGTTGGCACGAAACTGGAACTTGAAGTTTTCACCCTCACCATCCACATACACTGTGTCAGGATGTGCAAAGAGGTAGACGGGATCGCCAGAGAAACTCGCCACCTCAGCAAAGGCAAAGGTGGTCTCCTTAATAATGGGTTCCTCCTGTCCCTGTCCCGTCCCAGGATCTCCTGTTCCAGAATCCTCAGTGCCAGATGACTCCTCTTTCACTTCATGAACGGTAAAGCCTGGGGGATCTTCCTGGAAGGTCACTTTGTCGATCTTGCTGGCATCATAGGTGATCTTGTTTCCTTGTTTGTCGACAACGACAAACGTCTGTGCCTTGGCCACCATACCTGTCATCGCGAGGAGCAGCGTCAAAGCCATCCTCGCCCAAAGGGATTGTTTTTTCTTTGTTAGCATGATGTTTCAGTTTTTAAGTTATACAATAAGTTAATTTTTTAAACATTCTAAAACTCAGTCCTTTATGGATAATTACAAATGAGTGTAAGTGCTTATCCTAAATTCTTATTGCTTTTCATATCGGGCACACGTTCGCGGAACAGACGACGCAAGCCCTGCTCATAGGCACTGAGGGCATCGTGTCCCCTTTGGGTAATGCGACAAACGGTGTGTGAAAGTCGACCTAAGCCAGTCTTGCTCACTTCGAGATAGCCAGCCTCCTGCAACGTCTTGATCTGAATGCTAAGGTTGCCTCGCGTGGAGTCAGTGATCTCACACAGATACACAAAGTCAGCACTTTCCAGACTGTCGAGCGTCACCATGATCTTCAGGCGCAACTCATTGTGGAGCAAGGGATTGATAACGGGGAACTTAAATGTACTCATGACTCATATAGATTTTTGTTACGAAGATAGCTGTTGTACATATGCCCAGGAATAACGAGGGCGATGAGCACGATGATGGCTGTAGCAAAGAGTTGCCAACGCCATAATTCGTCTTGCAGAAAGAGGGGAACTGCTGAGAGCACACAAGCGATGAGGCCACACATCTTCTTAGGCTTGTAGCGCAGGATGACACCTGTAAACAGACTCCCCATGCTGACTAACAAGCTGGCCAGAGAGAACAAACTCTGGCGATAAAACCCAGCGATGCTAGTAATGATAGTGAAAAAGCCGATGGCTACCCCAACAAACAACCATACTTTCAAGACATAGTCATCTTCTTTTGTCCTCAAATGATGACGCTGATAATCTTTGTGAAGGCTTGTCTGCATAAAAGGAACGCCAACCACAGGAATCAGACAGAGGATAAAGAGGCACCACGGGTTATCCCACAACATCATCGCCGCGAAAGTCAGGAAATAGGCGACGACGATGGAGTATCCCCAGACGAGGAAAGGGTTCCTGCCTGTAACATTTGGCTTATGCATCGCCTTACCACGAATCTGGTTAATAATGTAGAGTTCGTTATATGCCTCCATTATCTTAGTTGTTAGTGATAATCACTACACAAATGCAAATATAATGTTTATTTTTTAAACAATATATACAACGAACCGTATTTTATTATTCTTTAACGATACTAAAGACTAAATCACAACTCCCGAAACGAACAAGCATTTCGGGAGTTTTAATACTAATAAGGTGTGGAGGTTATTTTCTCACCTCTCGGCTTCGCCGCTTGTCTTGACAAGAACCACCTTTCCATTATGGATATAGATACCCTTGCCAGGCTTAGCGACACGCTGACCTTGGAGGGTGTACCACTCATCACCTTTCGCTTCTCCACTTTTCACTTCTTTAACGCCTGTCGTGCCGTCATCATCGCCACCGATGCTCTTGAAGTCGATCGGTAACTTGATCACCTCAGGCTCCTCGAACTTGTAATCATCCTCTGCACTACGGGTAGAGGAAACGGCTACCATCGAGGTCGGCAATGCCAAGTAACACTTGTTGTTCTTGATGTTCACATAGCCATTCACACTCACGAACGAACCGTCACCTTTCAGGTAGTAATTCGTCTGACTGCCATCTTCGGATGTCTCCAGAACCTGAATCTCATCACCACTCGTGTTGCCTACGAACATATTCTCATAACTGCTCTGAACGGCGGCAGAAGGTATCTCGTAGCTATTGGGATCGCCCTTCAGCAGCACGCCCTCACCCTTCTGAACCTTCATCACACGCGTCAGCCAGATCGTCTTCGTGCTCTTATCATAGCCTGTAGCCGTGAAGGCCTTCAAACCTGACACATTCGTGAAGTCCAAATCGACAGGAGCAGCAAACGAAGCCTTGCCAATCGAACCAACCTTTACAGTCTGAGTGGCACCAGTTGCTGCGGCTTCGAACGTTCCTGGCAACTGCAGGTAGCACTTGTTGTTACCGATGTTCGCGCTCTTATTCACACTCTTGAAGGTGCCGTCACCACTGAGGTAATAGTTCACCATGTCACCGTCTCTCTCTTGAATCACCATCTTCTCACCTGTCGTGTTACCCACGAACATATTCGTATAGTAAGAGTTCTGGCTGTCCGTCACAGGAACATCGTAGGTCTTGTTGGCACCGCCCTTAATCAATACAGGCACACCAGCAGGCACATCCTTCACACGCGTCAGCCAGATCGTGCCTTCATCCTTGTCAAAGCCTGTGGCAATATAGGCCTTCACCTCATCAGAGAAGCTGAAGTCCAACGACTTGTCACCACAATACGACGCCTTACCGCTCTTGCCGATAGTAATAGCTGCAGTCTCTCCGAGTTCTGCACCACCCCTGGTCTTCTTAGTCAGACGGTTACCAAGTGCATCGTAAGTATAGCTTACAACTACACCATTGCCATACGTCACCTGAGTCAGACGATTCATTCCGTCATACTCGTACCTCACCGTCCCTTGTGCTAAAGCCTGCATTCCAAGCAGGACACTTATTATGATGTATAATGCTCTTTGTTTCATAATGTGAATATATTGATTGTCATTCCTTTGTTATAGACCTATACACGCCTTATGGTTCTTGCCACATGAAATGGCTGCATCTATAAAAACATTGGCGGAATTATTATTAACTTTAGATGTATTATCACCATATCCAGATACTTTATCCCATTCAATGTTTTCACGGTGACCATAATTATTTGAATTCTGCCTAAGCTGCTTATTGTATACCTTTTCTGTAGACGAAGAGGTCTCTATGCTGACGGGAGCGTAGGCATTGTCAGTCCTGTCTGTTTTGGGAGTATACCATGAAGAATGATCATAAAGTGAAAGACTTGATTCAAAATTTTTATAGTCCTTCCTAGAATAAATCTCATCCATCACATCTGCCAATCTTTCTTGATAATAATTCTTCCAAGATAATAAATTCTTATAAGTTTCATCATGTGAATTATGACGGAACAATTTATTATCAGCATCACGGTATTCTTCAGACAATTTCATGTATTTTTTAACCAAAAGATCAGTAGAAATGATACTAAGAGTTTCGCTTTTTGCCCCTCTCGGATCAATTCCCATAATCGGATTATTATCCGCATAGGGATAAAGGTTCGTGCTCCAGATGGGATCCTCGCTGAGGAAGCGGCCAATGGTGGGGTCATAGTGGCGGGCTCGCATGTAGTACTGATGGTCGTTGAGCGCCATCACACCATATTTACCCACATACTGGAAGGGATTGTAATCAGCCTCTTCCTTCTGAATGACCCTGCCAAAATCATCATACTGGTATTTGTGCGTGATGTTGCCATACTCATCAACGATCGCTACTACTGAGCCTCGTACATCTGTGACGTAGTAGCTGACCATGCCACCGACGCGAGCCTCCAAACCATTACCGTAGATATACTCTGCCCCACTCTTCGAGTCGCTGAGCACATTGCCCATACCCAACGGATCAGTCGTAAACGTGATATCACCATACGAGGCAATCAGCCCTAACGGGTCATAGGTTATCGACGTTGAGCCTGCTGATGTCAGGCGGTCCTGGTCATCCCACGAATAAGCCTCATCGCCTCGCTTCGTCGTATTGCCATTGGCATCGAACTCGAAACTGATGTCACCAGCCTTAGTGATACGGTTGCCTTCATTATAGCTGTAGCTGATATCCTCATCCTGGAGTACCATATCACTATAAGGTTCCTTCGTGGTCTGCTCAGTGATATTGCCCACCTTATCCAAAATATAGCTATAGCCTGCCACCACAGTTCCATTTGCGAGCGTAGTCTGCTTGCTCGTCAGACGACCTACCTCATCATAACCGTATGTCGTCGTCATACCATTGGGATATTCCACCTTCTCAAGTTTGCTATCCTTACGATAAGTATAGTTAATCGTACCACCAGAGAAGCTGACGGATGTCAGACGGTTCAATCCATCATAGCTGTACTGCGTACCATTGACTGACGTGCAGTTTCCGTTCTCATCGTAACTATAGCTGTTGTTTGTTCCGTCATAGCTCGTACTCGTGATACGGTTGAAGCCGTCATACGTGAAGCTGACACTCTTGCTGCCATCTGAAATCTCAGACAGCCGCAGTTTGTTGTCATAGCTGTAAGAGTTGATACCATCACTGGTGATGCGACCAAGCTCGTCATAGCTATAGCTGAGCATTGTGCCATCAGGCTTGGTGAAGGTACTGAGCGTACCATCCTTATTATAGTCATACTGTTTTTTAGCTCCTGCAAACTCTACTGACAGCAGCCAGTCCGTCGCATTGTCATACGACATCGTCGTTACCCCGCCCTTCGCATTGGTGATGCTCGTCAGGTTGTCATTCTTGTCGTATGCATACTTGGTCGTATGATTTAAAGCATCCGTCTCGCTCGTCAGGAAGTCATTGTTGCTATAAACGAAACTGCTGGTACGACCTAAAGCATCTGTAGCACTGGTCAGACGACTCGCTGCATCATAGACGGCAGAGCTCGACAATCCCAGGGCCGGCAAAGTGGTCTTTATCAGATTGCCGTATTCATTATAGTCATACTGCGTCTTAACACCCATCGCATTCGAGGTCTCTGTAGGCAGGCCCTTACTGTTGACAGTGATGCTAGCTGTCACGCCCTCTGGAGCAGAGACCTCAGTTAAGTTGCCGTTTCCGTCATAGCTATAAGTCGTCTTATTGCCCATAGGATCCGTTCTGCTCGTCAGGTTGTTCATCTCGTCATAAGTCATCGTGGTAGTAAGCGTACCATCACCAGAGACAGAGATACTTGTCACATTACCCTTCTCGTCATAGCTTACATTGCTCACATCAATGCTGTTGCTCTGCATAGCCGTAGGTAGTTCCGGATGGTCAGCATTGCCATATGTACCATTCACAAACATATCCTTAGCACCTGTTACACCTGTCACCACATTGTTCTCATTATAGGTGAAGTTGTAGGATGAAGTCTGTGAGCCTCGCTCTACCTCCACCTGAGACTTCGTGCTGATAGAACCACTACCATAGTTGGTCTGCACATTGACGCTCGTCTTTGTGGTAGGAACACCATCCACACCACTAACAGAGTTCTTCAAGCGCCTGTTCGCATCATACTCGTTCTCAACATAGTTTCCCTTTGGCAGCTGGATGCGGCTCAAAAGCTTTGAAGAACCCGCATTCGAGAGGTCGGCATACTCGTAAGTCGTCGTATTACCCTCTGCATCCGTAAAGCTCTTCAATTGCTTCTTGCCTGTCTGCTCATTATCGAAATAGTCAAACTGGATGCTACGACTCAGAGGGTCTTTAACCTCTGAGAGCAGATCCGTGCCACTCAGGTAAGAGAAATCCAAAGAACGATTGCCGTCTGACACGCTCTTGATACGGGCTGAGCCGTTCTGGCCATCCTCATAGTTGATGGTCAGCGTGTTCCCATTGCGGTCCTTGACACTCGACAGATAGAATACGGCTGCGCCAGAACTTCCCTGTTTGCTAAAAAGATACTCAATCTGCGATTTTGACTTGATTGTCAGTTCGTCACCGCCTGTATACTCCATCTCATCGTAGATACCCATCGATTCAGGGACAAGCCGAGTACCTTCCGATTTATAGACATCAATACTGCCACCACCCCAATGGACGATTACACGCAGGCCATTGTCTGCGGTATTATTCTGGTAATCGCCTACTACCGTGATGAATGAATGGTAGTTATGGCTCCAACCATCGCCCAACGGCTGATAACTGTCATCCTCCTCAGTCTTCGACTTGTCACCAAAGAACACACTGGGCAGCGTCGTATTATAAGAATTGTACGTATGGGCGAAAGCCAGAGGCACCACGCCGTTGAGTGCGAAGCTTGTCTTGGTATAGTGTTGGAAGTTACCCATCTGCAAGCCTGCGCCCAATGAGATGGTCTTCAGCGTCGTATTCAGCGGCTCAAAATAGTCACTCTCCTGCGGCTTGGGATCATCAATCTCACCGGCCTCAATCTTCTGCATGATACGGGCTAGCATCAGGAACACCTCACCACGGGTACAGTTATCGTAAGCTCGGAAATTCTCACTGCTCGTAATGATACCCAAAGAAGCGGCTTTACTGATATAGTCCGGTTCAGGTTTGATATTGAAGGTTTCCATCAATTCTTTCAGAACATAAGTTCGTGCCATGTTGTCTTCTGGCTCGAATGCCAGGCGATTCCTATCGAATGGAGCTATGCCGTCACCGTATTCCATATAGAGCAGAGCCTTGGCAGGACGATAATAGTAGGTTGACTTATCCTGCAAGTCAGAATAAACGCTCGGAAAGTTATCCACTGCTAATTCTGCTGGCACGTTCTTCGGCCCGAAGTAAGCCCCATAGAATGAAGTCTTCGCTACCTCTGCCCTCGTCGCCTCACGGTCAGCATTCAACTTGCCATCTTTATCTCCTTCCACAATGCCCTTACGATAAAGGTAGATTGCAGCATCGCGCACCTCCCCGGCAGGACAGTCTGGGAATAATTGATCGTCAGGAATGTATGCAACAATGTTACCAAAGTTCTTCCAAGGTTCTACTGCTGCATATTTGTCAATACTCTCTGCAGGGACATGGAGACAAGCTTTGCTAAAATTAACATCGTAAAAAGCATCAGATGATGTTGTAGGCACATCTAATGCCAAACAATATATATCAGAAAGGTTCCAGCAAAGTGCGAAAGCATCTTCACCAATGGAAGTCACATTGTTACCGATGGTCACAGAGGTAAGCCCCTGGCAGCTCTGGAAAGCATATTCGCCAATGGATGTCACGCTGCTGGGGATTGTTATAGAGGTAAGACCACGACAGCCACGAAAAGCACCAAAGGCAATCGATGTTATGCTGTTAGGTATGGTAGATTTATTACATCCCGCAATGAGTGTATTGCTTGATGTTTCAATAATGCAATTGCTGTTTTCACGAGAATCGTAATTAGAATTACCTCCTTCCACAATAATTGACGTCAATCTATCGCAGTTTTGAAGGACACAAGATCCAAGCCGTGTTATGCTGCTGGGGATTGTAATAGAGGTAAGACTGCTGCAGCCTGAGAATGCACAATCTCCTATAGATGTCACACTATTAGGAATCACAACAGAGGTAAGGCCGCTGCAATCCTCGAAAGCATAATCACGTATATAAGTCACACTATTAGGAATCGTCAATGAGGTAAGGCCACTACAATTATAGAAAGCATATTCTCCAATATATGTAACACCACTTGGTATAACTACACTTGTAAGACCACTACAATAGATAAAAACTTTATTGCCAATTCTTGTAACACTACTGGGAATCGAAACAGAAACCAAGTAATTACAATCACAGAAAGCAACATCTCCTATCGAGGTAACACTATATGCGACAGTCTCATATGTTACAGTCTCAGGAATATGGATTTCCCCAGAATACTTTTGGGGATGCTCCGTTACTTCGGCCGTTTTGGCATCGGCATTTAGATTGTAATAGATACCATCAATTTCCACTTTATCTGCAATCACAGAAAGTGGCAGGATCGTTAGGACAAATAGAAATAATAACTTTTTCATTGCTATAGGTGTTATAATCTTTATCTGGTGGCAAAATTAAACAAAAATCCCAAAACGACCAAGCATTTCGGGATTTTTAATTTTATAATAAGGTATATGTCTATCTAACAATGACCTTGCGACCATTCCTGATATAAAGCCCCTTACCAGGCTTAGCGACACGCTGGCCTTGGAGGGTGTACCATACTCCCTCGCCTTCGGAGAGGGCCGGGGTGAGGTTCTTGATGCTTGTGGTTCCGTCTTCATCATCGTAGCTGATGCCAATAGAGCGAGTGCCTCCGAAGACGCTTGTGGGCAGCTGGAGATAGGCCTTGTTCTTACCGATGTTGGCACTTCCATTCACGCTCACGAATGTACCGTCCTTGCCTGAGAGGTAATAATTCGTCTTGTCGCCGTCTGTCTCCTCAATCTTGATTTGATCGCCAAGATTGCCTTTAAGGTAATTGACATAGGTAGACCGCACGTTTCCATGAGGAATCTTGTAAGTGCCTGCATTGCCCTTTAACAGGAGGCCCGTTCCCGCTGGCACCTTCATCACACGAGCCAGCCAAATAGTCTTGTCAATATCATCATATCCTATTGCAATATAGGCCTTGATGCCCGCCACGTTCGTAAAGTCGAGGTCATATTCACTGCACCAAGTCGTCTTACCGATTTCCTTAATGGTGATTTCATCAACATCTTCTTGATCAGTTGTACTTTTCTCTGTGAAGTAGCCAGGATTGCTGGCTCCGCCGTCGATGCGGGCATAGGTGTAGTCGATATGGTTCTCGTCATAGCGCGTGCCTGCACCACCCACGAGGCTCGTGCAGCCTCTGAACGTATCTCCACCATATTGAACATTTGCGGTGCTCCATCCGTTGCCTGCATAGATGGTCTTCAGGCTGGAACAGCCAGAGAACATTCCGACCATGCCCGTCACATTGTCAGTCTTGAAGCCCGTCACATCAAGGCTCGTCAGGCCGGAACAGCCAAAGAACATCCAACTCATATCCGTCACATTGTCTGTCTTGAAGCCCGTCACATCAAGGCTCGTCAGGCCGGAACAGTCTTGGAACATACAGAGCATAGCCGTCACATTGTCCGTCTTGAAGCCCGTCACATCAAGGCTCGTCAGGCCGGAACAGTTAGCAAACATATTGTTCATGTCAGTCACATTGTCAGTCTTGAAGCCTGTCACGTCAAGACTCGTCAGGCTGCGACAGTCCCTGAACATAAACCACATGTACACCACATTGTCCGTCTTGAATCCCGTCACGTCAAGGCTCGTCAGGCCGGAACAGCCAGAGAACATAGCACTCATGTTCGTCACATTGTCAGTCTTGAATCCCGTCACATCAAGGCTCGTCAGGCCGGAACAGCCAGCGAACATACTACCCATGTTCGTCACATTGTCAGTCTTGAATCCCGTCACATCAAGGCTCGTCAGGCTGGAACAGCCAGAGAACATTCCGACCATGCCCGTCACATTGTCCGTCTTGAAGCCCGTCACATCAAGGCTCGTCAAGCTGGAACAGCCATAGAACATACAGCTCATGTCCGTTACATTGTCCGTCTTGAGGTTGCTGATGCCAGTGATTGAGGATAGATTCTCAAGATTATAGAACCAATAGGCTGTGCTTGTCAACGTGGTGCAGTTAGCAAACGATTCATCGAATACGACACTGGTAATGCTTTCACTCTGTTCGTACCAACCGGTATTGACAATAAATCTTTGCCTATCCTTATCGTAAGACTCTGTAAACGGCCCTACATCCATACCATTGCGCGCTGCCTTCTGGTCGTCATAGTAGAATGTCAGCACGGTATTGTCTTCGCTCAATACAGCATACGGCTCCTTCTCTTCATTTTGCAACGCACAAACATCAGCACTTGCCACCAGTGGCAGGAGCATTGACAAGAATAATAAGTAGAATTTCTTCATAACGTTTATTTGTTTTAAGTTTTTAATTTCTACCTGCAAAGATAAGCAAAAATCCCGAAACGACCAAGCATTTTGAGATTTTTATATAAATAGCCCCGATAGGCAACGATAAGGATATAGATTGTCTAAAAACAGCCTACACCACCTACACCATACCCTAACAGATTGAAGTCCAACAGATTGTAGGGTGTAGGTATGGTGTATGAGGTGTAGGTTCGGATTAATCCTGAGGCTTTTTCCTCACCAGATAGGACTTACCCTTCTTCGTCCGTTTCTGTTGAAGATCAGACATATTGCTCAAGTACCTTCCGAAAGAGAGCACACCTGAGGCCTTCAGTCCTGAGCCCGCCACCTTACGAAGCTCATCATAGATGGCCGTTGGAGACATCCATCTCGGCTTCTGTCTGAGGCTTCATCAGATTACTATTGTTTAATGTTTGTCCCAGTGGGTGGGACTGTTTGTCCCAAGGGGTGGGACAATGTGTCCCAGGGCCTGGGACAAACCACCCACTTCCTAATGGCTTGCTGACAGCCGCGATGTCCTGAACCATCGCCACCTTTTTCAGCCTTCTGATGAAATCAGCACTTGCCATCCTCGATGGCTGCAAAGGTAATACATTTTTTAGCAAAAAACAAGCTTTTTCGAAAGAATTATTTTATTGTACCTACACCATGCACCATTACATACACCCTGTATCATACTGATAATCAAGCATATAAACAACGATGTAGGAAGTGTATGTAATTTCTAAAAATATTAAAAAAATCCCGAAACGACCAAGCATTTCGGGATTTTTGTCATATAATAGTAGGTATCGTACTATCTCACGATGACCTTTTTACCATTGCGGATGTAAAGCCCCTTGCCAGGCTTGGCAACTCTCTGGCCTTGGAGGGTGTACCATTCTCCCTCGCCTTCGGAGAGGGCCGGGGTGAGGTTCTTGATGCTTGTGGTTCCGTCTTCATCATCGTAGCTGATGCCAATAGAGCGAGTGCCTCCGAATACGCTTGTGGGCAGCTGGAGATAGGCCTTGTTCTTGCCGATGTTGGCACTTCCATTCACACTCACGAATGTACCGTCCTTGCCTGAGAGGTAATAGTTCGTCTTATCGCCATCAGTCTCCTCAATCTTGATTGCATCACCAAGATTGCCTACAAACCAATTTGCGTAAGCTGCCCTAACGCTTACATGAGGAATCTTGTAAGTACCTGCATCGCCCTTTACCAAAAGACCTGTTCCTGCAGGAACCTCTGTCACACGAGTCAGCCAGATGGTCTTTGTTACATCATTATACCCCGTTGCCGTATAAGCCTTGATGCCCTCTACATTCGTAAAGTCGAGATCATACTCACTACACCAAGTTGTCTTACCTATTTCCTTAATGGTAATCACATCCACATCTTCTTCTACTGGCGTTGCATTCTTATCTGTAAAATAGCCAGGATTGCTGACTCCACCATCGATACGGGCATAGGCTTTATCTATATGATTAGCATCATATGCTGTACCAGCCCCACCGACAAGGCTAGTACAATCCTGAAACATTCCTGTACTCTCCGTTACAGTCTCAATACTCCAATTGCTACCAACGAAGACGGTGGCCAGATTGGAACAACCACGGAACATTTGTGCCATATTCCTCACCTTCTTGGTATTGAAACTGCTCAAATCAAGGCTCTTGAGGCCAGAACAACCATAGAACATATTAAACATGCCACTAACCTCGTCGGTCTTAAAACCAGATACATCAAGACTCTCCAGACTAGAGCAATTTAAGAATAATTGTCTCATATCCTCCGCTTTGTCCGTTTTGAAGTTAGTCAGATTAATACTTTTCAGACCAAAACAATCTTGGAATATTCCAAACATTATCTTCAGACTACTTGTATTAAAACTGCTCAAATCAAGGCTTGTAAGACTGGAACAACCATAAAACATACCGGTCATATCCGTCACGTTGTCTGTTTTGAGATTAGTAATGCCAGTGATTGTTTTAAGGTTTTTACAAGCAAGGAACCACCATTTAGTACTTGTCAATGTAGTACAGTTGGCAAAGGAATCATCGAACACAGCCTTCGTGATCCTTTCACATTCGATTCCCCATTTTCTATCTGCGGTAGCACTAAAGACAACGCTCATACCACCTCTATCTTCTTTCTGATTATCGTAATAGAATGTCAGCGTCCTTCCTTTAATAGTCCCTCCATCAGTCGTCATTTCATCATCATTGTCTGTCAACACAGCGTATGGCTCTGGATCTCCACTCGGCGTTGCATCCTCATTGTCATCTATAGTCACAACATTCAAAAAAAACGGCCAAGGGCCAGTCTGCTTATAGGCATCAACACTTTTGGCTGGCACATGAAGAGCACCATTTATCACTTGTTCATAAGTTAATACAAACGCATCATCAACAGCGCTTGGCACATCCTTTGCATAGCAGTAAACGCTAAGCAGTGCAGGACAATCTGCAAATGCCCATTTTCCAATTGAAGTGATGGTGCTGGGAAGTGTCACTGTAGCCAGCTTCTTGCATCCATAAAAGGTGTTTTCCTCAATCGAAGTGATGCCCTCAGGAACCTTGATAGAAGTGAGGCTTGAGCAGCTCCAAAAGGCTGCTTTTCCGATAGAGGTCAAGTGTTTTGGAAGTGTCACAGAACCCAGACTGCTACAATTATCGAAAGCATTTGCGCCAATAGAGGTCACCGTATATGTGACACCCTCATGAGTAACAGTTTCCGGGATAACAATGTCGCCTGATAATGAACGGTTATTAGGAGAGAAAGCCACCTCTGCCGTCTTTGATTCTGCATTCAGATCGTAATAAAGATTATCAATCTGAGTGTAGCCACTTGCTAATAATGGCAGGAGTGCCATTAGGAAGGATGTAAATAGTTTCTTCATAATCACGTTTGTTTTTAAGTTTCTTTAATCTGTCTGCAAAAATAAACAAAAATCCCGAAACTAACAAGTGTTTCGGGATTTTTATTGTGATAAAGATGAAGGATTTACTTAATCACGACCTTGCGACCATTCTTGATATAGAAACCCTTGCTTGGATTCATGACGCGCTGACCCTGGAGATTGAACCACTTTTCACTTTTTACTTCTCCACTTTTCACTTCTTTTACGTCTGTCGTGCCATTGCCATCACTGTCGAGGCTTCTAATAAGGATTGGCTGCTTGATGACCTCAGGCTCCTCAAAGATGTAGTCAGTCGCTACACCGCGAGTAGAAGCAGTAGTGGTTACCATCGAGGTAGGCAATGCCAAATAACACTTGCTGTTGCCAATATTCACGTAGCCATTCACACTGACGAATGTACCATCACTATTCAGATAGTAGTTTGTCTCATCGCCATCATCAGATGTCTCATTAACCTGAATCTGATCACCACTGGTATTGCCGACGAACATGTTCATGTAACTGCTTTGAATGGCAACAGAAGGTATCTCATAGCTATTGGGATCGCCCTTCAGCAAGACGCCCTCACCCTTCTGGACCTTCAACACGCGGGTCAGCCAGATGGTCTTAGTGCTCTTGTCATAACCTGTGGCTGTAAAGGCTTTCAGACCATCTACTTCCGTGAAGTCGAGGTCTACAGGTGCTGCATAGGAAGCCTTCCCTGAAGAGCCTATCGTGACCGTCTGGGTATCACCTGCGACAGTGGCATTGAACGTAGCGGGCAACTGGAGGTAACACTTGTTATTGCCAATGTTCACATAGCCACTCACACTCTTGAATGTTCCGTCGTCAGACAGGTAATAGTTTACCATATCATCGTCCGTCTCCTCAACCTGAATAGAGGTACCGCTCGTGTTGCCAACGAACATATTTGTATAATAAGAGTTCTGGCTGTCCGTCACCGGCACATTATACGTCTCGCCTGCCGTACCCTTGATCAGTACTGGCACACCGGCAGGCACATCTGTCACTCTCGTCAGCCAGATTATCTGCTCATCCTTATCAAAGCCTGTTGCAATATAAGCCTTGACTTCATCAAAGGAGCTGAAATCCAAAGACTGGTCACCACAATAACTAACCTTTCCGCTATTACCAATAGTGATGTCCACCGTCTCGGCAGTTTCCGAAATACTGCCACTGCCGCTCAAGTTGGTATAGGTCAATGTGTAGCCATTCGTATAAATGGTGCCATTGTTCACCAGCGTGCCAATCGACGTGTCGGCCGTCAGGCTCCACGTAGCACCCTCATTGACGGTGACGTTGGCCGTGAATCCATCATCATATTTGACAATGCCACTATAGGTACCGTTGGAAAGGACCAGATTGCCAATAGCACCGCTCGTTGACCACTGGTCGTCGTCCATGACATACATTAGGATGCCACTGGGGACGGTTACGGTACAGTTGTCGAGCGTACAGGTGGCTGTGACGCAAGTTGCAACCTCCAGCAACGGGGCACTTTCATCCGTCATCGTCAGACTGGTGCCCGTGATGGTCATCACAGGATTGGTTCCATCGGCATCACCCGAGCCGCTCTGCATCATCAGCAGGCCTCTCTCACTGCTGCCGCTGGTCATCGTACAGTTGGTCATGCTGATACTGTTGTCACCCTCGATGACGGCAATCTCACCCTTGGCAGATGTGCCCGTCAGATTGGTGGCCGTGATAGTACCCGTAGAGTAAAGGACTGCCGACTTCGAGCCGTTGGCCGTTGCCGTACCATCCGTCACTGTCACCGTGCCTCCACCACGGTCTGTCGCAATCGTAGAGCTTGTCGCCTCATTGGTCGTGATGTCCACATCCGAGGCCACGATCTTTCCTCCATAGGTACAGTGCAGTCCACGCGACACACTGCTGTTGTTGGTGATGGTGATGCCTTCCACATTGATAGTTGCACCATTAGTGGCAAAGACGGCATTAGCACCCTTTGAGCTTGAGGTCACCGTACAGTTTGAGATGTTGATGACTGCACCGCTGGCACTGCTGGTACTGGAATAGCCCGAAGAGCTTGCACTGCCAGCATAGATGGTGGAGTTGTTACCGTAGAAGCTGGAATTGTCGCCACTACTGCCGTCGCCCGTCTTTGTGAGCGTACAGCCTGTCATAGTCAACGTTCCTCCCGACACCTGTACCACATTATAATACTGTGTTGACGAAGAAAGCGTCTCGTCCGTCAATGTATTCGTCCCACTCGAATACACTTTTGTTGCCCCCGAAGGGTACGTGGGAGATGAGTCACTGGGAGGCTGAGCCTGCATGATGAGACTCATGCCTGCCAGGATCATCATTAGTAGCATTTTTTTCCTCATAATTATATTTAGGTTTAGTTAAAAAATTACCTGCCACCAGGGCCGCCTGGCTGATTGCCACCAGGGCCGCTACTACCGCCGGAGTAAGAAGAGAGAGAGACGGAGGAGCCGCCACTGACAGATGCATCCACATAACCAGCACCGCCAAAGATGGATGTACCGCTGCTGACTGTGACCCCAGACTTCAGAGAAGGAGTAGAAGCCGCTGAGACTACGAGTGTCGTGCCACCGCTGGAGGGCGTCTTGAAAGCGAACGTCTCACTGCCGTAGGTCATAGCATACCATGTGTTCTTGCTCCAAGAGGATGCCGAATAGCATGTCTGGGTAAGACTGCTTCCCGACTCCAGACCACCGATGGCGACGAGCGTACCGCCACTGACATAGAGTTTCTTCTGATCCTCGGTGTTGGCATCAATAGCCACCTCGGGGGAGCCGGAGCCAACAGCAAAGATCAGGCCTCCCTTGATGTAGCAGTTACCGTTGGCATCGATACCGTCGTTATTCGTAGCACGTGCATAGACATAGCCACCGGAAATCGTCATGTCCTGTGCGGAGTTGATGGCATCATCGTAGGCATTGACCGTTATATAGCCGCCCGTGATGTCAAGTGCGTTCTTGCTTTCGATACCCTCGCTATTATTCCCGCTTGTGGTGACATTAATGGTGCCGCCCTTGATGGCCATGCCGCCACTATAGGTATAGCTGTTGCCACTCTGCGTCTTCACACCAGCCTTAATGCCCTTCGGTGAGGAATAATAGTCGCTGCTGATCCTGTCGGTATCACCGGTGTAGTTGGTATTCTCGGTCGTGCCGTTATTATAATAGAGTCCGCCGCTGGTCTTCACCGTGATGGTTCCATCGCTGACCGTCAGGACGCCATCGCACTTCATACCCTTGCCGCCAGCACCTGTAGCTGTCAGCGTGAGCGTGCCACCGCTGATGGTCATGTCGCCGTCAGCAGCCAGGCCCGAGGCCGCCTTGGTCTCACTGTCATCGCTGTCCCAGTCGCCATTACCCGTCGTCGTCACATTAATGGTGCCGTCGGTAACCTGCATATCGCCTTCCGCCTTAATACCCTTGGCGGCTTTGGCAGAAGAGTTAATGGTGATAGTACCGCCTTGCAGGTAGATATTACCTGAATCCTCATCCTCATGGTCAGTGGTCTCGCCCGTCGAACTGTCACCGTCGATATCGCACTGGATACCGTCATCGCCCGTTTCACTGATAGTGACGGTTCCGCTCTCCATCAGGAAATACTCGTTACAGCTGATGCCGTCGCCTACGGCAGAGAGCACATTAATGGTGGCGTTCTTGACGGAAATGTACTCACCTGCCTTGATGCCGTGCTTCACGTTACCCGTCACATTAAGCGTACCTTTTTGTTTGAACTCGGCATGACCTTTCACATAGAGACAGCCTTTCTGGGAACCGCTTGCCGCATCGACAAGCGTATTGGTGGTGCCTGTGATGACCTTTACATTGATACGCTTGCCATTCTGGACATGTAAGGCCGCTCCGCTATAGACTGGCGTCGCGTTGGTCAGATTCAATCCGTTGAGTTCTATCGTAGCTTTGTAGGAGCCTGACATGTAGAACTCTCCATCGTCAGAGGAACCAGAGAGTGTATAGGTGATCTCTTCTGCCAGATCGTCGCTTTGCGCAATCGAGACATGTGCGCCGCTGACGATTGGCGTGAGATACTGTGCTGCATTACCACTGACAACAACAGAGGCTGATGTTCCGTCATACTCAACACTGACGGTATTGTCCGTCACCGTTGTCTTGTCGACCGTTATCGACGTGATGTCATCGATGGTAAAGACCTTGCCCATGATGGTGAGTGTCGTACCGTCAGAATAGGTCATGTCGTCTGTCTGACTTGCCGGAAACTGGTAAGTGACATTGCCCACGTTCACATTGAGCGTCTGCGCCCCAGCTGTTATCGTCAGCATGAGGGTTACAAGTATTGCATATATTCTTTTCATAATGAGATTCTTAGAAGATTACTGTATCACAACTTTTTTACCATTATGGATGAAGACACCCTTACCCGGATTCTTCACACGCTGACCTTGCAGATTATACCAGGCGTCATCGCCATTCGTCATATCTCCATTTTCATTTTGTATAGAACTGATGCCCGTAACAGTGCTGCCATTGCCATCAATGCTCCTCACGGCTATACTGATCTTATCCATCTCGAACTCTTTCACATCATAGCCGCCCGACTCATTCTTTTCACTACGGGTAGCAGCTGCGATTGAAGCGGGTAACTGCAGATAAGCCTTACTGTTGTTAACCGTAGCATTACCATTTACACTGACGAACTGACCATCCTTCAGATAATAGTTTATCCACTCATTGTCATCCGATGTCGCATTGATGGTTATCTGAGCACCGCTGTTATTACCCACAAACATATTCATATAACTGGCCTGAACTGCCGAGGAGGGTATCGTATAGGTCTCACCTGCATTACCTTTCAACAAGATTCCTTCGCCAGCCTGTACCCTGTTCACACGTGACAGCCACAAGGTCTGGCTTTTTTCGTCATAGCCCGTAGCTGTAAAGGCTTTCAGATCTTCCACGTCAGTGAAGTCCAAATCAACAGGAGGGGCATAGGTAGACTTGCCCGTACTGGATAACGTAACAGACTGTGAAGCCCCTGTAACAGACGTCGCGAGGACGGCTGGCAGGCGCAAGTAGCATTTGTTCTGTCCGATCACGGCATAATTGCTCACACTGACGAACTGTCCGTCTTTCAGATAGTAGTTCAAATAGCTGCCATCCTCATCCGTCTCACCAAGTGACAGGCTGGCCTCCAGATTACCGACAAGCATATTTGGATAATAACAAGAGACTGACGACGAACTGACGGGAACCTCATAGGTATTCGCCTCACCCTTCAACAACAATGGCGTATTGGCAGGCACTTTTGTAACACGTGTCAGCCAAATGATGCCATTATCCTTATCATAGCCTGTAGCCACGAAAGCCTTCAGGTCGTCTACATCACTGAAGTCAAGTGACTTGTCACCACAATAGGTGGATTTACCTGTATCACCGACAGTGATACTTTCATAGCTGGTCTGATTGTCAAACTCATCATCTGAGAAAAACATCTTACTGAGATCAGAGAGGGCTATCCGAGTATCGCCCGCAACAAAATAACCATCAGAAAAGGTAATCGACAGATTGTCTACCCCAAGCGAGACACCCGTTCCATCCGTCTTCTGAACATTCAAATAAGTGTAGTCGTCGGCCATCACTGACTGTAGCATCAAGAACGACATCACCAACAAAAGAGTTCTTTTCATAAAATAACCAATTAAACTGTTAAAATCGTTAACAAAGATAAACAAAATTAAAAAACGGAGCAAATCATTTCAACGAATGCCCCGTTTTTTTCAGTAAACACGGAATAACCTCACTTAATCACGACCTTTTTACCGTTGCGGATATAGATGCCCTTGCCTGGGTTCTCAACGCGCTGGCCCTGGAGGGTGAACCACTTTTCACTTTTCGCTTCTCCACTTTTCACTTCTTTTACCCCTGTCGTGCCGTCATCATCGCCACCGATGCTCTTGAAGTCGATGGGCAACTTGATCACCTCAGGCTCCTCGAACTTGTAACTGTCCTCTGCACTACGGGTAGAGGAAACGGCTACCATCGAGGTTGGCAAGGCCAAGTAACATTTGTTGTTGCCAATTTTTGCAAAGCCGTTCACACTGACGAACGAACCGTCTTTACCACTGAGGTAATAGTTCGTCTGACTGCCATCTTCGGATGTCTCCTGAACCTGAATTTCTTCACCGCTCGTATTGCCTACGAACATATTCTCATAACTGCTCTGAACGGCGGCAGAAGGAATCTCATAGCTATTGGGATCGCCCTTCAGCAGCACTCCCTCACCCTTCTGGACCTTCATCACACGAGTCAGCCAGATCGTCTTCGTACTCTTATCATAGCCCGTAGCCGTGAAGGCCTTCAAACCTGATACGTTCGTGAAGTCCAAATCGACAGGAGCAGCAAACGAAGCCTTGCCAATCGAACCAACCTTTACCGTCTGAGTGGCACCAGTTGCTGCGGCTTCGAATGTGCCTGGCAACTGCAGGTAGCACTTGTTGTTACCGATGTTCGCAGTCTTATTCACACTCTTGAAGGTTCCGTCACCACTGAGGTAATAGTTCACCAGGTCACCATCAGTTTCCTGAATCTGAATCTTATCGCCACTCGTGTTACCCACGAACATATTCGTATAGTAAGAGTTCTGGCTATCCGTCACAGGGACATCGTAGGTCGTGTTGGCATTGCCCTTGATCAATACAGGCACACCAGCAGGCACATCCTTCACGCGCGTCAACCAGATCGTACCCTCATCCTTGTCAAAGCCCGTGGCAATATAAGCCTTCACCTCATCAGAGAAACTGAAGTCGAGAGACTTATCACCACAGTAGGAAGCCTTGCCACTCTTACCGATAGTGATGGCAGTTGTCTCACCCATCTCTACGATGTTCTTGAACTGCTTCCAGCCCTCAGCCTGCTCGTACAATTTCTTCGATCCAGCAGGAACATAAAGGATACAAGTCTCGAAGTCAATACCCTCGAACTGGGTGATTACTTCGCCGGAGCGTGTCAGCATCACTCGCGTCCTGCTGGCAAATACCTTTGACAGATCAATGGGCACTGCAGACAGACAATAGATTTCCTCCAGACCAGTACAGCCCTTGAAGGCAGCATCTCCGATGACCTGGATATTGGCAGGGATGGTCACACTGACAAGACCCGTGCAGTCCTCAAACGCATTTGGGGCAATCTCCTTGACGGCAACTTCCACATTATCCACCTTTATAGTTTCAGGGACGACATAATCGCCGACAGCCTTGGACTTATCAACACCAACGAAGGTTACAGTGCCTTCTTCGTCAAGCTGATAGACAGCATCGTCAACGGTGACTTCTTTTTCGCCAGAGATATTCTTGAACTGTCCCCAAACCTTGTGCTCACGATACTTGGATGAGGTTCCCAGTGGCACATTCAGCACACAATTATCGAAGTCCATGCCCTCAAAAATGTCAGCGGGAATTTCCAGAGGCTCACTGAAGCTGACTGTCAGTGAAGCCAACTTGGCATTGGCAAAAGCACCACTTGCGATAGCCTTTACAGACGCGGGGATCTCAAATTCTGATGCCTTGGCTGCCGGATAGGCAATCAGACACTCGTCATTCGTTCCAACAGCACTGTACAGAACACCGTCAACGGCAGACAGCTTGCCGGCAGATTCTTTCACAACATCAAAGGCTTTCAGACTGCTGCAGCCAGTGAATGCAGGACATTCTATATCCTTGATGCTCTTTGCAATTGTGATCTTCTCTATCTTCGAACAGTCTTTGAAAGCGTCCTTCCTTAGTGCAGTAACTGTATAGGCATTGCCCCCATTGATGACTGTTTCGGGTACGATTGTCTCACCTTCAGTATCTTTGTTCACAGAGACGAGAGTAGCTTCTCCTGTTGAAAGATTGCCTTCGAAGGTCCATCCCTTACTGTTAGTGAAATTAACAACTTCGTCCTTCGCTTCTATTGACGTAAAGTAGCCTGGATTCTCCGTGCCACCGTCGATATGGGCGTAAGTGTGGTCTATCTGTTCTGCATTGTATACTGTGCCTGCACCGCCCACGACGCTGGTGCATCGGTTGAACATCCTCACACTTTCAGTAACGGCTGTAGTACTCCAGCCATTTCCTGAGTATATCGTTTTTAGGGCAGAACAGCCATCGAACATCCAGCTCATTTTCGTCACATTGTCGGTCTTGAAGCCACTCACGTCAAGGCTCGTCAGGCTAGAGCATTCATAGAACATTCTACTCATGTCCGTCACATTGTCGGTCTTGAAACCACTCACGTCAAGGCTCGTCAGGCCAGAGCATTTATAGAACATTCTATACATTTTCGTCACATTGTCGGTCTTGAAACCACTCACATCAAGGCTCGTCAGGCTAGAGCAACCAGAGAACATATTGCGCATGTCCGTCACATTATCGGTCTTGAAGCCACTCACATCAAGGCTCGTCAGACTAGAACAGCCATCGAACATCCAGCTCATGTCCGTCACATTGTCAGTTTTGAAGCCACTCACGTCAAGGCTCGTCAGGCCAGAGCAACCATAGAACATACCAGTCATGTTCGTCACATTATCGGTCTTGAAGCCACTCACATCAAGGCTCGTCAGACTAGAACAGCCATAGAACATATGATTCATGTCCGTCACATTGTCCGTCTGGAAGCCACTCACATCAAGGCTCGTCAGGCTAGAGCAACCAGAGAACATACGACTCATTCTCATCACATTATCAGTCTTGAAGCCACTCACATCAAGGCTCGTCAGGCCAGAACAGCCATAGAACATAAAACCCATGTCCCTCACATTATCGGTCTTGAAGCCACTCACGTCAAGGCTCGTCAGGCCAGAACAGCCATAGAACATATGGCTCATGTCCGTCACATTGTCCGTCTGGAAGCCACTCACGTCAAGGCTCGTCAGACCTGAGCATTCATAGAACATAACACTCATGTTCGTCACTTTCTCTGTATTGAGATTCTCTATGCCTTTGATGCTGGTTAGCAGTGAGCATTTCGAGAACCAGTAGGTAGTGCTGACTGGCTGATAGTTGGCAAACGATGCGTCAAACACAGCTACAGTAGCACTGCAATAAGGAGAACTGGAATCATAGTCTAAATATTTATTGTTAATCTCAATACCTCCACGTGCCGCCTTCTGGTCATCGTAATAAAATGTAAGGGTACTTGTTGACTCATCGAGAACTGCATAAGCTTGATTCTCTGCCAACATAAATAATGGCATAAGCAATGCCAAAAGTAATAGATGTAGTTTCTTCTTCATAAGTTCTTGTTTTTATTGTTACACTATTTATATCTGCTGACACTATTTACAGTTTCTCGACCTCATCGACAGAAAAGCCCGTAATCTCAGCGATATCGCCTAAATCATAGCCTTTTGCTTTCATTTTTCTGGCACTCTCTCTGTTAGCCTCTTCCTTACCTTGGGTTATGCCTTCTGCACGGCCTTCCTCGCGACCTTCAGCACGTCCTTTTTCCATTCCCTCTGTCATGCCTCGCTGATAGCGGGCTTCCAGGAAACCGGCCTCGTCGGTCACCGCCATCCAGAACTTGTCGTAGGCATAAAGCTGAGCCTCGCTCATGGCTGACTTTTCCACCAGGCTCAACGCCTTGCGAGTGGCCTCGTTCTCTAACAGCTCGGCAGGAGCCTCACTTGTCTTCCTGTTGATCTCGGTGAGGAACCTCAGCCATAGGACGGCCATCTTCTTCTCCGCTATGCTCTCCGGCCTGAACTTCGGCAGTTCAACGAACACGAAGCGCAGCCCCTCTATGATGCGGTCGGAATGGGCCACATTCACAATGGCATAGTCGTGATAGAACTCGTCAGGCTCACTCTTGAAGCCTATGTCATTCACTAAGTTCAGACAATAGACAGGCTGGATGAGATTGTAGCCCTCGCCCTCCTTCAGCTGCCTCACGACTGCCTTGGAGGCATTCAGCAGCACCCGCTGCTGGAAGTGGTGGTTCCAGTACATCTGCATCTCCACGATGAACTGCCGCCCCTGCTGGTTCTCGCAGCTCACATCGACCACGCTGTCCTTCTTGCCGGGATTCTCGGGCACCAGCTCCGAGGGCAGATACTCCACACTGGTAATCTGACCGTCAGGATCTAACGGCAGGAGGGCGTTCAGCAGACTCATCACCAAGTCCTTGTGCTCGCCGAACACAAGCTTAAAGGTCAAATCAGCTTTCGGGTCCAAATACTTTCCTGCCATTATCTCTTCTTTCGTTTTCTTGTCGTTGTTATTCTCCATAGTTGTTTAAATTTAGATTGAACGCAGCAAAGGTAAGCAAAAATCCCGAAACGACCAAACGTTTCGGGATTTTTTTAATATTAATAAGAGGTTACTTAATCACTACCTTACGGCCGTTCTTGATGTAGACGCCCTTACCTGGATTGTCTACACGCTGGCCCTGAAGAGTGAACCACTCATCACTCTTCACTTCTCCACTTTTCACTTCTCTGATGCTCGTCGTGCCGCCACCTTCGGAGCCGATGCTCTTGAAGTCGATCGGTAACTTGATCACCTCAGGCTCCTCGAACTTGTAACTGTCCTCTGCACTACGGGTAGAGGAAACGGCTACCATCGAGGTCGGCAATGCCAAGTAACACTTGTTGTTCTTGATGTTCACATAGCCATTCACACTCACGAACGAACCGTCACCTTTCAGGTAGTAATTCGTCTGACTGCCATCTTCGGATGTCTCCAGAACCTGAATCTCATCACCACTCGTGTTGCCTACGAACATATTCTCATAACTGCTCTGAACGGCGGCAGAAGGTATCTCGTAGCTATTGGGATCGCCCTTCAGCAATACGCCCTCACCCTTCTGAACCTTCATCACACGTGTCAGCCAGATCGTCTTCGTGCTCTTATCATAGCCCGTAGCCGTGAAGGCCTTCAAACCTGATACGTTCGTGAAGTCCAAATCGACAGGAGCAGCAAACGAAGCCTTGCCAATCGAACCAACCTTTACAGTCTGAGTGGCACCAGTTGCTGCGGCTTCGAACGTTCCTGGCAACTGCAGGTAGCACTTGTTGGTACCGATGTTAGCGGTCTTATTCACACTCTTGAAGGTGCCGTCACCACTGAGGTAATAGTTCACCATATCGCCATCAGTCTCTTGAATCACCATCTTCTCGCCACTCGTGTTACCTACAAACATATTCGTATAGTAAGAGTTCTGGCTGTCCGTCACAGGAACATCGTAGGTCTTGTTAGCATTGCCCTTAATCAAGACAGGCACACCAGCAGGCACATCCTTCACACGCGTCAGCCAGATCGTACCTTCATCCTTGTCAAAGCCCGTGGCAATATAAGCCTTCACCTCATCAGAGAAACTGAAGTCGAGCGACTTATCACCACAGTAGGAAGCCTTGCCGCTCTTGCCGATGGTGATAGGCTCTGAAGCAACTTCCCCCCTATTGATATAATAACGGGAGAAACCTTTCAGAGTAGCCCCCTGGAAAAAACTAAAATAGATAATGTCTGGCTTAACACTTTCAGGAGCTGTGTATTTCAAACAATTCCCCTTAACTTCTACCGCCCCAACCGTTGCATAAACTGAAGACAGATAATAATCATCTGGCAGACCTGTTTCAAGTGTTACAGACTGTCCAGCCTCCACATGATAGTCAGCTGACGGAACAATATAGGTATCCTCGTTCTTTTCACCGTTGGAAAGAATTACATGCAAAATTTCTGGGATATCTTCTGTAATAGCCACATGATATGTATTACCATCTAATTGTGCAGATAAATTAGAGGATCCACAATTCAGAAGGGTTTCCGTCGCCATGTTCGTATAACCACGATAGACGACTATAGGCTTATCGTCAACTTCAATTTCTGAATAGAAACTATAAACATCAAGAAATGGGGCATCCTTCTGAGACTGCAAATCCATTCCCATAATCGTAAACTGACAATGACTTGGTGTATAGAAGAATGAGAAATCTTCTATGTAATTATATGCAACATTAAGTCGAATCTTCTTAGCATTTGAAAATACAAGTGGATTGATGCTCAGCAACTCATTGTTGCTGAGATTTAGTATTTGCAAAGAATCTAAAACCGTCAGTGGGAATGTGTTGCTAATACCATTATTGCTCAGATCCAACTCTAACACATTAGAGAGGTACTTAACATCACGGATATCAGTGATACCCAAGCCTGAAAGATTGATGGCACTGATAGTGTCAGTATGATTCTGTGTCACATCCTCATCATCGCCAAGACCTATATGCTTTTTCACGCCAGCCTCAAACTCTTCAGAGAAGAATGTCACCTTCTGTGCTTCGGTCGTCAGTATTACTGACATTAACAGGTATATGATGGTTAATGCTTTTCTCATAGTTGTCGCTGTTTATTGTTTCAATTCAATAATATCCGCTAAATGATCATATTTTGTTGTACCCGATTTAAACCTCACTATGTATTGGTAAGGTTTAGTCGGAGAAATGACCAGCTCAACTCCATTCGTCTTGTTTTCTCTATTGAGTAGAGGGACCTTTGACGTACGCCCATTCTTCCATTTTATCTCCATCCAAAGGCGTTTCAGTTTCCATCCTCCTTCGATATTGCCTTGAGGGAGAGTTGTCTTATATGGATCCATTCCAACATACTTCGTCTGTTTAAGCATAACGCCATCCCACACACCGATGGGTTGGAAATAGATGGTGTCCACTTCTTTCTCACTGCGGTTGGAAAGCATCACTTTCACTTCTTTGATGGCTCTTGTACCATTACCTAAGAGGAAAGGATCAAAATTGAAATTTACAAGCTTATTTGTTTGTACCTCTATTTTAAAGTCGATATACTTGTTGTAGTCAAACTTATTACTCTCCTCTGCTGAAGGGATGTTCTCATAGAGGAATCCTGCCTCATATCTCCCATAATACTCCTCACCATACTCCAGTGCCTTGTTGATATAGGCCTCTGCTACATCAAGATAGGTATTGAGAATCTTGCATAGAGGATTTGCTTTCTCGCCAAACTTTATAATAGCCCTAGCGCAATAAAAATGGCGATCGTAAGTGTTCATGTTCTGCCAATCCTTATAGTCATTTACATACTTCAGCATTTTCATAGCTTTGCCAAGATAATTGTCAATGAACTTGGAGGCCACAAACACGTTTTTTGCAGACATCTCATTCCATGCCTCGTCGAGGATGTCGCTCTGTATATTCTCACGGAATTTCTTGATAATAGCAGAACCACAGATGCCTAAAGCCGCCTTGGGTACCAACTGGACCATCTCGTCGCAAAGCAACTCCTCAAATGTTTCTGTTTTAAAGACATATTCCAGATATGCATTACCTTTTTTCCCATCTAAGCGTCCCAACTTTTCTGTCTGTTTCTCCAACTCTTGGCAATACTCATCCATGTTGCCTAGAATACCATCAAAAGCCTTAATTTTACTGGCAACTATCAACACAAGGTTGGCTGCATATTCAATATTCTGCATCAGCACTAAGTCCTCTGCCTTGGCCAGACTACTCTTATCTATCAGACGCGATATGGGGTTTTCTGTTATGTTGTAATCACTGTTAACTGCTATGGGTTTGACAACGTCATTTTCTTCGGTTGCCCATTTACCAACAGACTCAAAATAGAACAGATAAGTGTCCTTCTTATCTTCGGGGAATACGTTGTCTAAACTTAGTGTCACCAATGTACTCTTGCCTGAAGCAAGTTCCACATCTTGTGGCTCAGAAAGATAATAGTTACTTGTTACCGATTGTTCTGCCTCATCTTCTGCCGTCTTCTCACTGATAGCACGGAAACGCACTTGTCCTTTCCAGGTCTTTCTTGTTTGGTTTTTCACCATGAACTTAAAAGAAGGGCCAATCCATTCAAGATCAGAGTCAAATACCAAATCATGCTCAAAGCTATTGGGAGCAAGATCTTCTTGAGTAATCCCTTTAATATTTACAAAATTCTCTCCAGACTTAACAGTTACAGTAATAGGTTCATAACTTAACGACATCGCAGAATTTTGGTTGTTTAACACCGTGATGGTCAATTCTGTATTTGCAGGTATTTTTTCACGTCGAAAAACACCATTCTCAGAGACCACTTCAACTCCATCGGAGAACGAAACCGTAATAAACTTAGGAGAAGCTATATTACGGGTAATCCTACCAATGATATAACCGCAATTAGCCAATTCAGCTTGAGACTGGGTAACACTGATGCTCACTTCATTCGATTTCACCGTATGAGTTGTTCCATCAAAATCTTCATATTTTGTCTGAACATAATAAGTATAGTCTCCAACCGCAGGATCATCTGTATAGCTGTCATTATTAGGATAATTACCAAAGAGACTCTCATAGATTTTACTTTTTACCCCATTACCATCAACCCGAATAATACGATGACGTTCTTCATTTGGCAAAGAATTAAACTGCAACTGTACTAAACCATCCTTTTCGTGTGCAACCAAAGTCAGAGAAGGTTTTTCAGGTGCAGCCACTTCAAATTTCTGCTCTACCGATACACTAGTATTAACCGAATTCCAGATTCTCGCTTTCACAGTATGGGTGCCTTCTGAAAGATCACGTACATCCAGTGTATAAGGAATAGTGATGTCGTCATCTTGTGTCATAGGTAAGTTGAGGATGACTGGTTCCTCCTCATCAATAGAGATTGCATACTTCTTAACCCTTGCTTTAGAAGCAGTGGTTATATTATAAAGTGATTTTACCATAATAGGGGTCATGGATACGGCACCAGATGTAGTACCGTCAGCATTGACAAAACGGTAGTACATACGATGACATCCAGGAGAGACTTCGTTCAGATCAAGGTCACTATTGAAAACGAGAGCCTCGCCATCGGCTGACACATGACCTTCAACCGTATAGATTTTCTTCCTGTCATTGTCGAACCAGTATTCCATGAGTGAACCATTGGAAGACTGCATTTTAAAGAAGAAGTGCGTAGTAATGGGAGAATACATACCATCGGACTGCTGGACGCGAAGACACAACTTGTGCAGCCCGTTACCCAGCCTGCTGGCATCAATGCCCACATCAATGTCTGCCTCATAGCCGCTTAGCCCTGTCGACTTTCTGGCACTGAAGTTGTCGTCGAACCAGTATTCATACTGGGTCAGCGACTGAGCCTGAGACCAAACAGGGAAAAGACACAGCAGACATATCAGTATCTGATAAAGACTTGTCCTTCTCATAACCTTACTCACTTGCTTTTACACGAATTTTGATATTCAGCTTACCTTCGGCATCCGTCTGTTCTGGAATATCTTTCGCTACGATATAAGGCAGGGGAGCCATTCCTTTATCGCTAAAACCCGTACCGCCATAAATACCGTAATTTGAATACTGCAGAAATGCCTCCTTAAAGTGGAAATCCGAAGATGGTGTTATTTTTCCCGCATTGTAGTTGACGAAGACATTATTCCAATCTTCACCAATGCAATTACACTCATCACCCCATACCACTTTACATAAATTATTTGATACAAGGCAGCCCGTTCCATTAATAACTAATTCGGAATCCAAAATAACATTATTGGAAATTGTGCAATTATCACAATTTAAAAATACAGAAGAGGATCCACGAGACAAATAGCAATGAGAAGTAAAAATATTGTGATCAATAATCCCACCATCAAGATTGTTGACACTATGGGCAATATTATTTGAAAAATTGCATTCTGATCCACTAAAATTCGATTCACCTCTGATATAATTCTGGCAAACAAAGGTTCCTGAACAGTTAGAAGACTTCACTTGAATAGAATTGAGATTGCAATATTTTATCAATACATTATTAACTGTGGCGTAGTTATCGCCAACAAAAATATTCCCAGATATATAACAACCCATCACAGCACTATCATCGCTACCATCATTAAAATACATATTACCGCTAATTACCGTATTTCCATCAGCATTCTCCGAATTTGCCTTATGGCCAATACCGACAATAGTAAGTTTCTTTGTAATCTTAATACCATCTGATTTCTTAAAACCGCCGCCAGGCAAATAAATAGTACTGCCTGCCGTTGCTCCTGATATTGCATCATCTAACGTCTGATATATATTTGTTGTTCCATCACCTGATACCACAGCAATCTGCTGAGCCTGAACTGTTACAGTTGCCAAAAGAGCAACAAACATACTAATTATTGTTCGTTTCATACCTATTTGTTTTTTAGTTTCTATTCTAGGTTGCAAAGATAAACAAAACTCCCGAAACGACCAAACGTTTCGGGAATATTCTATAGCTGAACAACATCAAAGATTCTTTATTTCCTCTTCTGGCAGGCCTGTCACTTGAGATATGACATCGGCAGCCATACCCAGCTCCTTCATCTTGCGGGCATTATCACGATTTGCCTCTTCCTTGCCTTCAGCACGACCTTCTGCTCGACCTTTAGCACGACCTTTGTTGTAGCGAGCCTCGAGGAAGCCCTTCTCGTCAGTGATACCCATCCAGAATTTCTCGTAGGCATAGAGCTGAGCCTCACTCATCGCTGATTTCTCCACAATGCTCAGGGCCTTGCTTGTCAGCTCATTCTCTAACAATTCGGCAGGAGCATCCTCCGTGTTTCCGCTGATCTCTGTCAGGAAACGAAGCCACAGCACGGACATCCTTTTCTCTGGAATGCTTTTGGGCTTAAACTTCGGCAACTCCACGAATACAAATCGAAGACCCTCGATGATGCGGTCGGAATGTTCCACATTAACAATGGCGTAGTCGTGGTAGAACTCATCGGGACCACTCTCGAAACCCACGTCATTCACAAGGTTCAGGCAATACACCGGCTGGATCAGGTTGTAGTCCTCACCCTTATTCAGTTGCCTGACCACCGCCTTAGAGGCGTTCAGAAGCACCCGCTGCTGGAAGAACTCGTTCCAGTAGAGCTGCATCTCAACAATGAACTGGCGCCCTTTTTCGTCAATGCAACGCACATCGACCACACTGTCCTTCTTTCCAGGATTCTCTGGCACCATCTCTGGCGTCATGTATTCCACACTGGTTATCTGGCCGTCATCGGCGAGTGGCAACAGGGCATTCAGCAAGCTCATCACCAAATCAGGATGCTCGCCAAACACCAACTTAAAAGTCAGATCTGCTTTTGGATCCAAATACTTACCACTCATACATGCGTTTTCTTTCACTTCTTTTACTTTGATATTCTCCATAGTGAATTAAATTTTTGATTGAACGCTGCAAAGTTAAGCAAAAATCCCGAAACGACCAAATATTTCGGGATTTTTATCATTTGAGCTAACTCACTTTATCACGACCACTTTTCCATCCCTCTATTTGTTGAAAAAATGCTTAAAAGCATTAAGTAGGCGAGTACCCAAAAGCACCTCTGGTATGACACTAGAGTGCATTTGCATTGGCTGGTTATTCAGACATCGGGTGTTAATGAAGACAAATCCAAATTCCGGACATCGTCGAAAACGAAGGGCGGGCGGAAATCTTCGTCAACCAAAGAAAGATGGACGTCCTTAAAACGAATACCATCAACATGTCGGACATAGAATCCCCAGGCGGGCAGTTCGCCAAACATCGTGAACTCCGGGTATTTGTTGATTTGCTCTGGTACATCGCCCTTACGCCATAAGGGCATATAGGCCATTCCCTTGGTTGCTCGGCCTGGATAGGTGATGTTGATGTTTTCGAGTACGACATTCTCAATCGGATTATCTGGTATGCCACAGATGCTGCTGGGGAAGGGGTTATGGAAGAAATCAACCTCAGGGCCTCGCAGGTCATAAGCCTCATCTGGACGTCCGAAAGGAACTTCGCAAGTGAAGTTGCGGATGGTCACATTCCTCAGCGAACCTTTGCGCTCGCCTGCCCTCTGGCCTAATCGCAGGAAGATGGGATTACCCGTATTCTTAGCATCGATACGTTCTACCAAAACACTATCAATCTTTGCACCATCGACACTCTCAATAGCTATCGCAGAACGGAAGGTGTCGCGCACCTTCAAATCATGCACATAGATGTTGCGGAAACCTCCCCAAGAAGCCGTTCCAAACTTAACAGCTGAGGCACTACTACGGATGGACAGACGAGCTATCTCAATATCGTAACACTCCCTATCTGCATGATAAGATTTCAGGCAGACGCCATCATCGGCAGAGTTGATCTGGCAATCGGCTACCAGTACATGCTTGCAATCCGTCAGATCGATGCCATCGTTGTTCCAATAAGCCCGATTCTCAATGTCGAGACGAAGTAAAGACAGTTGCTCACAAAGATGGAACGAAAGTCCCCAATTAGCACTATTCCGTAGTTTGATGCCCGTTACATGTATATCTTTACACTCATGAAAGAACAATAACTTTGGACGAGCCATCTCACTTGGGCGCTGACGACGCTGATTATAATAAGGATCAAGACGCTCACCTGTATGGTGAAGGCTATCTATATTCAAGGCCAGCGCAAGTCCCTGCCCATCAATAGTGCCACTACCCGTTATACTAATATGCTCAGCCTTATCAGCCATCAACAGGGCCATAGAGGCATTGTCATTCCTGGTGTCATCAGTATGGCTGATACTAATAGGTTGATAGTCATCTGGATTTGTACTGCCCAAAAGTGTAGCACCTTCCTCCAAGAAGAGTTCAACACCAGAACGCAGCATCAGCCCACCAGTAAGATATGCTCCTCTGGCCAAAACGAGTCGCCCTCCGCCTTTTTCATTTATTTGGTCTATAGCCTGCTGTAACTGTTGAGTGCAAAGAGTCTTTCCATCTGAAGGGATAGCCAATAGATCTGTACGAAGTGTAAAGGTTGAGCGAGCTTTACGCAACAGGGGGAGAAAGACCTCTGGACGATCGAGGTTGACCATATCTGCCTGTTTGTCGATGACCAGCTGGAACTGCGAGGTGTCATCCTCCTGACAGGCAGCCATCACCTTGATACCATGCTGATGGCAATAGTTCCGGAATTCATCTGTTATCTTCTCCGGCGCGATCTCAACGTATGAAGGCGTGCAGACACTCTGCCAGTATTTCAGACGTTCAATATCGCCAGCATTTACTTTGATCTTCATCTCTGGGGCAAGGGTCATAAACTCACGGAGCATCCCTTCGTCGCCAAACCAGAAAAAGCTCTTATCCGTAAAGCCCTTCTCGCGCACAAGCTTTACCAAAGAAGGAATGGGCGTGCCCCGTTTCACATCGAAGAAGACGCACGCCTTATCATGCAGGTAGTCGAGCATCTCTGCTATTGTAGGTACGGGTGTCCCTGCATACAGAGGACTAAACCAACTGCCGGCATCAAGTTGACGCACATCTTTGGCAAGCATATCTGAGAGCTTGCCTTTACCATTGGTAGTTCGGTCGAGCGTCTCATCGTGTAGATTAAAAAGCTCGCCGTCTTTCGACTTACGAACATCGACCTCAATCCATTTAGCCCCATACTTCAGGGCTGAATCCGTCGAGGCAATGGTATTCTCAGGTGCCAAAGCATTGGCTCCGCGATGCACAACTATCTCAATGTCAACAGAATTCTGGGCAGCCACAGCGGTGACTGCCCAGAAAAATAGAGAGGTTATTAAAAACTTAAAACTTTTCACTTCTCACTTATTAATAGCCTGCATTCTGCGTCCACTTCGGATTCAGGTCAAGCATGCTCTTGTTGATGGGGAACACACGACGGCTCTTATCAAAGTTGGCTGTTGGGAAATCCTTGTAGTGGGGGAAGTACTCATCCTCGAAATGTCCGAAACGGATCATATCGTTACGACGCCAGTTCTCATCAAAGAACTCACGGCCACGCTCAGCATAGATATCCTCCAAAGTAGGATTGCTCTCCAACAACTCTGCGTTAGCATAAGCGCGAACCTGGTTAACCAAATCCTTTGCCTCTGCAGAAGATCCCTGGCGGGTCAGTGCCTCAGCCTTTGTCAGCAGAATGTCGGCATAACGGAAGATGGGCACGTCGTTAGACTGGTTACGTCCGTTGGCGAAATCGTTGCGAGTAACATGCCACTTCACGTTGCGGCAGCCCTGACGCCATCCATCGAGGTTATCACCAACGTTGATGGTGAAGTCGGTCTCTACGAGGTTGATATTGCGAGTCAGCTTCAGCGGATTGCCCTCCTTGTCCTTAGCCACTTCTGAAGTAACCTGCAGCGTTGTAGGATCGTAGACATAAACCGTATTCTCGTCGCCGCCTGTGCTGTAACGGTAGTCCTCAAGATTCTCAGACAGGCCGAGAATCAACTGGTTACGCTCGTCGCCCTTCAGGTCGAAGAGCTTCACAAACTCAGGAACCATCGTTACATAGCCACCACCTGAGTTAGTGAGCTGCTCACCATAGTAGCTGGGCTTCATGTTCTTGATGTCCTTATAAGAGTGAGAACGGCCATACTGCATACCTGTAGCCTGAGTGGTGTGATAAGGCATGGCGTAGATGAAATCCTTGATGGTACCAGCCTCTACACGCTCTGTATTGTCGGAAGCGAACTTGAATCGGTAAGCATCTGGACCCAGTTCGAACTTGCCAGAGTTGATAATCTCGTTGCAGATATTGATACAATCGGCCAACTTCTCATTTGATGCAGAAGAGGCCTCATAGTTCTCTACAGAAGAAGCCATGTATACAGGCCAGTTGATATAGAGCTTGGCAAGCAGGGCCTGGGCCATGTACTTATTGGGCTTTCCATAGTTCTCACCTGTGGTCTCTGTGCTCAACTGTGGGATAACCTCCTTCAGCTCGCTCTCAATCCAGCGGGCTACATCAGCACGAGGCTGACGGGCCTCAATATCGATCTCATTCTCCTTGGTCTTGTCGTTGATAGCGATGTCGCCCCAGCAGTCCATCATAATGAAGCTGAAGAAGGCACGCATGGCGCGGGCAGGAGCCTTATACTTATCATCAGCATCGCTGTTGATAACCTCATTAGCCTTCACAACGCCAGAGGCCAGGACGGTCATCCAGTCGATAGAAGCATCCTCATAGGCAAAGTTGTGCAGGCTGGGGTGAGCGTATGCACCATTGTCGTACCAGTTACCTCCGTATGACACAGCGGTGTACTCGTCACTTGAAAGAGCCATAGCCTCCATGTAGCGACGGCCATAGCAGTCACGCATCTGGAAATAGATACCTGAGAGCTGCGCCTCAAGAGCTGCCTCATTGGTAGGATAAGAGGTATACTGAGACTCTACAGGAACTTCCAAATCTGTACAGCCAACAGTCAAAGCGGCGAATGCGGCTGCAAATAAAACCTTGATATTTGTTTTCATATTGTTATTCCGTTTTAATAATTAGAAATTAACCCTTAAACCTGCCATGAAGGTACGAGTGTGGGGATAGGTGCTCCAACGATAGTCGACACCAGGATCGATGCCATCCATTCTGACTTCAGGATCGAGTCCCTTGTAGCCAGTGATGGTGAATACATTGTTGCAAGTAGCATAAATCTGCAAGCTCTGGAGCCAGTCACCAAATTTGTCGAAGGTATAGCCGAGTGTAATAGTCTGCAGGCGGATGTAGTCACCCTTCTCAAGGAAGCGGTCAGAGGGAATGTTGCTCAGGTTGTCTGAAGCAGGACGATCAGTAATGAACTCCTTCAGCACGTTCTTACCACCAGCGAAGAAATCAGGTGCGGTGTAGTGAGCACGTGAACCATTATAGATCTTATTGCCGATGACACCTGTGAAGAAGAGAGTCATGGTCCAGTTCTTCAAGCTCAGCGTATTGTTCCAGCCAAAGTTCAGCTTAGGCTGTGCATTGCCTGCGATGTAACGATCCTTGTACTCAGGAGAACTGGTTGTCTCGCCTGTCTTGTTCCCGTTAGCATCACGCACATAATAGGTAGCCTTGCCGTCAGTGCCGTTACCAGCATACTCATAGAGGAAGAATGTTCCAAGAGGCTCACCCTCAATGACACGCTGTGTGTAACCATTGGCAGAGACACCAGCAACCATAGGATCACCCTGTGCGAAAGTAGAAGTCTGATACTTGTCGTTCGACAGCTTGTCAACGGTATTCTTGTTGTGAGAGAGATTCAGCGTCGTCATCCAGTTGAAATTCTTCGTACGGATGGCATCAAAGTTGATGGTGAACTCGATACCCTTGTTCGTAATCTGACCTACGTTGGCAGCGATATTATCGAAAGGATAGATAACGGTCGATACAGGATAGTTCCAAATCAGATCCTTGGTCTTCTTGTGGTAGAACTCGATGCTACCATTGATACGGTTGTTGAGGAAACCATAATCGAGACCAATATTGAACATGCCGGTAGACTCCCACTTCAGATCGGGGTTAGCCAGTTTGGTGGCTCCGAGGATAGCCCAGCTGTTACCATTGTAGACGAAGGTTGTACCTGTTGCGCCATAAGTGGCAACACCAGAGTAGGCACCGAAGCCGAGCGCATTACCGCTGACACCGTAGCCAAGACGTAGTTTCAGGTTGTCGAACACCTTCTGATTAGCCATGAAGGGCTCTTCTGTGACATTCCAGGCTGCAGATACAGAGGGGAAGGTGCCCCAGCGGTGATCTTTGGCAAATACGGAAGAACCGTCACGACGGATAGTAGCCTGCAGCATATAGCGGCTATTGTAAGAGTAGCTTACACGACCGTAGAAAGAGATGTTACGAACCGTCTCCTTTGTGCCGCTCTGAACGGCCGACATGCCATCGATGGTTCCGGCATAAGTCAGGTTGTTCCACTTCAGATAGTCATCGAAGAAGTTATGGACGCTCAGTCCGAAGCCATCGCCATAGTTGCGCTGCTCCCAAGAGTAACCAGCCATCAGGGCCAGCTTGTGAACCTTTCCAAACGTCTGGTCATAGTTCACATAAGTCTCAAATGTATGGTTGTTACCGAAATAGGTATTACGGCTTGCATTACCATTGTAGGCATTGTAAGGCACCTGCTGAGTATTGTGAGAGTGATAGTCGCTATATGTACTCTGGAAGTGGTCGAACGAGTAGTTGGCATTCCATACCAGGCCCTCGATGATTTTCAATGAAGCCTTGGCAACAATCTGGTTACGCTTCCAGATAGTCTCAGAGGTATCTTCGTTAATGATTGACAGTGGGTTGTAGTTGGCAGAGCCCTCACCTGTAGACCATGTGCCGTCAGGATTCCTGACAGGGATTGTCGGATTGAAGTAGTTCATAGCATCCAGCACAGACTTTCCTTCATTGCCGCTGCCATTGCCACCCTTACCCATCGACATGTTCTCATTCTTACCATACATGGCATTCAAACCTACAGAGAGCTCCAAGCGCTCCTTCAGCACCTTTGAGGATAGCAGTGAACGAACGTTCAGACGGTTCATGTGAGAACCATCGACTACGCCCTGACGATCCATGAAGTTGATACTTGCCATATACTTTGTCTTAGCACTGCCTCCATTGATAGAGACGTTATGGTTGTGGCTGACACCTGTGCGGAGCACCTCCTTCTGCCAATCGGTAGAAGCGCTCTTATCGTAAGCATAGTCGATACCGTTCGACTTTACATAATTACGGATATCGCTGGCTGAAGCCACGTCGAGTGTCTTTGACACCTTATCAAAAGCTACATAGCCATTATAGCTGACATTCGTGCGCTCTGTCTTACCACCGGTCTTAGTGGTGATGATGATCACACCGTTGGCTGCCTTAGAACCGTAGATGGCAGTAGCGGTAGCATCGCGAAGCACGTCAATGCTCTCAATATCATCAGGAGAAACCATTGAGATGTCCACGCCAGGAATACCGTCGATCACATAGTAAGGCTGCATGGCAGCACCCTCACGGAGAGAAGAGGCACCACGGAGCGTGATAGAAGGTGTACCATTGGGGTCACCAGAAGTTGTAACGGTCAGACCAGCTACCTTACCCTGCAGCATAGAAGCGGGATCGGAGAATACACCCTTGTTCAGATCCTTAGCCTGAACGGTGGTGATTGATGAAGTTACATCCTTACGGCGCATTGTACCATAACCAACGACAACGACTTCATTCAGCACTGTGTTGTCTTCCTGAAGAGTGACCTTCATACCATTAGCTGCTGCAAGCGTCTGAGAAGTGTAGCCGACATAAGAGAAGGTCAGCTTGGCACCCGACTTTACAGTCAGCGTAAAGTTACCGTCGAAATCTGTGATTCCACCATTAGTGGTACCCTCCTCGAGAACGCTTACGCCAATAAGCGGCTCGCCAGTGGCGTCCACTACAGTTCCCGACACCTTGTTTTGTGCCAGCATCACTGTACTGCACAACATAAAGAACACGAAGAACATGGTCTTCAGCGTTCCATGCTTGAGATTGAGAATCTTTTGCATAATCATTAATTAAAGTTAGTAAAAAGTATAATTTAAAATCAATTTATCTTCACTTCTGCGTTCTCCGTTAGCAAGGGCACAGACATCTTGGACAGACTATCCCAGTCGGCTTGGATAAAGCCCTCACCCTTGCAGGGACGCTTGTCCATCACGACAGCCCCTCCTGCTTTCTTCAGGTTCACGCGCACATTATTAAAATATATGTCCTTAACCTTTCCTACTGTATCGCCACCTACAAAGCAACCGTTCTCTGAGGTGGCTGTGATATTATTGAAGTAGATACGGCTGACTTCACCACACTTACCCTCAATCTGTCCCTTAGGGAATCGCCAGTTGGCATCTTTATGGTTACCGTTGGCGCGTGGATAACTGGTCACATAGATAGGCTCTGCCTTACCCCACCACACATCACTCCACAAACGGCAATCCAACTGGATGTTTGAGAATACTACATCCGTCACGGTTCCCTCGTCACGGTTCTGAATACCCAGACCTCGGTTAGAGCCTGTGATAATGCAGTTGTCGAACACGACGTTATAGATAGAGTCCATATTCTCTGATCCGATCTTGATAGCGCAAGAACGTGACGACATGACGCAATTAGTCACCGTGATGTCATGACAACTGCCATACTGCTCAAACTCACGGCGGTTCTTCAGACAGATACAATCGTCACCAGAGGTGATATGGCAGTTAGCAATACGTACATTCTTAGAGTGGTCGATATCAATACCGTCACCATTACGGATCTTCAGATTATTGAGCAGGTTGATACCATCGATCACCGCCTCGTTACAACCAATCAGATGAACGGTCCAATAGGCGCCCTCCTTAATGGTCACATCACGAATCGTGAGATTTCTGACATTTGTCAGCGTCAACACATGTGGACGAGGGTCGAATGTCTGGTCTGCCAACGGCTTCAACTCATAACTGTCTCCCAATTCAGCCCCCATAAAAGCGATGCCATTACCATGAATGGTGCCCTTGCCCGTAATACTGATGTTCTCAGCATTGTTGGCATAGAGCCACAACATACCTTCGCCCTCATTCTTTCCAAAGGCACTCAGGTGATAAATACTCTCATCGGGATTAGCTTTCAGCGTGGCAGTAGCTTCCAGATACAGTTCCACATTGCTCTTCAGTTCCAAAGGACCAGCCAAAAAGGTATGGTTTCGAGGCAGCAGGACTCTGCCACCACCCGCTGCTGAGCAACGGTCAATCATACGTTGGATTGCCTGTGCATCATCTGTTTTCCCGTCACCAACTGCACCTGCAGTTGTTACGTCATAAATGCTCTGTGCTGCCGATGATATCACTATCATACAAAGCAGATAGCTCCACAAAAGGATTCGTCTTAACATTCTATTATACTAGTAGTAACGAATAATTTAGGGTGCAAAGATAACTTATTTTTTTAAATATACAAAATTTTTCCAAAAAAAATAGTATCTTTGCACCCAAATAAGCACTTAATTTTAAAAAAAGCGATAGTAATGACGGATATTTGCTGCATTGGACACATCACGCGCGACAGGATCATCACACAGGATCCTCCGATGACGACACATTGTGCTGGAGGCTCTGCCTATTATATGGCATGGGCCTTTCAAGCTCTGCCCCACGATGTTGATTTCCACATGATTACCGCCGTAAGCGAGGAGGTCATGCCTGAAGTGGAGCGACTGCGCGAGGCAGGCATCAAAGTGACGGCTTTTGACAGCCCCACAAACGTATTCTTTGAGAATAAGTATGGTGCAAACATGGACCATCGTACCCAACGCGTGTTGGCCAAATCAGCCCCCTTTACCCTCCGTCAACTTGAGAATGAGGAAGCCCGCGTCTTCCATCTGGGTACGTTGCTGGCTGATGATTTTACACCAAAGACTGTTGAATACCTTGCTACGAAAGGCGATGTATCTATCGACGTACAGGGTTACCTCCGCGCCGTTAAAGGTGAGGAAGTGCTCTCGGTGGAATGGACAGATAAGCTGCGTCTTTTAAAGCATACCGCCATTCTGAAGGTCAACGAGTGGGAATGCCATACGCTTACAGGTATTTCAGATCCATTCACTGCCGCTGAACAGATACACGACTGGGGGGTTCGTGAAGTCATCATCACACTTGGCGGTGGTGGTTCCGTCATCTATGCCGAAGGAAAATTCTACGAGACACCTGCCTATCCACCTCGTCATCTTGTTGATGCCACAGGCTGTGGTGATACCTATAGTGCCGGTTACCTCTATGCACGTGCCCGCAACATGAGTTATGCTGAGAGTGGCCGCTTTGCTGCTGCTATGTGCACCCTCAAGCTGGAGCACACTGGTCCTTTCGACCATTCTATCGAAGACGTCTATCGTATTATCCGAAAATAAGAACTCAGATTAAGCATATCTACGGAGATAGCATCGCATGGCCTTACGGGCTGCGCCAAGCCGATGCTCCACTGACTTATAGCCCTCACCCAATTGCTGTGATATCTCGCTGACCTTCAAGCCGTCATAGATATGAAGACGGTAGATTTCGCGGCAGTTCTCTGGCAGACGAACAAGCCCCCGTTCCAGACGTTCCATCATCTCTCGGGCAGAGAACACTGATTCCATAGAATCTTCGTCTGTACATACACCTTTGATATAATGTTCATATTGCTCAAAGAATGTATGACGACGGTAATAGTCGGCCATCAGATTGCGTGTTATTGTATAGACCAAGGCAGGCAGAGTCACTGCCGTTATCATCTTGTCGGTAGTCAGCAGGCGGAGGAAGACATTCTGCACGATGTCTTCCGCCTCCATGCTACTATTGAGACGGCTACCGACAAATGCCAGCAGCTCGTCTCGATGAGTCATGTAATAGTTGATTATTAACTGTTTATTATCCACTACAAGCAAGCCTGCATTGTTCTTACTCATTCACAACCTTCTGGATGGTTCCATCCTCATTGTAGAACAAACGCTGTACTTTCAAGCTGCGAAGATGAGTAATATCATTGCTGGGAACACAGTCATGATAGAACAGATACCACTGTCCCTTGAACTCTACGATGCTATGATGCGTCGTCCAGCCTACTACTGGGTCGAGGATTACGCCCTGATAGGTGAATGGTCCATAAGGATTATCACTGGTGGCATAGCACAGGAAATGACTATCGCCTGTAGAGTAAGAGAAATAGTACTTGCCATTGTACTTGTGCATCCAGGAAGCCTCGAAGAAACGATGAGGATCACCAGCTTTCATGGGCTGGCCGTCCTTATCGAGGACAACCACAGCACGAGGAGCCTCAGCAAACGACTGCACATCGTCGCTCATACGCACCACAGCACTATTGATTGCAGGGGCATCAGGACGTGCAAAGAGCTGTGTATGATGATCGGGAGCAGGCCCCAAGTCGATAAGTCCGTTCTCATCGCCATACTTTCCAGCAATAGGAGCCTCACCTCCTGGTATCGGGCGCCACCACTGGAGCTGTCCACCCCAAAGTCCTCCGAAATAGCAATAAATCTGCCCGTCGTCATCCTTGAACACACAGGGATCGATAGAGAACGAACCCCGAATCGGCTGGTCCTGAGGAACGAAAGGTCCCTCGGGCTTATCGGCCACAGCCACGCCCAGGTGGAATACACCATCATAGCCTTTAGCTGAGAATATCAGGTAATACTTGCCATCTTTCTCGACAACATCATTATCCCACATCTGTTTCTCGGCCCATTTCACCTGCTCAACGTCAAGAATCACACCATGGTCAGTAGCATCATCATTCTCAACATCATTCCATGAGAGCACATGGTAATCCTTCATCTGGAAGTGTCCGCCATCATCGTCAAAGCACTCACCTGCATCCCAGTCATGGCTGGGATAGACATACAGACGTCCGTTAAACACATTGGCAGAAGGGTCTGCCATATAATCACTGGGGAATAAATAACGTGGTTTCATATCGTTTTAGTTAAAAAATTAAAGATTATTCTTAATAGCATTGCGACGACGGGCTGAGAGCTCTGCCTGCATGTTTTCATTAAATTCCTTGGTTATCGGGTAGAAATGAAGTGCTATGACACCTATGCAGAAAAGGATAGCCGGCACGATACTCGACACGAGACGAATGCCTTCCATCGCACTCTCATTCTGTACAGTCACGCTACCTGAGACATAGCCAAACATTGAAATGATAATACCAGCAATAGCACCTCCGAGGCCAAGACCAATCTTCAAGGCAAGCACAATACCCGAGAAGCAGAAGCCTGTTGCACGACGATGGTTTTCGTATTCAATATGATCGGCTACATCACCTATCATCGCCCAAAGCAGGGGAATCGTCGGAGCATAAGCCAGAGAACGGGCAAAGTTAAGGACAAACAGCAGACTGACATCTGTAGGTGAAGGGATATAGAACAGAGCTGTAAAAAAGGCTGTCAGCGAAAGACAGACTATAAACACACTCTTCTTACCATATTTATTAGCCAGATACTGCGACAGACAGATAACACCGATAAACTGTACGATCGCTCCCATCATATTGAAGGCAGAGAAGCCAATAGAATAAGCATCACCTTCCTCGATTGTGACGAAATTCGATAGGAATTCGTAGAGTGAGCGCTGGTCAACATTATACTGGAAATAGAAATTCATGGCCGACCCCCACATGGCCAACGTAACAAAGAGGGCAAAGGTAAGCAGCGCCATCGCATTCCACGACACGTCAGACATTGTGTTTTTTACATCCTCCTTGATGTTCATTTCCTGACGGGGAGGGGGCTGAATACGTTCCTTCGTCACCACGAAGGTGATGATGAAGAACACCAGAGCAATACAAGCGAAAAGGCCAATGGTAGAGAGCCATCCTCGTCTCAGATCTCCCTGTCCGAAGTGGTCAACGAGCGGCAGAGTAAGTCCTTGTACAACAAACTGGGCAATGGTCACAACGACAAAACGGATGGTTGTGATACTGGTACGCTCATGGATATCACTCGTCATGACACCTCCTAAAGAAGTATAAGGTATATTATTAAACGAGTAGACGGTCATCAGCAGGACGTACGAGATCGTAGCATAGAGGGCCACCATTCCTTTGTCATGAATACCTGGATGATAGAAAGCCAGCACATAGAACAAACAGAAAGGAATCGCTGTCCACATGATCCATGGACGGAACTTACCCCAGCGTGTCGAGGTGCGGTCAGACAGGATGCCCACCATTGGGTCAACGATAATTGCCGAGAAGCTGGCAATCATCAGGATTGAGCCCGCCACCGCACCATCCAAGCCAAAGACATCCGTATAGAACTTCAGCTGGAAGATCATCATCATCTGGAACACCAGATTTGCAGCAGCGTCTCCTAAAGAGTAGCCGAATTTCTCGCTGAAAGCAACTTTCTGTGATTCATTTTCCTTCATCACGCTGGTCTTAAGTTTTTCTGCTGCAAAGATAGTCATTTTTGAGCCATTTGATATTCTCAATTGTTACAGATGCTTTTCTAAATGTTTCATTAGCATAAAAAAAATGCATTTTAGACCATTTCAACGGGATTTTTTGCTAAATTTGCAACATCAAAACAACAATTATGAAGAAATTTCTATTTCTATGCATTGCCTTAGCGTGCTTTTCTGTCACGGAGGCGAAGGTTAGTTTGCCGCAGCTTTTTCAGTCGGGCATGGTTCTTCAGCGTGGCAAGCCTATCCCTATTTGGGGAACGGCCCAGTCAGGAGAAAAGGTTACTATCCTATTCAACAAAAAGCAGTATAGCACTATTGCCGATACTGAAGGACGCTGGCGCATCGATCTGCCAAAGATGAAGGCAGGAGGTCCCTACACTTTGGAAGTGAAAAGTGAAGAAGCGAAAAGTGAAGAAGCATTGCTTGACAATATCCTGATAGGCGATGTCTGGCTACTTTCCGGACAGTCGAACATCGATGTCACCATCGAGCGTGTCTATCCTCAGTATACTAAGGAGATTGATGCCTATGAGAATCCCAATATCCGCTTATTCCGTGTTCAGAACGAAACTGCTGTCCATGGAGTAAAAGATGACATCCGGCCTACTTCCATCAACTGGAAGCCTGTCAACAAGCAGAATGCCTGGCTGTTCTCAGCTGTTGGTTATTTCCTTGGCAAGCGTATGCAGGAGAAGACCAAAGTGCCTCAAGGTATTATTGTCAACAGTTGGGGTGGTACCCCCATCGAGGCATGGATCTCAGCTGATTCCCTGCAGCGCGACTACCCGATGCTGGTAAAGCGCGCTCAGTTCTTCCAGAATGATGATTATGTGAAGGCACAGGCTCAGGCGAACATGCAAGCTGAGCGACAATGGCAGAAGATACTGGAGGAAAACGATCTTGGCGTGATTCAGGATTGGACCGCGGCCAATTACGACGACAGCCAGTGGCAGACTATCAACCAACAGCATTGGAATTGGCGAGGTGCAGGCACTGTTTGGTTGCGACAGCATATTAAGATTGATAAGGAACACGCAGGGAAACCTGCCCGCTTGTTGCTGGGCACCCTCTTCGATCGGGATGTCACCTACCTCAATGGCCAAATGGTCGGACAGACGGGTTACCAATATCCCCCACGTCGCTATGATATCCCCGAGGGACTCCTAAAAGAGGGCGACAATGTCATCACAATCCGATTTATCAACAAGTTTGGGGCTGTACATTTCATTCCAGAAAAACCCTATATGCTTTGCTTTGGCGATGACCGCTTCTCGCAGAATCCCATGCCTGCCGATGTATTGCCACTCTCAGAGACGTGGAAAATGTGTGTAGGTGCCGAGATGCCTAATTGTCCTGGTGGTGATATCTCCCTACAAAACATCCCTACAACACTTTATAATGCCGTACTCTATCCCTTGGCTCCCTACGCCATCAATGGTGTCGTATGGTATCAAGGCGAGTCCAACACAGGCAATCCAGCTCCCTATGCCGATTACCTCAAGAAACTCATGGGGTGTTGGCGCGATCGCTGGCAGGACAGCCAGATGCCATTCGTCATCGTACAATTAGCCAACTATGACGGACGCCAGCAGACGGGATTCCCACGTCCTATCACCCCACAGACAGAACCTACGAATAGCGGTTGGGCACAACTTCGCGAAGCCCAGCGCATCGCTGCCAAGAATGATCCCAAAGCAGAGTTGGCTGTCATCAACGATCTGGGTGAAACCGTCGACATCCATCCGCTCCGCAAGAAGGAGGTAGCAGAGCGCATCGGCTTGGCCTTCGACCGCCTTATATATAATAATAAGGTGGAACTGTCTCCAGAGGTCATTTCCTCAGAAGTTCTTGACGGAAAGATTATCCTTACGCTCAATCAAGCCATACAAGCTGGCGCAGTTTACGAATTCGAAGTAGCAGCCGACGATGGCGATAAGGTGTTCAAGAACGTGGATGCCACCGCTGATGGCAACCATATCACACTGGCATTGCCAGAGGGCTTCCATCCGATGAGCGTGGTCTATGCAGTACGTTATGCCTGGAAAGACAATCCCCTGAAGGCTAATGTGCGCTCACTGAGTGGGTTACCCATGTCGTCCTTTGAAATGAAAATAAACAAATAATATTATCAATTATGGCAACAACTAACGAGAACAAAGGCTTTTACAAGCTTTCCTGGCTCCAGCGCATCGGATTCGGTTCTGGTGACCTGGCGCAAAACCTGATTTTCCAGACTACATGTATGTACCTGCTGTTTTTCTACACAGACATCTATGGCCTTGATGCCGTCGATGTATCTGTGATGTTCACAGTAGGAAATGTGGCAAACGTCATTTGGGACCCCATTGTAGGTGCTCTCATCGACAAACATAATCCTAAGTTGGGAAAATACCGCTCTTATCTGGTATTTGTAGGTATTCCCCTCACAGGCTTTGCCATTCTCTGCTTCTGGAACGGATTTGCACCATCGCTGCTCTATGCCTATATCACGTATATAGCCATGACGCTGCTCTATACCTTTATTAATGTACCTTATGGCGCCCTGAACTCTTCGCTCACTCGCGACACTGACGAGATCACCATCCTGACCTCTGTCCGTATGTTCATGGCCAACTGCGGTGGTCTGGCTGTAGGCTCAGGTCTGCCTCTGCTCATTGCCTATTTCACTAACCAAGAGTCCGAGGGTCTTCCAAAGGATCCTGCAGCCTGGTTCACAACGATGTGCATCTACGCCCTTGTAGGTCTGGCTCTGCTGTTCTTCTGCTTCAGCCAGTGTAGAGAGCGCGTCGTGATGGATGCCAGTGAGGCTGCCAACGTGAAGATCAGCGACCTTTGGATGGAGTTCTTCCACAACCGTCCGCTGCGCGTCATCGCTTTCTTCTTCATCACAGCCTTCGCTATGATGTCGATTGGCAATGCAGCAGGTGCTTACTTCATCAATAGCAACATGCACGGTTCTCCTGACCAGTTGTCTATCTTCATGGGGCTCGGCTCTGCACCATCGTTCATCTTCATGCCTCTGGTTCCGATGATCAAGAAGATGGTGGGCAAGAAGAATATGTTCTACATCTTCCTGTCGATTGCCATCGTGGGTATGGCTTTCCTCTATATCGTAGCCAAGATGGATCAGCCCAGCATGGGTCTCGTCTACATCGCCCAGTTCGTGAAATCTACGGGTGTCATCGTTGCTACTGGTTACATGTGGGCACTCGTGCCTGAGGTCATCTCTTATGGCGAATATGTCAGTGGCAAGCGCATTGCTGGTATCGTGAATGCCCTCACAGGTATCTTCTTCAAGGCCGGAATGACTCTCGGTAGTGTTGTGGCTCCTGCCATCCTCGCCTATGTTTCATACAACCCTGAGGTTATCGAACAGACTCCAGAGGCTCAGGAGGGTATTCTGTGGCTCGTCTGCGTCATCCCTGCAGCCTTGTTGCTGCTCGCGATGTTTATCATCTCGAAGTATGAGTTGACTGACGAAAAGATCGATAAGATTAATCAGGAGATTGAGGCTCGCACCAAAGGATAAGCTCTTAAAATTAAAACAATAAGCCCTCGCCGATTGGCGAGGGCTTATTGTTTTAATCTATCTCCTCATCTGGCTCATAGCCGCCCATCTCGCGGATGGCGTTCTTGAGCATCGTGTACTGCTGATAGAGATTGTTGACAGCCTCCTCGCCCTGGGTATAGTCGTGCATGGGCGACTTGAGGAAGAACGAGAGGAAGCGCTGGATGCCGTAGCGACCAGCACGAGCAGCCAAATCGCTGAGCAGACAGAGGTCGAGACACAACGGTGCTGCGAGAATCGAGTCGCGGCAGAGGAAGTTGATCTTGATTTGCATAGGATAACCCATCCAGCCAAAGATGTCGATGTTATCCCAGCCCTCCTTATTATCATTACGCGGAGGATAATAGTTGATGCGCACCTTGTGGTAATACTGCGTGTCCTCATCGTTACCGTGTCCGTAGAGGTCGGGCTGAACATCGGGTTTTAGAATAGTCTCAAGGGTAGAGAGTTTGCTGACCTCCTTGGTGCGGAAGTTAGCTGGCTCGTCAAGCACTAATCCGTCACGATTACCCAGAATATTAGTAGAGAACCAACCGCTAAGTCCCAGGCAACGGGTGCCGATAATGGGGGCAAAGCCCGACTTAACAAGTGTCTGCCCAGTCTTGAAGTCCTTACCAGCGATTGGCATCTTGGTCTGTTCTGCCAGCTGCCACATGGCGGGAATATCGACAGTGGTGTTAGGGGCGCCCATGATGAACGGAGCACCCTCACTAAGTGCAGCATAGGCATAACACATAGAGGGAGCGATATGCTCGCGATCGTCAGCCTTCATGGCGGTCTCGAGGTCACTCAGCTGATAGTGTACCTTCTCATCTACAGGTACATAGATCTCTGTAGACGCTGCCCAAAGCACGACGACACGATCGCAGCCCTTATCGGCCTTGAACTGGCGGATGTCATCGCGAAGGGCCTCCACCATCTGCCAACGGGTCAAACCCTGTTTGACATTGTCGCCATCAAGGCGCTTGGCGTAGTTCTTGTCGAAGGCAGCCTTCATCGGCACAATTTGTTCCAACTCTTCGCGAACAGGATTGATGTCCTTCTCCTTCAGCACCTCGGCATACATCGCTGCCTGATAGGCGTTCTGGGGATAGACATCCCAACAGCCAAACACGATGTCGTCGAGACTTGCCAGAGGCACGATGTCGGCATAATGCAGATACTTGGCATCGGCACCACGGCCAACGCGCATCTTGTCGTACTGGGTCATAGAACCCACAGGCTTGGCGAGACCTTTACGAGCCATCAGCACACCTGTCATAAACGTAGTAGAAACGGCTCCACAGCCAACTACCAGAATTCCCAATTTGCCTTGGGCGGGCTTAACAGTTAATGATTTCATTTCTTAATACGGTTCATTGGTCTGATTTTGCGGGGGCAAAGTTAATGCAATTCGAGCGAAATGCCAAATTTATTTGGATAATTACGCTTTTTTGACTATCTTTGCAGCAAAATAGGAACTAAAAGACAACGAAAATGGCAATTAACAGACATTTTGGAATGGTTTTGCTGCTGATGATGGCAGCCACCAAGAGCCTTGCTCAGGATCAGAAACAGATATTCATCTACAGTCCTAACGAGAAAGCAGGACTCCACATTGCGCAACAGACAGAAACGGGATGGCAGGAGATCGGCCAGCTCTGTTCGAGCGACTATGGCACCTGGGGAGCCGAGAAACGGATGTACCACCCCTCTGTGGCGCGTGCTGCCGACGGCTCATGGCGACTGGTGTTCCAGGTGAACGACAAGAGTCCGATGCTCGCTGTGGCCTACAGCAAGGATCTCGTCAATTGGCGTCCACAGGATTACCCCATCATGTCTACACGCCAATGCCTGAGCCCTGTTGTCTTCCCCAACGACAACGGAACCTTCGATATCTATTACAAGACCAAAGGTGGCGACAAGCGGTGGGTGTCAGCCTCTGCCGATTTCAGGCGATTCAGTAAGGATGAAGCCAGCCAGATTGGCGATGCAGCCTGGATTCGCAACACCATCACCATCGATGGCAAAGAGGTGGACGGCACTCTGTTCGATATTACCTCCACTGAGCTACGGGCTATCACCAGCCACTTCGACCGTCTGGCGAAAGACTGGAAGGTCTGCCAAGAACGTATGTTCAACGACAAGAAGGAGAATTCCTTCAACATCTCCAAGCCTATTACCGCCACTCTGAAAGTCTCTGCTCAGGAGAAGCCCATCAGCGACAAACTCATTGGCATCTTCTTCGAGGATATCAGCTATGCGGCTGACGGAGGACTCTACGCTGAACTTATTCAGAATCGTGACTTCGAGTATATCCCCAGAGATCACCGTGGATGGAGCGCTACCACCTCGTGGAGTGGATCGAAGCCTGTGGTTGTCGTTTCCGTCGATCCTTTGAGTGAGAACAATCCCCATTATGCCGTATTGGGCAACGACACCATCTATAACGAAGGTTGGGATGGCATCGCTGTAACAGCAGGTGCTAAGTACGACTTCTCGATGTTCGTGCGCAATATCCCTGCCCCACAGGGTAAGAGCAAGTTGAAGAAAGATTTCGTCATCTCCCTGATTACTGAAGATGGCAGCGTCATTGCTCAGGCCAAAGTGAAGACCCAAGGGGCAGACTGGCGGAAATACGAGGCAGTGCTCACAGCCACACAGACCTGTGAGAAAGCACGCCTCGCCGTAGCAGGACTGAAAGACGAGAAAGCAGGCATCGACATGGTGAGCCTCTTCCCACGCGAAACCTTCATGGGCCGCAAGAATGGCCTGCGTAAGGACCTGGCACAGGTGATTGCCGACCTGAAGCCAAAGTTCGTGCGCTTCCCTGGTGGCTGTATGAGTCATGGTCAGGGATTAGAGAATATCTACCATTGGAACCATACGGTTGGCCCGTTGCAGGATCGTAAGCCCGACTTCAATATCTGGGGCTATCATCAGACACGAGGTCTTGGCTTCTTCGAGTACTTCCAATTCTGCGAGGACATCGGAGCCGAACCCCTACCTGTGCTCGCTGCTGGCGTACCCTGCCAGAACTCCAGCAATAACCGCCAAGGCATCGGAGGTCAGCAGGGAGGTATCCCCATGAAGGATATGCCAGCCTATATCCAGGAACTACTCGACCTCATCGACTGGGCCAATGGCGACCCCGCCACCTCGAAGTGGGCCAAGATGCGTGCAGACGCAGGCCATCCCAAACCCTTCAACCTGAAGTATATCGGCATTGGCAACGAGGACATCATCTCCACCGTCTTTGAGGAGCGCTACGAAATGATCTGCAAAGCTATTCGAGCCAAATACCCTGATATCAAGATTTGTGGCACTGTCGGACCCTTCCACTCACCTTCCGCCGACTACCTCGAGGGCTGGGACTTCACCAAGAAACACCCCGATCTGCAATATATGGTGGATGAGCACTACTACGAGTCGACGGGCTGGTTCATGCACCATCGCGACTATTATGACAACTATGATCGCAACAGCGCTAAAGTCTACCTTGGAGAATATGCCGCATCCACTGATGCGAAGCGCCCTAATGTGGAGACAGCCCTTGCCGAAGCCCTTTACCTGACGGATATCGAGCGCAATGGCGATATCGTCGAGATGACCAGCTATGCCCCCATGCTCGCCAAGGATGGCCACCACAACTGGAACCCTGACATGATCTACTTCTCCAACACAGAGGTTCGCCCCACTCCTGCCTATGAGACCCAGCGGCTCTTCTCTGTCTATGGCGGCGATCGCTACGTGGCTTCCGAGTTGAAGATCAATGTCACCCGCGAGTCAGGAGCCGCCTCCTTTGCCCACCGCCTGGGAGCCAGTGTCGTTCGCAACTCTAAGACAGGCAAGACCTATCTGAAAGTCATCAATGCACTGCCCGAGGCACTGACTCTCGACGTTGAAGGCCTCACCATCCCCGTTGGCACCAAGGTCATCGGCTTCGACGGTCTCCCCGAAGACCAGCAAGTCGTCCTCAAGACCGAAGAAACCACTGGCAAGGGCCTGACACTCCCTCCCTATTCCATCAGAGTCATCGCATTGTAAGGCTTCCAAGAGTTACAAACCTCAACTTCGTCAGTTGCAAGGCCTGTAATCTCGGCGATGTCGTGATAATCCCCTAAAAAGGTAGCTTGTTTATAGAATCAGCAGACAATCAGACAGGTATAAAGCATAAAAACAACACAAAATCAGTCTTTTATTTGCTCAGTTCAGAAAAATATAATATCTTTGCACTGCAAAAACGGTCGAATAGTACGACTGTTTTTGCAGTAAGACATTTGAGATCATGATTATTAAGAGAGAACAATACATAGAAGCACTGCTAAGCAAGCGATGGAACGGAAAAGTGAAGATTATCACTGGCATCCGTCGCTGTGGCAAGTCATTCCTTTTGTCAACCCTGTATAAGGACTACCTCAAATCGGAGGGAGTTCCAGAAGATTGTTTCATCGAAATTGCATTGGACAGGAAAGCCAACTTGAAGTACAGGAATCCTAATGAACTATACGAATATGTAATTGGCAAGACTCAGGATGAAAGCAAGCGCTATTACGTGTTCATTGATGAGATACAGTTATCTTACAAGGTTAAAAACGAGGATGTGGATGAAAGTCTAGTGCCTGAGGAAGACAGGGATATGCTTTATACAACTTTCTACGACATCCTGAATGACCTGATGGCACGAAGCAATCTGGACATCTATGTAACGGGCTCTAACTCCAAGATGCTGTCAACGGACATTGTTACCAATTTCCGTGACCGCGGTACTGAAATAAAGGTCTATCCATTGTCCTTCATTGAGTACTTTGCTTTTTCTGGATTGGAAAAAGCCGATGCACTGGAGGAGTACCTGATGTTTGGAGGTATGCCGTTGGCAGTCATCGAGAAAGACGAGACGGAAAAGCGTAAATATCTGTCCGGACTACACAAGAACGTGTATATCAAGGATATTGTAGAACGATACAAACTGAAGGATGATGAGGTGCTTGATGCGCTGATTGATTCTCTTTCATCAGCTGTAGGTTCGCTTACCAATCCGCACAACCTCGCCAATGCAGCTGGTACGCTGATGAAGCGCAATACATCCGACCATACCATTAAGAACTATTTGGATTATTTGGAGGATGCCTACCTTTTTATGGGTGCCAAGCGCTATGACGTGAAGGGTAAGCGGTATTTCGAAAATACACAGAAATACTATTCCATGGACTTGGGACTGAGAAATGCCAAGCTGAACTTCCGCCAGCAAGAGAAAAGTCACCTGATGGAGAATATGATTTACCTCGAACTTGTACGCAGGGGATATAGTGTTGACGTGGGCGTGGTAGAGGTCACCCGAGTAAAGGATGGCAAAAAACAACAATCACAATATGAAATAGACTTTGTGGTCAATACGGGTCAAGAAAAAATCTACATCCAGTCGGCTCTGAATGTAGATACGGAAGAAAAGCAGAATCAGGAGACATTCTCTCTGAAGAACTCAGGCGACCTTTTCCGCAAGATAGTCATTGTTGACGGAAACGCCAAGCAATGGACTGATGAAAACGGCATTGTGTACATTGGTGTCATACCATTCTTGCTAGGAGAATCGAGTCTTGGCTTCTAAGAGTTAATAGCCTCAACTTCGTCAGTTTCAAGGCCTGCAATCTCGGCGATGTCGCAAAAATCCCGAAACGTTTGGACGTTTCGGGATTTTTATAATACTATAGGTATAGAGGTTATTTTATCACGACCTTCTTACCATTCTTGATGTAGATACCCTTACCAGGCTTAGCGACACGCTGGCCTTGGAGGGTATACCATTCTCCCTCGCCTTCGGAGAGGGCTGGGGTGAGGTTCTTGATGCTCGTCGTACCATCTTCATCGTCATAGCTGATGCCGATAGAGCGAGTGCCTCCGAATACGCTTGTGGGTAACTGGAGATAGGCCTTGTTCTTGCCGATGTTGGCATTGCCATTCACACTCACAAACGAGCCGTCCTTGCCTGAGAGGTAATAGTTCGTCTTGTCGCCATCAGTCTCTTCAATCTTGATAGCATCGCCAAGATTGCCTACGAGCATGTTCACGTAATAAGCCTGCACTTCAGCATGAGGAATCTTATAAGTACCAGGATCACCTTTCACCAAAAGGCCAGTACCCGCAGGCACCTCCATCACGCGAGTCAGCCAGATGGTCTTTGTGATATTATTATACCCCGTTGCCGTATAAGCCTTGATGCCTTCTACATTCGTAAAGTCGAGATCGTACTCACTGCACCAGGTCGTCTTGCCGATTTCCTTGATGGTGATTTCATCCACATCTTCTTGATCAGTTGTACTTTTCTCTGTGAAATAGCCAGGATTGCTGGCTCCGCCGTCGATGCGGGCATAGGTGTGGTCGATATGGCTCTCGTCATAGTGCGTGCCTGCACCACCCACGAGGCTCGTGCAGCCTGCGAACATATCTTTACCAGCCGTAACCTTTGCTGTGCTCCAGCCCTCGCCTGCATAGATGGTCTTCAGGCCGGAACAGCCAGAGAACATCCAACTCATATCCGTCACATTGTCCGTCTTGAATCCCGTCACGTCAAGGCTCGTCAGACCGCGACAGCCTTGGAACATACAGTACATATCCGTCACATTCTCCGTCTTGAAGCCCGTCACGTCAAGGCTCGTCAGACTGGAACAATCTCGGAACATATTGCTCATATACGTCACATTGTCCGTCTTGAAGCCCGTCACATCAAGGCTCGTCAGGCCGGAACAGTCTTGGAACATACAGATCATGTTCGTCACATTCTCCGTCTTGAATCCCGTCACGTCAAGACTCGTCAGACCAGAACAGCCAGAGAACATACTACCCATGGCCGTCACATTGTCCGTCTTGAAGCCCGTCACGTCAAGACTCGTCAGACCAGAACAGCGTTCGAACATACCGCCCATATCCGTCACATTGTCCGTCTTGAAGCCCGTCACGTCAAGGCTCGTCAGGCCAGAGCAACCATAGAACATACCAGACATGTTCGTCACATTATCGGTCTTGAAGCCACTCACATCAAGGCTCGTCAGACTAGAACAGCCAGAGAACATATAATTCATGTCCGTCACATTGTCGGTCTTGAAGCCACTCACATCAAGGCTCGTCAGACCGGAACAGCCTCGGAACATCCAACTCATATCCGTCACATTATCCGTCTTGAATCCCGTCACGTCAAGGCTCGTCAGGCTGGAACAGTTATAGAACATACAACTCATGACCGTCACATTGTCCGTCTTGAATCCCGTCACGTCAAAGCTCGTCAGACCGCGACAGCCTTGGAACATACAGTACATATCCGTCACATTGTCCGTCTTGAATCCCGTCACGTCAAGGCTCGTCAGGCCGGAACAGCCAGAGAACATGAAACTCATATCCGTCACATTGTCCGTCTTGAAGCCCGTCACGTCAAGGCTCGTCAGGCCGGAACAGTTTTGGAACATACCTTTCATGTCAGTCACATTGTCCGTCTTGAGGTTGATGATGCCTGTGATTCGGGATAGATTTTCAAAACCAAAGAACCACCTGGCTGTGCTTGTCAGTGTGGTGCAACCAGCAAATGAGGCATCGAAGACAACACTGGTAATACTTTCTCTCTGAGCGTCCCAGCCAGAAGTGACGTTCAATCTATAATTGTCGTCCCATGAAATAGAAAACGGCCCTACACCCATACCATTGCGCGCCGCCTTCTGGTCATCATAGTAGAATGTCAGCACGGTGTTGTTGTCGCTCAATACCGCGTATGGCTCCTTCTCTTCATTTTGCAACGCACAAACATCAGCACTTGCCATCAGTGGCAGGAGCATTAACAAGAATAATAAGTAGAATTTTTTCATGATTGTTTTGTTTTAAGTTTTTATTTTCTGCTTGCAAAGATAAGCAAAAATCCCGAAACGACCAAGCATTTCGGGATTTTTCTAATAACAATAAGGTGTAGAGGTTACTTTATCACGACCTTTTTACCATTGTGGATGTAGAGCCCTTGCCAGGCTTAGCGACACGCTGGCCTTGGAGGGTATACCATTCTCCCTCGCCTTCGGAGAGGGCTGGGGTGAGGTTCTTGATGCTCGTCGTACCATCTTCATCATCATAGTTGATGCCGATAGAGCGAGTGCCTCCGAATACGCTTGTGGGCAGCTGGAGATAGGCCTTGTTCTTGCCGATGTTGGCACTTCCATTCACACTCACGAATGTACCGTCCTTACCAGAGAGATAATAGTTCGTCTTGTCACCGTCAGTCGCTGAAATGGAAATGGTTTCACCAAGATTGCCAACGAACCAATTTGCATAAGCAGACTGAACTTCAGCGTGAGGAATTTTATAGGTTCCTGCATCGCCCTTAACGAGGATTCCAGTACCGGCAGGCACCTCCATCACGCGAGTCAGCCAGATGGTCTTTGTGATATTATTATACCCCGTTGCCGTATAAGCCTTGATGCCTTCTACATTCGTAAAGTCGAGATCGTACTCACTGCACCAAGTCGTCTTGCCAATTTCCTTGATAGTGATTTCATCCTCATCAGTTCCTTCAATCTCAATAATCTCCTTAAACTTATTCCAAGGCGACGCTGCCAGATAAGCATCACGCGTTCCCTTTGGTACATACAGCGGAATGTCGTAATTTGTAAACGCACCATCACGCATAAACGGAGGCGTCTGAGCCAATGATGTAACACTTGTCAGACTACTGCAAACTTCGAAAACATAATAGCCAATGGAAGTCACACTGTTTGGGATGGTCAAAGAGGTCAGGCTGCCACAACCGGAGAAAGCCCCATCAACAATTGCAGTAATACTGTTGGGAATGGTCACTGAGGTCAGGCTGCTGCAACCAGAGAAAGCATACTTGCCAATGGAAGTCACGGTATTAGGGATGACCGTCGTTTTACAACCCGCTATAAGGGTATTGATCGCAGTCTCTATAATTGCATTACAGTTATCACGGGAATCATAAACTGGATTACCAGATTCTACAACTAATGAGGTAAGATTAATGCAATAAGAGAAAGCACGTTCACCGATAGAGGTTACTTTGTCAGGAATTATCACAGAGGTCAGGCCACTGCAACCTTCGAAAGCACTATATTCAATGGAAGTCACGCTGTTGGGGATGGTCACAGAGGTCAGACCGCTGCAACCATAGAAAGCAGTGACGCCAATGTAAGTCACGCTGTTAGGGATGGTCACAGAGGTCAGACCGCTGCAACCATGGAAAGCATCGTCGCTAATAGAAGTCACGCTGTTGGGGATGGTTACGGAAGTCAGGCCGCTACAACCATTGAAAGCAGAGCCGCCAATGGAAGTCACGCCGTTGGGGATTGTGATAGACGTCAGGCCGCTGCATTCATAGAAAGCTCCACTTTCAATAGAAGTCACGCTGTTAGGGATGGTCGTCGTTTTACAACCAACTATAAGCATATTCTTAGCTGTTTCAATAATAGCATTGCAGTTATCACGGGAATCGTAAACAGGATTACCTGATTCTACAACTAATGAGGAAAGATCAATGCAACCAGAGAAAGCCTCATAGCTAATGGAAGTCACGCTGCTGGGGATAATCACAGAGGTCAGGCCACTGCAACCTTCGAAAGCACTATATTCAATGGAAGTCACGCTGTTGGGGATGGTCACAGAGGTCAGGCCGCTGCAACCCATGAAAGCTTGACTGCCAATGGAAGTCACGCTGTTGGGGATGACCACAGAGGTCAAGCCGCTGCAATCCCTAAAAGCACCATCGCCAATGGAAGTTACACTGTTTGGAATAGTAAAGGAAATCAAGCCGCCACAACCAGAGAAAGCAGATTCTCCAATGGAAGTCACGCTATTGGGGATGGCCGTCGTTTTACAACCAACTATAAGGGTATTGCTCGCTGTCTCAATAATAGCATTACAGTTATCACGTGAATCGTAATACGTATTATCAGCATCTACACCTATCGAGGTCAGGCTGCTGCAACCCATGAAAGCTTGACCACCAATGGAAGTCACGCTGTTGGAGATGGTCACAGAGGTCAGGCCGCTGCAACCCATGAAAGCTTGACTGCCAATGGAAGCCACACTGTTTGGAATGGTCACTGAGGTCAGGCCGCTGCAACCATTAAAAGCAGCATTACCAATAAAAGTTAAGCTATTAGGGATTGTGATAGACGTAAGGCCGTTGCAATAATCAAAAGCACCATCTGTAATACAGGTCGTTCCTTCTTTTATTGAAACAGTAGTATTATTAGGCATTTCACCTTTATATTTATATACACACGAACCAGCATATACTAACCCGTCAGGTTGATTATCATACCATACTGTTCCTTCAAAAGCGTGAAAGCGAACAGAAGTCACGCTGTTGGGGATGGTGATAGATGTAAGGCCGGTACAATCTTCGAAAGCACTAAATAGAATGGAAGTAACGCTATTGGGAATTGTCACGGAAGATAAGTTCTTGCAACCACTGAAAGCATATTCACCAATGGAAGTCACGCTATAAGCTACTTCCTCATAAGTGACTGACTCTGGAATTGCCACTTCGCCAAAATAATAGTTAGGATTCCACGTAACTTCCGCTGTTTTGTTCTCTGCGTTCAGATTGTAACAAATACCATCAATCTCCACACCCTGTGCACTTGCCACCAGTGGCAGGAGCATTATTAAGAATAACAAGTAGAATTTCTTCATGACGTTTATTTGTTTTAAGTTTTTAACTTCTGATGGCAAAATTAAGCAAAAATCCCGAAACGACCAAGCGTTTCGGGATTTTTATCATATAATAGTAGGTATCGTACTATCTCACGATGATCTTTTTACCATTGTGGATGTAGAGGCCCTTGCCAGGCTTAGCAACGCGCTGTCCTTGGAGGGTGTACCAAACTCCCTCGCCTTCGGTGAGGGCTGGGGTGAGGTTCTTGATGCTCGTCGTACCATCTTCATCGTCATAGCTGATGCCGATAGAGCGAGTGCCTCCGAATACGCTTGTGGGTAACTGGAGATAGGCCTTGTTCTTGCCGATGTTGGCATTGCCATTCACACTCACAAACGAGCCGTCCTTGCCTGAGAGGTAATAGTTCGTCTTGTCACCGTCAGTCGCTGAAATGGAAATGGTTTCACCAAGATTGCCAACGAACCAATTTGCATAAGCAGACTGAACTTCAGCGTGAGGAATTTTATAGGTTCCTGCATCGCCCTTAACGAGGATTCCAGTACCGGCAGGCACCTCCATCACGCGAGTCAGCCAGATGGTCTTTGTGATATTATTATACCCCGTTGCCGTATAAGCCTTAATGCCCTCTACGTTCGTAAAATCGAGATCATACTTGCTGCACCAAGTCGTCTTGCCGATGTCCTTAATAGTGATAATATCTTCAGTAGTAACAGGATCACCTTCAATTACCTTTAATATGCCATTAACATAAGATATTGAGTAGTTCTCTGCCTCAGCTCCAGAAACACTCACCTCATAATCACCAGGCTCTGAATCCTTGGTAGCTGTTGTTGTTACTACGGGTTGCTTGGTCAACACCTCACTTGTTTCGTCGTTTTTGAAGCCCTCATAGGTCAATGTCAGTTCAGGCATGTCCTCATCCAACTTCCAAATGTATGTTTTTGCTTTTATCGTCAGTGGAGCTGCAGTAATACTTAAAGTACTGGATACGATTTCATCTAATTCATAGTTCTTGGGAACACCATTTGAAGCTGATACTGGATAAACGCCGACAATGCTTGTTTTTGTCGCATCAGTTTCAATTCTTGGAGCAGACGTCCAAGCTGGCTCTGTTTCTCCATTTTTCAGGCCATAGTACTCTATAGAGAATTCTGGATTGTCATCACCATATTCTTTCGATGTTTTTTTGACCATTGCTGACAAAGAGGCTTTCGTAATAGTAAGGGTTCCCTTTTCATATTCAAATACGTAATTTTTAGCCTTCGCATCAGATAAGGTAATGTCGTACGTTCCAATATCACTTTTGGAGGTGGCCAAAGTATTATACGTTCCTTTGCTAGTTAAGACAGACTCGTCTTCATCTTTGATAAAACCACTAAATTCAGCTTTAAATTCCGGATTATCATCTCCATACTCCCTTGTAGCATCTTTCACCTTTGCTTTTAGCGTGATGGGATTAATAGTGTATTCATAAGGAATCTCAACCTCAAAGGACATATTGTCGTTGGCAAATGTCATTGGAATATTTATAGAATAAGTACCAGCATTCTTGTCCAATACAGGCCAAGACGCCTCATTTACTGGTTTAAATCCTGCTGGAAGATTATTCGTATATGAATAGACAGGAGCTGAGCCTGTATAATTAAAACTATTGTTTGCCCATGTTATGATATCAGTTAAGGTGTATTTCTTAACATTACTATTAATTGAAAAGGTATATTTACCTAAAAAAATGGCATTCTGAATAAGATCACAGCCGTCAAAAGGCCATCCAACAACTGAACCATATATCCAACTTAATGTTGAAGGAAAAACTAAATATGATAATGATGAACAATTATGGAAAGCACTTTGATCTATTTTGCTCAATCGTGGGCCAAGGTCTATCCATTGCAAGCTTGAACACTCATAAAAAGAGTTTGACTGAATATATTCTGCTCCTTTTAATATTGCTGATTTCAACTGTTTGCAACCCCAAAATCCACCTACACTTGTAACGCTTTCTGGGAGAATAACAGTTTCCAAGATTGAACTATTTTGGAATGCCTTATTGCCTATGGTTGTCACAGAAAACGTTAGCCCATTATATTCAATAGTACTGGGCACTTCAAGATCTTTTGGTAATTCTGCTGTATATCCTATTACTGTGGCAGTATTCCCCGATAGTGAATATTTCAAGTATCCAATAGTAACTTCCGTATCTGCCAGTGCATTTACACTGATTAGCATCAAGCATGCTAAACACAACGACTTAATAAAAGTTTGTTTCATAATTCTCTATCTTTAGTATATGTTTAATTTACAACTACTTTGAGCTACGCTCGAGCTCGCTCACGTTCGGAAGAACCCAAGCGAGCTTGGTTCTTCTCTCACTTAATCACGACCTTCTTACCATTCTTGATGTAGAGACCCTTGCCTGGGTTCATGACGCGCTGCCCTTGGAGGGTGTACCAAGCTCCCTCGCCTTCGGAGAGGGCTGGGGTGAGGTTCTTGATGCTCGTCGTACCATCTTCATCATCATAGTTGATGCCGATAGAGCGAGTGCCTCCGAATACGCTTGTGGGCAGCTGGAGATAGGCCTTGTTCTTACCGATGTTGGCATTGCCATTCACACTCACAAACGAGCCGTCCTTGCCTGAGAGGTAATAGTTCGTCTTGTCACCGTCAGTCTCCTCAATCTTAATTGCATCACCAAGATTGCCAACGAGCATGTTGGTGTAATACGCCCTAACGCTTGCATGAGGGATTTTGTAAGTACCAGCATCGCCTTTCACCAAAATGCCAGTACCTGCAGGCACCTCCATCACGCGAGTCAGCCAGATCGTCTTTGTTACATCATTATACCCCGTTGCTGTATAGGCCTTGATGCCTGCCACGTTCGTAAAGTCGAGGTCGTACTTGCTGCACCAGGTCGTCTTGCCGATATCCTTGATGGTAATCTCATCCTCATCAGTAAGCAGCGTGAACGTACCAGTGATGGTCACATCCTCTGCAGGCATCGTTGCAGGAATCGTGCTCCAGCCAGAGAAGTCGTAGCCCTCCTTCGTGGGAGCAGGCTCTGGGGTAATCGCTGCTCCTTCAAGCAGATCGTAGGTCTTATACACCTCGCCGTCCACCTTGTAGGTCAGTTTGTATTTGGTGTCTGCACCTGAGAGAATCTCCTTGAACTTGTTCCAAGGCGACGCTGCCAGATATGCATCACGCGCTCCTTCAGGTACTGACAGCGAAATTTCGTAGTTCGAGAATGCATTCTCATACAAAAGCGGAGGAGTCGAAGCCAATGATTTCACACTCTTCAAGTTCTTACAACCAGCAAAAGCTTCTTGATAAATATACTCCACTTTCGAAGGAATCATAACCGTTTCAAGGCTTGAACAACCATAAAAAGCTTTTCCCTTTATCATAGTCAAGTCATCAGGGTAATTAACGGAAGTAAGACCAGAACATCCATAGAAAGCATATTCTGGAATAGATGTGATGCCATTGGGAATAGTCACTGATGTAAATCCACTACCGCCATAAAAAACTCCCACATTGAGAGATTTTACAGTTTCAGGAATAACCAAATCCTTGATCTCCTCACCATTCAATATAAGGTGATGAGCATAATTAAGTGGATTAGAATAACTTAAATTATCGTCATTAAAAGAAAGAGTACACCAAGCCTCCAAATCTGATATTCTTATTTCATTTAGCCCCCAGCAATTAGCAAATGCATAGTTATCAATACTTGTCAAACTTTTGGGAATTGTAACTGATGTAAGATTCTTACAACCAGCAAATGTAAACATGCCAACGTTATTAACGCCTTCTGGAATAACTGCACTTAACAGACTTTCACAGTCATAGAAACAATATTGCCCAATTGAAGTAACTGTGTTGGGGATATTAATAGTCACCAAACTACTACATCCATCAAAAGCATGATTGCCAATAGTTTCAACTCCTTCAGATAATGTAGCTTTCATTAAGCTTGTGCAATTCTCAAATGTATGAGAATTGACGGTATTCACCCCTTTGGGAATAACAATCTCTATCAGCCCACTACATCCACTAAAAGCAGAACTACCGATATTAGTCAACCCATCACCTAAATTAATAGTTGTCATTCCTACACAATTCATAAAGGTTGAATTTCCTATAGTAGTTACGCTATTAGGTATTTCAACTGTTTTTACTTTTTTGCAACCATAAAACGCAGTTTCAGCAATAGTTGTTGCTCCTTCCTCTATTTTGACAGAGGTCAATTCACTACAATCACGGAAAAGTCCATCGCTAATAGTGGTTACATTACTGGGAATAACCAGATTCCTAACCTCTTCACCATTCAAATAGAGGTGATGAGCTAAATTGAGAGGATTATCGCCATAACCGTGTCCATACTGTTCATCACCAAATGTAATATTGCACCAACTCCCTATATCCGAAATATGCACAGCACTTAATGCTTCACAACCAGAAAAAGCTCCATAGTTGATGTTGGTAACACTATTCGGTATTTTCACAGACTTGATGCTCTTGCAATCACGAAAAGCATAGCTCCCTATTGAAGTGGTTCCTTCTGGAATAACCAAGTCTACTACTTCCTCACCATTCACAAACAGATGCTGAGCAATACTGAGAGGATTGCCGTCATATGTATGTGGAATATTACACCATGCTCCTATATCAGCAACTTGAACGCCTGTTAAGTCACATCCATAAAAAGCATTATCTCCAATGGTTGCTACACTACTCGGAATAGTCACAAATGTTATGGCAGAACATCCTTGAAATGCATGTGCCTTTATCTCAGTCACGCCATCAGGAATCACTAAGTTTGTTATTTCTTTATCATTCAGAAATAAGTGACCTGCTTTGACAAGGGGATTAGAGGTGAATTCTGAATACCGACTATAGGCAAAGTCAATATTACACCAACTTGCCAAGTCTGATATATGAACCGCACTTAAGGTATTACAATCGCGAAAAGCATAGCCCCCTATACTTGTTACACCCTTCCCTATAGTCACCGAGGTAAGAGCACTGCAACCGGAGAATGCACTATTACCAATATATGTCACGCTTTCAGGGATGGTCACAGAGGTCAAGCCGCTGCAATCTTGGAAAGCACAATCACTAATGGAAGTAACGCTGTAAGTTACATCATTATAAGTAACAGTGCTCGGGATATTGATATCTCCAGAATACTTGTCCGGATTAGAGGTAACTGTAGCCGTTTTCACGTCACTCCATGAATTAAGGTTGTAATAAATACCAGAAATGGCTGTCTGACTGCTTGCCACTAACGGCAGGAGGGTCAAAAGTAATAGAGTAACTAATTTCTTCATAATTGTAATCGTATTAAGTTGTTATTTAAGTTTTAGCAGTTATGCTTTAAAAGGGTGAAACACTATTTTCAAGCGCAAAGTTACAAAATAAATCTCATATTATCCTTCTTTTGTTGAAAAAACGCATAAAAAGTTGCTATTGCTATGAAATAAGTGCCGAGTATTGGGAAATAAGATGGGCTTATCAGATAGTCGGCTAAGATCATCAATCAGGTCGGCTAAGATCGATTGTCAGGTCGGCTAAGACTGGCAACGAGCTTACGGATCGTGGGTAGCGAGGTACGTTCTCGGCTACCTTGAGGTTACTGCTCGATAATTATCTGATGTTTCATCACGAAAAAGTTTCCATCCCTCCCATTTTCTTCAGAAACGCCTTTGTAGAAAGGGAATCCAGAACGGGAGGGATTCAAAAAATCTCTCCCAAATCCCTCCCTTATCCCTCCCATGATCTCTCACATAATTACACCTATCTTTTTGAAATATTCGTACAGTTCGGAGAGTCGCCAAGATAGAGTCAATTTGTTCCCATACTAGGGAAAATTTGCGCCATAGTTAGACAGCAAGTTTTTCTTGGTATAGCAGCAAAATACGGGTAATGACCCTTATTCAGAATTTGTTCAACAACGATGAGGCGGCTCGTATTCAGCAGCTGAACCAGGAGTATATGGAGAAGAAAGGCATCGGGGAGATAGCACAGCTAAGGGTTGCATGAGCCACACGGGAGAGATGACAGGAGAGATATGGGAGGGATATGGGAGGGATTCAAAACATCTCTCCCGTGCTCTTTCTCCTTTGTACAAAGGGCTTTCAAAAAATTATGGGAGAGATGATAGATATTAGTTACATTGCGACAGATTTTTGGCTCATGAGCTTAATTTGTCGCAATATCGCTTTTCTGTCGCTACTACTCAAATCATTTTTCGCAAAAAAACTTGGAATGTGCCGAAAATCGTCTTACCTTTGCCGTCGCAAACAAGTTGCAACGGCGAGTGAAGGCTGCGGCTCAGCAAAGCTCGAACAAGTTCGACTCTGCGTTCGCCTTGCACTTCACTTGCATCGAGAAAGTAATTAAAATAAAAATAGTATTAACAATTAAAAATTAAGAAAGGAAAAGAATTATGGCAAAGACTCCAGTT
>CAMHAM010000015.1 GCA_946183415.1 uncultured Prevotella sp.
CTATTCACCACGTTGCCGTCGGCATCCTTGGTCGTCTCGCTGACGGTCTTGGTCTGGGTGCCCTCGGCGTCGGTGTCGATTTCCACAATTTTGGTAGTCGTGCTGCCGTCGGCCTTGGTCACGGTCTCGGTCTCTTTGCTATTCACCACGTTGCCGTCGGCATCCTTGGTCGTCTCGCTGACGGTCTTGGTCTTGGTGCCCTCGCTGTCGGTGTCAACTTCCACAATCTTGGTGATCGACGTGCCATCTTCATTTACCACAACGGTGGTACCAGACTGGTCATCGCCGCCGGATGCATCGCCGCCGGATGCACCGCCGCCGGATGCACCGCCGCCGCTGCCGGTGATGCTGGCGGTGGTGGTCTTCTGACTGTTGGCTTTATCGAGCGTGTAGTTGGTGGCGGGATTGCCTGCCAATTCGAGGACGGCGTTGGTATAGTCGAGGTTGACGGTCTTGCCTTCTCCGGGCTTGGCGTCGGCGAACTCGCCAGTGATGCCAGTGACGGTTACTTTATCGTTGCCGACCATCCCTTTGAGCACCATGTTCGAGCAGTCGATGGTGGCCGTGGTCGTGCCGTCATACATCTTGTCGCTGGCGGTGATGCCGCTCTCCACGTAGAGCGTGGCCTGGCTGATGGTGAAGGTCTTAGAAGCCGAGCCGGTGAAGCGCTCACTGCTCTCTTTGGCGGTGACGGTCACGGTGGGCGCCTTCTCCGCGTCTTTAGCCGCTGCCTTCACATTGTTGGCGTAGGTGATGGTGAAATCGTTGGTAACGTCATTGCCTGCGTATCTTACGACGACCTCGGGCTCCTGGGCCTGTCCGTTATAGGTGATGTTGGCTGCGTTGACTTCGATGCTCACTGCTGTAGCCAGCTGTTTATACCCCAGCGCAATCCTCACGTTGGCCGTGGGCATCAGGAAGGTGAATTTGTTCGGGTCGCTGGCATCGGGAGTCAGTGCCACGTCGCCGAGGATGGTGATGTCATCGGTGCCACGGGTGCGGGTACGCATCTCGACACCGTCCATGAAGGTCCTGGCCTTCACAGAGGTCAGGGCGTAACCCTCGGCGGGGGTCACGGTGAGGGTGACTTTGGCACCGGCAGGCACGGGAGCCACCTCATCGACGAGATATGTACTGACGTCCTGTGCGGGGTTCGAGCCCTCGGTATAGGTCATGGTGAACGATGCGCCTTCAGGCTTGCTGTCGGTGGTGAGTTCCACGAAGTATGTCGTTGGTTCTTGTGCGTTCGCACCCATGACTGTCATGAGCAGTGCGAGCAGAGTGATTAATATCTGTTTCATCGTTGATGGTTATTTTTTAATTATCACTTTCTTTCCGTTCATTATATAGATGCCCTTCTTCTGGGGTCTGCCACTCAGCTTTAGGCCTTCGAGAGTGTACCAGGTATCGTCGGTAACTTGCTTAACTTCCTTAACTTCCCAGACTCCCGTCGTGCCGTCGCCGTTGCCGCCGAAGCCGATGGTCAGGCTGCGGGTGCCGGAGGGCGAACCGCCATTACCGCTACTCTTCGGCAGGGCGAGCCAGCAGCGGTGGGCAGCCACCGTGGCGGGCAGGTCGAGGCTGACAAACGCCTCTCCGTTGCAGCCGAAGTAGTCGTAGTCGTCGCTGGCCGTGAGGGTCTTGCCCCCCACGGTGCCCTGGAAGCAGGGCGAGGTCTCGGCGCTGCTGCCGAGGGCCTGACTGAGGCTCCTCGAGGTCTCGCGGGCGAAATACTCGTTATCGAGGGTGGTGATGCCGACGGTGGCGATCTCGCTCGAACCATTGTATATCAATATAGGCATACCGGCTTGGATCAGCCCGTCGGGGAGACTGGCTACCGACACCGCGTCGCCCTCTACCTGCGTCACGGCGTAGGTGGCGATGCCCTCGGCACTCACGCCGACGGCCTGGCTCTTGTCGTCGATCCATGTGTTCCAGCCCGGCATAAGCGTTTGCTGCGCCACGGTCACGGGCACGATGTAGCCTTCGCCCTGTTTCTCACCCACACGCATCGTACCGCCCTGTTTCGTCACCATGTCGAACACGTCGCACGGCAGGAGAGTGCCCGCCACCGCTCCATCGATGCTGCTGAAGCCCGAGGTAAACTGGAAGGCCGCGCCGAGGTTCTCGTTTGAGAGCATAAATACCTTCACGCTGACTTTACCATAGTCGACAGCCGGAGCCCCGATGCCGTTGGCCAATATGATTTTCTTGCCCTCATCGAGTTCGATGTTTGTCGTGGTTCCACTGAATGTCGGCCAGGCGGTAAACGTCACGTCATTCCTGATATAGATGCCGGTATAGGCAACGAACGTGACGTCGCCGATGCTGCACGCCGTGGCATAAATAGTATTGGAAATGGCATATTGGTATCCCTTGACGTTTCCGCTGGTTAGCGTAAGCGAGCCTTCGTTATAGATACCAACTTCGTTGCCCGTGACCGAACTGCTACTCATCGTGAGAGAGCCATTATTACATATGCCGTCGCCGTAAGAGTTTGTGGCCTCTACGGAGGTGTCGGTGATGTTGAGCGTGCCGTCGTTACTGATGCCATTCGAGCCCCTCACGGTGACGCCGTTGATGGTCAGCGTGCCGTAGTTACTGATGGCTTCATTGCTGGTGTTCGTGTTTTCAATCTTCGACGTCTCTGCGGTGCCGACGATCGTCAGAGCGGTGCCGCTGTTGATTGTGAGCAGAGCGCCGCTGACGGGGCCGGAAATGCCGCAATGGTCCAGTTCGAGCTTGATGGGGGCACCCTCCTTGTCCACGGTGATGGTCGTGTTGACGTCGGTGATGTCCTTCACCAGCCTCACGGTGCAGTAGGCCTCGGCATCGCTGAGCGCCTTCTCCAGCGCCTTGATGTCGGTGTCGATGTCGACGCCGTCCTTCACATATAATTCGCCGAGGCTGTCGTCCGCATCAAGGATGAAGGCCACGAGGGGCTGAGCGTCGCTCGATGCCATGACCTCGGTGCCGACGTACACGGCCGTACCGCCGCTCACGTCGAACACGTCCTTCGGATCGACTACATCGCCGCTCTCCGCATCAGAAAATGCCGTGCCATAGCCCTGCGTGAAGCGGTAGGTGGAAGTGATGGCGGTGGAGGCATCACTCTGATAAGTTCCCACGCTGATTTTCTTCTCCGGGGCACTGAGGCCAGTAGCTTCGAACACGATGACGGGTAGGTCGCCGCGTTTAATAAGCATGATGTCCTGATACGTCGCGCCGCTGCCTGCGGTGAACTTGGGCAGGGCCTTGAGTGTCAAGTTGCCGTAGTTTTTAATGCCGGCCTTCGTGTAGCCGTTGATTTCCACGCCTGCGCCGATAGTCACCGCGGCACTGGAATAGGCCGCGATGCCGACTTCACCGCTGATCGTACAGTTGCTGAAAGCCCCACCATTTCCGGCATAAATGCCAGTAGATGTTCCATTGGCGGTGACTTTGCCGCCAGTGATGCTGACGCCGCCGCTGGCGTAGATAGCTTGACCAGAGGTACCGGTGGCAGTAGCCGTAACTTCGGCACCGCTGATGGTGATATTCTTGTTAGTGCCGTAGGCTTGAATGCCATAATTTGATCCGTTGGCGGTTACTTTGCCGCCAATGATACTGAGGTCGCCACCATTGGTATAGATAGCATAATTGTTGCCGGTAGCTGTGACTTCGGAATCACTGAAAGCCCCACCTTTATAAGCGTAAATGCCATAATTTGATCCTGTAGAGGAGACAATACTACCATCTTTAATGGTGACGCAACCGTTGGTATAGATACCATCAGAACCCTCAGCCGTAACTTCGGCACTGATGATGACCACATCATTTTGGGCGTAAATTCCTTTATCCGATCCTTTGGCGGTGACTTTGCCGCCAGTGATGCTGATGCTACCGTTGCTGGCACAGATAGCTTGACCAGAGGTACGGGTGGCAATAGCCGTAACTTCAGAACCGTTGATGGTGATATTCTTGTTAGTGCCAGAGACACCAATGCCTAAAGATGTTCCATTGGCGGTGACTTTGCCGCCAGTGATGCTGACGCTGCCGACGGTGGTATAGATACCATAAGAACCCTCAGCCGTAACTTCGGCACTGATGATGACCACATCATTTTGGGCGTAAATGCCGTTAGATGATCCTTTGGCGGTGATTTTGCCGCCAGTGATGCTGACACCACCTCCAAAGGTATAGATAGCATTATTGCCCTCAGCCGTAACTTCGGCATCGCTGATGCTGATACTACCGCCCCAGGAATAGATTGCTTTATCATTGATGTCGTCAGTGGCAGTAGCCGTGACTTTGGAACCGATGATGGTCACATCATTTTGGGCGTAAATGCCCTGTGATGTTCCATTGGCGGTGATTTTGCCGCCAGTGATGCTGATGCTACCGTTGCTGGCACAGATAGCTTGACCAGAGGTACCGGTGGCAGTAGCCGTAACTTCGGCACTGCTGATGACCACATCATTATTGGCGTAAATGCCGTTAGATGATCCTTTGGAGGTGATTTTGCCGCCAGTGATGCTGACGCTGCCGACGGTGGTATAGATACCACCAGAACCCTCAGCCGTAACTTCGGCACTGCTGATGACCACATCATTATTGGCGTAAATGCCGTTAGATGATCCTCCTGTGGCGGTGAGCTTACCCATGGTGGTGCCTGTACTTTGGCCGTAAATGCCAAGGGAACCAGGAAAATAAATGGCTCCTGAAGAGCTGTTTTCCACCTTCATCTCCACTCCGTCTGCCAGAATGATATTCACGCTGCTATAATAGTAGGAGTAGAGGGTTGAAGTATAACTGAGGTTCGTGTTGCAGATGTACCAGACCTCCTTAGGGGATTCGGAGGTGCCGCCATTTTCGCCGAGGGTGGTTTCCGAGCCATTGAGGACAATCACTCCGTCCCTCGTCCGCTCAACGCCATTAGCGTCGATGTACTTCACGCCGTCCATTGTTGACTGCGCCCATGCCGTCTGGGCGGTCATGGTAAGCAGGATAGTCGCAAGCAGCATCATCACCGCCCGCGAGAAAAGATTTCTAATGGTTTGATTCATATTCATATTACTAACGGATTTGTTTATACTTGATTAATGGGGCCTTCGTACCATTTACGCCGCAAAGATACAATAAAATCCCGAAACGAACAAGCATTTCGGGATTTTTAATATTAATAGGGTGTGGAGGTTACTTTATCACGACCTTTTTACCATTCCTGATGTAGAGGCCCTTGCCGGGCTTAGCAACGCGCTGACCTTGGAGGGTGAACCACTCATCACTCTTCGCTTCTCCACTTTTCACTTCTTTAACGTCTGTCGTGCCGTCACCTTCTGAGCCGATGCTCTTGAACTCGATCGGCAACTTGATCACTTCAGGCTCCTCGAACTTGTAATCATCCTCTGCACTACGAGTAGAAGAAACGGCTACCATCGAGGTCGGCAATGCCAAGTAGCACTTGTTGTCGCCAATTTTAGCATAACCGCTCACACTCACGAACGAACCGTCTTTACCACTGAGATAATAGTTCGTCTGACTGCCATCTTCGGATGTCTCCTGAACCTGAATCTCATCACCACTCGTATTGCCTACGAACATGTTTTCATATCTGCTCTGAACGGCGGCAGAAGGAATCTCATAGCTATTGGGATCGCCCTTCAGCAGCACTCCCTCACCCTTCTGAACCTTCATCACACGTGTCAGCCAGATCGTCTTCGTGCTCTTATCATAGCCCGTAGCCGTGAAGGCCTTCAAACCTGATACGTTCGTGAAGTCCAAATCTACTGGAGCGGCAAACGAAGCCTTGCCAATCGAACCAACCTTTACCGTCTGAGTGGCACCAGTTGCTGCGGCTTCGAATGTGCCTGGCAACTGCAGGTAGCACTTGTTGTTACCGATGTTCGCAGTCTTATTCACACTCTTGAAGGTTCCGTCACCACTGAGGTAATAGTTCACCAGGTCACCATCAGTTTCCTGAATCTGAATCTTATCGCCACTGGTGTTACCCACGAACATATTCGTATAATAAGAGTTCTGGCTATTCGTCACAGGAACATCATAGGTCTTGTTGGCTTCGCCCTTGATCAAGACAGGCACACCGGCAGGCACATCCTTCACACGCGTCAGCCAGATCGTGCCTTCATCCTTGTCAAAGCCAGTTGCGATATAGGCCTTTACCTTGTCAGAATAGCCAAAGTCCAGTGACTTGTCACCACAATATGAGGCCTTACCGCTCTTGCCGATAGTGATGGCAGCAGTCTCTCCCATCTCAACGATGTTCTTGAACTCTTTCCAGCCCTCAGCCTGCTCGTACAATTTCTTCGATCCTGCAGGAACATAAAGGATACAAGTCTCAAAGTCAATACCCTCGAACTGGGTGATTACTTCTCCGGAGCGTGTCAGCATCACTCGCGTCCTGCTGGCAAACACCTTTGACAGATCAATGGGCACTGCAGACAGGCAATAAATTTCCTCCAGACCAGTACAGCCCTTGAAGGCAGCATCTCCGATGACCTGGATATTGGCAGGGATGGTCACACTGACAAGGCCCGTGCAGTTCTCAAACGCTTTTGGCGCAATCTCCTTGACGGGTACTTCGACATCATCAACAGTTATAGATCCTGGAATGACAAAGTCGCCGACAGCCTTAGACTTATCAACACCAACGAAGGTCACGGAACCTTCTTCATCAAGCTGATAGACAGCATCGTCGATGACAACTTCAGCCTTCGCTTCTTTTGAAGTAAAATAGCCTGGATTATCCGTACCTCCATCTATATGGGCGTAAGTATAATAGGTATGTGCGTCGTCGTAAACAGTGCCGTTGCCACCCACGAGGCTCGTGCAGTCTGCGAACATTCCTTCACCTTTTGTAACGGCATTAATACTCCAGCCACTTCCTACATAAATCGTCGTCAGACCAGAACTATGACTGAACATATACCCCATTTCCGTCACATTGTCAGTTTTGAAGCCACTCAGGTCAAGGCTCGTCAGATCAGAACATCCACTGAACATAACAGTCATGCTAGTCACATTGTCCGTCTTGAAGCCCGTAACGTCAAGGCTTGTCAGGCCGGAACACCTATTGAACATATAGCTCATGTTAGTCACATTGTCCGTTTTGAACCCTGTCACGTCAAGGCTTGTCAGGCCGGAACACCTATCGAACATATAGCTCATGTTAGTCACATTGTCCGTTTTGAACCCTGTCACGTCAAGGCTCGTCAGACCTGAACAGCCAGAGAACATACGATACATGTCCGTCACATTATCCGTCTTGAATCCCGTCACATCAAGGCTCGTCAGGCTGGAACAGCCCTGAAACATACAGACCATGTTCGTCACATTGTCCGTCTTGAACCCTGTCACGTCAAGGCTCGTCAGACCTGAACAACCACTGAACATGCCAGACAGATTCGTCACATTGCCAGCCTTGAACCCTGTCACGTCAAGGCTCATCAGGCTGGAACAGCCATAGAACATAGAGCCCATGTTAGTCACATTGTCCGTTTTGAACCCTGTCACGTCAAGGCTCGTCAGGCTAGAACAGCCAGAGAACATAGAGCTCATGTCCGTCACATTGTCAGTCTTCAGGAAGCTGATGCCGGTGATGGATGATAGATTCTCAAGACCATAGAACCAATAGTTCGTGCTTGTCAGCGTGGTGCAACCAGCAAATGAGGCATCGAAGACGACATTGGTAATGTTTTCCCTCTGTTCATCCCAGCCAGAATTAACATTAATTCTATGACTATCCTGATCGTAAGATATTGTAAACGGCCCTAAATCCATACCACCACGCTCTGCTTTCTGGTTGTCATAGTAGAATGTCAGCACGGTGTTATTGTCACTCAAAACGGCATAGGCTTCGATATTCTCACCTGGAGATACACCCTCGCCATCTTCCATAATAGACAAGAAATCCTTCCATACAGCAGCTTCTGCATACGCTGATTTGGTTCCTGTAGGAACTCTTAAAACACATTGCCTTTCATAGTTAGAACCAATAAATGCACTTCTAGAAACAGCCGTAATTGGTGTCTTACTTAGAACCTTGACCTCCTGTAGATTGGAACATCCATAAAAAGCATCATCGGCAATTTCTTCTACACTCTGAGGAATCACAACGGAAGTGAGACTTGTACATTTGCCAAAAGCGCTCTCTCCTATCTTTGTTACATTCTTCCCTATTGTAAGTTCTTCTATAGATGCACTTGGAAAGGCAAAATCACCAATTGACGTTACCTCATCTCCAAAAATAATTTCTTTAAGATTCTTTTGTCCACTAAACCAGTCTACAATTACTGCACAATGAAGCTCTACAGAAGCCAATTCGCTACATTTAAAAAAAGCACCAACTCCAACTGTTTCAATACTGGCAGGAATAACAAAAGAAGTGATTCCGCTTTTAAAGAATGCATTATCTCCGATCTCTTTAAGATTTTGAGGAATATTAATATTTGTCAATTTTTCACATTCAGCGAATGCACTTTCCCCAATAGTAGTGACAGACTCTCCAAGTGTGACACTTTCGAGACCTTCACAATAAGAAAATGCATTATCTGATAATTTCTCTGTCTTGTCGCCAATTATAACTGCTTTCAAAGAGCCAAGCCCAGCAAACCAATCGCCGACTTCCTTGCAGTTAATCTTCAACGTAGAAACACTACATCTAAAAGCGTCCTCTCCAACATTAGTAAGAGTACTTGGGATAACCAATGTCGATACTTTATCAAATTCCCTAAATGCTCCATCCGCAATAGCCTCTACCCCTTCACCGAGAATTAATTCTTCTACATTTATGAAGCCACCACCAAACCAATATCTTTCAACATTCTTACAATTAATTGTTATTGAAGTGAGCGACTCACATCCTGAGAATGCTCCGCTTCCAACGCTTGTAACGCCCGACGGTATGGTAATGGATTTAAGCTTGTCGCAACCATCACAAGCACGTTCGCCAATCGAAGTCACACTTGTTGGTATGATAATGGATTCAAGATTTGGGCATTCGCAAAAAGCCATTGCGCCAATGGAGGTCACAGTCTCAGGAATCATGACTTCTGTAATGCCAAAACGCATAAACGCCTCATCGGCAATTGCGGTTACCTCATTACCGATGACGATTTCCTTCACATAACGACCACAATAAATTGCAAAATTCGAATTCGTAGTAGCCGTTGGTGAATGATATTCAACTTTTATAGAAGACAATGCATCGGATTCTGCAAAAATATCAGTACCACATTCGACATTACCATTTTTTATATGCATGCTTTTTAGGTTGGTACAATAGCTAAATGCATATTCCTCAATTGTCTCAATGCTTGACGGGATTGTTAACGATGGCAATGACTCACACTTTTGAAAAGCACCACACTTAATAGTCTTCACATTCTCTCCAATAGTTACACTTGTCACATTTCTACACTGCCAAAAAGAATATCTTCCTATTGATTCTACATTATCCCCTAAAACGATTTCTTTAATTGGGATATTCACGAACCAATTGTCACCAATATTTCGACAATTAATCGTCAGTTTAGCCTGGTCACTACATCCAGAAAAAATATAGCCGACAATAGTACCTATTTCTGTAACTCCTTTTCCTAAGGACATTGAAGATAAATTAGGACAATTATAGAACGTCCCTTCACCTATCTTGACAATATTGTCCCCAATCACCACAGACTTTAATTCTCCACATTCACTGAAAGCACCGTCCCCAATACCTATAACATTATATGTTTTCCCTGTTTCACTGTCAGTTGCAGTAGTAGGGATTGTCAATGTACCATCCCAAGAACTTGTAGCAGATTGTAACCCTGTGATGTTACATGTCAAATTAGGTTCTTCATCACTAACTATTTCAAAGCCAAGCACAATATCACCTGAATTGACCGTGAAAAAGCCCTCGAAGGCAGCAAAGCCTGCCAGCGGGAATACAATTGCCAAAAGCAATAGAAGTAGTTTCTTCTTCATAAGTTTTAATTTTTATTGTTATACATAAATATACATAGAAAAAGCGTGGGCGCTATTGCATATCATCCATCGCTTGAAATTGTCCACGTTTCAAAACAGTGATAAACATGCGCTTAACGCTCTCGTTGCAGCTATTCCATTACTGGATGGCCGCTGTGTGTGCACCTTTATAATGCGCCGCCACACTTGGCGGCACTTGGATACCCGACTGCAAAAATAAGGAAAAAAAATGAATGCGCAAAATATTATCTCGAAAAAAATAGGTGGAAATGAAATCAAAGCCCCACAGAAAACTATCTGCGGGGCTCTTCCTTTTATCCAGTTCTTCGCTCACTTAATCACGACCTTTTTACCATTCTTGATGTAGACACCCTTGCCAGGCTTTGCGACACGCTGCCCTTGGAGGGTATACCATTCTCCCTCGCCTTTGGAGAGGGCTGGAGTGAGGTCCTTGATGCTCGTCGTGCCATCACCATCATTGTCGAGGCTTCTGAAGCTGATCGGCAGCTTGATTATCTCAGGCTCCTCAAAAATGAAGCTGTCCGCTGAACTACGAGTGGAGGCTGCAACAGAAACCATCGAGGTCGGCAATGCCAAGTAACACTTGTTGTTCTTGATGTTCACATAGCCCTTCACACTCACGAACGAACCGTCACCTTTCAGATAGAAATTCGTCTGACTGCCATCTTCGGATGTCTCCTGAACCTGAATCTCATCACCGCTCGTGTTGCCTACGAACATGTTTTCATATCTGCTCTGAACGGCGGCAGAAGGTATCTCATAGCTATTGGGATCGCCCTTCAGCAATACGCCCTCACCCTTCTGAACCTTCATCACACGTGTCAGCCAGATCGTCTTCGTGCTCTTATCATAGCCCGTAGCCGTGAAGGCCTTCAAACCTGATACGTTCGTGAAGTCCAAATCGACAGGAGCGGCGAATGAAGCCTTGCCAATCGAACCAACAGTCACTGTCTCTGTAGCACCAGTTACTGCGGCTTCGAACGTTCCCGGCAACTGCAGGTAGCACTTGTTGGTACCGATGTTCGCAGTCTTATTCACACTCTTGAAGGTGCCGTCACCACTGAGGTAATAGTTCACCATGTCACCGTCTCTCTCTTGAATCACCATCTTCTCACCTGTCGTGTTACCCACGAACATATTCGTATAGTAAGAGTTCTGGCTGTCCGTCACAGGAACATCGTAGGTCTTGTTGGCACCGCCCTTAATCAATACAGGCACACCAGCAGGCACATCCTTCACACGCGTCAGCCATATCGTGCCCTCATCCTTATCAAACCCTGTTGCAATATAAGCCTTGATTTCATCAGAGAAGCTGAAATCCAGTGATTTATCTCCACAATAGCTAGCCTTGCCACTCTTGCCGATGGTGACAGACTCCAGTCCATCATATTCAATAATCTCAGCAAAGTCTTTCCAAACATCAGCACTTTCGTATGCCGCCTTAGATCCAGCTGGTACATAGAGAACAGGCGAATTATCAAGTGCATTAAAAGCGCTTTTATTAATATCCAAAGGCACTTTATGCTCTACAATGACAGATTTCAATTTACTTGCCATAAATGAATCACTAATTGAAGTGACTGTTTTGGGAATAATCACTGATGTTAATCCTGTACCAGTAAATGCCCATGAACCTATACTCAATACACTTGGGGGGATTTCAATGTGCTTCAGACTATTAATGCCCCAGAATGCATAACTGCCAATGGTTGTTACATCTTGAGGTATGACTGTTGTTGAACAACCCTGAATTAAGGTATTATCGCTTGTTTTAATAATAGCATTGCAATTGTCTCTGGAATCATAGACAGGATTGTCTTCCTCTACAATGATCGAAGTTAGATTTTTACATCCACCGAAAACACCTGTGCCTATATCGGTTACGCTATTGGGAATAAAAATTGATGTTAATGAGGAACAACCCCAAAATGCCTCTGTCCAAATATCCGTAACGCTTTGAGGAATGGCAACTGAAGCCATCTTTCTCTCATAAAAGGCACCTGATGATATTCTTTTTACACTATTCGGTATCTCAAACTCTTGTTTATCGCCATCTTCCGTACAATAATACAAAATCGTCAAATCATTATTATACAATACTCCATCTACAAACTTAAGGTATGGATTATTCTCAACAACCTCGACTGTACGAGGATGCCAATCAAAGAAACTTATATCTTTGACATTTTCTGGTATTGTGACAGAGAAATCGTAAGTTCCACTAAAAGCGAATCCACTTATAGAGATTAACCCAGTGAAATATTTAAGTTCATGGAATGATCGAAGTTCATATTTATATCTAAACACATCTCCAAGATCTGACACCATAGAAGCCTCGAGCTTACTCAATTCGCCATCACCATTCGTGTCCCAATTGGCAACACAGATCTCTTTCACTTTGGCATCTGCGAACTCAATATTAGCTAGCATATCCTCCAAAGGCAGAACGTTCTTAAACGAACTCCATCCTTCTGTTGCCCATCCTTCTGTTGACTTATAAGCATCAATCGAACTTTCTGGGACATAAAGCGTAATAGAATTTGGATAAATAGTCTCCACCCCGGTATTCATGGTACTTATGTCAAACACATTTTTCTGAATACTAAATGGCTCCTGGATATGTGATATAACATTTGTTAGACGAGTGCATGAACCAAATGCATAAGGGGAGATGGCTTCCAAACTTGATGGAAGTTCTAGAGTTTGGAGAAAATAGCAATAACGGAAAGCGGATGAACCAATAGACTTCACGCCTTCTGGAATAGCTAACGTCTTCAAACCATTACAATTCCAAAAAGCACTGTTTCCTATATGAGCCACGCTATTAGGAATCTTCGTATTATGACAACCAGCTATCAACGTGTTTGTACTCGTTTCAATGATGGCATTACAATTGTCACGGCTATCATAAACAGGATTATCACTTTCCACAACGACAGAAGTCAGTTTACTGCAGTTCCCGAAAGGAGACAGACCTATAGAGATCACACTGGTTGGGATGGTCACAGAAGTCAGACCATTACAACCAGAGAAAGCATTCCTTGTTATTCCTAATGTTCCACTCTCTAAAGTTATAGCCGTATTTACAGGCATCTTACCTTTATAATAATATGCCACCTTACCTGCATATACTAATCCGTCTGGCTGATTATTATACCAAGCTGTACCCTGGAAAGCAGAAGCACCTATGGAGTTTACACTGTTGGGGATGGTCACCGATGTTAGGCTGCTACAGCCATAGAAAGCAGTATCGCCTATGGAGGTTACGCTGTTGGGGATAGTCACAGAAGTTAGACTAGTGCAATCAGAAAAAGCGCCACTGCCTATGGAAGTTACGCTGTTGGAGATGATCACGGAAGTCATGCCGCTACAATTGTGGAAAGCCATATTACCAATAGAAGTCACGCTATTGGGGATGGTCACAGAAGTTAGACTAGTGCAATCAGAAAAAGCATGATATCCGATGGAAGTTACACTGTTGGGGATGGCCACTGAGGTCATACCGCTGCAACCAGAGAAAGCATACGGTGATATTCCTAATGTTCCATTCTCTAAAGTTATAGCCGTATTTACTGGCATCTCACCTTTATATGTATATGCCACCTTACCTGCATATATTAATCCGTCTGGCTGATTATTATACCAAGCTGTACCCTGGAAAGCAGAAGCACCTATGAAATTCACACTGTTGGGGATAGTTATTGAGAGCAGGCTGCTGCAATAAAAGAAAGCACTAAATCCTATAGAGGTCACGCTGTTGGGGATGATCACAGAAGTCAGACCGCTACAAGCGATAAATGCATAATCTCCAATGGAAGTCACGCTGTTAGGGATAGTCACAGAAGTCAAATCGTTGCAACTATCGAATGCACGAGTACCTATTGACGTCACGCTGTAGATAACTTCATTGTATGTAACAGTCTCTGGTATTACGATATCCCCAGAATACTTGTTGGAATTTTGCGTGACTTCAGCCGTTTTGGTATCACCACTTGAATTGAGGTTGTAATAAATACCATCAATCTCCACTGCCTGAGCACTTGCCACTAATGGTAAGAAAGCCAAAAAGAAAAGAAAGTAAAGCTTTCTCATATTTATATCTGTTTTTAAGTTATTGTCATTATGCCACAAAGATAAGAAATAAACTCGAAACTTCCAAGCTTTTCGAGATTTTTATCATGAATAAGGGCTAAGTATCGAGAAATAAGTGCCACTTGCTGAAGAATAAGTGGCTCTTCTTTGAGATTAAGTGGCACTTTATTTTCAAATGACTACAACAATGGTGTCATATAAAGCGGAAGATATGTGATTCCGTCCTCTACCTTATAGTCGGCTGCATGAAGCACCGTGGGAGTGGTCATGTATTCGCCAAACTTCTTCATGCACTTCGTCAACGAAGACAGCGTGTAGTTCTTACCGCTCTTGACCTCTAACGGACGAATATTGTGGCAGCTGGTCACTTTGTCCTTCTGAAGCAGGAAGTCGATTTCCATACGCTCCTCGGCTTCCTCTGATGATTTGCTATAGAAGAAAAGCTTATTACCGCTGGCTGTCAGCATCTGGGCCACGATGTTCTCAATGAGCATTCCCTCGTTCACCTCCAGTTTTCCGAAAAGCAATTTCTGGTAAATCTCCGACGAGACGATGCCCTTTTCGTCGAAAGCATGACTGATCAACAAGCCCGTATCGTTCATGTAGCACTTCAGAGTCGTGCGGTCTTCATTCATCTTCAGACCTATGTTCGGCTCTGTCGAATTATAGCAGATGTTGACAACTCTTGCATCCTTCAGCCAGAAGAAAGCATCGTCCCAATCGCGATATTTCGCACCTGGCTTCAAGGCAGACAGACGGAACTTCTTTTCGTGCTTGGAGAGCTGAGGAGGGATCTGGTCAAAGATAGATACCACCTTGTCGGCAATCTCACCTGCATAATTGAAGATGTCGTTACGATAGATGGCCAGCACATCGCGCTTGGCAGCATCAACAGCATCAAAGTCTTTGGTCTCAACATACTTCTTGACTGCTTGCGGCATTCCTCCCACTATCATATAGAGGCGGAAAGCATCCATAGCCTGACGATGGAAAGCCTGTCCCATAGGTTTCCGTTCAGCATACATCTTACGTATCAAGTCCATCAGCATATCGTTGCCCGTAGCCCAAAGAAACTCTTCAAAGTCCATCGGATACATCTGGACAGGACGTTCTTCTGATGGGAGTACGATACCTTGCGTGCTTTTCTTGATGCTGACCAGCGATCCCGTCTCTATATAGTCATAACGACCATCAGCCACAAGAAACTTAATGGCAGCCCTCGCCCTAGGGCACAACTGTACCTCGTCGAGGATGATGAGCGACTTGCGCTCATGAAGCCTCACTTTGTAGTGCTGGCTCAGATAGAGGAACAGCGTGTCGAGGTCTTCCAGATAGAGGTCGAACCAGTCTCTGACCATCTGGGGAGCCTTGTTGAAGTCAATGAGGATATACGACTCGTACTCATTCTTGCCGAACTCCTCTACGATATAACTCTTTCCGATGCGTCGCGCTCCCTCTATGAGTAGTGCCACTTCACCATTTCTTTTCTCCTTCCAATCAAGGAGTTGCTGGTATATTTTCCGCTTCATAACGATGCCATCCGCACCTCTTTGAGATTTTTGCTCCGCCATATTCTACACCTTTTTGAGATTTTTGACGCTGCAAATATACACCTTTTTGAGATTTTCTGCAAGTTTTGGGGCAATTATTTTGGAAAAAACGTGTTTTTCTTCCAAACATATACCTCTTCTGAAACCTCAATGTACAATAGCCTGTTCGCCATCGGAGATCGAAGCCATCCGCAACGTACTCCAGGAGATTGGCTTGCCCAATCTCGAGTTCGACGGCTATCAGAAGCAGTACAACTGGTGGGACTGAACTACTACGTTAGCCAGCTCTTAGTACATTACTACCGCACTCCAGGGCGCCCTAGGGCGCACTGGAGTGCATCCGTTAGCGCACTAAGGTACGCTCACTTTATCACGACCTTGAGCTATGCTCGAGCTCGTTCACGTTCGGAAATGCGAACGAGTTCTCATTTCGCTCACTTAATCACGACCTTTTTACCATTCCTGATGTAGAGACCCTTACCAGGCTTAGCGACACGCTGGCCTTGGAGGGTATACCATTCTCCCTCGCCTTCGGAGAGGGCCGGGGTGAGGTTCTTGATGCCTGTCGTGCCGTCACCTTCGGAGCCAATGCTCTTGAACTCGATAGGTAACTTGATCACCTCAGGCTCCTCGAACTTGTAACTGTCCTCTGAGCTACGTGTAGAAGAAACGGCTACCATCGAAGTGGGCAACTCCAAGTAACACTTGTTGTTCTTGATGTTCACATAGCCATTCACACTCACGAACGAACCGTCACCTTTCAGATAGAAATTCGTCTGACTGCCATCTTCAGATGTCTCATTCACCTGAATCTCATCACCGCTCGTGTTGCCTACGAACATATTCTCATAACTGCTCTGAACAGCGGCAGAAGGTATCTCATAGCTATTGGGATCGCCCTTCAGCAGCACTCCCTCACCCTTCTGAACCTTCATCACACGTGTCAGCCAGATCGTCTTCGTGCTCTTATCATAGCCTGTAGCCGTGAAGGCCTTCAAACCTGACACATTCGTGAAGTCCAAATCGACAGGAGCAGCAAACGAAGCCTTGCCAATCGAACCAACCTTTACAGCCTGAGTGGCACCAGTTGCTGCGGCTTCGAATGTGCCTGGCAACTGCAGGTAGCACTTGTTGTTACCGATGTTCGCAGTCTTATTCACACTCTTGAAGGTTCCGTCACCACTGAGGTAATAGTTCACCAGGTCACCATCAGTTTCCTGAATCTGAATCTTATCGCCACTGGTGTTACCCACGAACATATTCGTATAATAAGAGTTCTGGCTATTCGTCACAGGAACATCATAGGTCTTGTTGGCTTCGCCCTTGATCAAGACAGGCACACCGGCAGGCACATCCTTCACACGCGTCAGCCAGATCGTGCCTTCATCCTTGTCAAAGCCAGTTGCGATATAGGCCTTTACCTTGTCAGAATAGCCAAAGTCCAGTGACTTGTCACCGCAATAAGACGCCTTACCACTCTTGCCGATAGTGATGGCAGCAGTTTCAGTATTAGCCGCGATATACTCTTCTTTAGTGACAATCTCAGTTTCTGTAATCACATAATCCAATTCTGCCACTTCAGGTGCCTCTTCTGTAACTGCAACCTCTTGAACAGATTTCATAGCACGCCCCTCAACATCAAGTAGCACCTGATAGTCGCCGAAAGGAACGTTCTCGAAACGGAACTTGCCATTGGCATCTGTTTCTGTCTGTGCAACGATCTCTGCATCTTTTGCTTTCAGATAAACCTTACATGTCTCAGTCTCAGCTTCACTATCACCACGAGTACCAGCGGCTGGTTCATTTAACACGACTGTTCCTTCAATGACTCCAATACCTGTCAGAGGAGCAGGAGTAGCGAGCATAGCAATGGTAAAGGTTGGTATTGAGGAACTACCTTCATCCATAGTTACCTCATACCCTCTTGTATATGCACCATCCTTTTGCCCGGATTGCTCAACAGTACCGCCTTCTTGGGTACCAGATTGACCTTCACTAGCCTCGCCTTGTTGACCAGATTGGCCTTCGCTAGCCTCACCTTGTTGACCAGTTTGGCCTTCACTACCCTCATCTTGAGTACCAGATTGACCTTCGCTAGCCTCACCTTCTTCACCATAATCTTTGCCACCTGGCTGTCCTTGTTGTGATGCTCCTATCTGGGGAGAAATCGCCTCTGCTTCAGACCACAGCAAAGTGCTGGGATAGTAAGTTTCCATCGCAGCGTCAGTCTTACGCGCCTTTAGGTAATATGTTCCTTTATATAGTTCGAATGAGACCATATCCCGTCCCAGTTCGGCGAATGACTTTGAAGCGACAACCGTTTCTTTGCCATCAATATTCTTTGTCAGCACATCTATGGTCGTTTCTGGGACATCCACCCCATTGAGTTGAGCCTTCACGTTAAACTGCCCAATATAACGATCTGTCAACAACTGAGCCTCACGATATGTCGGCTCTGGATTACCCATATTATAGACAAATGCCAATGTATAACCTGAACCTGCAATATTTATCATACGATAGGAATAGTCATCCTTATCCATACGGATGGCATATTGTCCGGGTTTACGCTCAGTGACATCCATCGTCTCGCCGTTTTTGTGGTCCTCGCCCCAATCCCCAGCGTTCACCATGATGAGATTAGTCTTGGGATCAGGCAGAATATAGTCCGTGTTCAATATGAATCCATCGTCAAAGAACTGCTCCACTGAACCTTGGACAGCCACGTAAGTCTTACCAAAATTGTAACGAAGCGTAAAGCTGCAGTGTATGTCATCACCGCTAACATCGAGCACGAGCTCATATCCAGCATCGTCAGTGACTGGAGTATAGGCCCTTTTTGTAGCACCACTAATGGCTGTCATTTCCCAAGTATTGGGATTTCTGCGATACCATTGATAGGTATAGTAACCGTCATCAGTAGTATAATAAGCGTCATCTTCATAATCCTTATAGGTCGCCACAGATACAGTAAAATCATTACCGACCTCTTTTCCAACGATATTATAGTCTACCCAACTGTCGGCACCCCATTTTATATCACCGGAATACATTGATGGAGATTTGGCTGTAACAACGTTAGACACCCAACCGTCATATTTACCACCGTGAAGCACAAGCCTGAAATCGGTAAGACTAAATTCTAAGGATGGAGAGCAGCCTGTGATGATTCCCCCATCATCGGTTCTAGCCTTAAAATCCTCATATTTTACCCAATCAGTTGTTCCATGTTGACGATATTGGACAGTACAGGAAGTCGCTTCCAGAGATTCCAGGCCATCCATACTCCATGACTCCGGCCACTTAAGGTCGGCCCTTACATAATGATACCCATTAATTGTATAACTAACCCCCACGCAATATAGTTCCAGGCATTTGATTTGCCCTTCTTGAGCAGGGGCCACTGTGGGAGTTTCAGGAAGTGCTCCCTTCGTACCTGGTTCTACATCAAATGCTCCCATTCCATGTTGAGCAAAAGCCGTACAGACTGCCAGTGTCATGACTACAGACAGCCAAATCTTTTTTTGTGTAAAAATATTCATAAGCTAAAAAATTAAAATTAATAGTAATTACCTAGTTCCAATCTGCCACAAATATATGAAAAAGTTGTGATAGGTAGACTAACAATTTTAACAAATCGACTAACACTGCATAAAATGTTAGTCGATTTCAAATTATTATCAGGATAATGGTGATTGCATATTGGCTTTCCACTCGTTTGGCGTCATGCCTGTGACAGCCTTGAATATACGGAAGAATGTCGTTTCGTTGGCAAAGCCTGAACTTAGGAATACTTCTGTGATTTTCATGTTAGGCTGGAGGCGCATTAACTGCTTAGCATAGTCAATACGGTAAGCATTAATGAAGTTTGCATAGGTCTTGTCTGTCGAATGCTTGATACAGTCAGAGATATTACGGCTGCTGGTGCCGAGCATGTTGGCTAGGTCTGACACCTTCAGTTCGCTACTCAGGTATGGCTTTTTCTTGTCCATGAGTTGGATGATACGATTCATGAGTTCGTCATCTACGATGGAGAGAGGTTCTGACGTTTGTTCCGATGCTGGCGATGGCTTCTTTCTCAGGACGATGCCTGTCACAATCATGATAAGTACGACTAAGCACAATCCAGCCCATAACCAGCCTTTGGCGTGGCTTGCGGCTGTCAGGCTTTCTTCGTTGAAACACAGTAGCCAGATTTGGGATGTCGGATTAAAATTGAAGTTGTACTTGTCGATAGGTTTGACACCTGTTAAGATCAGATTGCCGTCATCCGCCATGACTGGGATGGTTATGGCAATGGCATCAGTCAACGGGTCGGTATGGTAGAGTGTCAACTGTGCAGGCACCCTAGTGTATTCCACACAGAGGGCATATTGCCGTCCCGTACTATCGCAGCCCATCACATAGCCACGCTGATGCTGGCGGTCAGCATAGAAGGGTGAATAATAGTAAACCTTGCCCCACTGGCTTACTGTGGGCACGGGGCTGTCTGTAGGGAGGAGGGAGAATACGGTATCCCGTACTTCAGCAATGGCTACCTGACCATCTTTGTTCATGACTGGTAATAGATAGGCGTAGTCGCCTTTCTCCCTATCGCCAATAAAACTGTCATCACCATGTAATGGTATCTCACAATGAAGAAGCCGCCAATTGTCAAACAAAGGAGCTCTGAAAGCCTCGCCCTTCATGCGTTCCACGATGATGGAATCAAGCTTCTTACCTCTATTATCTAAGAAACCTACCATCATCACGTCACCATCTGAAGTCCTGAAAAGATGAGGCAGACAGCGGGGTTGATGAATGGGCTTGAGATGATTGAAACGATGATGCCCGTCGAAAACCTCCATTCCATCGTCAGCATACCAATTGCCAGTAATCAGTACACGTCCGCTATCCAGTTCCAGAGCTGTTGCAGAAGCTCGCTTTTGGTCTAGACAGCCGAAGCCATCGAAGCGGTGGACGACGGGATCATACATTTCCACCTCATAACTCTGGCCGATGCCTAAGTTGTCCTTGAAACCTCCTGCCAAGAGCACCTTGCCTGATTGGAGGACAACGGAGAATCCGCCATCATGGGGATAGACCGTCTGGAGCAGATGCCATCTTCCATCCTTGAAGTATTCGGCAGTGGGAGTCAACTTAAAGCCAGAAGTGTGTCCGCCAACTACTGTCAACTCGCCATTCACAATGAATGCCGAGTGCCCACTTCGAGGAACATTCAAGCCAGGCAGCTTCTCAGTCTCAACTCTGACGATGGGGCAGGTCTTTTCTTTAGTTTTGGCGTCGACCTGTGCCACAAGTGGCAGCATGGCAAGCAGGCTACATAGTCTAAATGTCTTGACTACCTTAATGGCATTAATCATTTTCCTGAATATTATTTCGTTGGCAAAGATACGAATAAGCGAGCAGAAAACCAAATTATATTTGAGTTTTTTCAAGCAAGAGTATCTTCGACGAAGTCAAATTTAAACAAAAATCCCGAAACGACCAAGCATTTCGGGATTTTTAATATTAATAAGGTGTGGAGTTATCTAACGATGACCACTTTTCCGTTCTTGATGTAGAGACCCTTGCCAGGCTTAGCGACACGCTGACCTTGGAGGGTATACCACTCATCACTCTTCGCTTCTCCACTTTTCACTTCTTTAACGCCTGTCGTGCCGTCATCTTCTGAGCCGATGCTCTTGAACTCGATTGGTAACTTGATTACCTCAGGCTCCTCGAACTTGTAACTGTCCTCTGCACTACGGGTAGAGGAAACCGCTACCATCGAAGTGGGCAACTCCAAGTAACACTTGTTGTTCTTGATGTTCACATAGCCATTCACACTCACGAACGAACCGTCACCTTTCAGATAGAAATTCGTCTGACTGCCATCTTCAGATGTCTCCTGAACCTGAATTTCATCACCGCTCGTGTTGCCAATGAACATATTCTCATAACTGCTCTGAACGGCGACAGAAGGTATCTCATAGCTATTGGGATCGCCCTTCAGCAGCACGCCCTCACCCTTCTGAACCTTCATCACACGCGTCAGCCAGATCGTCTTCGTGCTCTTATCATAGCCCGTAGCCGTGAAGGCCTTCAAACCTGATACGTTCGTGAAGTCCAAATCTACTGGAGCAGCAAACGAAGCCTTGCCAATCTTACCAACAGTCACTGTCTCTGTAGCACCAGTTACTGCAGCTTCGAACGTTCCTGGCAACTGCAGGTAGCACTTGTTGTTACCGATGTTCGCGCTCTTATTCACACTCTTGAAGGTTCCGTCACCACTGAGGTAATAGTTCACCAGGTCACCATCAGTTTCCTGAATCTGAATCTTATCGCCACTGGTGTTACCCACGAACATATTCGTATAGTAAGAGTTCTCGCTATCCGTCACAGGAACATCATAGGTCTTGTTGGCTTCACCCTTGATCAAGACAGGCACACCAGCAGGCACATCCTTCACACGCGTCAGCCATATCGTGCCTTCATCCTTGTCAAAGCCCGTCGCAATATAAGCCTTCACCTTGTCAGAATAGCCAAAGTCCAGTGACTTGTCACCGCAATACGAGGCTTTGCCTGCCTTGCCGATGGTGATAGCTGCAGTCTCACCCATCTCTACGATGTTCTTGAAATCACTCCAGCCCTCAGCCTGCTCATACTTCTCCTTTGAACCTGCAGGAACATAGAGTACACAAGTCTCCATGTCAACCTCAGCGAAGACGGATGAAGCACCGCTGCCACGAGTGCCTGATGCTGTTGAAGAGCCTAATTTTATCGGCTCCTCTGCGAATACACGAATCTCCTTCAAATTACGACACCCAGCAAAGGCATTCTCGCCAATTTCTGAGATCGTCTCTGGAATCGTCACTTTCTCAATAGTGGTATTGTTTTCAAAGGCACTCTCAGCAATAGCAGTCACCTCATACTTCTCACCTTCAATGGTTACGCTCGGCTGGATTTCCACTTCACTCTGACTTTCGTCTGAGGCCTGAACGGACACGGTCTTCTCTTCCTCGTTAGGAGCATAGACGAGTTCTACATCCACAACGGCCTCCACGATCTCCTTGAAGTTCTTCCAACCCTCGGCAGCGGCGTATGCAGCCTTGCTGCCAGCAGGGACATTCAGTGTCGTGAGGTTAGGACAGCCAGCAAATGTCTTATCGCTAATTTTACAAGGTTCCACAGACTGTACGGTTACAGACATCAAAGATTCGCACGTACGATGTTCATCAACAAAGAGTTCCTCTCCCATTGACTTAACAGTACTTGGAAGTATGATGGAGCCTAATGTGCAGCGGTGGAAAGCTCGATCCTCGATGACTTCAATACCCTCGGGAAGGCTTGCACTGATAGAATTATTACCAGCACAGGCGTATGGACCGATGATCTTAACGTCCTCAGGGATGGTAGAAGTCGGACAAATTGCGACCAATTTGTTTGTTGCTGTCTCAATAATGGCATTACAATTATCGCGAGAATCATATATAGGATTACCCGCTTCCACCTCGACAGATTTGAGACGGTTACACCAGAAGAATATCTCCCCACCGATGGAAGTCACGCTCTTAGGGATAGTGATACTCTCGAACGAACAGTTGTAGAATGCACCACCTTTAATCGTGGTCACTGTAGAAGGAATGTTAAACGATTTTACAGCCCAGCATTTCTCGAATGCTTCTGCGCCGATAGAAATCAGACCTTCTGGCAGGACAAACGAAGTAACACCACCACAATAATAGAAAGCCATATCGTCAATAGCAACCACCTTGAAGCCATTCACTTCTGCAGGGATTGTGACGGTACCTTCTGTCTTGACGTCTATGGCATGGAAGACCCTGTCGAATTTCTTAGCAGCCACCTTACAGGTCTTCTCCTTGGCACTGATCACCTGGAAATTCATATCCAGCCCCTCAGCCGTCTTGCCCATGAACCAGTCGCCATCGTTCAGCTCAGGCTGCTCCTCTATCTCCACGATGTTCTTAAACTTCTTCCAGCCCTCAGCAGCCATATACTTCTCTTTTGAACCTAGAGGAACATAAAGTGTAGCAATCTCGAAGGTTTCTTCGTCGAATGGATACCAATACTTTTCTTCACTTCCCTCTATCACCAGCTCAGCAGGTTCTGTGGCATTACAAATGATCTTTTCCAGACGACCGAATGCCGAAGCACCAATTTTCTTAAGGGTTGAAGGCAAAACGACTTCTTTCAGTCCCTTTATGGAATACATAGTGGCGGCATATCTGGCAATTTCTTTGATTCCTTCTGAAACAACGAGTTTTTCCGCCTCCTGCAGAATTGGACATGAATGCAATGTAGTTCCATTCTCGATCAGCCAACCATCGGCCATCTTATAGACAGGATTATCTTTGTCAACGCTAAACGATTTCAAATCTATGCAATTTCTGAAAACATACGGTTCGATCAGTGTCACACTGGCAGGAATCTTGACAGAATAAATGCCACCATTACAAGCGAAGGCTTCAAAACGCAAAGTCGTGATATGATCGGGAATAACCAAGTCGTTTTTAGTAACTCCGCCGTCAATCGATACAATACCAGTTTCATCGAAAGCACCATCTCCAATCTCAGTAACACTTGAGGGTAACTTAACAGAGGTTATATCTGAGAAATGGAAAGCCATCGGTCCGATGGCCTTCAGGCCTGTAAAATACTGCAACTCATTGAAAGTACTGATACGCTTATTATAGAAAGCTTTGTCCAAATCCGTCACAGCCGCTGCCTCATCATAGCTCAACTCGCCGTCACCATTCGTATCCCACTTCTCTACGCAGATAGCTTTTACATTCGCATCGGCAAAAGTAATGACTTCTGCAGGACTACCACTACCACCGGGCTCATAACGCGTATCGGTAATCAGCGATGCAAACAAGAGTTCCCACTGGCTCTGATAAGGATTATCACCTGCTGGGGAATTGGGATGCGACTCTGCAAAGGTGAAGCCAGAAGCAACCTCGTCATTCTGCCCCAACAAGAGCCAGAAATCGCTCTCACCTCCTGAAACTTTCTGGTTATTGTCTGCTCCCGCCATGATCGGGTCGTTCCAAGTAACATCAACCGCATACCAATTGTTATTTTCCATCTGCACCTCATTCCACATGTGAGCCTCACCAGTACCTGACTTGCTGCTTTTGGCATTACCATTAGCCAAAATACAAGGAATAGAAAGTTTGTCACACAGGCATTTGAAGGCACGGGCATATCCCTCACAGACTGGTCCCAAAGCACCAGTGCTCTCACGCAATGCACTCATTGAGCTCCAAGCAATATCAGCTGCATCTCCAGTTTGGAGTAAGTCTGAATTATAGCTGTTATGCTTTGTCAACCAATCGTTAAGGCCAGAAACCTGTTCGTAACGGGTTTTACTTTTATAGGATTCTGTGATAGAATTCACCTTTGTCTTAAATTCTGTTACGGCAGATGATAACGTAGTAGGATCACGGAACTCCGGTATTCGATAATCAAAATCACCATCTTTCAATACAAATGTAAGAGTCAAAGTATAATTTGCTGTTCCTGTGCCGGCAGAAGGATCATACGAGTAATTATACCCCCACATGTTGCTCCAATTTGCAGCATTTCCTGTCCAGAATGCTTCCGGATAATCATAGTTCATACAAAGGGTCAGATAGTTCATAAAGCATGTGTATTCATTCATGATATTACCACATTTTTCCTGAACTGCATTACCCGCAGCTTCTTGTATAACAGCATTGCTGGAACCTGCAGGGAAGGTAAAATCTGTAGAGCCTTTGATTGTCTTGACTGTCACAGAATAAGCACCAGAATAAGGATCTACCTCTGCTTTTTCTGGATTTGACAACCAGTTTTCCTGTCCATCCATGACTTCCTGCACTGTCGTACCATACAACTGATAGAAATCTATCAGATAGTCTGGCATATTCCCGATTCGATCAATCCATCTCGAAGGAGTTGCATCTCCTCTTGTTAGTCCAGTACGTCTTGGCTGAATCCCCTCGAAATCAGACCATTTCAGATGGCGCACGTCTACCTTAATCTGAGGACCTTCCACATAGACTGGACCTCCACTCTTTTTCTGTCCTTGAGCTACTAGGCTAGTCATACATAACAGACAGAGAACCAAAACATTCCTAAATGTACTAAAAGATTTCATATCGCAATTGTTTTCAGTTAATATGCCGACAAAGATACAAAAAAATCCCGAAACAGCCAAGCATTTCGGGATTTTTTTGATGATATTGTGTTATATGTTACTTTATCACGACCACTTTTCCGTTCCTAATGTAGAGACCCTTGCCAGGCTTAACGACACGCTGGCCTTGGAGGGTGTACCAGGCTTCCTCGCCTTCGGAGAGGGCTGGGGTAATGTCCTTGATACTCGTCGTGCCGTCACCATCGCTTTCAATGCTCCTGAAATTTATTGGCAACTTGATTACTTCAGGCTCCTCGAACTTGTAACTGTCCTCTGCACTACGGGTAGAGGAAACGGCTACCATCGAGGTCGGCAATGCCAAGTAACACTTGTTGTTCTTGATGTTCACATAGCCATTCACACTGACGAACGAACCGTCACCTTTCAGATAGAAATTCGTCTGACTGCCATCTTCGGATGTCTCCTGAACCTGAATTTCTTCACCGCTCGTGTTACCTACGAACATGTTCTCATAACTGCTCTGAACGGCAACAGAAGGAATCTCATAGCTATTGGGATCGCCCTTCAGCAATACGCCTTCACCCTTCTGGACCTTCATCACACGCGTCAGCCAGATCGTCTTCGTGCTCTTATCATAGCCCGTAGCCGTGAAGGCCTTCAAACCTGATACGTTCGTGAAGTCCAAATCGACAGGAGCGGCGAATGAAGCCTTGCCAATCGAACCAACAGTCACTGTCTCTGTAGCACCAGTTACTGCGGCTTCGAACGTTCCCGGCAACTGCAGGTAGCACTTGTTGGTACCGATGTTCGCAGTCTTATTCACACTCTTGAAGGTGCCGTCACCACTGAGGTAATAGTTCACCAGGTCACCATCAGTTTCCTGAATCTGAATCTTATCGCCACTCGTGTTACCCACGAACATATTCGTATAATAAGAGTTCTCACTATCCGTCACAGGGACATCGTAGGTCGTGTTGGCATTGCCCTTAATCAATACAGGCACACCAGCAGGCACATCCTTCACACGCGTCAGCCAGATCGTGCCTTCATCCTTGTCAAAGCCCGTCGCAATATAAGCTTTCACCTCATCAGAGAAACTGAAGTCGAGCGACTGATCTCCACAATAAGAAGCCTTGCCGCTCTTGCCAATGGTGATTGAGGCACAAGAGGCATTTACACTCATCGTTTCAGATTCCTTCATGACGATACTAAACTCCTCTGGTCCGTTCTCTGCCACAGCAGAGCTGGGTGCATTAAGATAGACTCCTCCAGGAGCAATCTTGGTGCCAGCTTTTGCTATCTTGAACTTATCACCGTCCATATAGAAATAGGCCACGCCCTGCCTATCTTCAATCGTCATTTCAGCATCAGAAGAATTAATCAATAGCATATTCATATTGATAGCCTTCACCATCTCGGAAGGGATGGTGTAGGTAGCCTCTGGTGTGCCTTTCAACAGGACAATCGTATTGGCTGGTACCCTATTAACACGGGTCAGCGTGATGGTACCTGAATTGGTAAATCCTATGGCACAATATGCCTCTAACCCTTGCACATTGGTAAAATTCAGATCCACTTCCGAACACAGAGGGGTAAAAGCAGAGTTACCTAAGGTGATCGTAACATGATCACCACTTTTTCCCTTCAAGGATTCCGGTATCTGAAGATAGGCTGCATTAGGGCCTACCTTCACAGAGCCATTTGACTTGATGAAGTCGCCATCCTTCAGATAGCAGTTGAATACATCGGTTGCTCGTGTACTATAATTATAATAGGTGTATCCCTCCTTCGCAAGTGTGATTTTACTACTCGGGACACCTGTCAGCATATTAAGATATGCGCTCTTAGTTTCCACCACAGGCACCTGATAGGTTCCTGGTTTACCCTTGATGACCACACCTGTCTCATCATATTGCAAAGCAGACACAGCGGTGACAGGACTGAGCAGGACACTTTCTGAATCACCATCATAACCGCTGACAATATAGGCCTTGATATCTGCCTGCGCAGAGAAGTCTAGATTATGCAGTCCGCTAAAGGTGATACAACCTTCACTGGGAATGGTAACCGAGATGGTGCCAAGGTCGCCCTTGCTGTCAGTCAGATTCACAAAACCTTTCCAAACGTCGGCAGCGAGATAATCAGATACGGAACCATCGGGAACGAGGATTTTCACTTCCTCCTGAACAGTGGAAGTGAAAGAAGGTCCCTGACTGTGGTCAGCATTATAAGAATCATCATCTTCAGAGGTCGTGTATTCCAGAGCTATCGGCTCCGGGTTCTCACAGCGGATGAACTCCAAACCCGTTGAAACAAAGGTGTAGCCGTCCAGTGAAGTGAGTTTCTTACCGATGGTGACACTCTTCAGGTTGGGGAAGCCACGTGAACCATATTGACCATCGCCAATAGCAATCTCAAAACGATAGGTATAGGTATCACCATTGCCGTCAGTATAGGTGCTTGGCTTGACATTACGGTCGAAGTAGAACTCTTCGATACCACACTTGTAACCACCTATTGACATCACACCACTATTAGCATTATTACCAGGCATGAAATACTCCATACCTAACGGCTTTTCGTCATACTCGAAAATAACCTTCTTCAGGTTCTCACAGTTATAGAAAACACCCTTGCCCAGATACTTCACCGAACCAGGAATGGTGAGTTCACCACTGACACCACTATTGGCAAAGCACTGCTGCTTAATGCTATCCACCGTGTTGATAAATGAGATGTCGAGGTCGCCGCTGGTATAGGCAAAGGCCTCATCCCAGAGTGTCTCGGCCTTCGGGATGTTCACAGTCTTCAACTTGGTGTTATAATAGAAACACTGATTGGGTACAGCCTTCAACAAAGGCAATGATACTTCTTCCAAGCTGCTCGCTGGTTCAAACTCGGAACCACTGGCACCGAAAGCATAGGAGCTAACGGTCTTTACCTTCGTCAGTTCAACCTTTTTTAATTGAGGGAAGGTTAGGACTTTGAACTGTAGGGCAGAAGAATAGTAGTTAGTGCTTCCAAATTCATTGATGAAAGGTTCATGGCCCACGGGACGACCAATGTATAGCTCTTCCAGACTCTGACTGGCAAGCCACTCTAATGAATAGACAAAGGGTTCCCAATCATAGTCGGCATTCTTCAACTTCTCATACTCGTCTGTGTCAAAGCCCAGTTCGATAGGCTCGTCACCATCCTCAATACGGAAAGTCTTCAGCGAAGAGACTTGATCGTAATTGCCTGACTCATTAACGACATCGCTAGTATAGTTCACATTAAAAGCATTTACACCTATATATTTGAGTGTGGCGGGCAATGAGACATTCACCAGACGTGAGCCATAGAAAGCCTTGTTTCCAATCTCCTCCACGGAGTAGAAATTTAGATCTGAGATCGTAGAATTCTCGAAAGCATTTTTGTCGATGTGCTTGATCTTCGGCACATCAAGACTCTTCACATTGGCCTGCTGGAAGGCGTATGTGCCGATATAGGTGACAGCCGGAGCCTTGATAAAGAGGGGCATTGTCATTTCCCTGAAGAACGTACTGCGAATAGTATCGATCTTCTCGCTGAATTCAACATCCATCCTGGTGATCGCATTCAAGGCATCAACGCTTAACGTGCTCAGCGGATTAACGAATTGGATATAGTTGTCGTGAGCATTGTTGGACATTTTCCTACCATAATAGACGTATGTAATGGGACTATCGTAAAACATCAGAGTGGCAGATCCCTCGTTACCGTCACCAGGAGAAAGTTCCAGCAAGTCGTTACCGTCTTCAAAGATCAGTTTCTTCACACCTGTACAACCGCCAAAGGCATTGCCGTAAATATATTTCACCGAAGGACTGAATTTGAGTTCAGTCAATGCAGTACAACCGCCAAAAGAACCATAACCGAAGCCAACAGAACAACCATGAATAGTCTCTACTTGACCCCAGTCCTCGATGGCCTCAAGAGCCGTGCATTGGGCAAAAGCAGCGGTGCCAATCACTTTGATACTACTGCCACTGAAGTTCAGAGTCTTCAACGCCGTACAACCTTGAAAGCTATTATCAGGAACCGACGTCAGGTTAGCAGCAGGGAATGTAATACTCTTCAAGTGAGTGTTACCCTTAAAGGCATAACTATCAATAGACACCAGATCATAGCCTCCAGGGGCACTTGGAATCTCATAGGTAGATCCTGTATATTCATCACCATCAGGGCCTACATGTTTCTCTGGGGGATTGCCTCCTGGATCAGCATAACCAATAGCCTGGCCGTAGTCATTACACAAGGCCCACACCTCCTTGTTGTTCGCACTTGGCTTGATGAGTACACAAGTAGAACCTGTTGGATCTTCGGCAGTAAACTGGCGTCGAAACACCAGTCCATCCGCAGAAACATAGTTCTTGGTATAGCCTTTGTAATCGGCCCAAGCAGCCGTAGATGCCAGCAGACATAGTGCCAGCGTCATGAACAATTTCTGAGTTACATTTAGTTTCATAAGCGCTATAGTTTGATAGATTAATTATTTCAAATTTGGTGTAAAGTTATGAAAAATAATCAAATAGTCATAGACGAAAAAAGTCATTTTGACGAGACATGCCATTTCAGTGACGAAAGGACCACTTCAAAGGATAAAGCAAAAAAAGAGGTTAACAATTCCGAAAAAGCATACAAGAATTATAGAAAAGTATGTATATTTGCATCCATGAAAAGACTGTTTTTCACACTTTGCAGTATCCTGTGCCTCTTGAATGCCACCGCAGGGGAACTGATTGAGAGCCAATTAAACTACCGTCGGTATACCACTAACGACGGCCTTCCACAGATGCAGGCAGAAATCATCTGGCAGGACGCCCAAAACTACATCTACATCGGCACCTTGTCTGGGTTTGTGCGTTTCGATGGCAAATCCTTTACACCCTTTTTAAAAGGCAGACGGGAAAACATTGTAGGCTTTACAGAGGTCGATGGAAAGGTAAGTGCCTTAGGCTTCCGTCGCCAATGGCAGATAAAATGTGACGAGGTAGAACAACGACAATTAGATCCCAAACAAGAATGGCTGTTGAACAACTTTAATGCATGCGACCTTCCCCCACGGATAATATTGTTAGAGAATAGACAAGAACAGCAACGCCGCCTTTGCCGATTTGACCACGCCGGCCCCCAGCCATTTCTGAAAAGCCATTTATTTGACCTGATGACACCTGACCGTAAGCTCTATATGGACACGACTGGCATCTATGTCCCAACAGAAAACGGACTATACGTCATCCGTAACAGGCAGGCCCAACGACTGACAGTCAAACAAGACATATTTACCCTGATCCGACAGGGCAACACACTTTATGCTCTTGCTGCCGACGGTATCTACACCTTATCAGCAGGAAAGCTGAGACCATGCCGGAACTACCACTTCAAATCTCCTGACTATGGTCTTTTCGTTCGACAAAACAAGCAAGGCCAACTCATCATAGCTGATTCACATACCATCTATCTATACGATAAAGGGCATATCCGCATCCTTGCCAACGGTTTCAACATGATTAAAGGATTATTGGTTGACACATGGAACAGGCTGTGGGTGGCCACTTATCAAGGGGTGTATTGTTTTTTCCATATGAACTTCACAAATCATCGTCTGACAGATTCAGACGATATTGCCAGAGCCATCACCTTTAATGCTCATGGCGATATGATAGTGGGGACACTGAATGGTGTACTTCTTAAGAGACATGAAGACATCTGGACAGAGATCAACAGTATTGAGGGAAACTATTATGCCCCAAACGCCGTCACCATAGGAGATCAAGTCTTTATGGCTGGCAATGGTGATATAGCCTGTTACGATGGTCATGACCTTCAATGGCTGAGATTGCCAAAGGACCGTTATCAATTTGTGGCACAAGCAGGCAAACGGCTAATCATCGGTTCCCGTCGGAATCTGCTGGCCTATGAACCTGACAATCAGGAAGTGGACACTTTATCAACAGCCATACCACACCCTTGGACAGCAGCTGAAGACGCACAAGGACGGCTATGGGTAGGATCCAGTTTCGGACTGTTCTGCATCGATGACAGTACCCATCAAAAAGATTTTCCTCAAAAACTGGTTATTACAACCATGGAGCGTGACCAATTGGGCAACATTTTCTTCGCCTCTTCCGACTCATTGTTCCTTATTCGTAACGGAGAGGTGGAAGACCTGACAAGTCAAATTCCTGCATTGACAGGGAACGAGATACGTTCACTGCATATCTCTCCCAGGGGCTACCTGATTATTGCAACCATCAGCAGGCTTTTCATAGGAAGGATTGATAACAACTATCAAATCAGTGATATTCATTGCTTCGACCATACTAACGGCTTCACAGCCTTGGAACCTCTTAAAGCGACGATGGCAGAAGCGCCCGATGGAACAGTATGGATGGCGGGAGTAGAAGAGATGACCTCGTTCTTGCCAGCTTCATTACTTGATGACAATCAACAGTCTACCATTATCCCTGTTCCTCTGGAATGGTGGCAACGGTGGTGGGTATGGGTCATCGCTTTGACCATGCTCGCCTTCTTCATCTGGCGACTGGCACGACGCTATGAAATCCGTCGAAGTCAACAAGCTATGCGACAGCTATACCGCGAGAAGCGACAGAAAGAGCTACAGCTCAACACCATTCGTCTGAAAGCCATTCCCCACTTCCACTCTAATGTGATGGCAGGCATTGAATATTTCATGATGAATAACTCCAATGAGGAGGCTACCCGTTATCTGAAGCTCTACTCCGACTTTACGAACCAGACCCTGGCAGACCTGGACCGTTCATCGCAAACTATAGAGGAAGAACTCGATTACATCAAAAACTACCTGGAACTTGAGCAGCTGCGCTATGGCGAGCGATTACAGTATGACATCCAAGTGTCTGATAAGGTTGACAGACAAGCCCATCTGCCAACTATGCTACTACATACCTATTGCCAAAATGCCATCAAGCACGGTATTGGCAACAAGGAAAATGGAGGTCGAATAGACATCATCATCAGCCAATCTCAGGACGACGACACGATTACCGTTCAAGTGAAAGACAATGGCGTAGGCCGAGCTGAGGCAGCACGGATGACTACCAACTCTACCAAAATGGGACTTAAGATTCTTATGGAACAAATCTCATTATACAACCAGAGTAACCAAAACAAGATCCGCCATGGTGTCACAGACCTTTTTGATGAAAAGGGAAGACCTGCTGGTACCTGTTATGAGATGACAATCCCCATTAACTATCAATATGAATAGAATAAAATGAAACAACCATTAAGAACCATCGTTATAGAAGACGAGCGCCTACCCCGACTGTCACTCCTGCAGAAACTAGAGGATTTCAGACCGCAAATAGAAGTTGTTGACAGCTGCGATAGTTACGACAAGGCTCTACAGAGCATACTACGCCATAAACCAGACCTGCTTTTCCTTGACATCCAACTTCAAGGACGAGACGGCGTTCAACTGATGGAAGAAGTTAAAAAGACCATCCCGCTACCTTATGTGATTTTCACAACGGCTTATACAGACCGTAAATATCTGATGGGAGCCATCAAATTGTCTGCTGTCGACTATCTGCTTAAGCCCATTGACAAAAATGAGTTAGCAGTGGCCATCTCCAAAGTCTTCCAAACCAATGAGAAAGGAAAAGAGCCTGTATCTCCTGAACCGACTACAGGGAAGCTGTCATTCCGTACTGTTACAGGGAAAGTTTACATCAACAGTTCTGATATAGCTTATATACGTGCCGACGGCAACTATTCCACTGTTGTGTCATTTCTGACGCAGGAGACTATTCTCGAAAGTCTTGCGACACTGGAGAAGCAACTAGATGGTTCTATTTTTGTGAGGGCTGACCGAAGTACCATAGTGAATATTAAGAATATTTACAAGCTGAATACGAAACGACGCCTCTGCTCCTTTCGGTCTGCAGAAGGCGTCGATATCGATTTAGAGTTGTCTAAGGTTGGTATCAACATCCTGTTAGAGATGTTGTAGCCTTACCTGACGATAACCTTTTTACCATTCTTGATATAAAGGCCCTTGCCAGGCTTAGCGACGCGCTGGCCCTGGAGGGTGTACCACTCATCACTTTTCACTACTCCACTTTTCGCTTCTTTAACGCCTGTCGTGCCGTCTTCATCATCATAGCTAATGCCGATGGAGCGAGTGCCTCCGAAGACACTTGTGGGCAATTGGAGATAGGCCTTGTTCTTGCCGATGTTAGCACTTCCATTCACACTCACAAATGTACCGTCCTTACCTGAGAGATAATAGTTCGTCTTGTCGCCGTCAGTCTCTTCAATCTTGATAGCTTCGCCAAGATTGCCTACGAACCAGTTTGCGTAAGCAGACTGCACTTCAGCATGAGGAATCTTATAAGTACCAGGATCACCTTTCACCAAAAGGCCAGTTCCCGCTGGCACCTTCATTACACGAGTGAGCCAAATGGTCTTATCAATATTATCATAACCCGTTGCCGTATAAGCCTTGATTCCCGCCACGTTCGTAAAGTCGAGATCATATTCACTGCACCAAGTCGTCTTGCCGATTTCCTTGATGGTAATCTCATCCACATCTTCTTTATCTGTTGTACTTTTCTTTGTGAAGTAGCCAGGATTGCTGGCGCCACCATCGATACGGGCATAAGTGTGGTCGGTATGGCTTTCGTCATAGCGCGTGCCAGCACCGCCAATGAGACTTGTGCAGCCTGTGAACATATCTCCACCATATTGAACATTTGCGGTGCTCCATCCGTTGCCTGCATAGATGGTCTTCAGGCTGGAACAGCCAGAGAACATTCCGACCATGCCCGTCACATTGTCAGTCTTGAAGCCCGTCACATCAAGGCTCGTCAGGCCGGAACAGCCAAAGAACATCCAACTCATATCCGTCACATTGTCTGTCTTGAAGCCCGTCACATCAAGGCTCGTCAGGCCGGAACAGTCTTGGAACATACAGAGCATAGCCGTCACATTGTCCGTCTTGAAGCCCGTCACATCAAGGCTCGTCAGGCCGGAACAGTTATAGAACATACCGTTCATGTCAGTCACATTGTCAGTCTTGAAGCCCGTCACGTCGAGGCTCGTCAGGCCAAAACAGCCATAGAACATCCAACTCATATCCGTCACATTGTCAGTCTTGAATCCCGACACGTCAATGCTCTTCAGACCTGAACAACCAGTGAACATACCACTCATGTTCGTCACATTGTCAGTCTTGAATCCCATCAAGTCTAGGCTCGTCAGACCAGAACAGTCACAGAACATTCTAGCCATGTTCGTCACGTTGTCAGTCTTGAATCCCGACACGTCAATGCTCTTCAGACCTGAACAGCCAAAGAACATACAGTACATGCTCGTCACATTGTCCGTCTTGAAGCCCGTCACATCAAGGCTCGTCAGGCTGGAACAGTCTTGGAACATACAGAGCATAGCCGTCACATTGTCCGTCTTGAGATTGCTGATGCCAGTTATTGAGGATAGATTCTGAAGCCCATAGAACCAGCAGGCTGTGCTTGTCAACGTAGTGCAGTTAGCGAACGATTCATCGAATACGACACTGGTAATGCTTTCCCTCTGCTCGTCCCAGCCGGAATTGATATTAAATCTTTGCCTATCCTTATCGTAAGACTCTGTAAACGGCCCTACACCCATACCATTGCGCGCCGCCTTCTGGTCATCATAGTAGAATGTCAGCACGGTGTTGTCGTCGCTCAGTACGGCGTAAGGCTCTGCCTGTACAGCTGGAGAGTCACCTATTGGCAATATAGTGCCAAAACCGCTCCAGCGCTCAGCAGCCTTATAAGCTTCGAGGCTTCCTGCTGGGACATGGAGGGTCATATTCTCAATAGGGGTATCTTTAAATGTCGAACTATTAGTTTGTGGGACATCTACTGCAAGGCAATATACATCCTTCAAATTCTCGCTATTGGCAAAAATGGAATTTTCAATGGATGTAACACCGCTGCCAAGAGTCACTGTGGTCAGACTCTTACAAAGACTCAAAATAGAAAAATTAATGACGGCCACATGATCAGGAATAATCATTGAGGTCAGAACATCGCATTCACGGAATGCACCTCTGCCGATGGAGGTTACGCTGCTGGGGATATCCAACGAGACTAATTTATCACAGCCAAAGAAGGCCGTTTCCCCAATAGATATCACGCTACTAGGGATAGTCACAGATGTCAAGTTATGGCTAGCATGGAATGCATCAATATCTATGGTTGTCACGCTATTGGGAATGGTATAGGATTCTCCTGGTTTCTTAGGAGGATAGTAAATAAGCGTTGTCATGTCTTTATTAAACAAGACACCATCGCTCGACGTATAATGCAAATTTCCATCTTCAACGTCTATTGAGGAACAACGTGCTAAATCGAAAGCCTCAACACCGATGGAACTTACACTACTGGGGATCATATAAGAGGAAATTGAGGTACTATAGAAGGCACTTTCTCCGATAGTAGTAACGCTGTTCGGAATCGTTAAAGAGGTACATTTGGCTCGTGAGAAAGCACCGTTTTCTATGACTGTAACACTATTAGGGATGATGTAAGACGCATCCTCTTTATTTGCAGGATAGGCAATCAGCTTAGACATATCTTTATTAAATAGCACTCCATCTACTGACGTGAAAGCTTGATTTCCTTCATCCACATTAATAGAAGACAATCCTCTTAGAAAAGCATATGTGCCGATGGATGTGACACTGCTAGGAATGGTCACAGAGTTCAGATCTTTGTAAATAGGGCCATAAAAAGCACCACCGCCTATGGAGGTCACACTATTAGGGATGGTCACTGAAGCAAGCGTCTTGATACTACTGAAAGCACCTGCACCTATTGTGGTGACTCCCTCGTTGATTTCTACAACTTGGATCTTTTCAATATATGACTTCCAAGGTACTTTATTAGAAGCATAACTGGCAGACGAAATAGGTAAAGATATCTCATTGACATAATCCTCCATCGGCCCAGAGCCTGAAATGATCAGTTTCTGGGATTCCTCCACATAAGTCCATGTAACATTCTCGCCACACGAACCACTGTCGTCTGCACTTGCCATCAGTGGCAGGAGCATTAAAATGCTTAATAAGTAGAATTTCTTCATAACGTTTATTTGTTTTAAGTTTTTAATCTCTGCCTGCAAAGATAAGCAAAAATCCCGAAACGACCAAGCATTTCGGGATTTTTAATATTAACAAGGTGTGGAGGTTATCTAACGATGACCTTGAGCTATGCTCGAGCTCGTTCACGTTCGGAAGAACTCAAGCAAGCTTGGTTCTTCGCTCACTTAATCACGACCTTTTTACCATTCTTGATGTAGACGCCCTTGCCAGGCTTGGCGACACGCTGGCCTTGGAGGGTGTACCATTCTCCCTCGCCTTCGGAGAGGGCTGGGGTGAGCTCCTTGATACTCGTCGTGCCGTCACCATCGCTTTCAATGCTCCTGAAATTTATTGGCAACTTGATCACCTCAGGCTCTTCAAAGATGAAGCTGCCCTCTACACTACGAGTAGATGAAGCTCCAGCTACCATCGAAGTCGGCAATGCCAAGTAGCACTTGTTGTTGCCAATTTTAGCAAAGCCGTTCACACTCACGAACGAACCGTCTTTACCACTGAGGTAATAGTTCGTCTGACTGCCATCTTCAGATGTCTCCTGAACCCGGATCTCATCACCGCTCGTGTTGCCTACGAACATGTTCTCATAACTGCTCTGAACGGCGGCAGAAGGTATCTCATAGCTATTGGGATCGCCCTTCAGCAATACGCCCTCACCCTTCTGAACCTTCATCACACGTGTCAGCCAGATCGTCTTCGTGCTCTTATCATAGCCCGTAGCCGTGAAGGCCTTCAAACCTGATACATTCGTGAAGTCCAAATCGACAGGAGCAGCAAACGAAGCCTTGCCAATCGAACCAACCTTTACCGTCTGAGTGGCACCAGTTACTGCAGCTTCGAACGTTCCTGGCAACTGCAGGTAGCACTTGTTATTACCGATGTTCGCAGTCTTATTCACACTCTTGAAGGTGCCGTCACCACTGAGGTAATAGTTCACCATATCGCCATCAGTTTCCTGTATCTGAATCTTCTCGCCACTCGTATTACCCACGAACATATTCGTATAGTAAGAGTTCTCGCTATCCGTCACAGGAACATCGTAGGTCTTGTTGGCTTCGCCCTTGATCAATACAGGTACGCCAGCAGGCACATCCTTCACACGAGTCAGCCAGATCGTACCCTCATCCTTGTCAAAGCCCGTTGCAATATAAGCCTTCACCTCATCAGAGAAGCTGAAGTCGAGTGACTTGTCACCACAATAAGAAGCCTTGCCGCTCTTGCCGATGGTGATCGGTGTAGTTTCTGTAGCTGGTTCTGCCTCAGTTATGGAAAATGTGGCAGAACCACTGACAGTATAGTTTCCACCTTCCTTATCCGTAATTGTCACAACGGCCGTACCTACTTCTGTATTATTACTATAACTGATGGTAAATTCTGCATTAGGAATAGCCGTTTCGCCATCTTTCATCGTTACAGCAGGCTCTTTCGCCGTGCCGTCGTAAGTATAACTCGTCTGGCTCAGCGTTATCGTCGGACTGCTGACAGTCTTAGGTGAGATGCTCACCTTGAACGATGCTGGAGCTATATCATTATAGCCTGGACTAGCTACCACCTTATAATATATAGTATACTCCTTAGCATCTGTGCCTTGTGGAATCGATGTACCGTAGTTTGTTCCATCGAGAGAATACTGCACCGTACCCGTTGTAGACGAACCTGCTGTGATCAGATCTTGGGCAGCACCTGTATATACCAAGTCGCTCTTACCTGTAGGAGGTGTCAGACTGCCATCAGCTGATACGATGGAGAACGTTGTCGAACCACTGACAATGTAGTTACCACCATCCTTGTCCGTAATCTTCACAGTAGCTGTTCCGACATTCGTATTATTCTCATAACTGACGGTATATTCAGAGGATGGAATCGTGGTATCACCATCCTTCACCTCAACTGTCGGTTCCTTCGCTGTGCCGTCATAAAAGAAAGAAGTCGCATTAAGGATAATTGTAGGATTATCCACCTTTTTAACAACGTTCAGTGTGTAATTGTCTGCATATTCAGTACCTTCGCCAATGGCTTTAATAGTGGTTTGTCCTATATTTTTTACAGTGACAGCACCTGTCGCACCATCAACTGTAGCGACATCCGTGTTGGAACTGGAATAGGTGACTGTCAGACTCAATGGCCTACAAGTCGCTATCTGGGTAATAAAGGGCTGACCCAATATGGTAGTATAACTATCCTTGGGGAACTGGATACCAGCACCATTCAGATATAGTGCGGTGGCGTCACCATTGACAACTGTCACCAGAATATAGTTAATGTCAGGATTGGTGCTGACCTGCCATTCGGCTGTACCATTGACTTTGGAAATAGGAACCAGCTTATAATCCCCATCAGTTAAACCATCAACATGACTTACATCGAATGGACTCCAAGAGCCATCCTTAAAAGATCTGGTTGAGCCCTCGGCAAGCTCTTTCGAGGTGATAAGTTGACTGGAAATCTCTTTGATACTATTACTCGTCATATAACCTATACCGCAATCAAAATACTGTGATTTCCCAGTATAGTTACGAGCATCGTATTCTATCTTGTTAGAGCTATTGATTCTTAGATTTGACACCGTAAGATGATCAACCAGCGCAGGAAGATCACCACTGGCAACTGGCGAGATGCCGAATATAGCATCATCCATTTTATTATAGGCACGTCCATCGCCTCTGTCTGGATTCAGGAGATACAAGGCATAATAAGAATTATAGGAAGGATTGCCCCACCCGAAATTGACATGATAGAAATCTGTGGAAGCATCGTATCCGTCGATTACAAAAGCATGATCGCCTACACTTGCCATATTGTCACGGGCACCATAGATAACGGGGCGTCCTGCAGATAATTCCTGATCGATGAGCGATGCCCAATCACTCCACAGGTAGTTTTCCTTTTTCTCATAATGAGCCGTCTTGGCATAACCCAGATAGGAAGTTAACCCATAGACAATATTACGAGTCAATACACCAGAACCGTTTTCTCCATACATCATCTGAGTCGCTGCGCCACAATAGTGCATCAGTTTGGCGACAGCGTCAGCAGACTCTCCGGTTTCGTTGCTGCTATATGTATCCTTCAGGTTATCCCACTCAAAAGTAGTGGCTGGCAGGGCTGCATGGCTATAGTCTCTGTTATCCTTTTCATAATTATAAGCAGGAATAGCTAAAGCAGAGACTCTCCCTGCATCAGATTTCTTAGCATAGTAGTACATAACCTGTGCCATACATACGGCGATACAACCCGACGGGGATGTTATCTCTTCCGTGGTATTATAAGTCACCTTACAGTCTTTCCGATAAGGAAGTCCCTGTCCCCAAGCAGATGTCAGCATCGGTGCAATAGAACTGGTCATAGCCCTTGTCTTTGCTTTCTGAGGAGCTGTCACATTGTTTTCCTGTATGTATTGAATCTGACTTTCATACCTCGCTAATAAAAAACGTAGGTTATCAGGCAGATCGTTGACATCGAAATGACCATTGTCAGAAAAGCCTAGGATTGGTACTGTTCGTTCATCGCCCGAAACGATGACAAAACCACCCTCTTGAGCATTGAATACATAATAGGGTTGGAATTCGCCTTCAGAACTGCTACGTGTCTTTCCGACAATTGAAATAGTTTTGCCTGTCAGGAAGCTCTTTGCCTTCTGCAATGCCTTCTGTTCTGTCACCTGCTGAGCCTGAGCACTGGGGCCAAACGTTACCTGAGCCATTGCCGCCATCGACAGGAACATCAGAAGTAATAATGTTAATGGTTTCTTCATTGGTTCTCTTGTTTGGTTTCTTTTTGCCTGCAAAGATACAAAAGAATCCCGAAACGAACAAGTGTTTCGGGATTTTTTAATAATAAAAAGTGTGGAGGTTATCTAACGATGACCAATTTACCATTCTTGATGTAAAGGCCCTTGCCAGGCTTTGCGACACGTTGACCTTGGAGGGTGTACCAAGCGCCCTCGTCTTCGGAGAGGACCGGGGTGAGGTCCTTGATACTCGTCGTGCCGTCACCATCATTGTCGAGGCTTCTGAAGCTGATCGGCAGCTTGATTATCTCAGGCTCCTCAAAAATGAAGCTGTCCGCTGAACTACGAGTGGAGGCTGCAACAGAAACCATCGAGGTCGGCAATGCCAAGTAACACTTGTTGTTCTTGATGTTCACATAGCCATTCACACTCACGAACGAACCGTCACCTTTCAGGTAGTAATTCGTCTGACTGCCATCTTCAGACGTCTCCTGAACCTGAATCTCATTACCACTCGTGTTACCTATGAACATATTCTTATAGCTGCTCTGAACGCCGACAGAAGGAATCTGATAATCACCTTCAATACCCTTCAGCAAAACGCCCTCACCCTTCTGGACTTTCATCACACGGGTCAGCCAGATCGTCTTCGTGCTCTTGTCATAGCCTGTAGCCGTGAAAGCCTTCAAGCCCTCTACGTTCGTGAAGTCAAGGTCTACAGGAGCAGCATAAGATGCCTTGCCAATCGAACCGATCTTTACCGTCTGAGTCGCACCTGCCTCTGCGGGTTTGAACGTGCCAGGTAGCTGCAAGTAGCTCTTGTTGTTGGCAATGTTCACGTAATTCTTCACGCTCTTGAACGTGCCATCGCCTGAGAGATAGTAGTTTACAAGATCGCCATCTGTCTCCTGAACTTGAATCTTATCACCAGTCGTATTCCCCTTGAACATATTCGTATAATAGGAGTTCTGGCTGTTTGTCATAGGGACATCATAGGTTTTGTTGGCTTCGCCCTTGATCAATATTGGCGTGCCAGCAGGTACATCCTTCACTCGGGTGAGCCAGATAATACCCTCATCAGCATCATAACCTGTTGCGATATAAGCCTTGATTTCATCGGAGTAGCTGAAGTCGAGCGACTTGCTGCCACAATACGAAGTCTTGCCTGATGCACCAAGAGTGATATCCATTGTTCCCTCTGAATGCGTATACTCGGCCTTGATGTCCTTAGCCTCCTTCAACCCTACATGGTCAGTGGCAATTGTACAGAAGGCATACCTGGTACCTTCAACGTAAGGCAATGTGTATTGGTTTTCTGTCACTCCATATGCCAAAACTTCAGCCTCACCACCATTCTTAAAGACATACAGGTCATAGGAAGCAACACCTGATGTGGCATCATTGCCCTCCATTGTCAAGACAAGGTCGCTGCCGCTGACCTCAGACTTTGTGATCTTCGAAGTTGGATAATCCGTATCGAAGGTGTTCACGAAGACATTGGTCTCAATTGGTGCATTGGCATCAAAGACGATGGTGGCCTTATTGCTAATGGTCGAACCTGTTGTAGGATTAGGCTTGTGATTAATAGAGAAGGTGACGAAACCCTCGCCTACATGGTCAGCGTTATTCGGCAACAGATAGCCTAAGTCAGGATCTTCAATCTCCTTACCATTCTTATCCAAAGAAACCATGCTCCAGTTGGCATCACCTGTCTCTTTATCAAATGTTCCAGATACACGGACAATGATGTCCTGCCCGTTTACCTTATACTTTACATCGCGTGTAAAGTCCTTCGTATAAGAGCCACCCACAACAAGTGTGGTGTCAGCCCAACCGAACGAAGTAAATGCGAACGATTCCGGATCATATTTCGAGAGATCAAGCTTGTCAGTAACATACACCTCATGAGCAGGAGCTGTCGCCGTTGACTTGTTCTCGTAAGTGATGGTGTAGCCCATGCTACCTATAGTCTGGATATAATGTGCATTATCATCATAGCCATAAGGACCAATCATCTCGTTGGGATCGTAGCTACCAACCCCCTTCACTCTCAACTTCTGAGGTTTACCTTTCAGGCAGTCATTCATAGAGGATCCTGCGCTATAGAGGCTCCAAGCCATGCTACCCAAAGTAAATGCAGCCTGTGCGAGTGCTGCGCCAGGAATAAGATCTTCACAGCAACTGAAGAAGGTGCTCAAATAGTTACTGCCGAATGTGCTCCATGGTTTCTCAACCTCTGTAGCCGACTGATAGGCAGTCTTGCCAATGGCATACATACAGTTCACACCTGGTACAAATCCAATAGCCGTCTCCAGCAAAGCCGTACCTAACTCTTTGGCCACGCACTCGCCCTGTTCCATTGTATATGGTGCACGAGTGCCGCTCTTTTCGTAGGGATTGGGGGCATCGGGATCGTACGGTCCCCAAGGATCCTCTGCCCAAAAGATGATATCCACAAATTCCCTGTTTTCTACATAGCGAGGCTCAAGGCGTTGACTTCCACGAGTAGAGCTGGCATCCTCCTCAGGACGATGGCGAATGCGGAATGTCTTGGTTCCAGTACTATTTGGGGCGATATAAGGAATCATGAATGAATAGACGCGGACAGAGTCGCCCAATGATTCATCATACGCCATGACATGGTCGCCCAGAGATTTGGATAGATTCTGTCCGTAATCATCAAGAGCAGGATTACAAAGTTCATAATCGAAGTCAAATGACACATCCACAGTTTTCTTTCTATCGGAAACCATAATAAAAATAGGTACGTTATAGGCTGGCACATTTGACTTGTTGCCATAGTCGATGGAATAGTTCTTCCATTTGTTCCATAGCTGCTTATTCCAGCCGTTCACATGCATCCAGACTTCTGGTTCCTCGCTCTTCTCTACCGTAAAGGCATTATATAAGGTGTCGTTATTCACTACCACATCGTAAATACCTGATTCAGCATTAGACAGATTGAAGAGTGCTTTTGCCAAATCATCGGGTGACTCGACTTTCTTTGAGTCGTAGCCAGATTCAACCATCCATTTACCTTCAATCACTGTACCACCCTTATGTAACAGCACTTTCGGCTGTTTACTATAAGTCAGGTCGTAGCCGCCTTGTATGGTCAGACGTACGCCAGCCTCCTGCCCCGATGTCAAGGGCTCTACCTTACTCAGACCACCAATAAGGACTTTTTTAGTGATAGCCGCGTATGCATTATCGCTGCATGCAGCCATATTGATGGTAATGATGCCTGGATCAAGATCCTTCAGACTCGGATGGCGGGTCGTATCACTGACATAACGAGCATAATAGTCGGGGCCTTTATCCATGTACCACCATACAGCCTTGCCAGACTCTGTATTGTCGACCATCGTAACATTACGCCCTGTGATATCCTTGGCGGCATCAAAATCGGGCTTTGGCGGGTGAATACCTTCATGTTCGACGAAATCCACATCCAGCAGGGCCACACCATCGTTGCCATGACCACTCATATCTTTCAAGGTGCCGTCGAAATTAAGCAAACAAACGCAGCCTTTCTCCTTACCTGTAGGCATCTGAGTGATGTGCTCCTGAAGCTCCTCTAAGGTCAGCGCTCTGTCGAACATGGCAAAGTGATCCAGCAAACCTTTACAGCCATAACCGTCTGCCGTACCGAGAGAGATGGGATTTGCCCCCACCAAGATATCGCCAACAACGGTTTTAGAGGCTACTAACATACCATTGATATAGAGTCTTGCATTGTTTTCACCAGCACTGGCATCATAGGTAAGAGCCACATGATGCCACTTATTCATCTTATAGATTTTGAAAGCATCCGGGTTGTTGATTCTCACACCTATACCGTCAGTGGATTTGTCTGTGCGCAGACCTCCTTCAAAATAGCCGTAATTGCCATACCAATTACCAGCCTGAATATACCATCCGCCATTGTACTGAGAAGTTAAATGCGAGGCTGCTTCTGACGTGCCTGCTATTTGGAAACTGCCGAGGGCATCATAGCGCATCCACACCTCTACCGTCATAGCCTTTTTCAGGGCCAGGCTAGGCGTCATCGGAATCACTACACGGTAGTCGATCATTTTCTCGTCGGTCAGATTGAGAGCCTTAGTACCTGATGGATCAGGCTCTGGTTCCACACGCCGATAGCAGATGTCTTGCGAACTCTTATCCGTTTCCACATATTCCTTCTGATAAGGCTTCTGAAACTGCATGAACCAATGCTCTGTACTATTCTTGTCTGGTATCACTGTCAATGCATAGTTGGTAGTACCCCCTTCTAAAGCCTCACTGCCTAGCACGAAGTTCTTGGCAAGCGTCTCGAAACCATCCTTACTCTCGATGAAATAGTAGCGGTTTCCCGTCAGATAGACATGTTTGCCACTGTTGTCATCGGGGGCGATAACCAGTGAATAACTCAGATTAGGATTGTACATTCCTTCTCTTTCAGTCCAGCAGGCCTGTCCTTGGGTACTCCATGTATCACCACTGTCATGGGAATAATAGATCAGGCGACGCCCCCCAGAGGCAGTAGTCAGCACATAGACGTTCTCCCCCTTGGCGGCAATCATGCCATCGCCACCATCAGACTCAGGCAGATCAACAACGTCTTTCCATGTAACACCAAAGTCTTCAGACTTTTGATAAAGTGTATGTGAATAGTCGTCCTTACTTTCCTTCCCGCCAGGATTTCCTTGATACATCACATGAATGGTGTTACCAACTATAGCCATTTGGGGATGATCATTATAGGAATTTCCGTTTCCTCCATGCATAACGTCTGGATAGGCATAAGGATTCCCGTCACTATGCAGTGGAGCCACCTGTTTTGTGGACATCGTGTTACCGTCGGATGTAGTAATAAGCAAATGACCGTACTTGAGGTTATAATACCAATAGTAGCCATGAGTCATTGACACCCAATGACCGTTGCTGACCTTTAAGCCATAGAAGCCCGGTTTATCTCCAGAAGGATCGATGGTCTGCGTTAGACTACTGAAATTATAGCCACCATCTTTTGATGTATAATAAACAATGTCATTGCCATTCTTCGGTGCAGCGATTACCACCATGTCACCATCACAGTCAATTTGCGAACCACGATAACTTTGATAACTATCACTTAGTTTTCCAATGACTGTTTGGTTAAAGCTGTTTCCACCATCATCAGAACGGACATAAAGAATCCTCCACTTTCCCTCCGAATCGGCATCATCTCTATCTATCACGGCAATATGTATATGCCCGTTGTTTACAGCCACCAGTTTGTTGATCACACCAGAGTTAATGTTCATAAAATCATTTGTATGGGTTGTCACCAGTAACTTGGCATCATCCCATGTCTTTCCGAGATCAGTAGACCGACGATACCAGATACCGTATGTATCATCTTTTTGTTTCGCGAACTCAACCCAAAGTAGATGGATCGTGTTACCATCAATTTCCACCTGCATTTTCTGATGGTTACTCGTTTTGTCTTCAGTATAGCCATCGGTCAGGTTTACCCAGTTGCCGTAATTACTCGGCAACGAGTCTCTTGAAACGTCTGCCATTATTTCTATCGGCAAAGCTAACAACAGTAGGATTAATAAATTCAGTTTTCTCATATTTTGTAGTTTTAAAATTAATGTTGCAAATATAAAAATTATGGTCGAAAGAGGCCGTGCAAATTCACAAAACTATCGTGCAAATTCACAATTTTCTTTAAATGGCGGATTTTTATGGTACTTTTTTCAAAAAATACAACCGTTATATCATAATTATGTTTAAATTTGCACACATGATTCATGAAATCATTATAACAATGCCGTTGATGGTCTGTGGCATCCTCACGGTGCTTCTTGGGCTCAGTCTCATTAGCAAATGGGACAAGCCTAGGTTTGTACTATTACTTTTCATGTTAACAGCATCCCTACTCTATTTGGGACACAGCATCTATTTTTACCATCAGATGAAACTGATCACATTTTCAGACACTATCTACAGTTTCTGCAATCCAGCCGTCTTCCCGCTTTTCTTCATTTATATAGAAGAGCTCACGAGGCGCCAAACTAACCATCTGAGACAATTTGCATATTTATTGCCATCCATAGTCTGTTGTGTAGCTGTAGGAATCCTTTATGCCCTGATGGATGATGCAGAAACCCACCAATTCATCGACCGCCATTTATACCAGAATGATTTTTCATCATTGGGAGGACTGGCTTGGTGGCAGGGACTCGTACACATGTTGATAAAGATTATCTTTGCACTGGAGATCCCCCTTATATTTGTTCTAAGCTGGCGATATATCAGACAATACAATCTTACTATCGAGAACTATTATTCCAATACAGAGGGAAAGCTGCTTTCAAAAATCCATTTCCTGCTCACCCTTTTCACAGCAGCAGCATTCATATCTTTTATCTTTAATATCATCGGGCGATATCAGTTTGCTAATTCTTTCTGGTTATTATTATTACCTTCCATTCTCTTTTCTACGTTATTAATCTTAATCGGTCATGTAGGGCTTCATCAGCAGTTTACTATCAAAGATATCATAGCAGAAGAAAACGGACAAGCCCCCACGCCTTCCTCCACCATCAGTCAAGATAAGCTATCAGACTCCATTAAAAAACTGGTTGAGGAAGAAAGACTATATTTGCAGCCTAATTTAAAGCTTGATGACCTTGCAAAGCGACTCAATACGAACAGAAATTACGTTTATCAGGCCATTAATATTAAGATGGGAGTGTCGTTTACGAATTATATCAACCAGAAACGTATAGAATATGCCGTACAACAAATGGTAGAAAACCCGAAAGCACTCTTGACGGATATAACCCAGAAATCGGGATTTACGTCAACGAGTGCTTTCTATAGGAATTTCAAAACCTTAATTGGTTGTTCACCTAAGGAATACCTACAAAGACTTTAGTATATTATTTAATCACGACCTTTTTACCATTGTGGATGTAAAGGCCCTTACCTGGCTTAGCGACGCGCTGGCCCTGGAGTGTGAACCACTCTCCCTCGCCTTCTTCAGCACTTTTCACTTCTTTGATACTTGTGGTCCCGTCTTCATCATCAAAGCTAACATTGATAGAACGTGTAAATACGAATACACTAAGCGGAAGCTGTAGATAGGCCTTATTCGTTTTGATATTGGCATTGCCTGTCACACTCACAAAGGAGCCATCTTTACCTGAGAGGTAATAGTTCTTCATATCCCCATCAGTCTCTTCAATTGTTATAGGATCACCTGTATTGCCCACAAAGAAGTTTGCATAGGCAGATCTCACATTTGTTACAGGAATGGGATGAGCTCCTTCATCTCCCTTCACCAAGATTCCAGTACCAGCAGGAACATTCATGACACGAGTCAGCCAGATGGTCTTTGTAAGATCGTCATAGCCTGTAGCCGTATAAGCCTTGACATTCGCCACATTCGAGAAGTCGAGATCATACTCACTGCAATAGGTCGTCTTACCTATCGAACCGATAGTGATAACAACTGAATTTTCTTGAGGAGTGAAAGTACCAGTGATGATGACATCCTCTGCTGGCATCGTCGCTGGAATAGTACTCCATCCCGAGAAAATGAAACCATCTTTCTTAGGCTCTGGTTCTGGTGTAATGGCTGCGCCCTCAAATATGTCATATGTCTTATAAACCTCATCGTCTACCTTATATGTCAACTTATGAGTTGCAACAACAGCCAGCGGTACAATTTCCTTGAATGTACTCCATGGAAGGGCTGCCTTATAAGCTTCCTCACTAACAGCCGGTACATGCAAGGTAATATAATCAGGATAAGAATCATTAAATGCATCAGCAAGCGTATTTGGTACTTTTTCTGCGTAAATATAAACATTCTCCAGCTTTTCGCATGAAGCGAAAGCATAGGTACTAATCAAACTGACAGAAAGACCGATATTCAATGTGGTCAACTCTGTACATCCCATAAACGCAGATCCGCCAATTGTCTTCACACTATTTGGTATCGTTACGGTGGTCAACTTTGGACAGTTTCTAAATGCGTTATTACCAATCTCCACCAATCCCTCAGAGAGGGATACAGACGACAATGAAGTACAGTTATAGAAGGCTGAACTATTGACATGTGTAACATTGCCAGGAATGGTGACAGAAGTCAGACTGCTACAACCTTCAAAGGCAAAGTTGTCAATGGTCTGCAAACCAGTACCGATTGTCAGAGAGCTCAAATTACTACAATCTTTGAACACATTAGTTCCAAGAGTCTTCAAACTGTTAGGAAGAACTATTATGCCCAACTGACCACAACGGAGGAATGCTTCATTATCAATCTTAGTCACTGTCTCAGGAATGGTCACTTTTGCCAGATTAGCACAATCCCTGAATACCATACCACCGATAGTCACTACACCTTCTTCGATGGTTACAGAGGTTAAACCAGCACATTCGTTAAATGCTACGCTCTCAATCGTAGTAACCGTACCTGGGATAGTCATCGATGTCAGGCTCTTACAACCATCAAAGGCAGAACCGTCAATTTTGGTCACACTAGCAGGAATCGTGAAGGAGGCAAGAGATGAACAGCCTTTGAATGTGCTGTTAGGAATTGTGGTCCATGTATTGGGAATTGTAACACTAACAAGATTGGGACAATCATGGAATATGCCATTGCCAGCAGTAGTAACACTGGCGGGGATGGTCATGGTCGTCAGACCTGAGCACTCATAAAAAGCAGAGTTCCCGATTTCAGTTACACTCTCAGGTATAGTAAAGGCAGTAAGAGACTGACAGCCTCTAAAAGCATAATCACCGATTCTAGTCACACCTGCGGGAAGAGTGATGGATGCCAGACTGCTACAATTATGGAAAAGATAGTTTTCGATAACCGTCAGATTTGAGGGAAGTGTTATAGACTCCAACTTAGTACAACCAGTAAAGGCATATTCACCGATACTTGTTACATTGTCGGGAATCGTGATAGTAGGCAGACTCTCACACTCGAAGAAAGCTCTCACTCCAATGGCCTTCACACCACTGCCTATCGTCACTGAGGTAAGTCCACTACAGCGCCAAAAAGCATTTTCACCAATAGACGTAACACTATTAGCAATGGTTACAGCTGTCAGACTCTTAGAACTGGAAAAGGCATCTTTCTGAATAGTTGTCACATCATAGGTAACATCCTCATACGTCACTTTCTCAGGAATCGATACCGTTCCTGAATACGGATTCGCTCCTGATGATACTTCTGCAACCTTGGCTTTACTGATCAGATTGTAATAGATACCATTAATCTCAACTACTGCTGCACCTGAATATAAGGCTAAAGACAGCATGGATAATAATAAGTATAATTTCCTCATATCGGTATAATTATTTGGTTGTTAATTGTTTTATACAGCGGCAAAGATAAGAAAAAATCCCGAAACCTCCAAATGTTTCGGGATTTTTTATAAATATAATAAGGTATAAAGTTACCTGATCCTGTCCATCGAGCGGACGAGCTTCTCGTCGGCAATGATGCCTCGACGGGCGAGAAAATAGCAGATCAGGGAGATGGCAGGGAAGACGGCAGGCCACGTAGGACGGAAGTCAACTGCTCCCCAGGCCTTATCACCCCCCATCTGAGCTATGACGAAGTAGCAGACATACCATCCAATCACCAACAACATATTGAACAGACAGAAGAGTGCCTGCATCTTGCGGTTATGATATATAAATATGGTATAGGTGGCGATGGCGGCTGTGGGCAGAAGGATAGCCAGCAGTGGCCAGCATTCAAAGTGGTGTTTACCCAGAGGGTCTGTATACCACAGGTTATAGAGACGTGCCACCTCGAGCCCTTCGACCTTGAAGGAACCTATCTGCATACAAAGACAGATGACGGTCATAATGATGGCCGCCATCAGATATAATGTCTGTTTACGCTGTATCATGACAATGGGGATTAGTTCTCCTGATTCTCACGAGAAGGGTCACGCCAGTATATTTTGTCCTCAATGAACTCCTGAGTGGCCAGCAGTGTCGGCTTCGGCAGCTTCTCGTAATAACGAGAGATCTCTATCTGCTCGCGATTCTCGAACACCTCCTCCAAAGAGTCGTTGTAAGAAGCAAACTCAGCCAGTTTCTTCGACAGGTCTTCCTTAATCTGAACACTGATCTGATTGGCACGCTTGGAGATAATGGCAACACTCTCGTAGATATTACCAGTATCCTTGCAGAAGTCCATAATGTTACGGGTCACGGTATTCACCGGTGCTTTTGATTTCTTGTAATCCATATCCTAATCTTTAATAACTTTTTTACACTTTGCAATATATTTCTGTGCTGTAGCAGCATTCTTCGATTCAGGGAACTCGTTGATAAAGCCATAGCACTCATCCTCTGCATCACGGTAACGCTCCAGGCGCTTCTCCTCTGAGCTGTTCTCTGCGAGGTGGAACTTGCTCTTCATGATGAGAACCATGAAATCCTCACGCAGACTGCAGTAGGGATAATCCTTCAGACAGTTCTGAGCCGTGATAATGCACGACGTATAGTTGCTCTCTTCGTTGGAGTTGATATTTCCGAAATAGCCTCCCAGATTGTAATAGAGCTCTGCTGAGAGATACTCTTTCTGAATCAGTTTGTCGTGGAGCTCATACAGACGCTCATTGGCCTGAGCACGCCACTTGGATTCTGGATAGAGATCCATGAACTGCTGATAGGCGGTAATGGCACCGTTAGTAGGCGACTGATCCAGACGAGGCTCTGGGGCACTCTGATAGAGCGACTGACCTACGTAGAAGGCAGCAGGCTCAGCAAAGAGGCCCCGGGGATAACTCGTGCCATACTTCTTGAATGTGGCAGAAGCCGCCTCATAGTCACGATTGTTATATTGAGCCATACCAAGCATATAGAGACACTCCTGAGCCTCGTCAGTGCCCTTCTTCATCGTGACCACTTCCTCCAATAAAGAAATAGCCTGCTGAAAACGGCCACTGGCAAAGCACTCCTTAGCGTACTCGTACTTGACTTCGCTATCACCATGCTTGTAGACTGCGTTGAATTCAGAGGCACAACTCGTCATCAACAGAGCCACACATGAGCCTATCACTAATACTTTTTTCATATTCGGGGTGCAAAGTTACGACTTTTCAAGCAAATAACAAAGTATTTTATAAAAATTATGAATTAGGGATGGCTAATTATGAATATTTTTCGTATCTTTGTCACCCAAATGGGAAAATTCATACTTACATCAGACTATCAACCCACAGGTGACCAGCCAGAAGCCATCAGACAACTGACGGAAGGGCTGGAGCGTGGTGACAAGGCTCAGGTGCTGCTCGGTGTGACGGGTTCAGGAAAAACTTTCACAATGGCAAATGTGATTGCAAAACACAATCGCCCTACCCTCATTCTGAGTCATAATAAGACGTTGGCAGCCCAACTTTATGAGGAGATGAAGGGTTTCTTTCCTCAGAATGCGGTTGAATACTATGTCAGCTATTATGACTACTACCAGCCAGAGGCTTATCTGCCAGCAACAGATCTCTATATCGAGAAAGACTTAGCTATCAACGACGAGATAGACCGTCTAAGATTATCAGCCGTATCAAACTTGTTATCAGGAAGAAACGACGTTATCGTTGTATCTTCAGTTTCATGTATCTATGGTATGGGAAGTCCTGTAGCCTTACAGGAGAACGTGATTGATCTGCACGTAGGACAGAAACTGGATCGTAACGCATTGTTAAGGAAATTAGTGCAGTCGCTCTACGTCAGGAACGATCTGGACCTCCAGCGTGGCAACTTCCGTGTGAAGGGTGATACGGTGGATATCGCGATGGCTTATAGTGAGGTGGTTTTGCGAGTCACTTTCTGGGATGACGAGATCGATGCCATCGAGGAAGTTGATGCCGTCACCTTCGACCGTCTTGCGAAATTTGAGGATTATCGTCTCTACCCTGCCAACCTCTTTATGACCTCACAGGAGCAAACGAACATCGCTATCCGTCAGATACAAGACGATCTGGTGAAGCAGGTGGCTTTCTTTGAGGAGATGGGCGACCCCATCAAGGCACAGCGCATCAAAGAGCGTGTGGAGTATGATATTGAGATGATCAAAGAACTGGGCCATTGTTCAGGCATCGAGAACTACAGCCGCTATTTCGATGGCCGACAGGCAGGAGAACGCCCCTATTGTCTGCTCGACTTCTTCCCCGATGACTATCTGCTCTTTATCGACGAGAGTCACGTATCAGTGCCTCAGATCAGTGCGATGTATGGTGGTGACAGAAGTCGTAAAAGCAATCTCGTGGAATACGGTTTCCGCTTGCCTGCCGCTTTCGACAATCGTCCGTTACGTTTCGAAGAATTCCAGGAGGAGGTGAATCAGGTCATCTACGTCAGTGCGACCCCTGCCGACTTTGAATTGGCAGAAGCTGAAGGTGTGGTTGTCGAACAGGTCATCCGTCCCACAGGGCTGTTGGATCCTGAGATTGAAGTGCGCCCCAGTGAGAATCAGATCGACGACCTGATGGATGAGATTTTGACACGCAGTCATAGAGATGAACGTGTGCTGGTGACCACCCTCACCAAACGCATGGCGGAGGAGCTGAGCGAATATCTTCTGAATCATGGTGTACGAACCGCCTATATCCACAGCGATGTCGCCACATTGGAACGTGTGAAGATCCTCAGCGATCTGCGTCAGGGTGTCTACGATGTACTGGTGGGCGTCAATCTCCTGAGAGAAGGACTGGATCTGCCCGAGGTATCACTGGTGGCTATCCTCGATGCCGACAAAGAGGGGTTCCTCAGAAGTCATAGGAGTCTGACTCAGACTGCAGGTCGCGCTGCACGCAACGTCAATGGCAAGGTCATCATGTATGCTGATACCATCACGGCCTCGATGCAGCTGACTATAGACGAGACTTTGAGACGGAGGATGAAGCAGATGCGCTATAACGAGGAACATGGCATCACCCCGAAACAGATTGTAAAGAACCTCACCTTCAGTGCTCTGCAGAAGGAGGATCGTGCGGATATCAAGGAGCTCAAACGTGCATCTAACATCTCGTCTGACGGACAGTCTGGCGGCATGATTGCTGCTGATCCGATTGTAGAGCGCATGACCAGACCACAGCTGGAGAAGAGTATCGCAGATACCACACGCCTGATGAAGGAGGCTGCCAAGAACCTCGACTTCCTGCAGGCCGCCCAGTACCGTGATGAAATCATCCGACTGCAGAAGGAACTGGAAATGAAGTGAGGAGTGAGGAGTGAGGAGTGTGGAGTGAGGAGTGAGGAGTGAGGAGTGAAGAATAACTCCGTTATGGTTAATAAAACCAAAAAAAAGGTAATGCACGAGTACTTTTCACCTTTCACTATTCACTTTTCACTTCTTTTTTGTACTTTTGCAGGCAATTAAAATAAGAAAACAAAGATGAAGAAGTTTTTAATCGCCATTCTGTTGGCATTGCCAATGACCATTTCCGCGCAGGACAACACTTGGGAGAGAATAGAGGTTGAGCCTGTAGCAAAAGACAATCCCGATGCCAAATACCTGGCTGAGAACGCTGTCCCTATGGTGGACGGAAAGGTTGAATTCCACACCGTCATCAAGGCACCGGGCAAAAGTGCCGACGAGATCTACAGCATTCTGCTGAAACAATTGGAGAAGATGGTACAGGAGCCCAACCAGATCGAGAACAGTGTTGTTGCTATTCGCGACTCCATCAAGCATGAATTGGCAGCCGTCTTCCACGAGTGGCTCGTTTTCAAGCATACAGCGCTCTCGCTCGATCGTACCAAGTTTAACTATCAGCTCCACGTGCTGTGTTCCGACGGAGCTGCCGACGTGACGATGTTACGCCTTAACTATGATTACGATCTTGACCGTAAGCCCATACACTATTCAGCTGAAGAATGGATCTCCGACAAATATGCTGTCAACAAGAAGGGTACGAAGCTCTACCCTCTCTCAGGCAAGTTCCGCAGGAAGACCATCGACCGTAAGAACTTTATCTTCAACAAGTTCGACTCTCTTCTTAACGAAAAGAAATGAGCAAGGATCAGATACGCAACATACTGAACATCATCTTCATGATAGGAGCTGTCGTGGGGGTGTACTTCTTCCTCTCGAAAAACGAGGAGAAGCATAATTTAGGTTTGTACATCATTCTCTTCTCGATGGTCTTCAAGATCACCGAATCAGCTCTGCGAATGATCAAATGACACTATGACTAAAAGACTGAGTCTGTTTTTCGTTGCACTGCTGGCGCTGACATCTGTCTGTGCCCAAGACACGTATAACCAGATTGACGAGATGGGTAACGTGACCCAGCGTAACGATAACACGAAATTCAATAAGCACAACAACGACACCACGAAACATAAGGAGATTCCCAAGGGTATCTATGTGTGGACCATCGACAAGAAGTTTGGCAATGTGATTCCTGCAGTGCCTGACACGATGCCCCACCTCTTCATGAATACCACCTTCAATACAGGTACCTATGGCGAGTACAACAGTACTGGTAGCAACTACACATCGCGCCTGAGCAGAATCTTTATCAATCGTCCTGTCGTCAATGATATCTTCATCTTTACCCAGCCCTACAGCTTTGTGGAGAAAAGGCCTGAGAAGTTCCTCTTTATGAACACCCTCTCGCCCTATACCAATATACTCTACGACAACTGTGGTGATAAGACCAACGGCGAGGATCACATCGATGCCAAGTTTGCCGTCAATGCTAACAAGCGTTTCAACATAGGCTTCGACCTCGACTACGCCTATGCCAGAGGCTACTATAGCAATCAGAGTACCTCCCACTTCAATGCGACAATCTTCTCCTCCTATTTGGGTGATAAATACAACTTGCACTTCTTCTTTAATGCGGCACATCAGAAAGCTGCAGAGAATGGCGGTATCGCAGACGACGAGTACGTCACCCACCCTGAGTCAAAGACAGACAGCTATGCAGAGAACGAGATTCCAACGGTCCTCTCGCAGAACTGGAACAGAAACGATCATCAGCATATTTTCCTCTCGCACCGCTATAACATCGGCTTCTACAGATTAGTGAAGATGACTGAGGCTGAAATCAAGGCGAAGAAGTTTGCAGAGGAATCACGCAAGCAGAAGGAAGCAAAAGAAGCTCTGAACGGACTCGAGAATAGTGGGCGCGATACCCGTGAGCCCGTCAAGAAAGCCTCCTCTGGTCGCCCTGAAGGTGCCAAGATCATGGGTAAGGAACCCACAGGCCCCAAAGACTCTTTGAATATCGCTGTCGACTCTACACGTATTCAAGTAAACGGACAGGCAGCCATCGACAGTCTGAAGCGCCAGCAAGAGATTCAGGACTCCATCGACGCCACGATGAAACGCGAGTATGTGCCTGTCACCAGTTTCATACACACCTTCGAACTGAACAACTACGATCATATCTATCAGTCCTACCAGACACCTAAGGGTTACTATCTGAACAAGTACTATACGCAAGGACTGAGATATGGCAACGATTCGATCTACGACCAGAGCAAGCACTTCCAGATGAAGAACACCTTCGGACTGGCGCTGCTCGAAGGCTTCAACAAATACATGAAGGCCGGACTGAAGGGATTCATCACGCATGAGTACCGTACGTTCAGCATGCCAGATACGCTTGAGAATAGTACCACCTTCAAACAGTCGTGGAAAGAACACAACATCAGCGTGGGAGGACAGCTGAGTAAGACGCAAGGCAAGACGCTCCACTTCAACTTGCAGGCTGAGTTCTGGTTGGCTGGTGAGGATGCCGGACAATTGCATGCCGACTTCAATACCGATGTAAACTTCCCCCTCTTTGGCGATACGGTACGCCTGGCTGCATCAGCCTATTTCCACAGAGACAACCCCGTCTTCTTCCAGCGCACCTACCACTCGAAGCACTTCTGGTGGGATCATAGCGATATGGCCAAGGAGACACGTACCCGACTGGAGGGATTCTTCAAATATGAGAAGACGAACACAGCCCTGCGCGTAGCCATCGAGGAGATTCAGAACTACACCTATTACGGCATGAGCTACGATGCGACAGCAACAGAACGTACGAATATGACGGCAGGCGTCTTCCAGGAATCAGGCAATATCAACATCCTCACGGCTCAGCTTCACCAGAATTTCCGTTTAGGTCCCCTCAACTGGGAGAATGTAATCACCTATCAGAACTCCAGCAATAAGGATGTGCTGCCTTTACCCACCTGGAACATCTTCACCAACCTCTATCTGAAGTTCAGGATTGCGAAGGTGCTGGGTGTAGAGTTAGGAGCCGACGCCACATTCTTCTCCAAATACTATGCCCCTGATTTCTGTCCGGGCATCAATCAGTTTGCTGTTCAGCAGAATGAAGCGAGCAAGATTGAACTGGGAGGCTATCCATTCCTCGATGTCTACGCAAACATGGTGCTGAAGGGTGTCAGGTTCTTCGTGATGATGACGCATGTGAACAATGGTTCGGGCAACCACATGAAGTTCCTCGCTCCCCACTATCCCACGAACGGCAACGTGCTGCACTTGGGCGTCTCGTGGAATTTCTTCAACTAGGATTGCTTTGGATAGCCTAAGATATCCTAGGAAGCCTACACCAACAGCAGCCCTACGCTGACCAAGACGCCATAGATAAAGATATTACGCGCTGTTTCTCCCAAGATGAGATTCAGCGCTTTTCCTTGATAGATGCGCTTCATCTTCAGATACGTAAAGAGATGAAGCATCAGATAGAGCAGAGGCAGCAGCGAGGCGAGGATATGTCCGTTCATCCAGAAGGTACCCCCAAGGATGATGGCTGCCAAACCCACACCTACATAAAGCTGCAGACCAGCCTTCGCCCCTAAGCGCACGATGATCGTATTCTTTCCTGCCAAACGGTCGTTATCCCTATCCCGGAAATTATTGACAATCAGGAGGGCGTCGATCACCAGACCGCAAGCCAGAGAGGCCAGGAACACTTGGGCTGTGACCACATGCAACTGCACATAATAAGTGCAGCAGACGGGCACGATGCCGAAGAACACCAGCACAAGCAGATCACCCAGTCCCTGATACGAGAAGAAGGTGGTATAGAGGAAGGCGAAGATCACGCAGGCAAATCCCACAAGGATCATCTCAAGTCCACCATAATAGACCAGCGGCAGCCCGATGACACAAGCCATACACGTGGTGAGGGCAATGGCCTTCTTCATCGAGTCGAGCTTCACCCAACCTTGTGCACAAGCCCTTCGTGGACCCAGTCGCGTCTCAGCATCATCCGTACCATTGGCAAAATCGAAGAAGTCGTTGATGAAGTTCGCATCGATCTGCATAGCGAAGGAGAAGAGCAGACAGAGCAGCGCAGCTGTCCAGCTGAACTCTGCATCTATATAGCTTGGCACATCGACCCAAGCCAATGCCACACCAATCATCACAGGCACCGCAGCCCCCGATAAAGTCTTCGGACGAGCCGCCAAGAGCCACGCCTGAACAGAATCTGTCTTAATTTTCCTTTCTTCCATCTCTATTTTTCAATTTTTATTTGCAAAAGTAATCAGAATTTCGTATATTTGCAAAATTATTAGAGACTTTTTATGATTAACAACAGCCCGAGTCTGGATTTAGTGGAGTTTATCGAGACACAGATACTCCCGCGTTATGCAGCTTTCGACCGTGCCCACAATATGGAGCACGTCACCCGTGTCATCCGTAGTTCATTGGAGCTGGTGAAGACCACTGGAGCCGATATCAACATGGCCTATACCATTGCCGCCTATCACGATCTGGGAATGTCAGGGCATCGTGCCGACCACCATATCCGAGGCGGAAAGATCCTGGCTGCAGATGCCCGACTGAAGAAATGGTTCTCGCCAGAGCAACTGAAAGTCATGAAAGAAGCAGTAGAGGATCACCGTGCCTCAGCCAGCAGAGCCCCCAGGAGCATCTATGGGAAGATTGTGGCAGAAGCCGATCGTGACATTGAGCCGATGATGGTGATCCGACGCACCATCCAGTTCGGTCTCACCAACTCCCCACAACTCGACAAGGAAGGTCAGTGGAAACGATTCCTCGAACACATGAACAGCAAATACTCGAAAGACGGATATATCAAACTGTGGATTCCCAATTCGCCCAATGCCAAGAAGCTCAACGAGCTGCGCAACCTCATAGCCCAGCCTGTACAACTGCGCGAGGCCTTCAACAAGATCTATGCTGAAGAGCTGGCATCGATGGCCGCTGATGCTGATACTCCTACTGCATGAAGTAGAGATAGTAGACAGCCGCCAGGATCACCACCAGCGCAATCAGTATCGCAGACTTAATGAGGCAGGAGGCCACCCGCTTCACAACCAGGAAGGCCACAATGATGGCCACCAGCACGAAAATGTAATATCCGATATTCTCCATTACTTAAACAGTTTTCTGAATGATGTTGGAACTGGCGTCTCAAACTCCATCGGTGCGCCCGTTACAGGATGATGGAAGCAGAGCAACCAAGCATGCAGACACAAGCGATGCAGGGGGTCGTCGCCGTTGCCGTACTTAGGGTCGCCGCAGACGGGATGCCCCATGTCAGCTGAGTGTACACGTATCTGGTTCTTACGGCCTGTCTCAAGTTTGAACTCCACCAGCGAGTGCTCCGTCGTGCGGGCCATCACGTGGAAATGTGTCACCGCATACTTGCCGCCATTATCGGTAGGCGAAGAGTAGGTCACGTAGGCCTTGTTGTCCTTCAGCCAGTTGGCGATGGTACCCTCATCTTGCTCCATCTCACCAGAGCAGACAGCCACATAGCGACGGTCGTAAACAATCTGATGCCAGTTATGTTCGAGTATCTGTTCCGTCTCGATATCCTTCGCATAGACCATCAATCCGCTCGTATCGCGATCCAGGCGATGCACCACGTGGGCGGTACACTTCTGGCGCGATTTCTTGAAATAGTCGTCGAGCACACTCTTCACGTTCAGGCTCGAGTGACCTGCCGCCATCGAGAGAATGCCCTCAGCCTTCTCGATGACGATGAGCCACTTGTCTTCATAGACAATCTTCACATAACGGTTTTTGAAGCCTTGCTGGTTGCGCTTGGTCTTGCTCACCGCCACCTTCATGCCTCGCTCCAGCGGGAAGTCAAACTGGCTGACGGTCTTACCGTTCACCTTCACACCCCTACCCTGCAGCGTGGCCTTGATCTTCGATTTCGTCTGTGGCACGTTGGCAATCAGCCACTCCAGCAGCGGCTTAGGTTCCTCTACGACGAAGTGTTCGTAGTCGCCCTCACGGTTATTTCCTGCGTTGTATCTCATATCAGGGGGCAAAGTTACAAAAAAAACCGCAAACTCCAAAAAGTCTGCGGTCATTTTTGCACCATAGTGATCTCTTCTCAGAGCCGCTCACCTCTGGTGCGCATAGTTTGTATTAGTAGAATTTAAAGTAGCGGCGTGCGTTGTTGTAGCTGATGTCCTCTACCATACGTCCGAGGATCTCCATATCGCAAGGCAGCAGGCCCTTCTCAACGTCGTTGCCGAGAATGTTGCAAAGGATGCGACGGAAGTACTCGTGGCGCGGATAGCTCAGGAACGAGCGGCTGTCGGTGAGCATACCCACAAAGCGGCTGAGCAGACCCAGCACTGAGAGGGCGTTCATCTGGCGGATCATGCCGTCCATCTGATCATTGAACCACCAGCCTGAACCAAACTGGATCTTACCTGGCTCGCCACCCTGGAAGTTACCCAGCATCGTAGCGATCACCTCGTTGGCACAGGGATTCAACGTATAGAGTATGGTACGCGTGAGCTTGTCCTTCATATTCAGCTTGTTGAGGAAGGTCGACATTGCCTTGGCGGTGTTGAACTCGCCGATAGAGTCGAAGCCTGTGTCCGGACCCAGCTGATTGTACATCTTCGTGTTGTTGTCACGGATGGCACCATAGTGGAACTGCTGTGTCCAGTCGGCATCAGCATCCATCTCTGCCATCACCGTGAGGAAGCAGTTCTTGAACTGACGAATCTCGAGCTTGGAGAGCTGCTGGCCGCGCATTGCCTTCTCGAAGATGGTCTCGACCTCCGAGTCGGTGTACTCCTCGTCGTAGAACTCCTCGATGCCGTGATCGGAGAGCTTACAGCCGTTGGCGGCGAAGAAGTCGTGACGCTTCTGGAGGGCATCGACCATATCAGCGAATTTCGTGATGCTCACACCCGATACGTCTGACAGCTGGTCAACATACTTGGCGAACTCGGGCTTCTCGATGTTCATCGCCTTGTCAGGACGCCAGGCAGGGATCATTATCGGATCGTTCTCAGCCTTGTGCTTGGCATACTCGATATGATTATGCAGGTCGTCTACAGGGTCGTCGGTGGTGCATACGCACTCTACGTTATAGTGCTTCATCAGACCACGTGCGGAGAACTCTGGCTGCTTCAGTTTCTCGTTACACTCGTCGAAAATCTCACGGGCGGTCTTGGGGTTCAGCTGCTTGGTGATACCAAAGGCAGTCTTCAGCTCCAAGTGTGTCCAGTGGTACAACGGATTACGGAAGGTGTAGGGCACAGTCTCTGCCCACTTCTCGAACTTCTCCCAGTCAGAGGTGTCCTTGCCTGTGCAATATTTCTCGTCGACGCCATTGGTACGCATCGCGCGCCACTTATAGTGGTCACCACCGAGCCAGAGCTCTGTGATGCTCTTGAAACGATGATCGTTGGCTACCATCTCAGGAATCAGGTGACAGTGATAGTCGATAATCGGCATCTTAGCCGCATGGTTGTGATACAAGTCCTGAGCCGTCTGGGTCTCGAGAACGAAGTTATCATCATTGAACTGCTTCATAATTTTTTGATGTTTTAGCTTGTTGTTTTAAATTTTGTGCAAAGATAGTGAAAAATTCGCAGAAAAACGCTACCTTTGCAGAAAAATAACCACGTAAACGTTTGTTTTTATGCGTAGCAGGATATTACTTATCTATACGGGAGGCACCATCGGCATGAAGCGCAATCCCAAGACGGGCGCCCTCGAGCCGTTCGACTTCGAACAGCTGCTGCAGAACGTGCCCGAACTGAAACAGTTTGACATCCAGATTGATGCCTATCAGTTTGATCCCCCCATCGATTCGAGCGACATGTCGCCTGCCCGCTGGACAGATCTCTCGCATTGTATCGCTGATCGTTACGACGACTACGATGGATTCGTGGTGCTGCATGGTACCGACACGATGGCCTATACGGCCTCTGCCCTCTCCTATATGCTTGAGAACCTGACGAAGCCCGTTGTCTTCACAGGCTCCCAGCTACCCATCGGCCAGTTGCGCACTGATGGTAAGGAGAATCTGATTACGGCTGTCGAGATTGCTGCTGCGAAGGATGACGAAGGACATGCGCTGGTACCCGAAGTGGGTATCTACTTCGGAGGTCATCTGCTGCGCGGCAACCGAACCACGAAGCAGAGCGCTGAGGAGTTCAATGCCTTCGAGTCGTTCAACTATCCCCATCTGGTGGATGCCGGCGTGAACATCACCTACCATCGCGACCGCATCCTGAAGCCCGACTTCTCGAAGCCTATGACACCTCACTTCCGACTGGATAACAATGTGATCATCTTCTCTCTCTTTCCTGGTATCCGCGAAGACTTCATCCGCCATATCATACACACGCCCAATCTGAAGGCTATCGTCATGCGCACTTTCGGATCGGGCAATGCTCCTCAGAAGTCCTGGCTGCTCAATGCACTCAGGGAGGGAACGAAGAACGGTAAGGTCATCGTGAACATCAGTCAGTGTATGCAGGGGGCTGTCGAGATGAGTCGTTACGACTGCGGTTTCCATCTTCAGGAGGCTGGTGTCATCAGCGGTCGCGACTCAACGGTCGAGAGCGCCGTCACCAAGCTGATGTTCCTCCAGTCGCACTATCCCGATGATCCTGGCAGCGTGCGCCGCCTCATGCAGCAGTCCATCCGGGGCGAGATGAGCGTCTGACGATTTCATTTCTTCCAGAACCTCGCAGTGATGTCCTCCATATCGCCTGTTTCGGTGATATGGTAGAGGCGCTGGTTCGTGGTGGGACTCTTCAGAGGACCCAGGTGACGGATGTAGGGACCGATCTTGATATAATCGAAATCCTGCTTGTTCACCTTGGCGGAGATGATCGTCTTACCACTATACCAGGCGACCTTGAACTGCGGGTGCTCCTCATGGATGTACTGTGCCAGCATGTTGACACCCTTGGGATCATTGTCGCCTCCCATGAAAGAGATACACGTGATGTCAGTACCGTATTCCTCCACGAAATTGTCGATGGCCTCTGTGTTCAGGGGCAGACCGATATCCTCCCAGAGGTAGTAGCTGTGACAACCTGGACAGTGACAAGGGCAATTCGAGATATTGATTGCCAATGTCACTTCGTCCGGTATCTCCTGAAATACAATCCCTGTGTTGACGTACTTCAGCATAAAGTTACTGGTATGGTGTGGTTAAATTTCCGCTGTCTGAAATTTGGCGTGGGCATAGTATCTGCGGCTGGCTTCCTCCTGGCGAGCCTGCGAGAAGTTGCTCACACGCTTCAGGTAGCCGATGATACGGGTCATATAGTCCACGTTCTTCGAATGGCAGTGGGGGCACTCCTTCAGGTAGCGCTTGTCGATGTGTCCGCAGTCGTTGCATACCGTGTTGGGGATGTTGAACGTGAAGTAATTACAGCCCTCCTTGGCGGCCACCTTCAGCAGGTGCAGGTACTGCTCCTTCGAGAGGTGCTCTTCGAGGTTCATGTGCAGGGCTGAGCCTCCGGTGAGGTGCTCGATGTAGGGCGCGCCGTGCAGTTTGAACTTGTCGATGATGGTCAGCGAGTCATCCTCCACCACGTAGAAGTACGAGTTGTAGCAGTCGCGTGGCACGAAGTAGCCGTCCTCGCGGTCCCACTTGGCGTGCTTCACGCCGACGTTCTCGGCTGGGATCATCTCGCAGTTGAACATCACGTCTTTCGAACGATACTGGCGGTTATACTTCTCGATCAGTCCGAGGATGCCCTGTACGAAGTGGAGGTAGTCGTCGTTGGGCGTGATCTTCAGTCCCATGAACTCAGCAGCCTCCACGAGTCCGTTGATACCGATGGTCAGATATTGGCGACCAATGTTGATATAACCGGCATCGAAGAGTGGCAGCATGCCGTGACTCTGTAGTTCCTTCAGGTTCTCGTTGTAGGCCAGCTGCACCTTGTGGCAGAGGTCGATCACGCCGCTGAGATACTCCAGATAGTCCATCTTGTGGTTCACGGCGTACTGGATGCAGCGGTTCAGGTTGATGGTGAGCACGCTCTTCGAACCCGTGCTGACGCCGCCGGCACCGAGGGTGTAGCTGAATCCGTTGTCGGTGATCTCATTGCGCAGGCGGCAGCAAGAGCTCAGCGAGTCGGCATTGTTACTCATATAGGTGAAGAACGAGTGGCCCTCGCTGTACATCTCGGCAGTGAACTCGCCCCACTCCTTGTCCTTCGGGTCGCCGTTTTCGTCGGTGAGCAGCGCCATCGTCTCTACGGGGAAGGTGAGCAGCGTCTTCGTGCGCTCCTTGTTGAACCACTTCATAAATCGCTTCTGCAGCCAAGAGAGTCCGTCCCAGTCGGGCTTCGAGCCATCGGGGAAGTAGAACTCGCCGAAGATCGACTCGAAGTAGTAGCGGTCGTAGTAAGCCACGTTCCAGAACACGGCCTGATAGTTACGTGCGCCAGTAGGCTGGTTCAGCGTGTAGACGATCTGCTCGAAGTAGTCGGTGATCACCTTGTCGATGGTGCGCTTCTTCAGCGAGAGGTCTGCCTGTTCGTTGGGGCGCTTCCAGTAGTCAAGGCCGTACTCCTTACCGATGAAATAGTTCATATACATCAGGAACTCTGGTGTGGCGCAGGCACCGGAGAGCATAGAGCTCACCATGAACACCATGTTCACGAAGCCGCCAGCAAACGACTTCAGGTTCGTCGGAGCCGTTGAGTTGCCGCCGATGGCCACCGTACCGCCGATCAGCCAGGGGTACATAGTGATCGAGGCGCAGTAGTTGGCCAGCGATGTTTCGTCGTTCTTATATATAAAGTGGTGGGTCAGCTTGTCGATGTACTCGTCGGCCAACTCTTTGCCGTACATCTTCTTAATACGGTCCGTGAGCATGCGGCGGTTCAGGCGGATGAATCCGCTCTTGGGCAGCTCGCCTATCAGCGTGGCGATGTTCTTGTGCTCCACGTTGGCGTTGGCGTCATACTTCGAGCCTGTAGCGGCGTTCACCGACTCGCAATACTCTGAGAGGAACTGCAGTTTAGCCAGCGTCTCGCGGTCTTCCGTGTGAGCCTGGCGATAGAGCATAAACGACTTGGCTACTTTGTAGAAGCCTTCACGCATGAGTGCCTCTTCTACCTGGTTCTGGATGTCCTCCACCGTGATGTCGTCGTGGATGTCCAGATGGCTAAGGATTTTGGAAATGGTTCCGAGATCAGCAGGATGGTCGACACTCTCGAACGCCTTGACGATGGCGTTCATGATTTTGTCAAGTGAAAACAGGTCCTTTGAACCGTCACGCTTGGTGATCGTAAAGTTTTTAATTTCCATTTGTTGTTTATTGAATCTTTAAATTTGTTATTTATGAGTTCTTTCTCTATGCGATACTATCCCAAAAACGCACTTTGCGTCGTTCGTTCTTTGCTGGTCAGTTTCCCGTTTTGGGAAACTTTTTGGTTTTTTGAATCGGAAAAGTTTTCCGTTTTGTCAAATCCGAATTCGTTTGCAAAGATACACAATTATCCTAAAACTACCATAACATTATGCAGAAATTTACTGCAAAATTATGTTAAATAAAAACCACCAGTATCTCCACGACATTCAGAAACATCTCATTACAAGCCACTTACAACGCCTGATTAAAATCTCAATTGAAGTCGCCCTCGCGCGTACCTTAAAATTAAAGCATAGGATCACCTAGGTCCGCCTTGGATAGCCTAGGACCGCCTAGGCAACCCAAGGAAAAACACTCCTCGCCTTTTTCAGTGCTTGCCCAATTTCTTTTTCAGCTCTTCCAGCTCGGCTTTCAGGATGGCATTCTCGGTTTCCAGCTGCCGCATGTGTGCATCCTGCTGCTGACGATAGCCTGTACGCACAGCATACATCCGCTCCTTGATACCACCTTCCTTCTCAAATCGCTCGCTCAACTTCTTAAGATAAGCACACATCATCTTATCTGTCTGGTGACAGAGCGTGAGTACCAGATTGGCCATCTCCTCGTCATTCATCTTCGACACAAACGGAGCGTATGCATCATAGTCGTTATGCGAGTGACAGAATTTGCGGAGTCGCTTTTGGCGCTCATTGTCAACCGACCAGAGCTGAAGATGATGGGTGTGCAGATAGTCGTGATAGTCAGCCCGAAGTTCCTGAAGACTGCCACGAGCAACGTTCAGCAGATTGATTTCCATCTCTGAACTCGTCTGCCCGTCTTCGCTGCCCTCCACGATATTCTGTTTACCAGAACGCGCCGACTGCACCATTTGGTCGACAGTTCGGTCGCCATACGGCGGAAGGAAACGCTTACAAAACTCAACCGTCAACTGGTAGATCACATCACTCTTGCGATAGAAGTAAAGGTCTTTCCATACGACAGCTTTCTTAAATACTTTCTTCTTTTTATTGTCATTTTCCATATTATAGAGAAGTTAAACAATGATTATACGCCTGCAAAGATACTCATTTTTTCCATAAATGCAAGCTTTTTCTGAAAAAAGGTTAGCAATATCGGTCTTTTTTCACCTTCAGACAACAAAAATCCCCGTCTGGATGGGCGGGGATGATTGGTGTTTCTGACTATGGGAGGATTGGTAGTTTATCCTTGTATAATTCCGGATAGAGGTCGCGAGTCCATTCGATGTACTTCAGATCGTAGATGAACACCTCGAATCCGCTGCCGTCGACTGCCTGCTGCTTGAGGCAGAGGCCATTGGAAGGATCAATCCAATAGGTAGCACCTACGGAGCCCGGAAGAGGCTTCTTGCGGGTGTCAAACTTCCAGCACTTCACGTTGCAGATAGTCTCGTCGCCCACATAGTATTGTGCCAGTTTCGATGCTGGCCATCCCAAGCCGTGAAAGCGCTGCATCACCGAACCCCTCTGCGCATCGTCACCTTTTGTCACGATGCCGAACTCAACCAGTTCCCAGACCATGCAGGCATCTGGATTCTTCGGCGCGAAGGCCTTGTAAAAACCGGCAAAGGCCTCGTCGCCAGAATCACCCGAGTCATCGACGTACCTGAAATCGGGATCGACGGAGTAAGTCTGACAGCCTCTCTTGTTCCTGAAGTTAAATCGCTGATAGACAGTGCCCTGCTCATCGCCCGACTCGGTGGCATCAGCATACCTGTCGCCGATGCGGCCTGCCCAGGTAGACAGCCCCGTAGCCAGGTCTTTGAAGGCCACATGCCAGCAGTCTTTCGGCTGATTCAGCTCATAAGTTCCCGTCCACTTCGTCTGTGCCGAAGCCGAAAGGGCTGCAAGACTCAGGATCAATGTGAATAGCTTCTTCATGATGGCTTACTTCTTGATGAATTCCACACGGCGGTTCTTGGCGCGACCCTCGTCGGTCTTGTTGTCGGCCACGGGCTCATGGGAGCCCTTGCCTACGGCACGCATGTTGAACGGGTCGCAGCCTAAGCCCTCGAGTGCCTTCACGACGGCCTCAGCGCGCTGCTGGGAGAGCGGGTCGTTGATCTTGTCAGAACCTTGATTGTCCGTATGGCCCTGCACCTCAAAGCGAGCCGTCGGGTTCTTCTTCATATAGTCAGCCACCTTCTGGATCTCCTCCATCGACTCAGGCTTCAGCGTTGCCTTGCCCGTCTCGAAGAGGATGTTGTTCGTCACGAACTTACCCGTCTCGGCAATGGCCTTCTCAACGGCAGCCACCTTAGCGTCGATGTCTGTGGCATTGCGCTCATAGAGATCAACGGCACCTTTGGCGATCACCACATTCTTTATATAGACAGGACTGGTACCACCACTGGCGAACCATGTCACCCATCCTGCACCAGGCTTTGCATTCGGCACATTGATCTGACGTTTGCCATCGACATAGAATTTGATGGCACGCTTGTTGAACGAGAGGGCAAAGTGATGCCAGCGACCATCATTATTAGTTGTAGTTTCTGCAGAAGTTGCGTGTCCATCTTTACTATTGAAAGAAGGCTCAGAGGTTAGACAATAACTACAATCGTATGCTTGTTTATCATGACAAGTATTATATGTAATAGTAAACAACTCATTGTCGCGAGGCGATTTTTCGTGCATGATATCAAGTTCTATCGAAGCGCAGCCATCCTTTTTTCTGTCGTCATACAGCATGTCGTACTCAATGGTAAACACATCGCCTAAGTAGTTCTTGATGCCTCCCTTGACAAGCGGAGCAATCCAGGAATCACGCTGGTCCATCTCGATACACTTTGCGCCATTGATACTGGCCACCTCGGCACTACCTCTGACGAGATCCCACTTGGAGGGGAACTCACCAATCTGCTCACCAGCGAGGTCATCCTCGAACATCACTACTGAGCCACGCACGAAGTCGCTCTT
>CAMHAM010000016.1 GCA_946183415.1 uncultured Prevotella sp.
CCAGAGCGCGAACGGTCAACAAAGCCAGAGCACGAACAGCCAGCAGAGCCAAGGAGCGCAACAAACTGACAGCAATCAGCAAGGTTCAAGCAATCAGCAAGGTTCTGGCAATCAACAAAATATTGGCAGCCAACAGAACGCTGGCAGCCAACAGCATCAGGCCAATCATGCTCTACAAAATGGCGAGAGTCAGCAGGGAAACAACAACCTACAGACCAACAATACTCAGCAGAGTCAGAATGTTCAGCAGAGTCAGAATGTTCAGCAGAGCCAGAATGGACAACAGGGACAGAATGCTCAGCAGAATCAAAATGTTCAGCAGAATCAAAATAGCAATGCCCAGCAGGTTAATAACAGCCTGCAAAATGTTGACGGTCAACAAGGACAAGGCACTAATGTTCAGCAAAACAAAGACTCTGGTGTTCAGCAAAACAATGCCTCTGGTGCTCAGCAGGGCCAAGGAAAGAACTCTGCTGCGAAGACTGCAGCCATAGCAGGAGCTGCTGCTGTAGTCGGAGGAGCCGCCGTTATTGGAAGTGCTGCTGCCATCAAGGGCGCAGGAAGTCCACAAAGTACAAGCAACCAGCAAGGCCCAGGAAATCAGCAAGGCCCAGGCAGCCAGCAAGGTTCAGGCAATCAGCAAGGTTCTGGCAGTCAGCAAGGAGCAAGCAGTCAGCAGAGTTCAGGCAGTCTGCAGCAAAATGCCACTGGTCAGCAGACTCAAGCCAATAATGCACAGCAGGCTCAAAACACGAATTCACAACAAGCTCAAAACACAAGCGGCCAGCAAAGCCAGAGTGCGAGCAACCAGCAAAGCCAAGGAACGCAACAAACAGCCAGCAGTCAGCAAGGCAACAACAATCAGCAAGGTTCTGGCAGTCAGCAAAATTCAGGCAATCAACAAGGTTCTGGCAATCAACAAGGACAAGGCAATCAACAAAATATTGGCAGCCAACAGAACGCTAGCAGCCAACAGCAGGCCAATCATGCTCAACAAAATGGCGAAAGTCAGCAAGGAAGCAACGACCTACAGACCAACAATACTCAGCAAAGTCAGAATGTTCAGCAGAGCCACGGCGTTTATGGTAATCCAAACCAAGGAACGCAACAAAGTGTCAACATCCAGCAAAGTTATAGCAATCAGCACAGCACAAGAGTGAGAACGTTCACTGGTACTGCTGCAGTATTCGGAGGTGCTGCAGTCATAGGAGGTGTGGCAGCAAGTGCTGCTGTCATAAAGGGAACAAGCAATGCGCAGAGCACAAACGCCCAGCAGGAGCCAAGCACCCAACAGGGGGCAAACGACCAGCAGGAGCCAAGCACCCAGCAGAGCATCAACGCTCTGCAAGAGCCCAACGACAAACAAGACGACAAGCCCACGTTCACTGAGAACAAGGTAGGCGACATCTCACCCGATGAAGTAGATGATTTCAAGAAGAGATATCACATAAACGGTATCCTCGATCTTGTAAAGCTTGCAGACAATCCAACCTCCATACAATCGCGAAGAGACTGGTGGATATTGGAGATGCTCCGGAGATTATTAGGTAGATAGCCTCATTAACAATTTGAAAAAATACATACGAATATGGCAGACTATATATTTGACAGTTGGAAGAAACTGATGACGGACTTCCGTCAGAGCGTGCAAAAAGACTTGGAGGAAATTCATGCCCAGAAACAGGCTGTACAGCAGATGAAGGCCGAGATATTCAGCAGGATGGACAGTGGCCGCTATTACCGTGACCCTGAGCGTATCGTTATCTCCGCTCCAGAGATTGTGATCGGCAACGTGGACTACAGCGGCGACCTGATGGGCGGCAGCAGTACGGTGATTGTCAAAGGCAACGCCCTTGCACTTGACGGCGTAGGCAACGACGGACAGGTCATTACCCGTGCCCCCAGAATCCGCCAAACCGCCGTCAATCCCGGTATCGACGGTCAGGAGAATATTGTGTGCAGCACCTCAGAGATTGTCAATCAGGCCTGCGGCATCGTCATCCAGAGCAACAACTCCACCGATGCCTTCTCGCAAGGCCCGGCAGAGATTGACGGTAAGGGCGGCATCCGCATCCATGCCGACCAGAGCCTGCAGCTCTCGGCTTCCTCTTCATGCGAGCGACGCAAGGAGATGATTGAGAAGAGAGTCAAATCGCTAGATAGCAGGATCAAGGACATGGAGAATGAAGCTGACAACAAAATGAAGTCAGTGGAGAAATGCCTGAAAGCTATGAAGGAATTGCTGGACCGGGAGGATCAGCTCAACCAGGAAGGCGGTTTTGCAGTACGTCAGAACACCAAGGGTATTGAATTCGTCCATGACACCATAGACAAGCTCCTCCCCACCCTTTATCAGGAAACGCTCAGCTTTATCCGTACCGTTTCCTCTCTCGCTGAGGCCAACCGCACCAAGAAGGCCATTGAGACAGAGAAGAGCAAGATGCCCGAGGAAAAAACATTCAGGCAAGGTGCTACCAATGCCCACATGAACATCGTGGCAGAGCAGATCAACATGGCCACGCTCGACGGTGACAACTATCTGCACACCAATGCCGAGGCCGGCGTCAACATCAGGACTCCGCAGATGGACATCAACATGACCGATGCCTACAATAAGCTGATAAAGGGCGGCAGCCTCAATGTGACGGCAGAGAACGTGATGATGTCGTCATTAGAGGCTACGGATGATGCCAAGGAATATTATGCCAAGGGCTCATTCAATGTCTACTCAAAGGACATCGGACTGGTATCGATGGACTTCAAGAAGACAGACGACTATACAAGACTGGCTGAGAAAAACCTGACACAAGACGGTTCCGTCATGGTGACGGCAAAGAAAGTCCAGGTAAGTACCTGTAATCCTAAAGACATCAAGTACGACTCAAGCGGCAAGAAGACCTCTGGCGAATACAATGCCGAGGGTGACGTGATTTTCAACACCAAGAATCTGATGGTAGAAAGTCTCGACTACCAAGTCGCAGACGGCAAGCTGAAGGTGAAAGCCCAGACGGCAGACAGTAGTGTGTCGGTACGTACAGAGAAGACCACCATACTCTCTGCTGATGCCGAGGGCAAGTCAACAGGTAGCATCACAGCTAATGCAAAGGCTATCAGCGTGAAATCGATGGATGTCAACAAAGACAGTCTGGAAGACGCTGCATTGGCACAAGGCAGTACGATGACACTCGTATCTGAGAAGATGTACGTGGGTTCGAAGTCCGACAAGGAAAAGAGCAAGAAGGTACAGATGGTATCTGAGGAGATCGGTGCCTTCGCTGACAACACTTTCGAGGCCCAGCAAGGCAACGGCAAGGCCACGCTACAGCTCGACGGCGGCAAGGCCTCAGTGGGTGGCGACAAGACGCAGGTATACGGCGAGACGACCATCAATGCCAAGACGGAAATCAAAGTCGAACTCAAGACACCCAAGGCGACTATCGACGACCTCGAAGTCAAGTCATCGTTCAAGTCACCCAACATCAAGGACGGCATCGCTGTTCCCAAGGCCGGTGCAGGTGGCAGCCTGAGTCCCAAGCTGAAGAAAGAGGACGCGCCAAAGAAATAAGGAACCAGATATACTATCGCATTAAGATTGTAGATAATGGCAACTGTGAAGATATTGAGTGTTGACGACGAACCTGCCATTGAAGTGCTGCAGAGACAGTATTTCAGGCGGAAGATCCGTAGCGGAGAATATGAGTTCTTTTTCGCCCACAACGGCCTGGAGGCTCTCGCCATTATAGGCGATAACCCGGATATCGAGATTATTCTCTGCGACATCAACATGCCAGAGATGGACGGCCTGACGCTCCTGGCCCATGTGAACAAGATACAGAACCCTGCCCTACGCGTCATCATGGTGAGTGCCTATGGCGACATGGAGAACATCCGTATAGCGATGAACAATGGCGCGTTCGACTTCGCCACCAAGCCCATCGACATGGATGACCTCAGCAGAACCATTGAGAAGGCTATCGAGCAGATCAACTATGTCCACGGGGCGCAGAAAGAGCACAAGCAGTTAGAGTCGCTGAAAAAAGACCTCACTCTGGCCAGCGAGATCCAGCAGTATTTCCTGCCAAGAGAGTTCCCCCCCTTCCCAGAAGACAGCGACAAGCTCGACATCTATGCCTCGATGGAGGCGGCCAAGAATGTCGGTGGCGACTTCTACGACTTCTTCCGCATAGATGATGACCATATCGCCTTAGTCATAGCCGATGTGTGCGGCAAAGGCATCCCCGCAGCCCTGTTTATGGCTGTGAGCCGAATGATCATACGTACAAAAGGCACGCAGGGACTTAGTGCCGCTGAGTGCATGACAGAGTCGAACCATCTGCTGACCGCCTATTCGGTGGACTATATGTTCGTCACCGTATTCTACGCCATCTACAACACAAGGACAGGTTTGGTCAACTATTGCAATGCAGGGCATACCCTGCCCTACCTGCTGCATGCCAACGGCACGGTCGAGCCACTGCCAAGGAAGATGAAGAATCCAATGGTGGGAGCTATCAAAGGTGTGGAGTATAAGGAGGACAGCATACAGCTTGAGCATGGCGACATACTGGTAATGTATACCGATGGTGTCACCGAAGCCATGAACACTGAAGGAGAAGAAATGGGTATCGGACGGCTGGAAGACATGCTCAGCCATACAACCGGTATGAGTAGCTGCCGGCAAGTCATAGAGACCATCAAGACGGGTATCGCCAATTTTGTAAACGGAGCCGAACAGAGTGACGACATCACTATGTTAGTACTTACAAGGAAGTGAAAATTGAAAAGCTGGTCATAGGGTGCTTAGGAGGCCTGCTGATAGCATTTGCAGCAGGCGGCTCCTACATGCATCGCAACGACGGTGAGCGGATCAGCGAACTGGAATCACAGCTTGGCGTCCTGAAAAAGCAAGAGGAGAAATCGGATGTAGACCGGCGCGTTAGCCAACAGATGGAGAAGATAGCCAACGGTCAGCAGATCCTGGCAGAGGAGCGCAGCCGTGAAGCCATCAGACAGGCAGAGATCGCACAGGCGGCCACCCTGCGCTCTGAGGCCGACCGCGAGAAGGCGCTAAGGGCCCAGGCCGCAGCAGAGGTCTCAGCTGAAGAGGCGAAGAACTCCTACCTGATGGCCGAGCAGCAGCGCCAGGAAGCTGACAACCAGCGCCGCCAGGCTGAACATGCCAAGCTCGTAGCCGACACCCTGAGCTACACCTCCCTGGGGCGTACTCTTGGTACGCAGTCGTACACCATCCTCCTCAGCGGCGACAAGGAGATTGGCAACATGCTGGCCTATGCCGCCTACCTCTACACCAGCAACTATGGCGGCGACCTCTACAACCCCTCGGTGTTTCAAGCCCTGATACAGGCGGCAGGAGGCAGGCGCAGCTGGGCCGTCCACGACAGCAGGATCTCCAGCATAGAAATATCTCCGAAGGACGGCAGCCTGCTGTCTGTGGGAACATACGGCGAATTCTTTGTCAACAGGATCAAGGGCGACCAGATAAGGACTTCACGCCTGATGGATGACAAGAACTATTGCTTCAGGGATATCTACGTGACTGAAAATGGCAAAAGCTATGCCGTCAGCCACACCGGTCACTTGGTAATCGCCAATGGTAACCAGACGCAGATTGTCTATCTGGAGAATGTCAACCGTCCATTCAGCCTTGAGGACATGCATGACGGGCGCCAGCTGCTGATTATCGGTGAAAACAGCATGGCCCTACTCGACGTCGCTACAGACAAAGTTATCAGTACGCGTCGCATCGGCTTTAGTGTCGTCTGCACCAGCAAGCGCGGCAACAAGCCTCTGCTTTTCGACAACCACGGACGGATGCACCTCGTCAACGGCTTAGACCAGGTGACAAGCGAGAAGATTCCCGTACCCGGGCAGGTCTCTGCCTACGAATACAGCCAGAAGGATCGCCTGACAGCCTACGGCATGACTGACGGCACCATCTGGATGATCGACGGCAGTGGAAAGGCACACAAGCTTGTAGGCCACTTGTCGAAGGTGACCAAGATGCGGCTGCATGGCAAGCGGCTCTATTCTTCAAGCAACGATGGCAAGCTGCTCTTTTGGATGACTGGCGACATGCAAATCAAGCCCATCACGCTGTTCCAGTCCAGCAGCTGGCTTACCGACTTCACCTTCAGCCGCAACGAGGACTACATCTTGATGGGCGAGAAAGACGGCACCATCAGCGAATACCTCATCTCTCTGCCCAAAATTGCCCAGCGCATCCGCCAGAACGTGAAACGCAACTTCACACAGGAGGAATGGGAATACTATGTGGGAAAGGGAATACCGTATATGGCAGTAAAAAGTGAAAGGTAATGAATAGAAGAGACATGAAAGGAACGGGAAATATCGGCAGGGTGCTGTTGTGTACAGCATTCCTAGTATTTTTCACTTTTCATTTTTCACTTCTCACTTCTTCAGCACAAGGGCTCCCCTTAATCCGGAACTACGCGGCTGCCGAGTATGGCGGGCATAACCGTAACTTTGACATCGAGATTGGCGATGACGGTACGATATTCGTAGCCAACTTTGAGGGGGTACTCTACTACGACCGCGCCCAGTGGCGCATCATCCGCGCGCCCGAGAAGAATCGCGTCACGGCACTCCATCGTGACAGCAGGAACACCATCTGGGCGGGCGGCTATAACTTCATGGCCCGCCTGAAGAAAGAGCCTAATGGTGAATTGTCCATACAAAGGGTAAGCCAGGAAGGGCTGTTCGAAGGCGATGTGCAGGAAATCTTCGAAGACGGGGGGGCACTGTACTTCGTAGTCAGTGACGGCAGCCTCTACCAAGTGAGCAACGACAAGGTATCACTGAAGGGGCACAAGAATGTCGCGCAGAAAGACACGACACAGATCTTGACGCTCGAAGGCAGGCTCCAGGTAATTGTCAAGAGGAACGACGGCCTTCTGATTACCGACAGCCTCGGCCGTGAGCTATTTACCATCACAGAGGCCAATGGTCTCTGTTCCAACCAAGTGTCGCACGTGGCCTACGACCGTCATGGCGTGCTTTGGGGGGCAACGGCACATGGCGTCTTCGCTGTCGAGCTGCCATCGGTCTATAGCTACATCTTACCCAAGGACGGCCTGACGGGTGAAGTTCAGGCCATCGCTGCCTACAACGGCAACATGTATATCGGCGACACGAACGGCTTAATGGAGGTTGCATCGCACCAATGCCGGCGCATAGCCGACATCAACAATATCTGCTGGAAATTGTGTCCAAGCCCTGCCGGACTACTCGCTGCCACCTCCAGCGGCATCTACAGGATTGCAGCAAATGGCAGCGCCAGCAGGCTCACCTCAAATGCCACCACCGCCCTGCTGGTTGACGGCGACAAAGTATATGCGGGTGAGCCCGACGGAGTCTACGCCTATCAATTAGGGCATGCACAGGGTGAAAAGATCAACGACCTCCCCTTGGTGACGGACATCCGTAAGGACACGCATGGCAAGCTTTGGCTCAAGAACGTGAATGGCCGCACTGTTGGCAATGAGCCGACAAAGGAGAAAGACCCTGTCTCAAGCTTGCCCCGCCATCTGCTCATGCCCATCAGGAATCTGAAAATCACAACTCAATACCAGCATGGCAGTCAGGTATGGGTTGGCGGAGATGAGATACTTACCGTCATTGACACTGCACAAGAAGACCTTGCCAAGCTCTCCAGCAGCCAGACAATCCGCTTCTGCTCTATCGTCCTGGGCAACGACAGCGTGCTGTGGGGCGGTTTTGGCGAAATGCCAGAGACACTCCGCGAGTTAGACAGCGACGAGCGGCATCTGCACTTCCACTATGCCCTCAACTATGCGCCGCTCACAGGCAGGACCCTCTACCGCTACCGCTTGAACAACAGCTCATGGAGCGAGTGGAGCAAGAAGCAAAGCGTGGAGTTCCTGAACCACCCCTACGGCTCGTACACCCTCTACGTACAGGCTCTGCTGGCCAACGGAGAACTGTCGGAGGTGGCTTCCGTTCACTTCGACATCGCCTATCCCCTGCCCATGCGATGGTATATGGTGGTGCTCTACATACTATGCCTCGCCTGCCTTTTCTATCTGCTGTTCCGTTACCGGCTGAAGAAACTCGAGAAGGACAAGGCCAAGCTGGAGCGCATCGTCGATGAACGTACTGCCGACTTGCGCAATGCCCAGCAGGAACTGATCCGCCAGGAGAGGATGGCCTCAGTGGGCAAGCTGACCAAAGGACTCGTTGACCGCATCCTCAACCCGATGAACTGTATCATCAACTTCTCAAAGATGTCCATCGACCTGCTGAAGGACCTCAAAGGCAACATCGAGAACAACAAGGACAAGATTGGCGAGGACGACTATCTGGATGCAGAGGATGTGCTCGGCATGCTGACTGGAAATCTGGAGAACGTAGACAAATTCGGACAGGATGCCACGCACATGCTCAAGGCGATGGAAGAGATACTGAAGTACCGGTCCAGCGACTATGTCGATATGGACTTGCTACCGGTACTCCGACAAAGCGAGCAGATGCTTCGCAAGTATTTCGCAAAAGAAATAGAGCAGTATGGCATCCAAGCCAGTTTCGACCTTCCAGACGGCGCCATGCCCATTCACGGTAATCCCGACATGCTCAAGAAGACGGTCATGAGTCTACTGGGCAATGCCGTCTATGCCGTGGCCAAGAAAGCCCAGCGCGTGACCTACCATCCGGAGCTCTCGCTGAGCGCAACGATTGCTGACGGACGGTACATCCTGAGAATCCGCGACAACGGCATCGGCATAGAAGAGCAGATAATTGGGAAAATCTTCGACCCGTTCTTCACGACCAAGACTACGAGCGAGGGAGCAGGCATCGGACTCTACCTAAGCCGTGAGATCATCCAGAACCATGGCGGCGACATCAGTGTGGCATCCGTAAAAAATGAGTTTACTGAGTTTACTGTCACGCTGCCTCTATAACAACGCTTATGAGAAAGAACATCTTACATATCGGGAGCATCGGGAAAGGGATACTGTTCACAGTACTCTTCACTTTCCACGCCTCGCTTTTCACTGTATCTGCACAAGAAGCTGACACGAAAATGCGAAATGTGTACACTCAGGCAGAGAATGACTACCAGATAGGCCGTTCGGAGCAAGCCCGCGACTTATTGTTGCAGAATCTCACGGCCTTCCAGGGCAATCTGCGACAGAACGCTCTGCGACTCATTGCCCTCATCTATCTGGAAGACTTCGAAGTCAAGCAGTCGGAACGCTATGCTACGATGATGCTGGAGCAGAACCCCTACTATACGGCGTCAGCACAAGACCCCCCAGAGTTTGTCGACATGGTGAACGACATCAAGGCCGGCATGACAGCCACCGTCACAACAGCCTCGAACCTCTCCGAGAGCCTTGACGAGGTGCCCGTACCTACGACCCTCATCACGGAAGAGATGATAGCCTCTTGCGGCGGGCGCAACCTGCAGGAGGTCTTGGCAGCCTATGTGCCGGGCATGAGCCTCGTCGACTGCAACGACGACATCAACATATCCATGCGCGGTATCCACAGCAGCACGCAGGAGATGATGCTTTTTATGCTTAATGGTCATCGTCTGAACAGCTACTTCACCAACACAGCCGCCCCCGATTTCAGCATTTCACTCGAGAAGGTGAAGCAGATAGAGGTGCTGCGTGGCCCTGCCTCGTCACTCTACGGCGACGTAGCCCTGACTGGCGTGGTCAATATCATCACCAAGCAGGGTGTTGATGTTGACGGTGTACGGATCAAAGCCGGCGTGGGCAATTCCGGCCAGTTGCGCGGTGACTTCCTCATAGGGCGCCGCCTGTTTGATCTCGATGTGTTGGCATGGGCAAGCATCTACACCAGCAAAGGGGAGCAGCGTACCGTCAGCGAGGAGCATCATGGCCGCAACAGCTCCGGGGAAACCATCAAGGATATCAGGATCGGGCGCGTAGGCGACCTGCCTACCTATGACCTGGGATTCCAGCTGGGAATGAAAGGCTGGCGGCTACTCTACAACACCCGCTTCTCACAGATTGTTGCACCTTACACTTTCTCCACAATGGCTACGGCCTACAACCGCGACCGCTACGGCAGCGGTACCAAGCCCGGCTTCGCCAACAGCTCACATCACGCCGACCTGAGCTACAGCCATCAGGCCGGGCCATTGAGTCTGAGCTATAGTGCCACATACGACAAGGCCGGCATCACCCGCTATCAGGTCATCAGCGAGGAACGTCAAATCGGCCTGCCCCATTTCTACGGCTTAAGGTACCCAGAACAAGGAGAGTATGACGGAACGTCGAAATACATTAACGGACAGGAGCAGAACTTCGGTCTGCGAATGAAGGCAGCCTACGACTATAGCTTCGGATCATCCCACAAAGGCTCGATGGTACTGGGGGCAGAGTACTCCCACTTCCATCTCTACGACATGCACTATCAACTGGGTTACAACTATGACCAGTTCATCCCTGAGATGCCAGAAATGATAAACTATAACCTGGGACATGAGAACTCTGCCAACGTAGCCATACAGCTGAAGCATCAATGGCACTCACTCATCTTGAATGCCGGCGTGCGCTACGACCATAAGAACCGGCACAACAACAAGGCTGACAATGAGTGGTCGCCACGTATCGCGCTCATACTGCTCAAGCCGAGGTGGAACATGAAATTAAGCTATTCCAAGTCGTTTGTCTATGCGCCATACATCTACCAAGTCGAGAATGTGACCAGAAGTTACCTCTTCTACAACAAACCTACTTTTGTTTACGAGCTGGAGCCTCAGCGCATACATTCCTGGCAGTTGTCCGTAGCAGGCAATAACAAGAGCAGAAGCCTGAACCTGGAGGCCAACCTTTTCTACAACCGAGCCAACAATTTGATAGTACCGGCGCTGGCAGACCTTAAAAACGACAGTCACCATCACGCTGTCGGCCTGGAACTCAGGGGCAGCTATCACAAGCCACGTTTCACCGCAGACCTGAACCTGACCTGGACGCACGTCATCAAGTCGAGTCTGAAACTGCCAGCCAATGGAATAGAAGGGGAAGAATTATTAGGAGATGACGAAAACAACAATATGCCCACCGTCATGGCAAATGGAGTACTGGCCTGGAAGGTCATTCCCAGTCTGAAACTTCATACACATTTCCTGTTCGAGAGCCGGCAATATTCGTACTTTACGGATCTCAGGATGGAACTGCTTGCCCAAGCCTATAATATAAAGGAAAGAGAGACCACCATGCAAGGAGACGAAGAGACAGCCATAGAATATTTCGAAAAAACGGAAGAACTATCACGATCCCTAAACAAGAAAGAAGAAATGCCCGCGCGCTTCATCATCAACCTCGGTGGCGAATACACGCTTGGCCCCGTCACTTTCGGGCTCAATATCCACAACCTCTTGAATACCCGCTACAACCGCAGTGGCATCAACACCAACCTCATCCCCCAGCAGGGCCGCTGGTTCCTTGCCACCATCGGCGTGAAAATATAACTGGCGGCGCCCCTGTCGGATAGTAATTCCGCCGTAGGAGAACAATTTTCGGAGAAACGCAATGTGAATTTGCGGATTTTTTGTACCTTTGCAGCCAAATTCATCAAAAGAAGTTATGGAACAGAAGAAACAGATAGCCATTCTCGGCTCTACGGGGTCGATAGGAACACAGGCACTCGAGGTGATTGAGGAGCATGCAGACTTATACGAAGTCTACTGCCTGACTGCCAACAACAAAGTGGAGCTGCTGGCAGAGCAGGCTCACAAATTCAAACCCGCTGCCATTGTCATTGCCAACGAAGCACGTTATGATGCCCTGAAAGCGCTGATGAGCGACATGCCAGATGTGAAGGTCTACGCAGGAGCCAAGGCTCTCGACGAGATTGTAGAGGCCGGTCCCATCGACATGGTGCTGACAGCCATGGTTGGTTTCTCTGGACTGAATCCCACCATCCATGCCATCAAGGCTGACAAGACCATCTGCCTGGCCAATAAGGAGACGCTGGTCGTAGCCGGTGAACTGATCCTGCAGCTGGCTCAGCAGTATCACACCCCCATCCTCCCCGTCGACAGCGAGCATTCTGCTATCTTCCAAAGTCTGGTCGGCGAGGACCAGAACCCCATCGAGAAGATCCTGCTGACGGCCAGTGGTGGTCCGTTCCGCCTAAAGTCGATGGAAGAGATTGCCCATGTGACCAAGGCTGATGCCCTGCGCCATCCAACATGGGACATGGGTGCCAAGATTACCATCGACTCGGCTTCGATGATGAACAAGGGCTTCGAGGTCATCGAAGCCAAATGGCTTTTCGGTGTGGATGCCAAGCAGATCCAAGTGCTCGTTCACCCGCAGTCGATCGTACATTCTGCCGTACAGTTCCAGGATGGATCGGTGAAAGCCCAATTAGGTGTGCCTGATATGCGTCTGCCCATCCAGTATGCCTTCTCGTTCCCCCAACGCCTGCACCTGAGTGGTGAGCGTCTTGACCTGTTTAAGGTCCAACATCTGGAGTTCTTCGAACCTGACCTGCAGAAGTTCCGCTGTCTGGCACTGGCCTTCGAGGCTATTGACAAGGGCGGTAACATGCCTTGCATCGTGAATGCCGCCAACGAGATTGTGAACCGCGGTTTCCTCGAGGATAAGTGTGGGTTCCTCCAGATGGGCGACATCATCGCTGAAACCATGCAGCGCGCCACCTTCGACAAGAACCCCAGCTACGACACTTACATAGCTACCGATGCCGAAGCCCGTCGCATCGCAAGTGAGCTGATGAAAAGGTAAGAAGGTAAAAAAGTAAAAAGGTAAAAAGATTATGGATATATTTTTAATTAGACTATTACAATTCATGCTGGCCATTGGCCTGCTGGTGCTACTCCATGAGGGAGGGCACTTCTTCTTTGCCAAGCTCTTTGGCGTAAGGGTCGAAAAGTTCTACCTCTTCTTCGACCCCTCCATCTGGAAATGGGATGGCAGTCTCTTCAAATGGAAACCCAAGAACAGTGATACACAATACGGTGTAGGCTGGCTGCCATTGGGCGGCTACTGTAAGATCGCCGGTATGATTGACGAAAGTTTCGATACCGAACAGATGAAACAGCCAGAACAGCCCTGGGAGTTCCGCTCGAAACCCGCCTGGCAGCGCTTGCTGATCATGATTGGCGGTGTGCTTGTCAATTTCCTTCTGGCACTCTTCATCTACTCCATGATACTGTTCTACTGGGGCGACACCTATATCCCCGTGAAGGACATGACACTGGGTATGAAATTCAATGCCGAGGCCAAGGCACTCGGATTCCAGGATGGCGATATCCTCGTAGGAACGGAGAAGGGCGAGTTCAAGGATTTCTCTGCCGACCTTTATCGTGACCTGAGTGAAGCCACGCGTGCCGACATCATCCGCAACGGCAAGGCCATGAGTCTGCAACTCCCAGGTGACCTGAACCTACTGGGCATGCTGAAGGCTGAGCCTTCGTTTGTCCGTCCACTCATCCCTGCTGAAATTGACAGTGTGATGGCGGATACCCCTGCAGCCAGCATCGGACTCCAGAAAGGCGACCGCATCGTGGCCTTCAACGACAAGCCCGTCGACTCCTACAATGAGTTCACTGATCAGTTGGGCATTCTTGAGGATATGATGACAGGTGCCAAGACTCAAGGCGACAGTCTGAAGATACGTACTGCAACGTTAGTTGTTTCGAGGAACGAGGAAGGAGGAACGGGGAAGGAGGATACCCTATCGGTAATTCTCACCCCTGAACTGAGACTCGGTTTCTTCGTGAAGTCCATCGCCGGACTCTATGAACCTATCACCAAGGAATACGGCTTCTTCGAGAGCTTCCCCGCTGGTATCAAGTATGGCTGGAACGTGCTGGCCGGCTATGTAGGCGACATGAAGTATGTCTTCACTGCCGACGGTGCAAAGTCACTGGGTGGCTTCGGAGCCATCGGCAGCCTCTTCCCCCCAATGTGGGACTGGTATCTCTTCTGGAAGATGACGGCCTTCCTCTCTATCATCCTCGCCTTCATGAACATTCTGCCCATCCCTGCACTCGACGGCGGGCACGTGCTGTTCCTACTCTACGAGATGATAACGCGCCGCAAACCCTCCGAGACCTTCATGATCCGTGCCGAGTATGTCGGCTTCGGTATATTGATTCTCCTGATGGTTGTAGCGAACCTCAACGACATCCTACGCTGGCTTGGCTATATGTAAAAGCCGAAATGCCAACAGATAGGCTGCACCCGCAATGACATAGATCATCAGTATCTGGATCATTGACGGGTGCAGTCCGTCTATACAGGCACCTGGCAGGGCTGACAACCTGGCAAGGACGGCATTCAGCCAGTGCGCCGCACCCAATAACAAGTAGGCGAACGAGGGTATCACCATCACGACAAGCGACAGGTAGAGAATCAGCATGACAGCAGGAATGACGATGAGGTTGGTCAGCAGGAAATAAGTAGGGAACCGCCCGAAATAGTAGGCTATCAGCGGAGCCGCGCCTATCTGGGCCGCACAGGACACAGCCACGATGCCCCATACCCACTTCACCACAGGATGAGCCTGGAGGTACTTCGGTGGGAACAGCGCTTCCATCAGCGGGAGGAACAGGAGGATGGAAGCCACAGCCGCAAACGACAGCTGGAAACTCACGTCATAGAGCGAGCGTGGATGAAACAGCAAGATCAGGATGGCAGTAAAGGCCAATACATTCAGCGACATCCTGTCGCGATGACCGAGCGACATGAGCGCATAGACAGTCAGCATAATCGCTGCACGGACTACGCTTACCGGCATCCCCACCAGAAAGACAAACGCCCAGATGCAGACAATGACCAATGCCTGAGTGGCCACCTGCCACCTCCTGCCTACTGTGAACAAAGACAGCAGGGCGTAGATGATACCGAGATGAAGGCCGCTTAATGCCAGCACATGTGAAGCTCCCGTCACTGAATAGACCTCTCTCAGATCCTTTGTCAGCGCAGACTTGTCGCCCAGCGTCATCGCCGCTACCACGGCATAGGCCTCATCGCCCCCACCCTGTGCATTCAGATGACTCAGCAGGCGACTGCGCTGTTGAAGGAAGAAAAGTCTTGTCCGATCCAGACGCGACTCTGCCTCGTAGCGGATCTCCCCCGACGGGTACTCCTTACGGGTAGGCCGTCCCTGATTCACTGTCAGCAAAGCACCCAACACGAAGCAACAAACGCCAATGGCCACCGACTGCAGGCAAGCGAACCGCCACAAGAGCAAGGCGACCACCACACAACCTGCAAATACGAAAAACAATGGGACGGGGATGCTGACGCTGTCGCCCACAACAATGCCTGCCATCAGACAGACGGCTATCCGCAGCAACGGAGCAGATTCCAGCAAATTGTCTTTCATACAATTCTCAATGAACCCGAGAGGAATCAAGAATCTTCTTTCATACGGCTATAGTACTCTGCCGTAGCGGTGAAGAACACGTCGCCGCTGGAGTTGAGGGCCGTCTCAACGCTATCCTGAATCACACCGATGATGAAGCCTATGGCTACAGCCTGCATGGCTACGTCGTTGCCGATATTGAAGAACGAGCAGGCCATAGGCACCAACAGCAGCGAGCCACCGGCAACGCCCGACGTTCCACAGGCACCCAAGGTGGCGATGATACTCAGGATGAAGGCCGAGGCGAACGACACTTCAACACCCACGGTGTGGGCAACGGCCAATGTCATCACGGTAATGGTGACGGCGGCACCGTCCATATTGATTGTAGCACCGAGCGGGATGCTCACAGAATAGAAGTCCTCATCGAGCCCCAGCTTCTTGCACAGGTTCATGTTGATGGGGATGTTGGCAGCCGACGAACGGGTGAAAAATGCCTGCAGTCCGCTCTCCTTCAGACAGGTGAACAGCAGGGGATAGGGATTGCGCCGGAGCATCAGGAAAGAGATGAGCGGATTGAAGATGAACGTGTTGGCAAGCATACAGCCTATGAGCAAGAGCACCAGGTGCCCATAAGTGCCAAACACATTCAGGCCGCCCTCGGACACTGATGAGAACACCAAGCCCATGACACCGAACGGTGCAAACTCGATGACCCACTTGACGGTCTGCGTAATGGCATCGGAGATATCCTGCACCACGCTAATGGTCTGCTGGTTGGCCTTCAACTTCAAGGCAATGCCTATCAGGATCGACCAGAACAGAATGCCGATATAGTTAGCCTGCGAAACAGACATCACCGGGTTGGTCACCATATTGGCAAGAAGGTTTGTGAACACATCGGAGAGGGCACCGGGAGCTGCCTGTACGGCCACGTCGCGCAACTGCAGCGTGACGGGAAACAGGAAACTGCCCACCACGGCGCACAGGGCTGCAATAAACGTGCTGAGCATGTAGCGGGAGATGACCACCTGGAAGCGGGGACCCAGTCCACTGCCAGCCTTGGCGATGCTTGCTGCCACAAGCACAGCCACCAGTACAGGGGCTATGGCCTTAAGAGCACTGACGAACACAACGCCAAAGATGGCTATCCAGTTCCACTGCGGAACAACAATTCCAAGACAGGCACCGACAATGAGTCCTCCGAGTATGCGGAGCACAAGGCTCACCTGGCACCACTTGGCAAAAATAGTCTTATCTGTCATTTTTGTCTATAGATAAACACGGTGTTCTGACCATACATATATTTGTATGTGATGTCGGGGATGATATTGGTTACAAGTCGCAAGCCTAAGTGCTGGTAATCCTCCTTGCCGATGTTCTCGTCGGCCATCTTTCCAGCCTGCATGGGGTCGAAGGGACGCCCGGCATCCTTGATGGTGACGAAGATTCCTTCGTCGCTGACATTGATATGCACATCGAAGGAGCGCTGAGTGACATGACCGGAAGAGTGGGCGGCAATATTAGTCATCAGCTCTTCACAGCAAAGGTTCACCTCGAAGCGAATGCTATACTCCACGCCGGATTCATTCAGGAAGGCGTCTATCTCGCTGAGAGCGGTGTAGACATCGTCAGTCTTGTAAGTGACAGAACGGTCGAAGGTATAGCCCATGGGGTTCTCTGGAATCAACGTCAGAGGCGATATCTCCGTCTTCGATGTCTTGCTGCGGACATACGTAAACACGAGCTGGCACAACAGTACCAGAACGGTGCCGGCGGCAAAGCCCCACCACAGCTCGATACCGTCTATCTCGGCTACCACCCAGACCATGACAACCATGCATACCGTCTGTGCCGTAGCCGTGACGACACTCGCCGTATTGTGCCCTACCAGCTGGTAGGCGTTGAGCAGTATCTGAGTGACGGAAAACGGGATGAGCATCAGTGCGAAGATGCGCAGCACACGACTTAGCTCAGCAGACAGCACAGGTTCGGTAACACCAAAGAGCAGGCCCACCAGCCCGGGTATATACATCAGCACAATGACGATGCCCACCAATGAGCCGATGATGAGGAGAGCATGGCGCACCAGGATTTGGAGGCCTCGCACGTCGCGCTCACCCACCAGAATGCCGCCCACGGCGAAAAGCGACTCGATAAGACCATCGATGAACACGTAGGAAAGCAGCAGCATCTGCAGGCAGACAGACCAGAGAAACAGGCCGTCAGCACCTAAATAGGTCAGCACGATATGGTTGAGCAGCAGGATGGTGACAGCCATCAGCGAGTTGCTCAGCGTGACGGGAGCCCCCTCCTTGATATTATAGGCGAAGATGCTGAAGAATTCCTTTCCCGGCCATTTCAGTCTATAGGTATTCGAGCGATGCAGATAGTTGCCCAGCACCAAGATATTGACGATAAACATGGTGAGCGAGCCGATGGCAGCGCCCATAACTCCCATTCCTAAAAGCCAAATAAAGACGACATCAGCCACACCATTGCCCAACGCACCGAATACCACTGCCTTTGTCACCATACGGGGCCTGCCATCAGTGGCTGCAAAGAGACACAGGCCGTAGGACAACATCTGCAGCCATCCGCCCATGGCGTAGGTATGGATATAGTCGTAGGCCATCTCGTTGAGTCGCGGCTCGTCGGACAAAGTCTCCACGATCTGCGAGCTGAACAGGCAGATGGCCAGCGACACGGCAAGTCCCAGCGTCATCACTGATATAAGCGTGGTAGTAAAGGTACGTGCCACCTTGTCCTTGTCGCCAGAGCCGATGGCCTGGGCACACATGGCATTGGCTCCGAAGCATATCAGGAAGCCCATACAATTGAGCACCTCCACCAAAGGGAGTACGAGGTTAATGGCAGAAACGGCATCGGGGCCCACAATATGACCTACGATCATGGAGTCGGCTGTGTGTGCCAACTGGGCAGCAGCTGCCGTCAGTACTGCCGCAATGACAAACGTCCTAAGTGCTTTTGATACAATAAAGGCGTTTCTTCTGGGTTCGCTCATAATGCTTTTTGTCTTTTCAGGTTACTCTACTAACTAATCACTTGCTTTCATCTTTTCGCTGCAAAGGTACATACTTTTTCTGAATCCGCAGCAAATTTTCTGCAAAAGTACTAAAACAATTCGGGAAAAAACAAAGAAATGTTCTTTAAATCACAAATTATTCGTACTTTTGCAACTGAAAGCAATTGGCTAAAAAAATAATCAATAACAATGGAACAAAAGGATTATACCAACGATGCGGTGACGCTATTGAAAGAGCTGATAGCAATACCTTCGATCAGTCGTGATGAGACCAAGGCTGCAGACAAACTGTCAGAGTACCTGAACAAATGGGACTTGCCTCACGGGCGTGAGGGTAACAACCTCTGGGTGGGATGCCCTGACTGGGACAACAACCGTCCGACGGTGATGCTCAATGCACACATTGACACCGTGAAGCCTGTGTCGTCATGGACACGCGATCCCTTCACACCAACACAGGAGGGCGACACCCTCTACGGTCTGGGTTCAAACGACTGTGGCGGTGGACTGGTAGCCCTGTTGCAGACTTATCGTATCATGCTGACCCGTCCCCGCAATTACAATATCCTATGGGTGGCCTCAGCCGAAGAGGAGGTATCGGGCGAGAATGGCTTCTCGCGCGTGCTTCAGCGTCTGCCAAATATAGCCGTAGCCATCGTGGGCGAGCCTACCGGCATGCAGCCTGCCATCGCAGAGAAGGGCCTGATGGTAATCGACGGCTATGCCTACGGCAAATCAGGACATGCCGCCAGAGAAGGAGGCATCAATGCCATCTACGAGGCTCTCGACGATCTCATCTGGTTGCGCGACTATAAATTCCGCAAGAACAGTCCTCTGCTGGGTCCCACGAAACTGACGGTGACCGTCATCGAAGGTGGCACACAGCATAATGTCATCCCCGACACGCTCCATTTTGTTATTGATGTACGCACGAACGAATTCTATCAGAACGAATACCTGTTTGAATTCCTCCGCAAGAAGATGAAGAAATGTAAACTACAAGCTCGTTCGTTCCGCCTGCACTCATCAAGTATCCCTGTAGACCATCCATTGGTCAGGAGGTGTGTTGAGCGTGGAATGCAACCCTTTGGTTCCCCCACCCTCAGCGATCAAGCTTTGATGCCTTTCCACTCGCTGAAACTGGGTCCGGGCGATTCGAACCGTTCACACTCTGCCGACGAGTTTATCAGGATATCGGAGATTGAGCACGCCATCGACACTTACGTAGCTCTGCTAGAAGGTCTCACCTTATAAATAATATATATAACAATGAAGGCATCCGATTGTGGATGCCTTCATTGTTTTTATCTTGAGAGCCAAGCTTCAGGATTCAACAGGGCATTTCCTTTTCGCAGCTGGAACTGCATGACACCCTCTGTGCCCAGACGGCCGAGCGTCTGACGAGCACTCACTTTCTGTCCTCGGCTAACACTGACGGAAGCCAAGTCGCAGTACACGGAAAGATAGCTGCCATGACGCACGATGATCACCGTTGTACCCGAATAGCTGAACACAGCACTTACCTCACCGTCGAAGATACAGCGAACGGTAGCGCCGGGCTGTCCCTTGATATCGATGCCCTTCTTGTCGAGGGTTACGTGACCTTTCACGTCTGTAACAGTGTTTGTACCAAAGCGGTTCATGATACGATAGCTGCCAGTGACAGGGAAGGGAAGGCGCCCACGGTTGCTCTCGAAGTTGCCGCTCAACTGACGGTCTACCGTCGAAACGGCATACTCCGTCTTCGACATGCTAGCACGCTTCTTAGCCTCGGCTTCAAGTCTGCGCTTCTCAGCAGCCTCACGCTTTTTAGCCTCAGCCAGTTCCTTCTTGCGCGCCTCGGCATCAGCCTTAGCCCTACGCTCTGCCTCCAGTCGTGCCTGTTCAGCCTCACGGGCTGCGCGCTCTGCAGCAGCCTTGGCCTCAGCATTCTTCTTCGCAGCAGCGGCCCTGGCTTCGGCCTTGGCTTTCTCTTCCTTAGCCTTTGCCTCAGCAATCCTACGGGCATTCTCTCGGGCAGCAGCCTCGGCAGCAGCCTTCTTTCTCGCCAGTTCCTCGGCACGCTTCTTAGCAGCAGCCTCCTCAGCAGCCTTACGACGGGCTTCCTCTTCAGCAGCCTTGCGACGAGCCTCTTCGGCAGCCTTACGCTTGGCCTCTGCCTCAGCACGCGCCTTGGCACGGGCAATCTCCTCGGCGATAAGCTTATCGATGCGGGCATTCAGTTCTGCGTCGCGCTTCTTCTGCTTATCAATAATGCCCTGGATGGTCTTCTGCTGTTTCTGCAACGAGGAAACCACCTTCTGCTGTTCCACCTGCTTATCCTCAAGCTGGCGGCGCTCCTTCTCACCTCGGGTGAGCAGGGTATCTTTCCTATATTTGGAGTCAGTGAGTTCGTTGAAGGCTTCTTGCACCTGTCCTTGCATCGATTTCACTGCCTCGCCCTGAGTCTGCTGGTACGCAGCATACTCACGCATAAACCTCAATCGACGGTACATCTGTGAGAAGTTCTTCGCACTGAAGACGAACATCAGTTGACTCTGGATATTCCTATGCCCATGCATATAACGCATCGACTTGATATAGCGCTGCTTGCGCTCTTCGAGTTCACGGTCGAGCACTTTCATCTGCGCCTCGAGCATCTGGATATTACTCTCCAGACGGGAAATGTCCAGACGGATATTGTCAATAGACTTGCGCTTGTCGGCTATCTCATTGTTGATCACCAAAAGGTTCTCCAGACGTTTCTTGACGTTCTGCTCGTTGGCTCTCAACCGTCGTTCCTGCTCCTGAATCTGCCTGCGCACCTGCTGTTGCTCCTGCTTGAGACCCTTTACGGTCACCTGCGACTTCTTCTGGGCAGTACCGCTTTTCTTCTGCGCAGACCTCCTCTTCGCAGACGTCTTTCTGTTCTGCGAAGATTTAGTGGTGGCTGTCTTGCGCTGAGCCGACGTTTTCTTTGTCGTCTGGGCAGGGACAGCCGCCACTAAAAATGCTAAAAGAAAAAGGACGAATAGTCTCTTCACTTGTTACTTCTGAATTGTATTAGAGTGCCATGAATCGGCGGAGAATCTCGTCGACAGTCACCTCACGGTACTTGTTGGATATCTCTGTGCGTGTCTCCCACTCTGATTCATTACCAATATAATTAAGGGTCATACCCAACTTCACTTCCTTCTTGGGGGTGGTCAGTGTGATGCTGTGCTTCTTGGGGAACAAGGTCTTGCCTACAAGGTCGAAGTCGTTGTAGTCCCAGTTCAACTGAGTATTACCGTTGAAACGATCTTTATAGAGCACATTGGCCATACGGATCAAAGCCGTCTGCTTACTTGCCAGCCAGCTGTAATCCATCTTTCCCTCCTCGCGACTGATAATCATGTCATCACCGCTCTCAAGGATGGAATAGTTGCCAAAGTCCTCTTTTGCAGGCAGAGTCTCCTCCTTCTTTTTCTTGTCTTTCTTATCCTTGTCGTCTGCCTCTGACTTAGCACTCACCTGATTCGGACGGAAGAGCTCGTTCCAGAAGAGGGCCTGCAGCGTATTGAAGTTCAGGCCACTGTTACGCAGGAAGTCCACCGAGATATATGGTGCCTTCAGATACTGTTTGTTGATACGGTCCATGATGAGCACATACTCCTTGGTAAGTTCGATGCGGCCTGCCTCCACAAAGCCAAAGGCCATGAGCTGTAGACGGATCACATCGTCACGTTTCATCTTCAGATTACCTGTAAGCGTCAACTTCTGCGGGCCCACCTCTACTGAGAACTTAACTTTCGAGGTGATAAACTTAGCAGTCTGTGCATTACCCTGCACATGCTCGATGAAATTCGCTTTCTCAATCGAGCCCTGATTGGTAGTTTGGGGCTGAACGGCTTTCTTCTTTGAACCACAAGATGCAAGCACTAATGGCAAAGCCAAAACGGCAAATCTTAAAAAACTTGATAATTTCATTCTTTTTTATTTTTTAGTTTTATTTTCTCTGCATGCTCCAGAATCACGGTGTTGTCCTGTGTCTCATCCATATTCTGAACGGCTTGTTCGATATAAATCTGCGCCTCGGCATAACGCCCTTCCATATAGAGGATCCACGCATAGGTGTCAAGGTAAGTCGAATTCTTCGGTTCGGCCTTGATGGTCTTGAAACTCATCTCCTCGGCCTTTGACAGTCTTTCGCCACGCTCACTGAGATAATAGGCATAGTTGTTCAGGCAACCCACATTGTCGTCTTTCCACACCAGACAGGAGTCGTAGGCAGCAAAAGCCTCCTCGGCCAGTCCTTTCTGGTGGAGGATATCACCCATCACGGCATAGAAGTCGGATACGATGATCGGATCGCTGTCCTCCTTGATGACCCCAATGCCATTCTTGAAGGCTGAAAGGGCAGCATCCAGACTGTCACGCTTGAAGTAGGCGATACCTTGGTAATAATAGAACGCCATATCGTCGGGCGAGTACTGGCGAGCATCCTGACAAAGAGCAATCACACGATCCATATCATCGCTCTCCCAGGCATAGCCCAACAGCTGCAGGCGCGCAGCGGCATTATCGGGTGCAATCTCCAGGATTTTCATCAGCACCTGTGAGATGCTGTCCTTCGGCATCTTCTTCGCGTTCATATACGAAGCACAGAGTAGTGCCATGCTCTCGTCGCCTTGCGGCTGTGCAAGCATTCTCCGAAACAGTCCCAGCACTTTCGTACTATCGCCACCAGCCTGTTCACTGGCTGCAATCTCCTGTCGCAGCAGGTGTATCTTCTCTTCGGTTGTCGAGTTGCGATTCATCAGCACGCGCTCCGTCAGTGAATCTGCCTCCACTTGATGGTCCATAGCCTGATGATAGGTGCGCAGCGACATCAGCACGCGGTTATTGTCGGGCTCTGCCGCCAGGATGCCATCATACACTTTGAGGGCCTTCTTCACCTGACCGTTCATCATCAGCGCCTCTCCGTACATCGCTTGGTAGTTCAGATCGTTGGGAAACTGCTGCGCCAGTGCCTTCATCTCGGCAATGGCCGCTTTTTTGTTGCCCATACGGTTGTAGATCTCACTCTTCGCCATCGAGATACGTTCGTTCTTGCCGTCGATTTTCTCAATCCTATTCAGCACACTGATGGCTTGATCGAAGTCCTCAACCTGCTGATATAGTTGGAAAAGCATCTCGAGCATATCCTCACGATCCTTGTTACGCTCGTAGATTCCCTCTACCACAGGGATAGCTGCTGCGTAGTCCTGCTGACTGATATAGAGCTGTGCCAAGGTTTCCATATAGGTCATGTTCTCTGGCGCGATGGCGGCAGCTTTCTGAATGCAGGCCTGCGATTTCTCCTGATCTTTCAGTGCATTGTAATATTGCGCCAGAAAATACCAAGCCTCAGCAGCCTCAGGATTCAGTTCCACACAGTGGCGCAAGAGGTCGAAGGCGGCATCGTTGTTACCTTTCTGCCGCTGCATCATCGCCTCAAGGAAGAAATGATCGTAAGTTCGGTTGGTAGTTGATGGTTCATCGTTGATAGATGATATGTCCTGCGCGCCAACTTGTCCGACACAAGCCAGCAACAGCAACACCACCAAAACCAATTTCATTCTTTTCGTCCAAATAATCATCTATACTATAAACTCTAAACCATAAACTATTTCGTCCCTGTGTGACCGTAACCACCCTCGCCACGCTCCGTCTCATCAAGCACCTCTACGAGATCAAAATCTGCCTGTTCGTGACGTGCAATCACCATCTGTGCTATGCGCTCGCCATCTTCCACGACGAAATCATCCTGTGACAGATTGATGAGCACCACACCTATTTCACCGCGATAGTCGGCATCGATAGTGCCAGGTGTATTCAGCACCGTGATTCCTTTTTTCAGAGCCAGTCCACTACGGGGTCTTACCTGCGCTTCATAGCCTGCAGGCAGCGCAATATGGAGTCCCGTTGGAATCAGTCTGCGCTCCAAAGGTTTGAGGGTGATGGGGGCATCGATATTCGCTCTCAGATCCATGCCAGCACTGAGTGCCGTAGCATACTGCGGCAGCGGCTGATGGCCTTTATTGACTACTTTTATCTTTAACATGCTTTAAAATTTCATTTTAATCAATGTGCAAAAGTACTCTTTTTTTCCTAATCAACAAAATTTTTCCCTAAATTTGTGTCATCATGGCCGAAATTTTGTATCTTTGCACCTTAGTATGATGAATTGGCAACAACTGATATCCAACAAACGACTGGGACAAGAGCACCGTCACCCAGAGCGTCACGACGATCGTACAGAGTTCAAACGCGACTACGACCGTCTCATCTTTTCAGCCCCTTTCCGCCGACTGCAGAACAAGACGCAGGTCTTCCCTCTGCCAGGCAGTATCTTCGTTCATAATCGTCTGACCCACTCCCTTGAAGTAGCCAGTGTCGGCATGTCATTGGGCAACGATGTGGCGCAAAAGCTCATTTCGCGCCATCCTGAGTTGAAGGACACTCTATTTCAGGAAATCGGACAGATTGTTGCCACCGCTTGCCTGGCTCATGACTTGGGCAATCCCCCTTTCGGCCACAGCGGCGAGAAAGCCATCCAGTCTTACTTCCTCGAAGGTCCCGGTAGCGACCTGCAACGTGAGGTCAATCCCATATTCTGGACGGATATTACCCATTTTGAAGGCAACGCCAATGCTTTCCGCTTACTGACGCACCAGTTCAAGGGTCGTCGCCCTGGTGGATTTGTCATGACTTATTCCACTCTTGCCAGTATTGTCAAGTACCCCTACTCCTCTTCTGCCGCAGGTAAGAAAGGCAAATTTGGATTCTTCGATTCCGAGAAAGACGATTACCGCCGCATCGCCAAAGAATTAGGCATTATCTGCAAATCCGAGGTTGGCGAGCCCCTCAAATATGCCCGCCATCCCCTCGTCTATCTTGTTGAGGCTGCCGATGATATCTGCTATGAGATCATGGATTTGGAGGATGCCCACAAACTTAAAATAATTTCATTCGACGAGACCATGCGGTTGATGCTCGATTTCTTCGACGAGGACACTCAGCAGCATATACAGAACCGTATCGTAGAGGAGGGACTGACGGATAACAATGAGAAGATTGTCTATCTGCGTGCCTGTGTCATCGGCAAACTCGAGAATGAGTGTGTGAAGGTATTCATCGAACACGAGGACGAGATACTCAGCGGCACCTTCGAGGGAAGTCTCATCGACCATATCAGCACCACTCAGAGCGAGGCTTACAACCGCTGTTGCAACCTGTCTGTAAAGCGCATCTACAAGAGCAAGCCCGTGCTCGATGTAGAACTCTCTGGTTATAAGATCATGGAGACCCTGCTACATCAGTTTATCCAGGCAGCAGTCCACCCTGAGCGATTCTACAGCAAGCATCTCATCAGTCGCGTCTCAGGCCAGTACGAGATTGATGCGCCTGACCTCGAGACCCGCATCATGGCCATTATCGACTACATCAGCGGCATGACCGACGTCTACGCCCTCGATGTCTATCAGAAAATCAACGGTATTTCACTGCCGATAGTGTGATGTAACATTTTTCAAATAACGACAACAATATGAACATTGGAGACAAAGCACCCGAGATTCTGGGCAAGGACGAACAGGGACGGGACATCCGTCTGAGTGATTATCGTGGACGCAAGCTGGTGCTGTATTTCTACCCGAAGGACAATACCAGCGGCTGCACCAGCGAGGCCTGTAGCCTGCGCGACCACTACGAGACGCTACAAGCACAGGGCTACGAAGTGGTGGGTGTGAGCAAGGACACCGCCGCATCGCACCAGAAATTCAAGGAGAAGCACCAGTTGCCCTTCCCACTGATTGCCGACGTGGACAAGACACTCATGGAAGCGATGGGTGCCTGGGGCGAGAAGTCGATGTACGGCAAGAAAGTGATGGGCACCATCCGCACCACCTTCGTTATCAACGAGGAAGGCATCATCGAACAGATTCTGCAGGGCAAACAGATCAAGACCAAGGAGCACGCAGGACAGATCCTGGCGTTATAGAGCACGACGAAACATCAGCCTTTTTTCTTTTTTCCATGCAAGATTCACAATTGTTTCACGAAAAAGTAGTATCTTTGCAGCCGAAATGAAGAAACTTTATATCGAAACGTATGGCTGCCAGATGAATGTGGCAGACTCTGAGGTGGTGGCATCTGTGATGCAGATGGCCGGCTATGAGACCACCGAGAAGCTGGAGGAGGCAGACGCCGTCTTTCTCAATACCTGTTCGGTGAGGGACAATGCCGAGCAGAAGATCTACCACCGTTTGGAGGCTCTCGATGCAGAGCGCAGGAAGCGGCTGAAAGCTGATGCCACGCAGGCACCGCTGATCATCGGGCTCCTGGGCTGTATGGCAGAGCGTGCACAGCAGGATCTGCTGGAAAACCACTACTGCGACCTCGTGGCAGGACCCGATGCCTATCTGTCGCTACCCGATCTGATAGCACAAGCGGAAACTGGGCACAAAGCGATGAACATTGAACTCTCGACGACAGAGACCTATAAGGACGTGGTACCCCAGCGTATAGGCTTGGGTCATAAGATTGGGGGATTCGTGAGCATCATGCGAGGCTGCAACAACTTCTGCCACTACTGTATCGTACCCTATACCAGAGGGCGCGAGCGCAGTCGTGATGTAGAGAGCATTTTGCGCGAAGTGCGCGACCTGAGAGACAAGGGATATAAGGAGGTCACCCTGCTGGGACAGAACGTGAACTCGTATTCATGGAATGAGAATACCATTCTTTTTCCTGCTCTTCTTCGCCGCGTGGCAGAGGAAGTACCAGAGATGCGCGTGCGATTCACCACGAGCCATCCCAAGGACATGAGCGACGAGACACTGCGAGTGATTGCCGACATGCCCAACGTATGTAAGCATATCCATCTGCCCGTGCAGAGCGGCAGCGACAAGATACTGAAACTGATGAATCGCAAGTACACACGTGAATGGTATCTGGACCGTGTGGCTGCTATCCGTAGGATTATTCCTGACTGCGGACTCTCGACAGACATCTTCGTGGGCTACCACGACGAGACGGAGGAGGATCACCAGATGAGTCTCGACCTGATGCGCGAGGTAAGCTACGACTCTGCGTTTATGTTCAAGTACTCTGAGCGCCCAGGCACCTACGCTTCGAAGCATCTGCCCGATAATGTGCCTGAGGAGGAGAAGATCCGTCGTCTGAATGAGCTCATCGCTCTCCAGACAGAGATCAGTGCCATTCAAAACAAGAAAGACGAGGGGAAAGAGTTCGATGTGCTCGTAGAAGGATTCTCAAAACGTAGCCGAGAACAGCTCTGCGGACGCACGGAGCAGAACAAGATGGTGGTCTTCGACAAGGGTAGCCATCATATCGGCGAGACAGTCCGCGTCCGTATCACGGGTTCTACCAGTGCCACATTGCTGGGCGAGGGCATTGTCAAAGCGTGAAATAGCCAAATTGTGAAATGAGAGAATTCATCAACGTCCTGAGGCGGTTCGTTCCGCCATACAAGAAGTACCTGATACTGTCGGTACTGTTCAATATCCTGTCTGTGATACTGAACATCTTCTCGTTCGCCGCCCTCATCCCCATCCTGCAGATCATCTTCAAGACTGATGATGCGAAGACCGCTACGGCTCTGATGGACTGGGACTGGGAGCACGCCCAGGCCGTGCTGATGAACAACATGAACTATTACGTCAATGGACTGATAGCCGACATCGGCCCCACGACTACACTGCTCATCATCGGCTTGTTCCTGGCAGTGATGACAGGACTGAAGACGGGCGCCTACTTCCTTTCATCGGCCACCATCGTACCCATACGCACAGGAGTGGTGCGCGACATCCGCAACCAGCTCTACCAGAAGATCAACGCCCTGCCGCTGGGCTTCTTCTCCGAGGAGCGCAAGGGCGACATCATCGCCCGCATGAGCGGCGACGTGCAGGAGATCGAGAACTCCATCATGTCGAGTCTCGAGATGCTCTTCAAGAACCCCATCCTCATTATTGGCTACTTCGCCATGCTGCTCTTCATCTCGTGGCAGCTCACGGTGTTCACGCTCGTCATCGTTCCCATCATGGGATGGTTCATGGGGTGGGTAGGCCGCAAGCTAAAGGCTCAGAGTGTGAAGGCACAGGCACTGTGGAGCGACACGATGAGTCAGGTGGAAGAGACGCTTGGCGGACTGCGCATCATCAAGGCCTTCTGTGCCGAGGAGAAGATGAACCGCCGCTTCGACACCATCAACTCTGCCTATCGCAACGACATCATGAAGGTGAACATTCGCCAGTCGATGGCTCACCCGATGAGCGAGTTCTTGGGCACGGTGATGATTGTCATCGTGCTGTGGTTCGGCGGCGTTCTGGTACTGAATAACCATACGCTCTCGGGGCCTATCTTCATCTACTACATGGTGATGCTCTATTCGATCATCAATCCGCTGAAGGATTTCTCGAAAGCCGGCTACAATATCCCCAAGGGGCTGGCCTCGATGGAGCGCGTAGACAAGATCCTGATGGCAGAGAACACCATCAAGGAGGCTGCCAGCCCGAAGCCCATCAAGAGTTTCGACCACCAGATAGAGTTCCGCCATGTCTCTTTCAAGTATGGCGAGCAGTGGGTGCTCAAGGATATCAACCTCGTGATTCCCAAAGGAAAGACCATCGCACTCGTAGGACAGAGCGGAAGCGGCAAATCGACAATGGTCGACCTGATCCCGCGTTACTACGACGTACAGGAGGGCGAGGTGCTCATCGACGGCATCAACGTAAAGGAACTGGGCATCTACGACCTGCGACAGCTCATCGGCAACGTCAATCAGGAGGCCATCCTCTTCAACGACTCCTTTCGTAACAACATCTCCTTCGGAGTCGACAATGCCACGCAGCAACAGATTGAGGAGGCCGCGAGGATTGCCAATGCCTACGACTTCATCATGGCATCAGAGAATGGTTTCGATACGAATATCGGCGACCGTGGAGGCCGCCTCTCCGGTGGTCAGCGCCAGCGTGTGTCTATCGCCCGCGCCATCCTGAAGAATCCGCCGATTCTCATCCTCGACGAAGCCACCTCTGCCCTCGACACCGAGAGCGAACGACTGGTGCAGGACGCGCTGGAGCGACTGATGAAGACGCGCACCACCGTGGCCATCGCCCACCGTCTGAGCACCATCAAGAATGCCGACGAGATCTGTGTGCTCCACGAGGGACAGATTGTGGAGCGCGGCACCCACGAGGGGCTACTGGCGCAAGACGGCTACTACAAGAAACTGCACGACATGCAAAGCTGATGAGACAGAGACTGATATATTTGTGTAAGTTCTTCCTGGTCACTGTGGTATTGTTCATCATAGCGAAGATAGCCTTTATGCTGCTGAACCACGAAGGACATGCGTTTACGGCGGGTGACGTGTGCGACGTAATCATCCACGGACTGACGCTCGATCTCTCCACAGCACTCTATTTCCTCATTCTGCCCTTCCTGACAACGATCGTGTCTTTGTGGAGGGACGGCAAGGCACTCACGACTATCCTGCGGGGCTATTACCTCATAGTTGCTCTCACACTGATGGTCGCCTTCGTGGCCGACACCAGCCTCTACCCCTTCTGGGGATTCAAACTCGACAACACCGGACTACAGTATTTCGATTCTCCCGCTGAGATGCGAGCCAGCGTATCGGGCCCCTACATGACCATCCGCCTACTGGTCATCCTGCTGGGTACCGCCTTGCTGTATCAGCTCTATAAGCACATTCCCCTGTGGCAAAAGGCACCAGCCCACAAGCAGGGAGCCACCGCAGGCAACCTGCTGCTCATTCCCCTTTTCATCATCGGCATCCGTGGCGGCATCGACGAGAGCACCACGAACGTAGGACAGGTATACTTCTCACAGGACCAGTTTCTCAACCACTCAGCCGTGAATCCCGTCTTCAGTTTCGTATCTTCGTTTGAGGAGACTTCCTACTACGTGCCCGACTATAAATTCATGAGCGAGGACGAGCGCCACCAGACAATGGACGGTCTCTACTTCACTCACAGCATCGCCCCCGATACTCTGTTGCGCACACAGCGCCCCAATATCGTGGTGATCCTGATGGAGAGCTGCGGCGGCATCTTCACCAACGACATCGGCCACCGCAAGGACGTAATGCCGCAGTTCAACCAGCTGACAAAGGAGGGTGTCTACTTCGCCAATTTCTATGCCAACTCTTACCGCACTGACCGTGGCACACTCTGCACGTGGAGCGGCTATCCGTCCTTCCCGCGCTCGTCGGTGATGAAGATGCCCGCCAAGGTACGCTTCATGCCTGGCATCGCCAAGTCTCTGCAGAGTGCAGGCTACAAGACCTGGTATCTCTATGGTGGCGACATCAACTTCACCAACATGCGCAGTTACCTCGTCACCATTGGGTTCGAGGATCTCTATTGGAAAAAAGACTATTCGCAGGAGGATCAGAACACCGCCAAATGGGGTGTCAGGGATGATCTCACCTTCGCCACGCTGTGCGACTATCTGAAAAAAAACGCACCTGCCGACTCTACCGACACCAGGGCACCTGTACTTGCAGGCTACTCCACACTGAGCAGCCATGAGCCCTGGGATGTGCCTACCCATCGCCTCAACGACGAGGTGCTCAATGCCTTCAACTATCTCGATGGCTGCATCGGCAACTTCATTCGTGAGATGAAACAGACGCCACTATGGGAAAACTTATTGGTAATCCTCCTCCCCGATCATGGGTTCTCCTATCTGGGCGTTGAGGAAGACCACCCAGAACACGACCATGTGCCCATGCTCTGGCTGGGTGGTGCCGTGAAGGAGCCGCGACGCATCGAGCAGATCTGTAACCAGACGGATCTTCCCGCCACACTCCTGGGACAACTCGGCATCGGGCATGATGACTATCCCTTCAGTCGCGATGTCATGAGCAAGGGCTACACCTACCCTTTTGCCGTACACACTTATAACAACGGCATCACGATGCGCGACAGCACGGGGTTTGCTATCTTCGACCTGAATGCGAACCGCACGATACTCGATGAGAGCAGCGACGGCGAGGCCCTGCTGAAGAAAGGCAAGGCCATCCTCCAGACAGCTGCCAAGAACTTAAAGGAGATGAAATGATGAAACGATTCCGACGATTAGAACTGTTGGCACCGCTGGGCGCTACCATCTGCAATCTGCTAATGGCCTATGCAACGTACTTCCTGGCACGCATAGCCTTCTTAGTGGTTAACTTCGGCTACTTCGAGCAGGGACTCACGTGGAGCCACCTCATGGAGATGATGGGTGGCGGACTGGTGTTCGACACCTCAGCCATCCTCGTCACCAATATCCCCTACATCCTGCTGATGCTCTTGCCTTTCCATAAGGACACGCATGCCTATCGTCAGGTATGTCGCTGGGTGTTCATCGTCATCAATAGTCTGGCACTGGCCGCCAACCTCTGCGATGCCGTCTACTTCAAGTACACCATGCGGCGCACGACAACCACTGTGTTCCAGGAGTTCTCCAACGAGAACAATCTGCTCAGCATCTTCTTCTCCGAGGCCATGCACAACGTTATCCTCATCCTGTTCTTCGGCCTCGTGGTGTATGCCGTCTACAGACTTTACGCTGAGCCGCGCCAGCCGCAGAAGAGCGACAACTGGTGGCACCTCCAATGGGCGAAGTTGCTCTCGCTCATCGCCGTAGCCCCATTCGTAGTGGCTGGCATCCGTGGCGGGTTTTCCACAGCCGTGCGCCCCATCACCATCTCGAATGCTAATCAGTACGTCGATCGTCCCATGGAGGCAGCACTCGTGCTCAACACGCCTTTCTCCATCTACCGCACCATTGGCAAGGATGTGTTCGTGGTACCCAATTACTTCGACAATGATGAAGAGATGGCAGAGGTCTACACCCCCATCCACCCCGCCGTGGCCGATAGCATGCAGCGTAAGAATGTGGTTGTGCTCATCATCGAGAGCTTCGGGCGCGAGTATATCGGGGCTCTGAACAAAAACCTCGACAACGGGCGCTACCAGGGCTATACCCCCTTCGTCGATTCGCTCATAGCCCAGAGCATCACCTTCTCACATACCTTCTGCAATGGCCGCAAGTCCATCGACGGCATGCCCAGCATCCTCTCGAGCATTCCCATGTTCGTAGAACCGTTCTTCCTCACACCAGCATCGATGAACGAGGTCAGCGGCATCGCCTCACTACTCGCAGCCGAGGGCTATCAGACGGCCTTCTTCCACGGTGCCCAGCGCGGCTCCATGGGGTTCCAGGCGTTTGCACGCGCCACAGGCTTCAAGGAGTATTACGGGCGTGAGGACTTCAACGACGACGAGCGCTTCGATGGCGACGAGGATTTCGACGGCACGTGGGCCATCTGGGACGAGCCTTTCCTGCAATACTACGCCGCAAAGATGTCGGAGATGCGCCAGCCTTTCATGACCGCCGTCTTCACGGCCAGCAGCCACCATCCATACAAGGTGCCCGAGAAGTACAAGGACCGCTTCCCCGAAGAGGGCATCGAGATCCATAAGTGCATCCGCTATACGGATATGGCTCTCAGCAAGTTCTTCAGGAATGCCAGGCGCCAGCCTTGGTTCAGCAACACAATCTTCGTGCTCACCAGCGACCACACCAACCTCTCCGACCATCCATATTACCAGACGGACATCGGCGGTTTCTGCTCGCCCATTATCTTCTACGAGCCAGGTGTCACCGACCAGAAGCCGGAGATCCAGCACAAGGTCGCTCAGCAGATCGACATCCTGCCCACCGTCATGGGCATACTCCACTATCCGAAGCCGTACTTCGCCTTCGGCATCGACGTGCTCAACACACCTCCCGAGGAAACGTGGGCTGTCAATTACCTCAATGGCATCTACCAATATGTGAAGTATAACCTCCTGCTACAGTTCGACGGCCAGCAGACTGTCGGAGTCTATAACCTCAACGACTCGCTGATGCACGACAACCTCAAGGGCCGCATGTCGCAGCAGCCTCAGATGGAACGCGAGCTGAAGGCCATCATCCAGCAATACATGCAGCGCATGACAGAAGACGATCTAAAAGCGAAGAATGAAGAGTGAAGAATGAGAAGTGAAAAGTCGGCGCCTTGGGCGCTATTGTTCAATCTGCTGTTGCTGTACATCGCCTACGGCATCACGCGACTGGCGTTCTTCCTTGAGAACCGCGCCACCTACGAACACCTTGCGGGAGCAGACGGGTGGTGGAGCATCCTCGTGGGCGGGCTCTATTTCGACACCTCGGCCATCGCCTATACCAATGCCCTCTACGTGTTGCTCGTGCTGCTGCCCCTCCCTCAGAAGGAGGGTCCCCTCTGGCAGCGCATCTGCAAGGGTCTCTTCCTCACGGTGAATAGTCTCGGCCTCGCCATGAACCTCGGCGACAGTGTCTATTTCCAATACACCGCCCGCCGCACCACCATCGCCTTCTTCAGCGAGTTCAGCGGCGACGAGAAGTTGGGCAGCATCGTGGGCTATGAGTTCATCCAGCACTGGTATCTCGTGCTGCTGTTCCTTGCGCTCGTGGCTATCCTCTGGTGGTGCTATGTCGTGCCCCGTGTGACTACTGTGCCCCGCCGCCGCTATTATCTCAGCCAGGGCGTTTCCCTGCTCATTGCTGCCTATGCCGTCTTTGCTGGCATCCGAGGGGGACTCTGGGATAATCGTCCCATTAAGATCAGCACTGCCAATCAGTTCATCATCAAGCCCAATGATGCCTCGCTCATCCTGAACACACCTTTCACGATGATCCGCACCATCGGCCACAGTTCTTACCACAACCCTGCCTATTTCGCCAACACCAGCGAGCTCGAAAACATCTATACGCCCCTGCATACCCCCGTCGCCGATAGTACGGCACAGAAGAAGAACATCGTCGTGATCTTCTTAGAGAGCTTCGGACGCGAGTACGTGGGCAGCCTCAACACCGAGGTACTCCCTGGCTACAAGGGCTACACGCCTTTCCTCGATTCACTCATGCAGCATGCCGTCAGCTTCCGCTACACCTATGCCAACGGCCGCTCCAGTGTCGACGCCATGCCCTCGTCACTCTCTGGCCTCCCCATGTTCGTTGAGTCGTTCGTGGCTGCCTCCCATGCCACCAACCATCTCGAAGGGGTAGCCTCATGCCTCTCGCAGATGGGCTATCAGACGGCATTCTTCCACGGTGCCCCAGCTTCGAGCCTCGGGTTCCAGGGGTTCACCAAGTCCACGGGCTTCCAGCAGTGCTATAGCGAGGAAGACTACGAAGCCGATCCCCGTACCCGGGGCGAAGCCGACTCCGACAACTGGTGGGGCATCTGGGACGAGCCTTTCCTGCAATATTTCCGCATGAAGATGAGCGATATGCAGGAACCATTCATGACGGCGCTCTTCACGCTCACCAGCCACCACCCCTTCCATATCCCCGAGCAGTATGCCAAGACCTTTCCCGAGGAGGAACTGCCCATCCACAAGTGCATCCGCTATACCGACCATGCCCTGAGTCGCTTCTTCCGTGAGGCTGCTAAAGAGCCCTGGTTCCGCAACACGCTCTTCATCATGACGGGCGATCACACCAATATGAGTAACCACGCTGAGTATAAGAGCGGCATCAATCAGTTCTCGACCACCATCATCATCTACGATCCCAGCGGCCATCTCGAGCCTGGCATCCGCGAAGGCATCGCCCAGCAGACGGACATCATGCCCACCATCCTCGGACTCACGGGTTACGACAAGCCCTACGTCGCCTTCGGCAGCGACCTCTTCCACACCCCTGCCGAAGACCTGTGGGCCGTTAACTACCTCGACGGAGTCTATCAGTACTGCAAAGGCGACTACGTGCTACAGTTCGACGGCCAGCAGACCATCGGTGTCTATCGCCTCACGGATTACCTCATGCAGCACAACCTCAAGGGCCGCTGCCCCGAGCAGCCGCAGATGGAGCGCGAGGTGAAGGCCATCATCCAGCAATACATGCAGCGCATGATCGATAACAAACTAACACCATCATACGAATGAAACAAGTCTACAACCTCATCCTCGCAGCAGCCTGCTGCCTGATGACGACAGGCACCGCTGCCTCACCCAACGACCGCACGGCGAAATGGGTAAACATCGAACAAGTAAGGGACGGTACAGGCGCAGGCCTTACCCAAGCCTACACGGGCCAAGGAGTCATCCTCGGCATCGTCGATATAGGATTCGACCTCACCCACCCCACCTTCTACGCTGCCGACGGTAAGACATACCGCATCAAGCGATTTGTGGAAAATGGCAAAACCGATGACACCAACGGCCACGCCATCCCCTTAGGGCGCGAATACCGCACCGAGGAGGAGATTCTCGGCGTGCAGCACTCCGCCGACTACGCCACGTCACAACATGGCACCCATGTCCTCGGCATCGCTGCAGGCAGCGGCTACGGCACCCCCTATCAGGGCATGGCTCCTGAGACCGAGATCTGCGCCGTCGCCATCGATCGCGAGACTGATTACATGAAAGATTTCGAGTCGCCTGAGTTCAAGTATATCTTCGATTATGCCGACGAGCAGGGCAAGCCCTGTGTCATCAACTACAGCGCGGGCACAGGTTTCGACCCCGTGAACTTCTACAAGGCTGAGCAGGCCATGAAGAAGATGCTTGGCCCTGGTCACATCCTCGTCGCAGGTGCCGGCAACTCAGGTGTCCAGCCCTTCTATACCGTCAAGAAGCGGGGCATCGAGGCTGGGGGCGTTTTCCTCAAATATAGTGATAACAAACCTGAAAGAAAGTACCATTTCATCAGCAACGATCCTTTCACAATCAAGTGCATCCGCGTCACAAGCCCGAACATGAAGGACTACACGAAAGGCGATTCACTCACCTTCGATTCTCAGAACCTGCCCACAGCCAAGCAGACCATCGACATCTATCAGGCACAAATCACCAAGCTCGACTCCATCTATACCCTCACGCTTAGCTTCACTGATCCCGAAGATATGGATATAACTGGCAGCTTCATGCTCGTGGCAGAAGGCAAGGACGCTCAGGTGAAGATCATTTCCGACCCCCATGTGTTCTTCTTGGACAACACCACGCTCGATCCCCGCTGCAATCTGGCCAAAGAGGCGCACAGCATCCTCGTGCCCGCTTGCTGGGCAGATGTCATCGCTGTGGGCAATATCATTGGGCGCCTGGGGCCGAAAGATTCCACTGCAGATATTCCCGCTGATACCCAAGGCCTACTGGGCACCCGCGACGGCACCTCATCCATAGGCCCGGCATTCACAGGCATCGCCAAACCCGATGTCGTGGCTCCCGGCTCTAGTGTCATTTCTGCAGGTAGCAGTTTCTCAAGTCGAGGCGCAGACAACATCATAGACTTCACCGAAACAGAGTTCAACGGCAAAACCTATCCCTGGCGCGTCGGCCTTGGTACGTCGATGTCATCACCAGTGGTTGCAGGCATCATCGCCCTGTGGCTCGAGGCCAAGCCCACCCTGACCCCGCAAGAGGCTCTCGAGACCATCCGCCTGACGAGCAAGCCCCTCGGCGTAGATTCGCTCGGGCATCCCAACGGCGAATACGGCTACGGCCTCATCGATGCCTATAAAGGGTTGCTCCATGTCTTAGGCATCGATACCAGCATCCGCTCACTGAGCCAGCACCAGCCCGCAGGCATGACCTTCCGCGTGGCAGGCGACCTGCTCTATGCCGACGGTGCAGAGGATGGCATCCCCGTGACCTTCTACAACCTCTCGGGCACATTAGTCCGCCAGAGCCAGGTAGAGAATGGCACCGTCAGCCTCTCAGGCATGCCGAAGGGCGTCTATGCCGTCCAACTCGGAAAACTCGGTTCCACGCTAATCCGAAAATAGTTACTATGTTTGCAGGCGAAAATACCAAGCAGCCGATAGGAGAAAGTCCATTGATTGCTGGGGCCAGGCCCCAAGTTGCAAAAAAAGAGAGGCGCACCCCATTCGGATGCGCCCCTATTCATAAAAAATGGGACTCCGCCGAGTCCCTTCAATATTAATTCAAATCTAATGCTATGAAAAACAATTTCTTCTGCGCACTTCACAGTAGGCGATATGCTATGAAAATACAAATATCAATCCAAAACGGTGGTATACACCAATCCCATGCTTGCTGGGGTCAGGTCCCAAAGTAAAGTCGCAGGCGACTGTACTTCGGCGCCAGACCCGGGGGGCTGCGCCAGACCCGAGGCCTGCGGTTCCACTTTGGGGCCTGGCCCCAGAGAGCACAGATAATTGTTAGTTATTAAATTAATAGATGTGACGGAAGAGCTCGTCGAATGTCCTGAAGGCTATCTCGGCCTTCGGGGTTTCTATCCAGTAGAGGGGCGTGTCGTGATACATGGCCGCTACGAGGGTGAAAGTGCTGGGCGCTCCGATGAGATAGTGGCAGTGGGACAACAGGCACAGGTCTTCCGCTGGATTTCCTGCAGGGAACACCACGTGGCAGTCGGCCAGCGACTTCTGGTAATAGTCCTTGTCCAACTTCGGGTCGTTGGTACAGATATACACGGCCACCGTCGCGCCGCGATGCAGTGCACAGAACTGCCTGATGACTGCCACGTACTGTTCGTCGCTATAGAGGAAGCGCCCGCCTTGGAACGTCGCATAGTCACCACGACGGATGTGTATGCCCAGACGGATACTCACTGGCGAGACCTGGCTTTCATCGGCAGTCACATCGAGGATATTCGCGGCCTTCTCCTCCACGGCCTTGTCGAAGGCGAAGAGTTGCAGGATCTCGGGCTTGTATTTCAGGAAGAGATCATACCAGCGGGCATACCAGCCGCCCACGAGTATCAGGCGGCGGTCTCTCATCATCTGCTCCTCACGGCTGTAGTCGGCTCCCTCGGTGTCGAACCTCACGGTGGGTATCAGTCCCCACTTTGCGGCATACTTCGCAAAGAGGTAGTTCCAAAGATGGTGGTGGCGCGTGTGGCAGATGTGGAACCACGGGTATCTATAGGCGAAGCGCATCGACATCGTCGCGCGCCCATGCTCACGGCCCCAGGCATACACATGTCCGTATTGCAGCATATTGTTGGCCATGCGGCCTTTGTCGTGAACGAATATCATAGCAGTCCTTTCCGTTTCATGATCACTTCGAGCGGTTCCAGGCTCACGCGCCCCGTCTCCTTGTCGTAGCGCAGGTCGAACTCCTCGTGCGAGCGCTTCCAGCGGTTGTGGGTCCAGAGATAGCACTGCGGATCGCGCTGGATGCTCTTCTCAAGCATCGAGAAGTAGGCATCAGTCAACTCGTAATCCTTCGTCTGTTTCGGGTCGCGGCTGATGAGCTTGAGCTCACCTTCGTAGTAGCCTCTCTTCACGCGGCGCATATCGAGATAGAGCACCACGTGGCCGGCACTGCGCGCCAGTCGCTCTGTGCCCGTGAGCACCGGGGTGTCGTGCTCCAGGAACTGCAGCCAGTGGTGGATATTGTTCCAAAAGGGTGCCTGGTCTGAGATATAGCCGATGACCACAGGCTGCTTCTGCTGACGGTAGGTGGCCAGTCGTCGCAGCGTCTCGGCCATGGGAATGCTCTCTGCTCCCGTACGCTGGCGCAGCTTCAGGAACAGACGGTCGAAGACAGGATTCTCCAGCGCATGGTAGATCTGTCCGCTGTGCGCCTTCGATGTGTACCAATAGGGTATTGACGTGACCCATTCCCAGTTGCAGTAATGCCCCAGGTAGACGGCCACCGACTGTCCGTTCTCCACCGCCTCGTTCACGAGCTCCACGCCTTTGAACTTCATGCGCTTCATCAGGTTCTCACGGCTGATGGTCATCAGCTTCACCGTCTCCACGATGTAGTCGCAGAACCAGTGATAGAAGCCTCGCTCTATCTGGCGGCGCTCCTGCTCTGATTTCGTAGAGAAGCAACCAGCCAGATGCCTCCTGACAAGTTCCCGTCGATAGCCTATCAGACGGTACACGATCAGATAGATCAAGTCGGAGAGCACATAGTGTACCCTCATCGGCAGCAGTGAGAACACATACCACACGCCATAAAGCAAATAATACAGAATCTTATCCTTCATTCCTCATTCCACATTTCACATTCCTCATTTCTCACTCCACACTCCTCACTCCACACTCCTCGACCAAATCTCCCTCGCTTTCGTCGGGCGGAAGATGGTGAGCGCACGCTTCCACTTGCTGCGCACGAGATCCTTGCGCAACTGCTCACTCGTGTCGATTTCTACGCCGAAGGGCTCGCCACGGTGCAACACGTCGCGCATAAACGACGACGAGGTGATGCCCCATTTCCTGAGGAACTGCAGCGAACCGTCGTTCTTCACGATCCGGTGAGTAGAGCGTGCCTCGAAGTGATACACCCTGCTCTTGTCGACACCCTTGAAGAGTCGCACTCCTGCATGCCAGAGCTTCGCCGAGAAGTCGGGATCGCTATACATACCAGGACTGTACTCGACACTATAGCCACCTACGCGGTCCCACAGGTCGCGGTGGACGATGTTAGGAGGCCATGTCGCCCCCTGCCAGTCGCCGTGCTTCAGGTCGCGGAATTCCTTCAGCAAGCGTTCCTCCTCGAAGGTCTCGACGCTCTCACCGTAGTTGGCAGGGGCAATCACGCTCTTGCAAAAGAACTTGCGGGGCTGTATGAGTGTGGCAGAAAGGAAAAACATCTGGTGGCCGATAGCCTGTATCTCGTCGTAGAGCGCCGCATCCCAGCCTGGCAACACATACATGTCATCGTTCATGAAGAGCACATAGTTGGTGGTTACGAGGGGCCTCAGCCCATTGAGGGCGTAGCACACCCCGATATTCTCTGCCGAGTGGGTGTATTTCAGTCCCTCGGCTTTCACCCATTCCAGCGTACCGTCGCTGCCGTCGTTCACGTGTATCAGCAGTTCATGCTCATACGTAGAGTTCTTACGAATACTCTCCACGCACAACTTTAGGAATGCCAGATTATTCCACGAAGGAATCAGTATCGAGAAAAGCGGCTCTTTCATTTTTTAATTTTTACATTTTTACTTTTTTACTTTTTTCTCGATTGCTTTAGCAACGAGAATAAACTGATAGAAGGCGTCCATCCCTGCTCGGATCAGTCCGGGCAAGCCGTCGCGGAACCCCATCTTCAGCACGTAGTTACGGAAGAAGCGCCATGCTGGGCGCCCTATCAGTGCCCCCAGCCCGTAGTGCTTCCCACTACGTTTCTGCAACTCTCCGTCAGTGTAGGCATTCGTCTTGCGCACCAAGTCGCTGATGGTCTCGTCGGCCAGATGGACGAACCGCACGTTCTTCTCACGGGCTGGAATCTTCTCCGTGCGCCCCGCCACCTGTGGGAAGGTGTGAACGTAGGGTGGCCACACCGTACCCTCCTTGCGGAAGAATCTCAGCTGACGGTCGTAGCTCAGACTCTTCGTGTAGCGCAGCATGAAGCGGTTCCAACGGGGGATATACAGCCCAGCGGGACAGTCGGCCTCCTCAATCCGTCGATAGAGATAGTCGCGCAACTCGGGTGTCACGATCTCATCGGCGTCGACCACGAGCACCCAGGGCCCCTGCGCCTGCTGGATGGCAAACGTCCTCGCGGGCTCCGCACTCTTATGGTCACCCTTGGGGAAAGTCACCACCCGACAATGGTTCCTGCGGGCGATGTCGAGCGTCGCGTCTTCACTCTCCATGTCACAAACGACTACCTCGTCGAAGCCCTGCACGGCATCGAGGACTTCCTGCAGATACTGCGCCGCATTACGCGTATTAATGACTACGGATATCCTTTTTTCTTCGTTCATCGGTGCAAAGATACGAAAAATTTCAATTTTCACTTGAATTTTACACTTTTTTTACTATCTTTGCACACAAATTCAATCGACCAATGAAAGAAAAGCTGAAACGACTCGCCTGCGATCCCCGTGCGCTGCTATGGCTCTGGGTGCTCATTGCCATCTCGGGCATGACGCGTTTCGGGCATGGACGCGAGAATAATTTCCTCATTTTCAAATACGTCTACTGGCACGTCGTGGGTCAGCAGCCCCTCTACGAGCACTATCCTGCCGAGTACTTCGACATGAACCACTACGGACCGTTCTTCTCGCTGGTCATTGCCCCCTTTGCCCTGCCGCCCGTGTGGCTGGGCATGCTCTTGTGGCTCGTGGCTCTCACGCTCTTTCTGTACGTCGCCATCCGCCACAGCTTCTTCACGCGCTGGCAACAGGTGGTCATCTTCTGGTTCTGCGCCCATGAGCTGCTCAACGCCATCCAGATGCAGCAGTTCAACATCGCCATCGCCGCGATCATCGTGGGCAGCTATTACCTCATCCGGAAGGAGCGCGACTTCTGGGCGGCGTTCCTCATCATGCTCGGCACGTTCGTCAAGCTCTACGGCATCGTGGGGCTTGCCTTCTTCTTCTTCTCGCGCCACAAGGGACGGCTCATCGCCTCGTGCGCCTTCTGGGCAGCGGTGATGTTCGTCGCACCAATGGTTATCTCCTCGCCAGCCTACATCGTAGGCCAGTATCAGGCGTGGTTCGAGAGTCTCGTGGCGAAGAATGCTGACAATATGTTCAGCCAAGGCACGAACATCTCCCTCGTGGGTATGGTACGTAAGATCTCGGGCAGTAGTGCCTACAGCGACTTGTGGCTGATGATACCGGGGCTCATCGCCTTCCTCCTGCCCTACCTCCGCATCGGCCAGTACCGCCATGAGGCGTTCCGCCAGACGCTGCTCGCCTCGGTACTCATGTTCCTCATCCTCTTCTCCACAGGATCTGAGAACTCTACCTATATCATCGCCGTGGTGGGCGTGGCCATCTGGTACACCGCCGCCCCGTGGCATCGTGGGTGGCCCGACATCGCCCTGATGGTCTACGTGTTCTTCTTCTGCACAATGGCCCACTCCGACCTCATGCCACGCTTCGTGCGCGAGGAACTGATGAAGCCCTATGGCCTCAAGGCCCTCCCCGTCGCCCTCGTGTGGATCAAGTTGTGTTACGAAATGTATGTTCGCGATTATGCAGACGCTCAACCTATATCTCAGCAAGGCTAAGCAGTTCTTCAGTCTGCCGTTCTGGAGTTCGTGGCGCACCATCACCGTGGTCTACGCCTTCATCCCCATCATCATCGGCATCCTCAAGTGGCATAACGACAACGACACCTACCATATCTACAAGTCGGTGTTCTGGAACACCGTCAACCAGCTGCCGCTCTATGAGTTCTACGACTACCTGAAGGGTGACTGCAACCACTACGGCCCCATTTTCTCGTACGTCATCGCCCCCTTCGCGCTACTGCCCGATACGTGGGGCATGTTCCTATGGCTCTGCTGCCTGGTGGCCGTGTTCTACTTCGCCGTGCGCTATATGCCGCTGAAGAAATGGCAGATGGTGTTCATGTTCTGGTTCTGCGCCCACGAGGTGCTCACCCCCCTCTTCGTCGAGCAGTACGACTTAGCCATGGCCGCCTCCTACCTCCTGATGTTCTCCTGCGTCGAGAAGCAGCAGCCCCTGCGCGCCTCGTTCATCATCATGCTCAACGTGTTCATCAAGCTCTACGGCATCATGGGCTTCGCCTTCTTTTTTTTCATCAAGGAGAAGCGCGAGTTCATCATGTGCTGCATCGCCTGGGCCTTTATCTTCTTCGTGGCACCAATGTTTATCTCCTCGCCCGACTATGTCGTCGATCAGTATTTTGGCTGGTACGACTCTCTCATGGCGAAGAACACACAGAACCTCAATGAGTTCTTTAACACGACGAACACGTCGCTCCTTGGCATGCCGCGTAAGATCTCAGGCAACACGGAGTACAGCGACCTGTGGCTGCTCATCCCAGGTTTCCTGCTGTTTCTCTCTCCCTTCCGCCGCGTCGAGCAATATCAGTATAAGGCCTTCCGACTGGCCATGCTCGCCTCTGTCACGATGTTCGTCACGCTCTTCTCCACGAGTTCCGAGAGCTACGGTTACATCGCCCCGATGACGGGCTTCGTTGTCTGGTACACCACTGCCCCGTGGCGCCGCAGCCGTCTCGACCTCTGCCTGCTCATCTACGCCTTCATCTTTACCTCACTCTGCACGAGCGACGTCTTCTTCCCCCGCTGGATCTGGAAGGAGATTATCGCGCCCTATGCACTGAAGGCCCTGCCGACAACGATTATCTGGTTCTACCTCATGTGGGAAATGAATACGAAAGACTATGCCCCCAAAGCCTATGCAGAAAAAAACGTTCGGTGAAATCCTCCGCTTCGGCATTGTCGGCTGCACCGCAGCTGCCATCCACTATGTCATCTATTGGATCCTGCAGCACTGGATCAATGTCAATGTGGCCTACACCACGGGCTACGTGCTCAGTTTCTTCGTGAACTACTGGCTGACAGCCCACTTCACGTTCCACGAGAAGACCTCAGCGAAGAATGGCATCGGCTTCGGCGGTGCCCACCTCGTGAACTACCTGCTCCACATCGTGCTCTTCAACTTCTTCCTGTGGCTGGGACTCAGCCGCGAGCTCGCCCCCCTGGCCGTCCTCGCCATTGCCGTTCCCACCAACTTCGTCATGGTACGTTTCGTCTTCAAACACTTTAAGCGCTCATGAATCCCGACACCCCCAACATCGGCTTCGATGCCAAGCGCGCCGTCGCCAACGGCACTGGACTCGGCAGTTACTCGCGTACGCTCATCAACGACCTGGCACGCTACCCTCTCACGCTGCGCCTTTACGCTCCCGATGAGGGTCGCGACGACCTACGCACCCAGATCCAGGACCGCGACAACGTCAACTTCGCCTACCCCCACTCCTCACTCCTCGTTCCTCGTTCCTCGTTCCTCCTTCCTCCTTCCTCCTTCCTCGAAAAATCACTTTGGAGAAGCCACGGCATCGTCGCCGACCTTGTCGCCGATGGCATACAGCTCTACCACGGTCTCTCAGGCGAACTGCCCATTGGCATCCGTAAGAGCGGCATCCCCAGTGTCGTCACCATCCACGACCTCATCTTCCTCCGCCATCCCGAATACTACCACTGGTTAGACACGAAGATCTACGCTTGGAAATTCCGCCAGACCATCCGCGAGGCCACCCATATCATCGCCATCAGCGAGTGTACCCGTCGCGACATTCTCCACTACGCCCCCGAGCTCGATCCCGCCCGCGTCTCCGTCATCTACCAGAGCTGCGCCCCCAAATTCACTCCACACTCCTCCCTCCTCACTCCTCACTCCACACTCCACACTCCACACTCCTCCCTCCTCACTCCTCCCTCCTCACTAAAATACATCCTATCCGTCGGCACCATCGAGGAGCGCAAGAACATCCTCCTCGCCGTCAAGGCCCTTGAGACATCCCTGCTCCCCGACGACCTCCACGTCGTGATCATCGGGCGCCACACACCCTATACCGATGTCGTCGCACGCTACGCACACGACCACGGACTCGAGGAGCGCGTCCATATCCTCCACGGCATCAGCGACGCCGAGCTGCCTGCCTACTACGCCGCTGCAGAGGCGTTCGTCTACCCCTCTCGCTACGAGGGCTTCGGCATACCCATCATCGAGGCCATCAGCTGCGGACTCCCCGTCGTTGCCTGCACAGGTTCCTGTCTTGAAGAGGCAGGTGGCCCCGATACGCTCTATGTATCCCCCGACGACCCACAGGCCATGGCCGCAGCCATCGCTCAGGTTCTCAAGGGAGCCCCGGGGCGCGACCATCGCATCCTACGCTCACGCGAATACATCCGCCGCTTCCAAGGCAACGACGTCGCTGGGCAAGTCTACAGACTCTACCTGCGGTTATTGAATAAGGAATAATAATCAGAACTTCCACCTGACTTGTACATCGAGATCCGACTGTGAGGAGGCATCTATCAACTGGTAGCTGCTGCCAATCGTGTTACGATCGAAATAGTCGGTGACACCACATTTGGCTGTCAGCATCAAGTGACTGCCTATATTGGCCCGTGCCATCAGCCAGTAGCGGATTCCCTCGCCATAGAACTGAGTCATCGCATAAGTATAGAGCGGTGACTGTTCGTAAAGGTACACCCTGCTGTCATAGCTGGTGGTATGAAAATAGCCGAGACCAGCATTCAGGCGCAGCCAACGATGCGTGTATGACAGATTCTGACTGAGCATGATGCCCCATTCCTCAGAATCATTGACACAATAGCCCCCATCGAGTTGAGTACGGCTACCGAAACTGCTGCCAGCATACTCTGCACTAAGTCTGGCACGATGTTCCCAACGATTCACCAAAGCGGTCTTATCCTGATTGTCGCGCTGTTTCATACGCAGCCGATACCGAACCCCTAACGACCAGTACTTGCCAGTGCGCGAGAGTTGCAACAGATGATCCCAGGAATGAGATGAGAACGACACCCGATACTTGGCCCACGCAAAGTATGCATAATCGGCATAATAGGCCACGCGCCACTTCGGCGAGGGCTGCCAGGACAGCCCCAAATAGCCACCGCTCTCATTCTGCACCCGTCCACCATCGCTATAGCTCTGGGCATCGAGGGAAGTGTAGCTATAGGAATAGAATCGTTGCAGGACCACCGCACTCAACTCATCAGAAAGCCTACAACTCAGACTGTTGATCGTGGCCAGATGACCCTCTTTGTCGATAGCCGTCTCACCATTCAGCGCCAAACGATAACTCGCATACCCATAATCGAGACTGGCATTCATGAAGTCCGAACCCTGCGGATAGTGCTGGCGGTAGAGCACCTTGGTATTCGGCCGTAGCGGTTTGTCGAGGTGTGCGTAGAGTGCATTAGCCCCCAGATGGAGCCTATGGTGCTCATAACGCAGACTGCCGCCCACTTTCGTCACCTGCAGGTTGTGCTTCTTGTTCATCTCCGTCTCCGTGCGGTGATAGTCTGAGGTCTGGATGGTCATCGCTGTCCCATCAGCGTTCAGCGTGGCGTCCATCGGCCGATAAGAGCCAAAGGCAGTCAGCTTGAAGCCCTTACCCAGATTCAGTGTGGCCGCCATACCCTGCAGATACGTGTTGCTGCGCGAGCTGTGAGCCCTGAGGCTGTGGGTGGCACGCCCGAGCGACTGGAGCATCGCCACCTTTCCGAGCGAGAAGTCGCTGTTCATCACCAGTCCCATACCCATCGACACACGATAGTTCCCCACGCAGAGTGTCTCCAGTCGCCCCATGTTGCGTAATTGCAGGTAGAGCGAGTAGTAATCATAGCCCCAGCGGTTGCGGTTGGCGAAGAAAGGCTCCCCCGCATCCTGTGCCCCGACGACACCCGCCTTCAACGCATCGCCGCTCGTAAACTGGTAGCGCAGCCAGTGGCGATAGGGATAGCCTAAATAGCCGTCGTTGTCGCCCCGCCGTTTGTAGAATGGGATGTGCGCCGTGGCCATCAGTTCGTGGCGACCGTGCCGGACAACTTTTTTGAGACTCGGGAACCCCGCCTTCGATTCTTCCCCCACAAACACAAACGCTGAGAGCAACCGTCGCTGGCCGTAGCTTAGCGAACGGATCATCAACAACTCCCCCAGCGACTTTATCGGACCGTAACGATCCTTGTATTCCACGAGTTCCTCGATCTGTTGGGCTGAGAGGAACGGTAGCTCCTCCAGTTGCTCCCGCGTGGCGAGGTTGATGTCCAACGGATGCTGTTCCAGTTCGCAGAGCCACTCATAAGTCTCCTCCCACTGCGACGACTCCACGTCCTCCACCGTCATCACCTCATTCAGATACTTACTCCAAGTCCGCTCCTCCTGCGCCCAAAGCGCCATCGGCAACACACATAGCCACCATACGATTTGTGATTTCATAATCGTTCAATTTTAAGTTAACGCCGCAAAGGTAGAAATAATCCCGCGAACTACCAAACAATTCGCGAGAAATATGCAAAATTAGACTACTTACGCTTTACAACAACTCGACATTCTTCTGTTTATAGTCATGAAACAGAATAGCGGCAAGGATGATTAATCCTATTATACCTGTGACTGCTAATAATACCAGAACTGCCATATTTTTAATGTAATTTATTGATTAATATCAAACCAATCAGAGAAAACAGGGATGCAACCCCAAACCCCATAATAAGAAGATACCACACATTGATACCTTGCTGCATAATACTTGCCAAGAACACACCACCGAACACCAGTTTTGCTATATCCAGACAGAATTTTCCTCCTTCAAGGATCAACTTCTCCTTTCTTACAGGCTTTACTGTCATCGGCATTGCCTTTGGCTCATTTTGTGATTTCTGGGCTTTTGCCCGTTCACGTCTCGTACTCATCGGCAAAGGTAGCTAAAAAGTTCAACACTACCAAGCGATCTTGGAAATTTAACACGATTTTCAGCTTTTCGCTGTCTTGAGTTTCCCATAATCAAAATGTTTAAGTTTAACATATTGTCTTGTTAACGCCGCAAAGGTAGAGATAATCCTGCGAACTACCAAACAATTCGCGAGATATTTTTCATCGGAGGGGGCGTGAGACTGGCGCCAAAGTGGACTCCGCAGGCCTTGGGTCTGGCGCCAAAGTACAGTCGCCTGCGACTTTACTTTGGGGCCTGACCCCAGCATTGCATGCGACTTTACTTTGGGGCCTGACCCCAGCATTGCAAATCAATCGGTGCTGATGGCTACGATGGCATCGCCTCTGTCGAAAGCGGCCTTGATCTCCTTGCCGCCCTTCTGGACCTTGCAGAGGGATACATCATCACCCATGGTCTCGCGGACGCGGATACGGCCGATCTGCTTACGGGTCTCGCGACCTGCTACCTGACCTACCACATAGACATTGAAATGGATATCCTCACCGATAAAACGACTGCCTACGTCGATATAGACTTCCTTGGCCTTGTCTCTCTTCTCGACACCACGCTCGATGATATTGGCACGGATGGGATAGCACTCATTGTAATACTCGTAGATGTTATCTGCCAGTTCATAGAGGGCGGTGCGGATAGCCTCGTCGGCAGACTTAGCAAGCGAGTATTCGGAGCAGCGCCCGGAAAGGGTACTGGTGGTGACCTCGCCCGTCTGCAGATTCGTGAAGTTAAGGGCTACTGAGGCGATGGCACCGTAATAGGTCTTCGTCTCTGTGTACTCCCGACCATTGCTGTCCTTACGGTCGTAGGTCTTCACCTTGCGCGTGGCGGCAATATCAGTCAGGATGGCTGACACCTGATACTTGGCATCGGTGACCTCATCACCCTCAACCACCTGAAGACGGCGAACATGCGTAAGTCCTTCCATGACACGATTGCGAGCCAGCGGGATGTACTCTTCGTTATTGACATCAGTAACACGCCCTTCGACCACATCGGCCACGACGCCGAGCACTTTGCCCACCGTCACCTTCTTCTTGGTCTCATCTTTCTGATAAGTAATGTCGGTTAACTGAACCTTGTAGACGGGGTTCAGCCCGTTGTCCTGTGCGCTGACACTTGTGGGGGTCAGTACATAGCACAAGACGATGGATAATAGAATTCTCAATTTATTCATATTGCTGCTATAATGGATTATCATTTGCAAAGATAGTGATAAATTCTGAAATAAATACAAAAAGCGGCGGTTTTTTATCAGGAATTCGGGAAAATGGCGTAATTTTGCAGGCAGATATGAGAATGAGACTCTATATATTGACACTGGCGATGATGACTGCTGCCACAGCCATGGGGCAGGAGGAACAACAGCTGACTGCCGAGCAGGTGCTCGCAGAGATGGACTCGCCGACCTTCGTGCCGACCGTAAAGGTAGGTAAGACACTGCATGAAGGCGACAGTATCCAGTATATGGAGATGAACAACGTGTATGTGTTCCCGCAGCTGACGTTCAAGAACAAGAAACAGGCAAAGGCGTACCAAAGACTGGTGTTCAACGTGAAGAAGGTGCTGCCCATCGCCAAGGAAGCCAGGCAGATGCTCATCGAGACGACGGAGTATCTGGAAACGCTGCCCGACGAAAAGTCGAAGGACGAGCACATCAAGCGCGTGGAGGAGGATATCTTCAAGACCTACAAGCCGCGCATGAAGAAACTGACATACTCGCAGGGCAAACTACTCATCAAACTCATCGACCGCGAGTGCCACTCAAGCAGCTACGAGATGATCAAGGCGTTCATGGGACCGCTGAGAGCAGGGTTCTGGCAGGTGTTTGCCTGGGGATTCGGTGCCTCGCTGAAGAAGGAGTATGACGCCAAGGGCGTAGACCGCCTCACTGAGCGCGTGGTGCTGATGGTGGAAGCGGGGCAGATTTAGTTCTTTTTATTCCGAGAATAATACTTGAACTAAGGTTTGGCCGACAGCCTGGAGCGTGGTGCGGGAGATATGGTTCATGTCGTCGTTAACGGTGTGCCACGTAGGACCGAAACTGCTCTGCTGACAATCGGGATAATAGGGAATAATGTCGATACATGGAATCTTGGCCACCGTGTTGACGGGCTGGTGGTCGTCGGTGATATAACCACCTTCCAGCTTGAGGAACATACTGCCATAGCCTACTTCCTGGGCGGCACGCCACACCTTATCTACGATCTTTCGTGCATACTGGAGGGACAAGCCTTCCTGATAGAATCGTGCACCCTCGCCACCGACCATGTCGAGGAGGATGCCGTAGCGTGCCTTATATCCAGGTATATGGGGATGGGCAGCCCAGTACTGGGAGCCTAAAGCCCACGTGTCGGAGGAATAGTCGGTATCACACCACTGGGGTGTCCCCCAGTCTTCTGCATCAAAACAGATGAAGTCGATGCCTATTTCAGGGGCCATCGTCTGTAAACTGTCAGCAGTCAACTGCAAACTAAGTAAACGGGCGAGCTCGAGCATGACAGCCACGCCTGAGGCACCGTCGTTGGCGCCCATGACAGCGGTGGTTTGCTTATCAGGATCGGGATCATTATCAGCCCAGGGACGGCTGTCCCAGTGGGCACAAAGGAGGATACGCTCGCTGAGTTCTGGACGGAAGCTGGCCACGATGTTCATGGCGTGGAGGGTCGTGCCGTCGTAGCCTTTCAGATCGACTTCCTGCTTGGTGACGGAGAGGCCGTAGGAGGCGAACTTACGCACGATCCACTCCCCACATGAGTCGTGAGCCGCCGAGTTCATCGTGCGGGGCCCGAAGTCGCACTGGGCGGCACAGAAGGCATAGGCACTGTCGGCGGAGAACACTGGGAATGCTGCAGACTGTCCTCCACCAGCGGCCTGCTTACGCGAAGCGCAGGAGAAGAGGATGAGCAGGGATATGGCGAGGAGCGAGGAGCGAGGAACGAGGAGCGAGGAACGAGGAACGAGGAATGAGAATTTTTTCATTTTTACATTATTACATTTTTAAATTGCGCTGCGCCTGTGCTTGCGCCATGACGCGCAGGAAATTACCACCCCAGATCTTCTGGATATCAGCCTCTGAGAAGCGGCGCGCCAGAAGCTGGATGGTGAACTGCAGGAGATCGGAGGAGCTGGCTAAGCCACAGACACCACCGTCGCCATCGAAATCAGTGCCAAGACCAACATGATCGATGCCCATCACCTCGATGGCATGCTCGAGGTGGGCCATGACGTCGAGGATAGTGGCCTCGCCGTGCTGGCGCAGGAAGCCCTGATAGATGGTGGTCTGTGCCACACCTCCCTTGGCGGCGAGGGCGCGCATCTGATCATCGGTGAGATTGCGCGGATGGTCGCAGAGGGCGCGGGCGCTGCTATGGCTGCACACGATGGGCACCCGACTGAGCTCGAGGGCATCATAGAAACTGCTCTCGGCGGCATGGCTGAGATCGACGAGGATGCCCAGACGGTTCATCTCCGCGATGACTTCACGCCCGAAGTCGCTGACGCCGCCATGGGTCTTCGTGCCCTTGGCAGAGTCGCAGATATCATTGTCGCCATTGTGACAGAGGGTCATATAGACGATGCCGCGATCGGCGAAGTGCCTCAGATTGGATAGCTGACCGTCGAGGGCGATGCCATTCTCGATGCCGAGCATGATGGACTTGAGCCCCTGGCGCTTGTTGTGCCAGAGGTCGTCGGGGGTGCGGGCGAGAGCTACGGCATGCGCATTGTCGCGCACGAGTGCCTCTATCTGGTCGAAGATATGATCAGCGTATGCTGTAGGGTTCTCCGTGGGCTGCGGGAGGTAGGCCACCATGATGGTGGCGTCCTGACGCCCTTCGTCCATCTTATGGAGATCGACGAGGATGCGCGTGTCGCGCTGTCCGATCTGTACACCATCGGGAAAGAACATCGGGGTATCGCAATGGGTGTCGAGGGTGAGCACGCGGTCGTGGGTCTGCTGAGCCGCACGGTAGTTGGCCGCATGGCGCACGAGCCACTGGAACAGGGGGGCACCAGCGGCGAAGCACTCAGGATGCCACTGGACACCGACGATGGGTTTGAACTCGTTGCTCTCTATCGCCTCGATGATGCCGTCGGCAGAGCGAGCGCTGACACGGAAACGGGGTCCAGGCTCACTGACGGCTTGGTGGTGGAAAGAGTTGACGAATAAAGAGGAAGGAGGAACGAGAAAGGAGGAACGCTCAGCTTTCTCGTAGATCTGGCGGAGGATGGTGCCGGGGGCAACGGTGACGCTGTGTGTGGGCTCACTGCGATGGGCATCCTGCGAATGCTTTACGGTGGCGGTGGCGCTGATGTCTTGTGCCACTTTGCCGCCGAGTGCAACAGCGAGTGTCTGGATGCCTCGGCAGATGCCGAGGATCGGAATCTGACGGTTATAGGCCAGACGCGTGATGAGCAACTCGGGGAGGTCGCGCTCACGGTTGATGCCATGGAGCTGCGGGGATGGCTCCTCGCCTGTCCACAGAGGATTGAAGTCGGCGCCTCCGCTGAGCAGAAGACCATCGATGCGCGAGAGGGTGTTGATGATGACATCGGTATCAGCAACAGGGGGAATGACCAGAGGTACGCCGCCTGCGGCGACAACGCTGTCGTAATAGCCGCGCCCCAGGCGCTGCTGATCGTCCTCAAAATTGCCAGTGATGCCAATCACCGGGCGGTACGCGGCCTCAGGGAAACGGGAGAAGGCATCGCGCAGATAGGTAGTTACTTCAAAGGGATTCATCGGCGCTCGTCTTCGTCAATCACAATGGGGATCTCACGCTTCAGACTCTGCTCAAGGGAGATGAGGGTTTCAGTGGCTACCACGCCAGGGATGCTCTGCAACTTACCGTTGAGCAGTTCCATCAGCTGCTCATTGTCACGCGCATAGAGCTTCACGAGCATCGTATATGGGCCTGTGGTGAAGTGGCACTCTACCACCTCGGGGATATGCTGCAGCCGCGACACGACCTCCTTGTACATCGAACCTTTCTCGAGGTTGATGCCTACATAAGTACAAGTGGAGTAGCCGAGGCTCTTGGGGTTGACATCGAAGCCGCTGCCCGTGATGACTTCTGCATCGATGAGATGCTGCACACGCTGGTGGATGGCTGCACGGGAGACGTTACACTCTGCTGCCACATCCTTGAAAGGGATACGGGCATTCTTGGAGAGGATACTCAGAATCTTCTTGTCTAAAAAGTCAATTTTTTCCATGATTATTCATCGTTAGTTACAATTTGTCAGCAAAAGTAAGCATTTTAATTGAATAATGCAACTTTTTCATGGAAAAAATCAAAAAAGTGTGTCACTTTCCGTGACACACTTGCTTATTTCTCACAAATACCTACCAGTTCGATATCAAAAATCAGGGCACTGAAGGGTTTGATAGTCCCCGTGTCGCGATCGCCATAGGCAAGCTCATAGGGGATATACAACTGCCACTTCGAGCCGACAGGCATCATCGTGAGGGCTTCTGTCCAGCCCCTGATAACATTCGTGAGCGAGAGCTCCATCGGCTTGTCGCCATGTTTCTTGGAGGCATCGAAGACGGTGCCGTCGATGAGACGACCTTCGTAGTGTACCTTCACACGATCGGTGGCAAGAGGCACCTGACCTTCGCCTTTCACGAGTACCTTATACTGCAGGCCACTTGGCAGGGTGATGACCCCTTCCTTCTTGGCATTGGCGGCAAGGAACTCACGGCCTGCGGTGCGGTTAGCACCATAGAGACGCTCCTCGCGGGCTGCCTTATCAGCCTCGCGCTTGCCGAGGAAATACTTTTCGGCAGCAACAGTGGTGAAGGTGGTGGTGTCCTGCAGGAGGGCTGCAACGAAACCATCGTAGAAACGGCTGGTGATAATCGAGTCGGGAGAGTCCTTGAACTCCTGAGTGATACCAGGCAGCATGCGCTCATTGAGCTGCTGCGCAATCTGCATGCCCACGAGATAGGCCTTCATCTTTGGATCGTCTGCCGTGCTCACAGCCTCGCGGAAGCCGCGCACGAAATCGGCCATATAGGCGGTGTCTACCTGATGCTGCTGCACGAGGAAGGGTACCAAGCCATTGGTGACATACACGCCAGCGGCATAGCTCACGGAGTCGGAGCTGGTGCGCAGCTGGGCAAAAGAAGAAGCACTCGCCACGAGTGCGAGTGCTAAGATGAACAATTGCTTCATGATTACTTCTTAGGATTTACCTCGAGCAGTTCGATCTTGAAAATCAGGGCAGAGAACGGCTTGATGATGTTCTGCTCGCGCTCGCCGTAAGCCAACTCCTGAGGAATGTATACCTCCCAGATAGAACCTGCAGGCATCTTGCAGAGTGCCTCGGTCCAACCCTTGATCACCTGGTTTGCACGGAAGGTGGTAGGGTTGCCACGCTTGTATGAGCTATCGAAGATAGAATCGTTGATGAGACGACCCTCATAGTTAACCTTTACCAGAGAGGTATCAGCAGGAATGGCACCTGTGCCTTCCTTGATGACCTTGTACTGTACACCGCTGGGGAGGGTTACAACACCCTCTTTCTTCGCATTGGCGGCGAGGAACTTCTCACCAGCAGCCTTGTTCTCACCGAACTGAACCTCGAGCTCACGGGCCTTGATGTCCTGAATCAGACGCTGAGCAACGTTAGAGGCAGAATCAACAGTCATCAGACCGTTCTTGCCTGTCACACCACTCACGAAACCAGCCATGAAGTTGCGCAGTGAGATGGTCTTCGTAGAATCATCGCCGAACACCTCGTGGTTGATACCCTTCATCATACGATTAGAGATCTGCTGACCAATCTGGATACCAGCATAGTAAGCGGCCTTCTTCTTGTTGTCGCCTGCATTGGCACCCTCGTTGAGACCCTTGATAAATTCGTTGATGTAAGCAGTGTCGATATCAAGACTGCCTACAAGATACTCTTTCAGACCCTGAGTCTGAGCCATACCGATGGCGTAACTCAAAGTGTCGACATCACTCTTCAGACTCGCTCTGGGAGTCTTGTTGCCACATGATGCAATCATCATCACGGCTACTGCTGCTACTGCAGCAAATGTAAATTTCTTCATATTACTAAAAAATTATTTATTTTACCTTTTTACTTTTTTTACCTTTTTACTTTTTTACCTTTTCCTTATACCACCTGAATCAGCTCGACATCGAATACGAGAGCGGCATAGGGAGGAATCGAAGCACCTGCGCCACCAGCACCGTAACCTAAGCGATAAGGGATGAAGAAACGGTACTTGGCACCCTCCTGCATGAGCTGAAGGCCCTCAGTCCAACCAGCAATTACCTGCTGCAGAGGGAATGTGGCTGGCTCGCCACGCTGATAACTACTATCGAAGATGGTACCATCGATGAGCGTTCCCTCGTAGTGGCACATCACCGTGTCCTTGGCGGTAGGCTTCTTGCCATTGCCCTCTTTCAGCACCTGGTACTGCAAGCCACTGGGCAGCGTCACGACACCATCCTTATTCTTATTCTCAGCCAGGAACTTCTCACCAGCCTCCTTATGCATCTTACCCTGCGCCTCGCGCTGAGCCTGCAACTTCTTCTCCTGCTGCTGGAAGTAATCCTGCACAATCACCTGAGCCTCGCGGTGAGACACCTGCAGCTCCTTACCCTCGATCACGTCCTTGATGGCCTGAGCGAAGTCCTCGGCACTGATGTTCTCAGCACCCATCTGGGCAAGCTGCTGTCCGATGCCCAAACCTAAAGCGTAACTTAATTTATCCATATCTAAAAACTATAAACTCTAAACTACAAACTATATATAATAATGTGTAAACTTAAAAATCGGCTGCAAAGGTACAAGAATTTTTCGACATAAGGCCATAAGAACATATAATTTTTGTTACTTTTGTTCTTTTGTCGGAAAAATAATCGTATCTTTGCAGAAAAATAATGCGAATACGTATGAAAAAGATTGTAGTATTAACAGGTGCTGGCATGTCGGTGGAAAGTGGACTCAAGACTTTCCGCGATGCTGATGGTTTGTGGGAGAACTATCCCGTGGCAAAAGTGGCCACTCACGAAGGCTGGGAGGCAGACCCCACGCTCGTAACGAACTTCTATAACATGCTCCGAAAGAAGTGCTGGGGTGTGCAGCCCAACGAGGGGCATAAACTCGTGGCCAAGCTTGAAGAGAACTACGACGTGACGGTGGTGACGCAGAATGTGGACAATCTGCACGAGATGGCAGGATCGACGAAAGTGATCCATCTGCATGGTGAACTGATGAAGGTCTGCTCAAGTTACAACGTGGACGATCCGCGCTACCAGATACAGCTGACACCAGAGAACTGCGAGGTGGAGCCAGGTACGAAGGCGGGCGACGGTTCGCTGCTCAGACCGTTCATCGTATTCTTCGGTGAGGCGGTACCCAACATCACTGTGGCTGCCGAGGAAGTGCAGCAGGCAGATATCCTCATCATCATCGGCACGTCGCTGGTGGTATATCCCGCCGCAGGCCTGATGCACTACGCCAAGCCTGATGCACCAATCTATCTCATCGATCCTAATCCCATCAATGCAGGCAGTCGCGTCACCCAGATTCAGAAGGGCGCCTCAGAGGGCATGAAGGAGCTGATGAAGATTCTGGAGAAATAAAGAAACTTTTTATTCTATGGTAGAGAGATGCAGCTTTTTATTCAGCCGCATCTCTCATAGAGAACCGAAAGTGGAACCCGCAGGCCTCGGGTCTGGCGCAGACCCCCGGGTCTGGCGCCGAAGTACAGTCGCTTGCGACTTTACTTTGGGGCCTGACCCCAGAGTAAAGTTCTAGGTTCGGATAAAGCCGATCCGTCGCCGATTGTCTTTGGGTCTTACCGCAAAGTGCAACCAGCAGACGCTCCCGTGCTGCTCTAAGAGCAGTTCGTCAAACTCCTGCCCTGTCCCGTCAGCGATGTCAACGAGTATCGAGGCATAGCGGATCATCTGCTCCTTTCCCACGCAGCGGATATCCACTGCACAGCCAGTCAGGTGGTTACTCGTCGCAGCACCGCCAGCAAGCTTGTTTACGGCAGGCGAGCGGTAGCCCGAGTTGATCACAATGCCCTCCACGTTCTTCGAGGTGGCATAGTCCTCCCCTGGCTGCAGACAATACAGCGTGTTATAACTGTAACGCAGATCTTCGAGCCAGTTCTCGCAGATACGCTTCAGATTCTCTATTGCCACATGACTGGGGATGTTGCCATCTTCCGTCACATGCTTTGTCTTACACAACTCCCCGAACGTAAAATGTTCAGAGAGTTTCATACTTTTGTTAATACTTACTTCTTGCATAAATGATAAACTATAAACCGTAAACTAAAAAAACTTCCTGTCCCCGTGTCCCCTGTCCCCCATATCCCGTAGATCTCAGACATAGTTCTGGATCAGTTTCCTATAACAACCTTTGTTTTCACCTTCATTAATCAGTTCAATGTGCTTGGTCTTTGCCAGTCTGTACAACTTCTTCTTGCAGGCATCAGGCTTGTCATATCCGAAACATCTCATTACATCATCCTTGGTGAAGATCTTTGGCAACTGGTTATAGCCATCGGCACTTCTCTGCGTGTACCTTTTGTCAGTAATCTGCACGTCATTGTTCATGTCAGTGAAGTATTTTTCAGCCATCACACTGAAGAAACGCAGCTGCGTAGAATATTGGATGCGGGCAAAGAGTTCGCAGAGTTTCCAGTCTGTCTCATCCACCTCATACTCACCAATCCAGAAGTTGTCCTTTTGATGCAGACAATCCCAGTGTCGCATATCGATGAAAGGAGCGGAATAGTTGAGGGCATGATAAGGCACTCGTTTCAGCATTAGCTCAAAAGCGTCTCTTTGGTCTTCTGAAGTATCCTCTTTGCAGTCTTCCATACGGTCTTCCGACCATTCATAGAGTTTCCTCACCAAAGGCCAAAGCGGAAGTTCGCCAAAGCGGGTGTCCAACTTAAATGCCCAGGCCTTCATACGCTCCAGACGCTGCCAGTCGATAGAATCTTTCTCTTCAAAGTCTATCATCTTACAGTTCGTCTTTGGCATAGGGATCACCGCAAGGCGCGTCGAGAGGCCACTTCCGAAATTGCGTTCATTCACCTTTCTTTTAAGGGCGATGGGCGTACCTGTATAGATATAGTTCCACGTGACGTTAAACTCATCCACAGGCGAATCGGAGTTCTGATACATCTGACCATCTTCCTCATTGTGAAAGGCCTTCAGCTCCATGCTTTGCTTATTGATCCATGAACCACCCTGCTGCAAGCTCGTAGCATTGTCGAGTTCCGTATCAAAGGTCAGCATGTGGAGTTGTATCTCCTTGCCATCGACCACCTCCTTGGCATTGAGCATGTCCTGAATCAGCTGACCATTTGAAGTTCGGGCTGGATGGATGCGGATAATGCCTTGCGGTTTATCCTTACCCTCCTTATTAGCTGCTTTCTTCTTCTGATCCTGCTTGTAGCGATTGAGTGCAGCCTTTCCAGCCTTATCTGCAACAGCTATTGGTGCTGACAGAATCTTGTAGATATCATCAGCCATCGATTTATTGCTGGCAGGATGACCAATGATGTAGAGCGAGCAATTCAACCTTCTCTCCTGATAGGGACGATGGTAGAACTTATACCAGCAACGCGTCATCAGCGTCATCATCACTCCACCAGCCACGAAAATTGCGGCAGGATACTGGCTTCTTTTCAACCCAGCACAGACATCCTGTAACATGGGATAATACGGAAATAGCGCTTCGATCTCTGCGCCCCAGGCGTCAAGCTGAGCATTCAGAATGGCTGATTTTGTCTTGCCACTATTCTCACTCCTCACTCCACACTCCTCACTCCTCGAAATTATCTCCCGATAGCCCTTACTCGTTACCTCCTTGATGGCTTCAAGCATCGCCTTTGACGGTTGCGAAGATGTATATTTCTTTTCTTTCTCCGCGACACACCCTGCTGCTGATTCCACCGTCTGGGCCACGTTCTCATCGCGCTCTGCGATAATCTCCTGCACCCAGGACTGAGCCTCGACGATACGCTGCACTTTGGCCTTATCCCCATCGAGCATAATAAGGAGGTCTGTGGCCAATTTAAGCGATTCCTTATGTCGATTAGAATCCTCAGCACAAGGCAACTTCCCCGCATACCGCTGATCAATAATCCCCTGCACATCATACCCCCGCCACATTATTTTTTGACTGTTCGCTGGGGTCTGGCCCTGACTGCTCACTGGGGTCTGGCCCTGGAGAGAAAGACTGTTCGCTGGGGTCTGGCCCAAAAGTGAAGTCGCTTGCGACTTTGCTTGGGGGCCTGACCCTAGCGTACAGTCCCCCGCGCACTTTCCCGCCTCAGACTTTACCTCGGGGCCTGGCCCCAGCGCGCACTTTTCAGCATCAGAAGGAAACTTATGACATAATGGTTGAGTTCTCTTCTGGCGATACTCAGGTGTGAATCGCTTGTCGAAATCTTCATCATAATATTCAAATAAAAGTTCTTCGTTAATATAAAGGATATCCTCCTCCTTCGGAGCAAAAGAGTTACGGGTAGCGTCGATACAACTTTCATCAGGCTGATAGCCCAACCTTTGGGCAAATACAATCTGATTATCAGCCAGATTCCCTTCATTGATGTCAGCTGTAAAGACAATCCTGATACCGTATCCGCTACTGGTTATATGCACCAGAGCAACACGCTTCATCATCTCTGCATCGTCACGCAGCTGATACCAGATCTGCATGGGATTCTCCACATGATCAATGTCGAGCATCACGAGACCATTCAGATGACATTCCGCCAGGCGACGATGGCGGAAGGGCGTACCCTTACCTGTACTTGTCTCATCAAACTCATAGCAGCAATAGATAAAAGCCGTAGAATTATCCTTAATCTCCTGAGCATAGGCTAAGAGCTTTTCTGCATCTGTCTTTGCAGCCCAAGCCTCTATAGCAGCCTTTTTCTTCAGATTCTGTTTTTTCAACAGAAACTTCTGATAGTCAGCACTATCGAGCCAAGTCTGGATAGCCGCTACGCCCTGAGTCTTCGAGGCATCTACAGCCGCCAGTATCGCCCTCCGCGCATCAATCCGCCAAGCCGTATTCGGCTTCTTTACTTGTTCCCAGAACACTTCCTTTGTACAAGGAAGTGCCTGAGAGAAATGAGTATTTTCTTGAAATGTAAACATCTATTCTTTTTTTGATAATAAGAACATAAGAACAAAATTATGCGCACTCATTAAATCCTTATGTCCTTTTGTTCTTTCAGTCGCTACGCTTTGTGAAAGCGGCAAAGCCGAGCGCTTTTTATCTAAAAATCGTTATTCTGTTACTTTGTCTTTAATATGTCCTTATGTTCTTCTGTCTTATAACGTCTGTATGTCAGTTATGTAAAACACATTCTCGTGGCGGTCGTTGTTGTCGCCCCAGACACGCTGTTTCCAGAAGCCCTTCACGATGTAGGGCTGGTTCTGATAGTACTGCGTATCACGGTTCTTCGATGCCGCCTCGCCCGTCAATTCTCCATAGATGGTATCGCCACCCCTCTTGAGCACGAATCCACGACTCTTGAAGTATTCAGAGCTGCCGTCCTGCTTCTGATACTGGCGCTCAGAGTATGCGCCCACCTCCAATACTGTTACTAATACTTCCATTGCTTATTCTTTTTTTTGACAGAAGAACATAAGAACATAATTTTTTGTCCCTTTTGTTCTTTTTATCTAAGAATTAATATGTCCCTTTTGTTCTTCTGTCTAAATAACGTTATTCTGTTACTTTGTCTTTAATTAAACTCTGTTGATCAGGTCCCGTACTTCCAGTGTGGACATGGCATCTTTCAAGTCACGGTGCATCGCCACGTTCACCAGTCGGAACCCGAGATCCTTCTTCACCGAGTTGTAGAACTTGATGCGAGTCGCACTCTCCTTCAGCCAGCCGTTCTCCAGTTGGCGGATGATACGATCCCTCTTCTTCCGACTTAGGCGATTATACGCACGGAACACGATCTTGCCAGTCAGTTTACACCTATGCAGAGACCCCTCCACATACCTACCATTCTCCAAGTTCTCCAGCGCCTCCGCTGGAATTTCAATGTACTTCTTCATTATTTTATAATGTTATTCTGTTACTATGTCTTCTGTTCTTCTGTCCTTATTATCTAAAACATTAATCTGTTATTTTGTCTTTGATCTTCTGGAACAATCCGTACTTTACCACCATCTGAACCATCATCGAGTGAGCGGGCAGTGTGATGGCATCCTCGTCGATCTTCTTGCAGATGACGTCAAAATGCGTCTTCTCCACCTCATCCCGAGAGCTATACTCCTTGCCAAAGAGGATATAATTGAGCACCCCAAGCATCAACCGCAGCTGACCCTCCATCTGGTGGAACTGGAGCATCTTCTTCAGTTTCATCTGATTCCGCTTCGTCAGCCACTTAAACAGGAACTCACGGATCATGTCCACGCAGCCATCTGCAACGTCCTTATGATACGCCTGTAACTGTAAAGAAGAGTGCAGCAGGTCGCGGGTCTCGCCCAGACGCTTTACCATCTCCCTGAGCGTGTCCTTGGTCTCTTCCAGCTCCTTACACTTCTCCTGGATCTCATATTCCTGATTGCGGATGGTCAGCCTCATGGCATCTCTCTCAGCCTTCATACAAGCCAGCTTTTCAACTTCAATCTTGGTCATTTCTACCTCTTTCTTTTCTTTCTTTTTCTCAGCCATAACTATAAACTTAAAACTATAAATTGTAAACTGTAAACCGTAAACTATAAACTGTAAACCCTAAACTCCATGCTCAGCAGCAATCCACCCATAGCATTGTGTCAGTACATAATCCACATCAGGACTCCCTGTGAAGTGAGCTTCGTGCAGACAGGCAAATTTCTCCAAGTTCTCTGCCATCTCTATCTGCATATCCTCATGAAAGCCCAGCAGTTGTTCTTCCAGCATATCACGGAGCAATAGACTCACCTCTGGTGCCACTCTGTCCATGATCTCCCCCACCTCAGTTTTCAATCCGTAATCAGGCATCAAGTCCTGAACAGAAAGAAACACATCCAGTGAAATCTTCTTAATTACTTTTTTCTTTGTTTGCATTTTACCTTTATTCTTAAATTGTTATTAATGTTGTTCGTGACGCTGCAGCTTTCACTACTTTTGCAATCATGAATTTAATTCTGAATTGCGCTGCAAAGGTAGAATGCGATTATGCGACTGAAAAATAGGGGAAAATAATCGCAAGCCCTAAATCTTCGGAAACGCCGATAAATAAAGGGCTAAAAATTTTTTTCCAAAAAAAATGCGATTAGCTATTTACACAGCTAATCGCAAAAAATAATCGCAAAACAGGGTTTTACGTGTTTCCCTACGTATTCTTCAGATAGTCTACAAGCCAGGGATAATAGGGTTGTTTCTTACCAAGACTCATATATCTACTAAAGGTACGCGTGTTATTAATAATATGCGCCACCAAGGCAATAGAGTCATAACTACCTTTAAGCACACCCGCATCCTTAAGGATCCCTATCAGATAGCCCTTCAAGGCTGCTCTTCTTCTGGCAGAACTCCATTCCCGCGCGATATGATCCTTCCACTTACTATCCATTAGAGCCTCCACGACGCCCTCACCCCATTTTCGGGTATAGACAGGTTTAGCACGGCAAATCTCAAACCATTCCATATCGAATAGACGTTTCAGGTGTAGTTGTGGTTGGAAATAGTTCAGTTCCTCTTCTACCTGCGGAAGCTGGGTGATGTCCGTAGCCATTTCCAACTGGTCATCTACCAGCTCCTCATGAGGCATTTTCTCTGCACTGATATGAACATGTTCATTATCGTGAATGTCAAACATAGGCCCGTGAAACGTAACGTCTCCTGTGAAAGTCACACCGAATGCGTGTCTTTTCTTATTGTTTTCCATAGTTCTATAGTCTTACGTGCTTGTTTTTTGTTATTTTGTTCATGGCCTCGAAATGATTGTCTTTCATAACGACTTTGCTTGCCATAATTAACTGTCGAGAAGTCACCAAACCAAATTTTCTCTTGATTTTGTTGATAGCAGCCGCGACGATTGGCGGGGCATCGATTCCATAGATCTTCTCCAAAAGGTCTACGTGGGGCTTGGCATCCTCCCATCTAACACATTCCATACAGATCTTGACCACATTCTCGAGCTTAATTACAAGCTGTTCAGACTGCCGCAGGTTATTTCTTCTCTTCTTAACCTGCGGCTTCAGTTCTGACGGAGTGTCTTTTGTTTCATTTTTCTTCATTTCTAAATTTTTTTATAGTTATTAATGTCTAACGGTTCATTTGGTAAATGGTGATCAATTCAGTTCATCTTTCATTTTTGCCGCGGAATATCTATAAAGGGAGGGCTTAAGTCAGAAATGCAAAAAGGATCTGGGCTTCCCACGGCCTCACCTACGCATAACGACCGCCGCCCTCGTTGTGAAAAATCACACGATGCGGTAGTCGCAATTCTTACGTAGGTTAAAAGGGTTTATTCAACCCTGTGGGAATTTAGATCCTTTTTAAGAATGCGACGAAATACGCTATTTAGACGTATCCGTGGTGCAAAGGTAAGTAATTAAAGTTGAATAAACGAAAGAATCCATCTATTTTTTCATAGACACAAAATTTTCCATTAAACATTTGGCTGATCAAAAAATAATCACTACCTTTGCCCACAAATCTTTATTAATAACATTAAATCCGATTTACTATGGACGAATTACAGATCATCTTAAATGAATGTATTGGCTTTAGACAGTCGTTAGATTCGTTAATGTCAGTTAAACATTTGTTTATTACTTGCGCATTAAACAAAAGTTTATTATCTTTGCGGTGTCAGAAGTGCTCTTTAATGTTTGTAACCAAAGCCTGAACGTATGGAACTGGAAGAAGGATTAGAGTTCTATCGCAAATGTCTGGAACATTGTGATATGGTGATAGCCAGTCTGTATGAGAGCGAAATACCAGAAGCTAGGAAACAGGCATTAATTGACAAGCAACTTGACACAAGGAACATGTTGAAAAAGAGAATTGAAATAATCGAAAAACTGTTAAGGTAATATGGAAAAAGCAACGAACAATATTAGCGACCCGAAAGTAAGGGCATATTTCGATGATGTCACTGAAGGGAAAACGTCTGCAATAAATTTGACCCCAGACGAATATGAGAAAGGTGTGCAGCAGTTTGACGAAGGCATGCGCAAGATTATTGCTGAAGCCGATGAGATGATCTTCCGCGCCAAGTTAGGAGATCTCCCAGAAGCCTTGTCGTTCAGCTATATAGCCCAAAAATACTTTGGAAAGTCTCGCGGATGGCTCATGCAGAAAGTAAATGGTAATAAGGTCAATGGAAAGACTGCTGGTTTTACAGACGATGAACGCCGTCAGTTCCGCGAAGCCCTGCAGGATTTAAGCGAGAGAATGTCAGCCATCGCCATGACTTTGTAAGATATTCCCCCATATCGTCGCAATGACGAATTATTTTTCATAGATTATTAGATTTAAGATTAATCGGTTATCAGCTCGCAGCGGCGAGCTTTTTTACTTCTTATAAAACGTAATCCAATTTGTCCTTATCTTCAAGTCGTTATTCGGCACCCCACACACCTTCCCTGCTTTATATAATTGTTCTGCTGCATCGATGCGATAGACGAAGAAATAGTTCGTAATCCTATCAAATCGAGCCTGCGGAGTCGTCCCCAACAACAGCCCCACCTTATTATATTTAATGGTATTAGTCGTAGGGACAGGTGCTTGGGTATGAGGCTGCTATAACTCATATACCTGTCCCCAAGGCTATCTCAAGCTGGTCATCTATAGTTACCAGTTCACAGATGTGTGACCATGTTAATTTGTCAGAAACCGTCAGACATGTTGAATCAGATTTTTCAGACGTCTGAAAAATTGGAGAAGATTTGTCAGATGTCTGACAAATTGGATACATAAGGTAGAACTTCCTCATGTTGTTCAGGTTAGGCCGACTATATCCACGCCCTACTCTGGCCCTCAACAGCTTCGCAAGATTCGACAACAGCGATGTGCCATATTTCGCTTTTGCATTGCCCTGTTGCTCAAACTCAACTATATACTGTCCTATATTTTATTGAGACCGTTTTGGAATAATTGTCAATCATACCATGAATTCTTTTCAGAATGTCATTTCTTACCTCACAATCTGATAATACAATGAGTTCTTTTCCATAAGAAGTCAATTCACGAATGAGTTCATAGTTGCGGATACAGTCTATCGTGAAAAACGCACCTCCTGCGAGACTGGAATATTGGTTACGGAGATTTTGCTCTGCTTCGCCTTTCAATCGCACTTGTGAATCGTGTATGGCTTTCGTGGCGACATAATCTTTCGAGGCATCACTTACCCAGAACAGAATATGATCCACAGGGCGATCCTTATATAAGGTCACACCTACGATATCATCAAAGCGTTCATTGAGGTCATCTGGACATTCCACATATTTCTTCTCTGGTAATGGCTCCACCTTATCGATTCTGTCAAGGGCAAAATTGAGGATTGCCATGTCGCTGTCAGCAGCTCCAATAAGGAACCAACGATCATTATACTGCCTGAGCAGATAGGGATGGAAAACGATGCTTCGTACAGTTGGGTCTGTGAATGTGTGATACGACAAGCGGATAACCACCTCGTTGGAGATGTCATCGAAGAGGGTACCCAGCAGCGTAGGGTCAGACATATAATAAGGATTATTGCTGAAGCTGATGATTGGTCTTCGATCTTCGAGTCCAAGTCCGATTTTGAAATCATCGAGCCACTTGAAATTTTCGAGTCCACCAAACTGACCCAGTGTGCTCAGCACTTCACGCAGCAAGCTTCTCTCCTCACGGCTCATCTCTTGCGAGAAGATCGTGAACGAACGATTCCAGTAGAAGATGCAGTTCTTGCCATTCTTTTTATCATGCTCAATAGGAGCGCTGAAAAGGCCTTGCATATTGATCAGATCTTTTTCGATACAGCGCTGAGTTACCATCTCAAATCCGTCATCATCGAGTTTGCCATTCACTTTCTCTGTCAGATCGTGAATATCATAATAATGATGGTGGTCAGAGAGCAGTCTGTCCAGGATCCTATATCTTACGAGTGCATTCTTGTTTGTAGGCATATCTCTAATTTTTGCTGCAAAGGTAATTCTGTGTAGCGAACTCTTTGTTCGTTCCTTTCTAATACTTATAATAATTAGGTGATGCAAAGATAAGAAGAATTATTGTTCTTTGCAAATTATTCAATGAAAATTTTAGATTTACTGCAAA
>CAMHAM010000017.1 GCA_946183415.1 uncultured Prevotella sp.
TTGCACCTCTTGATTCTCGTCAATTACAAAAAAGACATATACCTTATTAATTATAATATAAAGCTACGTTAATTTCTGATAAATACAACAGATATTAGCAGAAAACACGTAACTTTGCACTCGAAAATAAAACATCAAAGAGATGAAGAAGATTAAAATTGCAGCACTGGCACTTGTTTGCCTTATGACAATCAGTTGTGGAAATATGAATCAAATCATGGGCGCCATGAGCGGAAAGGGAGCCATCAACGCCATCACCAGCGTCATCGGTTTGGATAAGTTATCGGCCAAAGGACTGATTGGTTCCTGGAGATACAGTCGTCCTGGTTGCGCTTTCACAACTGAGAACCTACTGGCAAAAGCTGGCGGCGAGATGGCTGCTGTTCAGATTGAAGAGAAAATTCAGCCCTACTACCAACAGGTTGGCATTACCTCTGACAACACCTATATTATATTTAATGAAGACGGCACGTTCTCAGCAAAGATCATAGGCACGCCTCTTAAAGGTACCTACACCTTCGACGAGGCTGCTGCAAAGATTACACTGAAAACCATGCTGTTTAGCACCAACTGCTATGCCAAGCGCGAGTACGGCGGCATCTCTGTGCTTTTTGAAGCCAACAAGCTGCTGACCCTCTTGCAGACGATTGCAGCATTCAGCGGCAATCAGAACCTACAGGCCATTGGCAACATCAGCAAGCAATACGATGGTGTTCGAATCGGATTTGACATGACCAAGTAAAAACCTTGCATTAGCATATTTATTCACCAATATTCGCTAAGGATTAAAAGATTTATGCAATTTTATTTGGTAGTATGCACGAAATTGTATACTTTTGCACGCGAAATCTGAATAAATATACTGCAATGAAAGTAAAGAACAACCGTTTAGAGGCACTTCGACTCATCATTTCGAGTCAGCAGATGGGTAGCCAGGACGAGCTGTTAGCAGCCCTCCAGAAGGAAGGTTTCAAGCTCACCCAAGCTACTCTCAGCCGTGATTTGAAACAGTTGAAAGTAGCCAAAGCAGCCTCCATGAGTGGCAACTATGTATATGTGCTGCCCAACGAAACGATGTATAAGCGAGTCAGCACCCCCAATAGTGTCCGCGAGATGCTGAAGGTGCCAGGCTTCGTCAGCATTAACTTCGCAGGCAACATCGGTGTCATTAAGACGCGCCCTGGCTATGCCAGTTCGATAGCCTGGAACATCGACAACAGTGACATTCCCATCATTCTGGGAACCATTGCGGGCGACGACACCATATTTATAGCAATTAAAGAAGGCATCAAGCATCAGGAGGTCATTGAAGCCCTGAGCGATGTGGTACCAAATATGAGATAATCATCATGGAAGAAATTGAAATTGAAGTTTTAGTGGCAGGTCCAGAGCATGAGATATATGTAGACACCATTCTGGACACTATTGCCGAAGCAGCGAAAGTGCGAGGTACGGGTATTGCCAAACGAACACACGAGTACCTGACAAAGAAAATGCTGGAAGCCAAAGCCGTGATAGCCTTGACAAAGGATGGGCGCTTTGCGGGATTCAGTTATATCGAGACCTGGGAGAACCAACAGTATGTCACCACCTCAGGACTGATCGTTCATCCCGACTTCCGTGGGCACCATGTTGCCAAGCGCATCAAGGACATGACCTTCACACTGGCTCGTACCCGCTGGCCTCATGCAAAGATTTTCTCGCTGACAAGTGGCGCTGCCGTCATGGCGATGAACACGGCACTGGGATACCAGCCTGTGACTTTCGCCGACCTTACTGAAGACGAAGCCTTCTGGAAAGGTTGCGAAGGGTGCTGCAACGTCGACGTACTTCATCGCACAGGCAGGAAATACTGCATCTGCACAGCCATGCTGTATGATCCGACAGAGCACCTGCCCGCCAAGATCTCTGATGAAGTGATAGAGCGCATACGCAAGATTGACGGAAAGATTAAAAAATAAAATGTAAAAATATAAAGATATGGCAAACAAGAAAGTTGTGGTAGCTTTTTCGGGTGGACTTGACACCAGCTACACTGTAATGAAATTAACCCAGGACGGCTGGGACGTATATGCAGCCTGCGCCAATACAGGCGGATTCAGCGAAGAACAGCTGAAGAAGAACGAAGAGAACGCCTATAAACTGGGCGCAGTCCAGTATGTCACCCTCGATGTGACTCATGAGTATTACGAGAAGTCGCTGAAATATATGATCTTCGGCAACGTGCTGCGTAACAACTGCTATCCCATCTCCGTCAGCAGCGAACGTATCTTCCAGGCCATCGCCATTGCCCGCTATGCCAAGGAAATCGGGGCTGATGCCATCGCTCATGGCTCGACAGGTGCAGGCAACGACCAAATCCGCTTCGATATGACCTTCCTCGTGATGGCTCCCGGCGTGGAAATCATCACCCTGACTCGCGACAAGAAACTGACTCGCAAGGAAGAGGTTGACTATCTGAATGAGCACGGATTCAATGCCGATTTCGCTAAACTGAAGTATAGCTACAACGTAGGTATCTGGGGAACCAGCATCTGCGGCGGCGAGTTGCTCGACCCCACACAGGGACTGCCTGAGGATGCTTACCTGAAGCATGTCACAGCTCCAGAAAAGGAGGCTACACTGAAGATTACATTCGACAAGGGCGAGATCGTAGCCGTGAATGGCGAGAAGTTCGACGATAAAATCAAGGCCATCCAGAAGATCGAGGAAATCGGAGCTTCTTACGCTATTGGCCGCGACGCCAACGTGGGCGACACCATCATCGGCATCAAGGGTCGTGTAGGCTTCGAGGCCGCAGCTCCCAAGCTGATCATCGAGGCTCACCGCCTGTTAGAGAAGTCGACTCTGAGCAAGTGGCAGCAGTACTGGAAAGACCAGGTGGCCAACTGGTATGGCATGTTCCTCCACGAGAGCCAATATCTGGAGCCTGTGATGCCCGATATCGAGGCCATGCTGACATCGAGCCAGCGCCATGTGACAGGAACATCCATCCTGAAACTTCGTCCCTACGGATTCGAGACCGTTGGTATCGACTCAGAGAACGACTTGACAAAATCGAAGCTTGGCGAGTATGGTGAGACCCAGACAGGCTGGACTGCCGACGAGGCTAAGGGCTTCATCAAGCTTTCAAGTACACCGCTGCGTGTCTACTATGGTATCCATAAGGACGAGAAGAGATGATAAAGATAGGAATACTGGGAGCAGCAGGCTATACAGGCGGAGAACTCATCCGCCTGCTGCTTAACCACCCAGAGGCAGAGATTGTCTTCGCCAACTCTGAGAGCAACGCAGGCAACCTCGTCAGCGATGTCCACGAAGGACTGATTGGCGAGACAGACCTAAAGTTTACCGATGCGATGCCCTTCGATGCAGTCGATGTCGTATTCTTCTGCTTCGGACATGGCAAGAGCGAGGCATTCCTCAAGGAGCACACCATCCCTGAGAATGTCAAGATCATCGATCTGGCACAGGACTTCCGAATCAAGGGCAATCACGATTATGTCTACGGCCTGCCCGAGATCAACAAGGAGGAAATCCAGAAAGCCCAGCATATCGCTAATCCAGGCTGTTTTGCCACTTGCATTCAGGTGGCATTGCTGCCTGCAGCCTATCTCAACCTGCTAAAAGAGGATGTAGCTGTCAATGCCATCACAGGTTCTACAGGCGCTGGTCAGAAGCCAGGAGCCACCACCCATTTCTCTTGGCGCACGGGCAACCTGAGCATCTACAAGCCTTTCCAGCACCAGCACATCGCGGAGATCCGCCAGTCGCTGAAGCAGGTACAGGGTTATCTCGATGCCGACATCGACTTTATCCCCTATCGTGGCGACTTTGCCCGAGGCATCTTCTGTACAGCCGTTGTCAAGACACCAGCCCCAGTGGAGGATGTCATCGAGGCCTACAAGGACTTCTATCAGGATGCAGCCTTCACCCACTATAGCGACAAGGCCCTCGACCTGAAGCAAGTGGTGAATACCAACAAGGCGCTCGTCCACGTCGAGAAATACGGCAACAAACTGCTCATCACCTCCTGCATCGACAACCTGCTGAAAGGCGCAGTAGGCCAGGCCGTCCAGAACATGAACCTGATGTTTGGCATCGACGAGACCTCAGGCCTCCGCCTGAAAGCATCAGCCTTCTAATCACCATCATGGTAAAAAAGGGCATACTCATTCTGATCAGTTTCCTTGCCCTGTCTACAGCAGCGGCACAGGAAACCACATCAGATCATCCCACAGAATCAGCATGCCCCTTTATCAAGATCGAACCAGAACGACTGGCCAATCTGAACATCCCCCGCTTTGGAAATGCCATCTTCTGTGCCAATGGCGAGATGACAGTAACTGGAGGCCACACCTCCGGCTTTATCCCTACAGCCACAGCCGAGTATTATAAAGACGGCAAGTGGCACCTCCTTCAGATGGTCTACCCTCACGATACTGGCTGCAGCGTACTCCTTAAATCAGGGAAGGTCCTGTTGGCAGGCGGCTACGAGAAGAATCTGGGCATAGGCCAGACCCATGCTGTTGAGATGTACGACCCACAGAGCCACACCTTCGATGGATTTGGCTGCATGGAACAGAAACGGACACAATTCACAGGACTGGAGCTCGACAGCGGACATGTCGTCTTGTCAGGCAACTGGTATCACGACGATGCCATAGAGCTGTTCGATGGCGAAGCCAGTTTCACATACGTCAAAGACGTATCCACCCAGCGCAACTTCCCCCACATTTTTCAGATAGCCAAAGACGACGCTATCTTTTTCAGCAGCACAGACATCAAAGGCAACACGCTCGACACGATTATCATCGACCGTCTGAAAGGTGAACCCTTCACCCATCCTCTGTTCGATGTCTGGAAGCCTTTATTCATTCCACTGAATCAGCGTAGCGACGATAGTTTCATAGGCAACAAGGAAGCAGGCCAATACGCCTACCTGTTCCCTGTTAAGGACAAGGAAGGTCAGGTAGCCATTGCCAAATGCGAAGGCATGGATTTCTCTCTGCTCCCCACAGACTATCCCGTTCCCATGTTTTTTCAAGAAGGAAGGATCCTATACTATTCTCAGGTCCTGACAGACAAGAAAGCGCATCGAGGCTATATGCTGGGAACTGACGACAGGCTCAGCGAGACCAATCGTCATTATATCCTCTCTATCGACTATAACCAGTCGCCAGCCACACTGACACTCTACTATACCGATCCTACGGCGGAGATGCACAACACCACACCCATGCTCACCCCTGATGGCAATCTGATGCTGGCAGGAGGGAAGATCCAACTCAATGCCAGTGGGAACTTCCGTCCAAGCAGTGCCGTCTTCCTGTTCCGTTTTGGCAGCGAGGCAGAAACTGAGAGAAGCGGACTTCCCACATGGAGCATGATTATTTTACTCCTGGCTGGCTTCATCGCAGTGTCCTGTATCATATACTTATTTGTATATAAGAAGCGTCATCCTGTCATCGAAGAGCAGACATCTGAAAGTGCATCAGCAAGCAGAGAACTCTTCCAGCGGATATGTCGACTGATGGACGAAGAGAGGCTTTACCTCAATAGCGAGTTAAAAGTCTCTGACATCAGCCAGCGTCTTGGCACCAACAAGCGTTATGTCTCCGATTGTATCAAGCTCCATAAAGGCTGCGCTTTTTCATATTTCGTCAATACCTATCGCATCGAATATGCCAAGCAACTCCTCCGTCAGAATCCGGAAAAGAAAATGACAACCATCAGTTGGGAATCAGGCTTTGCCAATGACACCACCTTCTTCAGAACATTCAAAGCCTTCACTAACATGCCCCCCAAAGAGTGGCTGTCACAAAACGACTAACAATTTTTGTATTGTTAGTCGTTTTTCTTAAATTGTAAGTTTACCAACACTTGTTTTTGCTACTTTTGCAAAACTTGTATGAAGATTCATATCATCTATTGTACACTACTCTGCTGTCTTCTGACATCCCTTCCAACGACAGCTCAGACGTCTGTTCCTTCAGAGAGCAGTCGACAAACGGCATGTCCAATGGTCAATATCGAAGCAGAGAAACTCTCAGACATGACAACAGCCCGTTCTGGGCACAGCGTCTTCCGTATAGGACAAGAGATCGTTGTGGTGGGAGGTCACACCTTAGGATTCATCCCCGTAAAGACAGCTGAATACTATAAAGATGATGAATGGACCCAGATGCCCACCGTCTATGATCACGACGGAGGGCTCAGCCTCGTTATGAAGACAGGCAAGGTCTTGCTGGCTGGAGGTTTCGAGAAGCATGTGGGCATCGGACAAACCTTTGTAGCTGAGATGTACGATCCCCAGACCCGCAGTTTCGAGGGCTTTGGTTGTCTCGACAAGAAGCGTGCCTTTGCCTCCGCCGTCGAACTCGACAGCGGAAACGTCTTCATCACTGGCAACTGGCATGAAGGAGATGAGATAGAGTGTTTCGATGGCGATTGTAACTTCACGTTCGTCAAGGAAGTCACGACAGACCGTCGTCTGCCCTATATCTTTCGTACAGCCCCTGACGATGCCGTGATTCTGGGAGGATGCGACTCTTACGGACATCGAATCGACAGCATTGTGGCTGATCGTCTGAAGGGCGAATCGTTTCCTGTCCCCTTGTTGAACCTGTGGCATCCCCTTTCTTTCGAACTATCCTACAACACTGAGGAGAGTTTCATTGGCGATGAATCGAAACATGTTTATGCCTATCTGATGCCTGCCGAGGACAAGAATGGGCGCATTGCTATCATCAAAGTACAGGGACTTGACTTCTCGCTGTTGCCCACCTCCTGCCCCATCCCTACTGAGACTGATTGGGGAGATATCGAGTATATCTCGCCTATACTCACTGACCAGCAGGCCCAACGAGGTTATATGATAGGTCGCGACAAGGATCGACGTATCTATGTGCTCTGCATCGAATACGCCAAAGCCATTGACGACAAGAGCGCCCCACTAACTCTCTACTATACGACTCCTTTACCTGAGGCTGGAAATGGACGCGTGATTCTCACTGCCGAGGGCGACTTGATGCTGATTGGAGGTGTCTCTGGCTCTGACTTCACACCTTTCAAGACTGTGTTCCTGATACATTTTGGCACCCAAGGCGCTGTTAAGGAAAGCAAGACCGACTGGCTTTGGATAGGACTGACGCTGGTAATACTGCTGATTCTGGCTTTGGTGGTTTTCCAAGACTTCAGACGTCGTCGCATCCCCCAACCATTACCCATCAAGGAACCAGTGCAGACACCTGTCGTCGAAAATGCAAAAGGCCTCAGACTGTCAACTGATACAGACGAGGTATTGATACAGCGCATCTGCAATCTGCTGGAACAAGAGCAACTCTATCTGAACTGCGAGCTGAAAGTGGCTGATATCGCCGACAAGTTGGGTACCAACAAACGATATATCTCCGACTGTATCAATACCCAGAAGGGCATCACCTTCATCCAACTGGTCAACAACTATCGCATCGACTACGCCAAACGACTGCTCAAAAGCAGTCCTGACATCAAAATCACCGAGGTCTACATCAAATCAGGCTTCGCCAATGAGACATCGTTCTTCCGTGTCTTCAAGGCACTCACAGGTCTGACCCCCAACCAGTACAAATTCAGGAAAGACACGTAATCGACTTACAATTCGTGCAATGATAGTCGTTTTTCAAAATATGTAAGTGGACGAAACAGATTATTTTCCTATCTTTGCCAAAAATAACAACTAATCACTGTTTAATTATGAAGAAGAAACTAACTTGGATTTTAACCCTTTTGGCTTTCCTGTTATTGATACCACAGGAATCAAAAGCAGTCGATGAGGTGGAGACACTTATCATCCAGATGAAGAACGGCACTGAAAACACGTTCTTCTTGAAAGATAAACCCAAAGTCACATTTGAAGGTGTCAACCTCAAGGTGAGTGCTACGACTGGCGATGTCAGCTTTGCCCTTGCCGATGTCCTGCGCTTCACTTACGACAAGCGATCGACGACAGGCATCAACGAAGGAATTACCACCCCCACAGGAGTAGCTTTCGAAGGCGATGTGCTTGTTATCAGCCAACTCAAAGCGAATGCCACTGCCAGCATCTACGCCCTCGATGGTAAGCTGATCCGTCAGCTGAAACCTCATCGCGCAGGAACCTATCGCATCAGTCTCTCTGGATTGCCCTCTGGGCTCTATCTCGTCAAAGCAGATAACGTCACCTATAAAATCACCAAGCGATGAAACGTTACACCTTATATATCTTAGTGGCCATATTGGGCATGCTCAATATCCAGCCAGCAGAGGCCCAGCAGAAGCAGGATGCTCTCTACATTTTTCGCAATGACGGAAAGTTCAACGCATTCTATTATGCAGACATCGAGCGCATCGAATACTCCAAGGTTGATACCCTGGGAAAAGAGCAAAGCGACTATGTTGTTCAAGAGATATATGCACTCGACACCATTGTCCGCATCCCTATATCTGCCATAGACAGTGTGGCATTCGTCACGCCTGAAACAGTTTACAAGGCCGATATGGCAGCAACGGCCAAAAGCGACTTATGGAAACATGTAATCGGCAGTGATTCGATATCGACCCTCCTGCTTTCATCGTCTACACCATCGACCCTGATTCCAAAGGTGGGCGATAAAATTGCTACAACCCAGCAAACATCTCTTCTTCCAGGAGGTTTCTTTGGGAAAGTAGCAAGTGTTAATAGTGGAGCAGAAGGCATCACTGTAAAATGTGATGTCCTGAGCATGCTTGATGTATTTGACCAATATGTCAGTAAGTCTGTTGCTGTTGGTGGAGATGCCTCCACCCGTGCAGAAGTGGGGGGAGCTGTTGATGTCGAATTGCCTTCTTATCACCAAAGTTACCAATTAGACGGTCTTGGCTATGGTTTTACTGACCAATTTTCTATTTCTGGCTCTGGCAAAGTTGAATACAACCTTACTCCTTTTATGAACCTGCGCACTTTCCTGTCTGTGGGATTGTTAACAGGCATCAACTTTGATATGACTATGCGCTTAGAGACAAGGTCATCATTCGAGATGAGTATGAAAGGTACAGCAACAGGCCAGTTTGATATAGAACTTGTCAAGAGGAAGGTTTATATTCCTGACACGCCAGGCCTCTTCTTGGATGTTATGGCTGGTATCGGTACTTCTGTTTCCCTCTCTGGCGAACTATCAATTAAGAAAGCAAATACTTCAAGCGGCTATGCTGTCGTACAATATAATGAAAGCATGTTTGAATATGGGCCAGGTATGGCAAATTTGAGCTACCACAATCTTGGCTCGGAATCAGAGACGAAAATGCTTGGATCTATCACCCTGACAGCCTATCCATATTATGAGGTAGACCTTACATTCATTGACTCAAAGCTCGACGCAGTAGGTGTACGTTTGGAATCAGGTGCTAAAGCAGAAGTAACGAGTGAGATAAAGATGGAGGATCTCATTATGCCCGTCACCTATAACAATACGATGGTTTATGATGAACTTAACCGTAATGGATCTGTTAAGATTGGCCCATACAGTGCAGGTAAGTTAACAGCAAATTTAGGGAAATGGTCAGCAGATAAAACTATCTATGAGGCTGGACGCACATGGGATTTCGAAGGTGGACTCGTACCCAACTTCAGCGCTGTGAATGCCACGTTGAACAACAAAACGCTCGAGACCACTATTGAGTTAAAAGACCGTAATGTACTTTTCTCATGTCCTGTAGGAGCGATTGTCTACGACTCTAAAGGCAATAAGATTGCAGACAAATGGTATGAGAAGGAGTATTGGAAACAGAACTACAAGAGCTTTTCACTGACTATCCCTGATATCAATCTCTCTGGTTCTCTCCGAGTTTATCCTCTTACAAAGCTCTTCGGCTACGAATTGCTGGCATCGCCTTATAAAGAAGTTGCAGAAGAACCTTGGATGAAAGTAACACCTGAAAGTCAAAATTTGGGTGCGAATGGTGGAACTGCGAAATTCTCTATTACTGACAACGTAACCTACACTGTCGCTGATGATGTGGAAGTCGATTGGGAAGCCTCTGTCAAGTTTACGGGCTCGAAATGGTTTGAGCACAAATGGGAAGGCGATGACTATGTGATCACTGCTGGTGCAAACGATACAGAAGAAACCCGCAAGGCCACTATCACTTTCACCATTACCTGCCCTTCACTGAATATCTCAATGGAAAAGACAGTTACAGTAACACAGGATCCAAAGAGCACTGAACCTGGATCAGAAGGTGATTTAACGACACTTAATGGGTTGGTAACCAAAGCTCTCCAAGGGGAGTGGGAGTTAAAATATGGTAACGGAGCTGTTGAGACCATAACATTTGGAACAGATGGCAGTTACAACGTAGTCATGACAAGCACTGACGGGTATACTCAGACTGGTACGTATGAGATTAACAAGTATGGCATGAGCGAAGGCAATCCCGCTGGTCAACTGACTGAGACACATACGACTTCTTCAACAGGCAATACGGCCACCAAGACCTATACCTTCGTTGTATTCCCAAGTGCTTCAGGTGGACCAGATGTATTATCTTATAAAAATTACGAATACACTCGCAAGAGCAGCAACTTTAACTGGAGTGCATGGTTTACATTCGTAAGTTCATCAACCAGACAAGGAGGAGAATACTTCACAGAAAAGTCCGTCCATTATCCGAAGGCTCATAGGGGCGAACTCCCTTAGGCCGTAACAACCCACTGTTTGCAAATATTTAGCACAAATTATTATTTTTATTGCAGGAGCCGGCAGCGCTGCCCGCTCCTGCTTTTAATAATTCATCCCGAAAAGCCTGTGAAATAAGCGGCACTTGCTGAGAAATAAGTGGCACTCCTTGAAAATTAAGCGGCACTTATCGCTGGCGAGGTAGGCTACGGCTGGCGATCCGCTTCCCCGCTCGGCTTTGCCGCTTGCTACCGAAGGGAAGCAAGAATGGTTGCCCATCAGGTCGGCTACGGCTGATTGTTCCCAGACTGGGAATGAAACGTTCCCAGGTTGGGAACATTTAGAGAGCTTACTGCATCGATGGGGCGAGCAGTATTCTTCGACACGTCGAACAGTATTCTCGTTGGCTTCGAGATTACTGCTCGTCAATTGGCTCTAAGTGCCAAAGAAATTCTCATTAATGGGAATAATTGCTACATTTAAATCTTGCAATTTTTACTATTAATAGTAGCAATGTCTAGAATTAAATCGCAAAAATAACTTTTGAAAGCAAAAATCGCTCATCCCTCACATTTTCTTTGGAAAGTCCTTTGTAGATAGGGTTTCACGATGTGAGGGATCAAAATAATCCCTCACATATCCCTCACACATCCCTCACATCGCCTATCACTTTGTCTTCACCTTAATTATATATAGAGGAGCCAAAATCGCTTTAACACTTGAAAATAATTGGGAAATAATTGGGGGAAATCTTGGATTTCACAAAAAAATTTTGTAACTTTGCATGCTGTAAGCATGCGAAGCTGCTTACGCTCGGCAATTCAAACAAGTTTGATTGCTCTCGCTTAATCGCAGCATTGCACACTGAAAGTGCAGCGATGCTGCTCACATGAAAAACCCGCTGTGAAAAGCGCGTTGATATTACTACGACAATTTAGAAACAAATTATTATAGGTATGCAGAATTGTGCTTTGATGCCTGTAGGGACTCCAGGAGCCTCTCAGGAAGGAACGCTTGTGATCGAGCAGTTCCTGATGGAAAACTACCGATTCCGTCGAAACATCCTCAACGGGAAGGTAGAGTTCGCAATCTTGCCAAAGGCTGAGCATTCAGCTGATGGCCTCTCGTGCGCCTCGCTTGAGGCAGATTTGGAATACCGTTCGCTGACGCAGACGGCTCTCAACAGTATCATCATTCGTGCCAAGCGCGAACAGGTGTTGGAAAAGGGCAGTCCGAAGACAGAGATTACGGAGTATGTGCAGTCCGAAGAGGTGCCTGAGCACAATCCTGTGCAGGCTTTTCTTCAGAATCTGCCAAAGTGGGATGGACAGAACCATATCGCCAAGGTGTTCAGTCGTCTGCCAGGTGTTACCTCAGAGAAGCTAAACTACCTGACTATCTGGTTTCGCTCAGCCGTAGCCCATTGGATGCAGTTGGATATGCTGCATGGCAACGAGTGTGTGCCAACGCTCATTGGTCCTCAGGGTTGTGGAAAGACCACTTTCGTGCGTCGACTGCTGCCGCTGGATCTGCGTGAGTATTACATGGACCACCTGAATCTGGCCAATAAGTTCGACAAGGAGATGGCGCTAACGAACAATCTCCTCGTCAATATCGATGAATTGGAGTCTATTCGTGATTCTCAGCAGTCTTCACTGAAGCAGACATTGTCTGTCAGTAAGGTGAACAGCCGTCCTATCTTTGGAAGGGCGCAGGAGGATCGTCCACGATTTGCCTCATTCGTTGCCACCACGAACAATCGTCATCCGCTGAAGGATGCCACTGGTTCACGTCGATACATCTGTATCCAGATCCCTGATGGTCAAATGATTGACAACACGGGCGAGATCGATTATGGCCAGCTTTATGCACAGGTTTTGTACGAACTGAATGAGCAGAAGGCACCGTATTGGTTTAACAATGACGAGGTGGCTCGCCTTCAGCAGCTGAATCAAGACTTCATGGAGAAGAAGGACATCGGAGAGATGTTTACGGCCTGCTTCCGTAAGCCCAATGAGGGTGAGGCGTATAAGACGATGAACTGCGGCCAGATTATCGAAGTCATACAGAAGGATTATCCTACGCTGGAGAACACTATTGGTAACAAAATCCGACTTGGCAAGGTGATTTCAGCTCTTGGCTTCGACTTTAAGGATCATTCGCACATACCTTATTACGAGGTGATTCCACTAAGCGTGGCATAGAATGTGAGGGATAAGTGAGGGAAATGTGAGGGATAAAAACCATCCCTCACATCCCAAATCCCCTGTATACAAAGGTATTTCAGAAGAATATGTGAGGGATGAGGGGTTGTTTACAATGAATTGCAGCTTTTGATATTGGAGATACCCGTTATTTGCAAATTATCTAAAAAGGATAATCTTTTTTGGATAATTTCTTGGAGTTTTGAATAAAAGCCAGAATCGTGAGTCGATTTTCAAGAATTGGGCTCAAGGAATTTGCCAGCAGTGTTACTGAAGCAGAATCCAAGCAACTGGTAGCGGCCATAGAAGTAGGGACTATCTAAACAAATAATTATGCTTTCCGTATGCAAATAAGCGTGCGGAAAGCATAAATTTATGCAAAAAGACGGGCGAAAGTAACGGATTGTCGGATATTTGCCGTATCTTTGCATCCGATTATAATCACAATGACATGAAACTATTCGACGTATATCCGCTCTTCGACGTGAATATCGTGAAGGGCAAGGGCTGTAAGGTATGGGACGACAAGGGGCAGGAGTATCTTGACCTCTATGGCGGGCATGCCGTCATCAGCATCGGGCACTCGCACCCGCACTACATAGAAAAGGTGACGGAGCAACTCAACAAAATAGGGTTCTACTCGAACTCCGTGATCAACAAGTTACAGGTGGAGCTGGCAGAGCGTCTGGGCAAGATCTGCGGCTACGACGACTACCAGCTGTTCCTCATCAACAGCGGTGCCGAGGCTAATGAGAACGCGCTGAAGCTGGCTTCGTTTAAGACGGGCAATACGCGTGTGCTCAGCTGTGAGAAGGCTTTCCACGGACGTACAAGTCTGGCGGTGGAGGTGACGCACAATCCGAAGATTGTAGCCCCCATCAACGACAACCACCACGTGCGTTTCCTGCCGTTGAACGATCTTGAGCCTTGGGTTCGCGAGTTGTCTAAAGGTGGTGTAGCAGCCGTTATCCTCGAGTGCATCCAGGGCGTAGGTGGCATCCAGATGGCTACGCCTGAGTTTGCCCAGGGGCTGGCATACGCCTGCAAGCGTTACGGTGCTGTATTGATCTGCGACGAAATCCAGTGCGGCTACGGACGAAGCGGCAAGTTCTTCGCCCACCAGTGGTTAGGCATCAAGCCCGACATCATCACTGTGGCCAAAGGCATCGCCAACGGATTCCCGATGGGCGGTGTGCTGATCTCACCTGAGTTTGAGCCTGTCTACGGACAGTTGGGAACCACCTTCGGAGGCAACCATCTGGCATGTGCTGCTGCACTCGCCGTGCTCGACGTGTTCGAAGAGGAGAATCTGGTGGAAAATGCGCGCGTCATTGGTGACTACCTGATGGAAGGCATCAGGAACATTGGCAGTTCGCATATCAAAGAGGTACGTGGCCGTGGACTGATGATCGGCATCGAACTGGATATGCCTCACAAGATGGTACGTAAGCCGCTCATCAAGCACGAGCACTGCTTTACAGGCTGCGCAGGACAGGACATCTTGCGACTGCTGCCACCTCTGTGTCTGACAAAAGCGGAGGCTGATGACTTCATTGAGAGACTGATCAGGGTACAACCAGAAGAGGAGTGAAAAGTGACGAATTATGAAGATATCGATTATAGGAGCAGGGGCCATGGGTGGCTCCACAGTCGAAGGACTGATTAAAGGCAACACATTCAGAAACGAGGACATCACCGTGAGCGATCCCTCGCAAGCCGTAGTGGAGAAGTTTGCCAAGATGGGCGTAGCTGTGACAACAGACAACAAGCTGGCTGCCGACAGTGCCGACATCGTCTGTGTCGTTGTAAAACCTTGGCTCGTTGAGCGTGTGCTGAAAGACATCAAGCCAGAGCTTAATCCCCAAAAACAGATACTCGTTGTGATAGCCGCAGGCGTATCATCAGCAAGCATCCAGGGGTGGCTGGGCGAGAACTGTCCCCCGCTGTTCTTAGCGATTCCTAACATTGCCATCGCAGAGATGGCATCGATGACCTTCATCGTACCCGTCAATGCCTCTGAGAAGGACACGCAGACGGTGGTTGGCATCTTCAACGAGATGGGCGACACCCTGATTACCGACGAGCAGCACCTGGCAGCAGGCACTACCCTCGCCTCGTGCGGCATCGCCTACGCCATGCGCTACATCCGCGCAGCAGCTGAGGGCGGCGTGGAGCTGGGCTTCAAGGCTGATGATGCCAAGAAGATTGTGATGCAGACCATGAAGGGAGCCGTAGAACTGCTCGAAGCCAGCGGTCTGCACCCAGAGGCAGCCATCGACCTGGTAACGACACCAGGAGGCGTGACCATCAAGGGTCTCAACGAGATGGAGCATGCTGGCTTCACCTCAGCCGTCATCCGTGGACTAAAAGCAGGATTGAAGTGAGGAGTGTGGAGTGAGGAGTGTGGAGTGTGGAGTGAAAAGAAAATTAAACATGAAGATATTAGGAATTAGGACAGATTGGATGATGAAAGTGATAGCGATACTTTTCACTTTTCAATTCTCTCTGTTCACTTCCATGGCGCAGGATACACCGAATGCCCGTCAGGCAAGAAGAGTGTTCAATACAGCCTGGAATCATTTCTTCGGTCCTGAAGGCGTCACGTTCCATTATAAGATCGACATCCTGCACCTCTATAAGGAAGAGGGCACGTCGTGGAACAAAGGCGACAAAGCCAGGTCGGAGTATAAGAACTCTAAGATGTGGAACGACGGCACGACCAAATACATCGCCAGGGAAAAGAAAGGCTACGTGGAGATTCACGATCCCAAGGTGAACAAGGCTGACGAGAAGCTACAGATGTTTAAGTTTGATGCCGACAGCTACGAATATTTCATCGCCAATGATCCTGAGGGACTGAAGGTGACGCTTCTGGCCAAGCGTGGAGCGAAAGTGAAGATGAAGAAAATCATTGCCCTGCTCGAACCTGGCACCTACTACCCCAAGCGGTTGCGCATCAAGGTGAGCATCTTCTGGGCGACTATCACGTTCTCGAATTTCAAGGCTGGCGGTCTGAGCGACGATGTATTCGAATTCCCCAAGGAGAAATACAAGAACTTCAAGATCAAGGACTTGAGATAGGGGGAGGTAAAGGTGAAAAGTGAAAGGTGAAAAGTTTAGAAAATTAGATATATGAACGAACAACTGAAGCAAATAGGCGAGCGTCTGCGCGGACTGCGCGACGTGCTTGACATCCCCGTGAGCGAGATGGCTGACACCATTGGTGTCTCGTCGGAGAAGTACGAAAAGATTGAGGCTGGGGAACTGGACATCACCATCTCTAACCTGATGAAGATTGCCAACAAGTACGGAGTATCAACCGAAGAGCTGATCTTCGCTGAAGCCCCTCACATGAAATCCTACTACGTGACGCGCAAGGGGCAAGGCATGAGTATCGAGCGTACCAAGGCCTACAAGTACCAGTCGCTGGTAGGCGGCTTCGTCAACCACAAAGCCAACGTGTTTATTGTGACTGTAGAGCCCAAGCCCGATGCTCACACGATCTACAAGAACACCCATCCAGGACAGGAGTTCAACCTTGTGCTTGAGGGAAAGATGGAACTCTATATCGGAGGCAAGACCATCATCCTTGAAGAAGGCGACTCCATATATTTCGATTCCACAAAGCCCCACGGCATGCTGGCCGTAGGCGACAAACCCGTGAAATTCTTAGCATTTACAGTAGAATAGGACTTAACTATGATAGAGAGATTTTTGAAGCAGACCAAGTTTACGTCTGTTGAAGATTACAACAAGAACCTGGAGTTCATCATTCCCGAGAACTTCAACTTCGCCTACGATGTGATGGATGCGTGGGCTGAGGAGGCACCTGAGAAGCTCGCCCTCCTTTGGACAAACGATCAGGGAGAAGAAATCCGTACCACCTACGGAGAGTTGAAAGAGCAGAGCGATCAGGCAGCCAGCTACCTGCAGTCACTCGGCATCGGCAAGAACGACCCTGTGATGCTGATCCTAAAGCGCCGCTATGAGTGGTGGGTAGTGATGCTCGCCCTCTGTAAAATCGGTGCCATCGTGATTCCCGCCACCCACATGTTGACGAAGAAAGACATTATCTATCGCAATACCCGTGCCTCTGTGAAGGCCATCATCTGTGTGGACGATGCATACGTAGTCAGTCAGATCCAGGCTGCCATGTCTGAAAGTCCCACCGTGAAGCAGTATATCACCATCACGGATCACGGCAAGCCCATCCCCGAAGGGTTCCATGACTGGCAGAGTGAGTGGAAGAATGCGCCAAAGTTTGTGCGCCCCGCTTTCGTGAATTCCAACGACGACACGATGCTGATGTACTTCACCAGCGGTACCAGCGGCGAGCCGAAAATGGTGGCCCACGACTACCTCTATGCGATGGGGCACCTCTCCACCGGCGTGTTCTGGCATAATCTCCATGAGGGATCGCTACACCTGACCGTAGCCGATACTGGTTGGGGCAAGGCCGTATGGGGCAAGTTCTACGGCCAGTGGTTTGCCGGAGCAACTGTGTTCGTGTTCGATCATGAAAAGTTTAATGCTGACACCCTGTTGCGCCAGATAGAGAAATATAAGGTGACAAGTTTCTGTGCGCCTCCTACCATCTACCGTTTCATGATCCGTGAAGATTTGTCGAAATATGACCTCTCGAGTCTTGAATACTGCTGTACGGCTGGCGAGGCCCTGAATCCTGCCGTCTTCGATAAGTTCTATGAAAAGACAGGCATTAAGATGATGGAGGGCTTCGGACAGACAGAGACCACGATGACTTTGGGTACTTTCCCCTGGATGGAACCCAAGCCAGGCTCGATGGGTATTCCCAATGCACAGTACAACATCGACTTGGTACGTGCCGACGGTACCCCATGCGAGGATGGCGAGAAGGGGGAGATTGTGGTTCGCGTAGGCGACCGCAAGCCCATCGGACTCTTCAAGGAATACTATCGCGATCCGGAGCTGACTCGCGAGGCTTGGCACGACGGACTCTACCATACAGGCGACATGGCCTGGAGAGACGAGGATGGCTACTACTGGTTTGAGGGGCGTATTGACGACGTGATCAAGTCAAGCGGCTATCGTATTGGTCCGTTTGAAGTAGAATCAGCCCTGATGACCCATCCTGCTGTAGTGGAGTGCGCCATTACTGGTGTGCCCGATGACATTCGCGGTATGGTGGTAAAGGCAACCGTCGTACTCGGTAAGGAGTGGAAGGACAAAGCCGGCGACGAACTCATCAAGGAGCTGCAGCAGCACGTGAAGAAAGTGACAGCTCCCTATAAGTACCCACGTATCATTGAGTTCGTTGACGAACTGCCAAAGACCATCAGCGGCAAGATCCGCCGCGTAGAGATTCGCAAGAAAGACGCGGAGAAGTAAATAGCTGTGGCTGCGCATAATGAACTGGGAAAGTGGGGCGAGGAGCTCGCAGCTGAGTTTGTAGAGAAACGAGGCTATGAGATTCTGGAACGCGACTGGAAGTCAGGGCACCACGACCTCGATATTATTGCCAAAGACGGGGGTACCCTCGTGATCATCGAGGTAAAGACGCGGCGCAACAGGCTCTTCGGTAATCCAGAGGAAGCCATCGACTATAAGAAGCGCCTCAGTCTGCTGTCTGCCATCAACCACTATGTGAAGTCGCACCACATCAAATCATCCGTGCGTTTCGACATCATCAGCATCGTAGGCACCATTGGCTCGACACCAGAGATAGATCACATCAAAGATGTAAGACTGATATGAAAAGAAGAATCGTCATCAAAGTAGGCTCAAACGTACTGACACGCAAGGACGGCAAACTCGACGTTACGCGGATGTCGGCACTCGTAGACCAGATTGCCTGGCTCAGGAAACAGGATATCGAGGTGATTCTCGTGTCTTCAGGTGCCATGGCCTCCGGGCGTGGAGAGCTGAAGGTAGACCATTCGCTCGACTCAGTAGAACAACGCCAGCTGTTTTCTGCCGTAGGGCAGGTGAAGCTCGTTGGACTTTATTACGACCTGTTCCGCGAGTTCAATATTCATGTAGGCCAAGTGCTCACCATGAAAGAGAACTTCGAGCCAGGGGAGCAGTATCGCAACCAGCGCGCCTGTATGACCGTGATGCTGGAGAACGACGTGCTACCCATCGTGAACGAGAACGATACCGTCTCGGTGACGGAACTGATGTTTACAGATAACGACGAGCTCTCAGGCCTCATCGCTCAGATGATGGAGGCCGACACTCTGATCTTGCTCTCGAATATTGACGGTATCTACACCACCCACCCCGACGACCCGAATGCGGAACTGATCTGGGAAGTGGCTCCCGGGCGCGACCTCAGTGAATATATCCAGCCAGAGAAGAGTGCTTTCGGGCGTGGCGGCATGCACTCCAAGTACACCACAGCAAGTAAGGTGTCGCAGGCTGGTATCCGTGTGATTATCGCCAACGGTGAGCGTGAGAATATCCTCCCCGACCTTATCGAGAACCTGGAAGCTACGCCCCACACAGAGTTTATCCCAAAGACAGAATAATATGCAACTAAAAGAGACATTCGAGAAAGTAAAGCGCGCCAGCAAGAGTCTGGCCCTGCTGAACGATGAGCAGCGTAACAAAATCCTGAACGCTGTAGCCGATGCCATTATATATAATAAGGAGAGAATCCTGGGAGCCAACGCCATGGATCTGGCGAAGATGTCGAAAGAGAATCCTCTGTACGACCGCCTACAGCTGACAGAGAGCCGACTCGAAGGCATCGCCACCGATATGCGCAACGTGGCCACCCTGCCTACTCCACTCGGCCATATCACGAAACAGAAGACACTGCCCAACGGTCTGCGCCTCTGTCGTGTCAGCGTACCCTTCGGTGTCATCGGCATGATCTATGAGGCACGCCCGAATGTAACGTTCGACGTATTCTCTCTTTGTTTCAAGAGCGGCAATGCCTGTGTGCTGAAAGGCGGTAAGGATGCCGACTGCAGTAACCGCGAGGAGGTGGCTCTCATCCACGAGATTCTCGAGAAGTTTGGTGTTTCGAAGGATGTTGTAGCCCTGCTGCCTGCCACGCATGAGGCCACGGGCGAGATGCTCAATGCCGTGGGGTATGTGGATCTCTGCATCCCACGAGGAGGGCGCAAGCTCATTGACTTTGTGCGCGACACAGCCCGAATCCCCGTTATCGAGACGGGCGCAGGCGTTGTCAATACCTATTTCGACAAGGATGGTGACCTGGAGATGGGCAAAGCCATCATCAACAACGCCAAGACGCGCAGGGTATCCGTCTGCAACGCGCTCGACTGCTTGTTAGTACATATAGACAGACTCGTTGACATAGTAGAGCTCGTAAGGCCTATGGCAGAAAAGCGTGTCATCATCTATGCAGACGAGCGAGCATATACAGCCCTCGACGGCAAATACCCCTATCTGGAACATGCCACCGAGGAGAGCTTCGGCACAGAATTTATGGACTATAAACTCGCTATCAAGACCGTCGGCTCGCTCGAAGAAGCCCTTGCCCATATCGACGAGAACGGCTCAGGCCATAGCGAGGCCATCGTGACGAACAACGAAGCCACCGCCCGCCAGTTCCAAGCCCATGTCGATGCAGCCTGCGTCTATTGGAACGCGCCAACATCATTTACCGACGGAGCCCAGTTCGGACTTGGTGCAGAAATCGGCATCAGCACCCAGAAGCTCGGTCCGCGCGGACCGATGGCACTCGAAGAGATATGCACCTACAAGTGGCTCATCGAGGGCGAAGGACAAATAAGAGCATAGGCAAATTTAACGACACACTATGAAGCTAAGACCAAATAACATTACCACTATCCTATGGGCATTCCTTTGTTTGCTCATAGTAACCTCGTGCAGCAAGAGCAAGACCAAGTCAAGACTTACAGCAGAGCAACTGGATTACAACGACTCGCTGGTCTATGCCGCGATGGACAATGACTACAATCATGCGTTGCTCGTGGTGGACAGCCTGGAAGACGTTCATCATCTCAGCGATGCCAAAATCAATTTCTACCGTGCCCAGATCTATTTCAAGATGGGGCAGGAACTAAGTGCAGAGCTCTATTACAAGAAGGCCCTGTCGAACAACGAGCTTTTTCTGGAGCGCGCCTCCATCTGCTACTTCGCCTACGACCAGCTCTCTACCATTCTCACCATCAAGGGAGACCAGCAGGGGGCACTGGCCACAGCCACCGAGGGACTGAACATTGCCAAGGATGACGACACAGACGTAGGAAAACACTGGAAGGCCATTCTGCTTCACGACATCGGCTACTGCCAGATGCAGCTTGGCCGCACTGAGGAAGCAGAGAAAAACTTCACCCATGCCTACAACACCCTGAAACGGCTGGCCTCTCAGACAGGACTCTACGACCACATCTACGCCTGGGCGAGAGTGTCGTATAACATCATGGACGCCTACACCAGTACCGACAATTTCGACAAGGCGGAAAAATGGGTGGTTGCTGCCGAGGACGCCATCACAGAACTGCTGTCCTCCCCAGAATGTCCCAAGCGGACTGCTGAGGAGTATCAGGGCAGTCTGAATACGCATAAGGCGATCGTCTTGGTTAAGACTGGACAGCGTAAGGAGGCAGACAAGATCTATCAGGAGTTTCTCAAGTCAGACTACGCTAAGAGCAGCATCGGCATTGTCGACAATTCTGAATACTTAGAGAAAGCAGAACGCTGGGAGGACCTGGCAAACCTCACACCCAAGCTCGATTCGCTCGCCACCTCGTGGGCCATGCCCAAGTCGATGTATTACCTGAAGACCTACCTCGTACCGTTCTATAATGCCTATAAGAAATCAGGACGCAAGGAGTTGGCGATGCACACGGCCCAGCGGATCGTAGATGCCGTTGACTCCATCGATGAATACGAGCGTAAGCACAATGCGGCAGAACTCGCCATCATCTACGAGACACAGGAGAAAGAAGCCAAGATTGCCGAGCAGTCGAAGTCGATCACCCGTCAGCGTATCATCGTGGCATTTTCGGTACTGATGCTTCTGATTGTCTTCTTCATCATTTTCTCCTATGTCAGGAGCAAGGCCACCAAGCGACTGGCAGAGATGAACCAGCAACTGAAGCAGAAAAACGAGGAACTGACCATAGCCAATGCCCGTGCCGAGGAATCTTCACGGATGAAGACAGACTTTATCCAGCAGATCTCACATGAAATCCGCACACCGCTGAATATCCTCAACGGGTTCACACAGATACTCACGACTCAGGAGGTAGAACTGAAGAAAGAAGAGAAAGAAGACATCGAGAAAAGAATTTCCGAGAACACAAACCGCATCACGGAACTTGTCAATAAGATGCTGGAGCTCTCTGAGGCCAACAACCAGACCGTCATCCGCAAAGAAGACAAGAAACAGGCCATCGAGATTGCAGAACAAGCCTGCCAGAACTCTGGTATCTACAAGGCCATACATATCCAGTTTGAAATGCTGTGCCCGGAAGACAGCGGAGAGGCAGAAATCTGCACCAATTTCCGCTATGCGACCCGTGCGTTGACTCTCTTGCTCGACAATGCACAGAAGTTCACAAAAGCCGGCAAAGTAAAGCTGATACTGCAACAAGATACAGACACCGTCAAGTTCATCGTAGAAGATACGGGCATCGGCATTCCCAAGAAAGAGGCAGAAAATATCTTCGGTGAATTCGTTCAACTTGACGAATACTACGACGGCACGGGCCTTGGCCTGACCGTAGCCAGGAACCTGGCGCGCCGCATGGGAGGAGATATCATCCTCGACACCACCTACACCGACGGCGCCCGATTTATCATGACATTACCAAAAGAATAAGAATAATATGAAGAGTTTTATTAATGTAGAGGATATCGGCCCCCTTGGCAAGGCGATGGCCGAGGCATTTGAGATTAAGAACGAGCGTTTCAAATATCAGCATCTGGGCAAGAACAAGACCCTCATGATGATTTTCTTCAACAACTCGTTGCGCACCAGGCTCTCCACACAGAAGGCTGCCATGAACCTGGGCATGAACGTCATCGTGCTCGACGTAAATGCAGGTGCCTGGAAACTGGAGACAGAGCGAGGCGTCGTCATGGATGGCGACAAGAGCGAGCACCTGCTGGAGGCCATTCCCGTCATGGGCTGCTACTGCGACCTGATTGGCGTGCGCAGTTTTGCAGGACTCACCGATCGCGAATACGACTATGCCGAGACCGTGCTGAATCAGTTTATCAAATACAGCGGGCGCCCCGTCTTCGCCATGGAGACAGCCACCGTGCATCCGCTGCAGGCCTTTGCCGACCTCATCACCATCGAGGAGCACAAGACGGTAGAGCGCCCGAAAGTGGTTCTGACGTGGGCACCTCACTGCCGCGCCCTTCCACAGGCCGTTCCCAACTCGTTTGCCCAGTGGATGAATGCCGCCCCAGACGTAGACCTCGTCATTACCCACCCCAAGGGCTATGAACTCAACCCGAAGTTTATCGGCAATGCCCGTGTGGAATACGACCAAAAGAAAGCCTTCGAGGGTGCAGACTTCATCTATGCCAAGAACTGGAGTAACCCAGGAGTCACCAATCCTGCCGATTACGGCAAAATCACCTGCGAGGATAGGTCCTGGACGGTCGACACCGAGCACATGTCGTGGACAAACAACGGCAAATTCATGCACTGCCTGCCCGTGCGTCGTAATCTGATAGTTACCGATGATGTGATAGAGAGTCCCAACAGCCTTGTCATCCCCGAGGCTGCCAATCGCGAGATCAGCTGCTCGGTAGTAATCAAGCGCATGCTCGAAGCACTATAGAAAATAATCCTCGCTCATCAGCGGGGATTATTCATTTTTCCTCAGGAAAGCGTCCGCACGGTCGGCCATGTTCTTCCGGATATAGGGATAGAAGAACTTCAATTCCAGGTGATGATAATTACCAGGCCTGCCTATCACGCCCATCGGCTTATCTATCTTATAGCCGCCAATCAGTAATAGCTTACTCTCTGGGTCAAGACGTACAGAAAGCGTGTCATTCTTCCTTCTGCCATAGAGGACAAACGGACAGGACACCGTGTCCGTGCGCCAATTGACAGGATTGATACAGAACAGGTTGCCAGCGCTCACCACAGGAATCTCGCTCTCCAACGACTTCACGGAATTGAAGCAGATGGTTACCCCCGTGTCCGTAGCCCCAAGGGCCGGACGCAGGTGACGACAGGCTGCCGTATCCTCTGCCGTGATCTTATAGCCGATGGCATAGGCCGCCACCATCCTCGAAGCAATACTGTCGGGCATCCGCATCATAATATCCTTCAACGCATGCGCCCCCTGGCTGAATCCTGCCAGGATAAAGGGGCGCCCGTGATTGAAATGCTCAAGATAATACTCCCAACTGCGACGAACATCCGACAAGGCCAGAGGCAGGCGCAACATGGCCGTATTCTCCAAGCCCCAAGACGGTAATGACACTTGGCGGTAATATGGCGAGTAGTAGTTGAGCTTGCCAGAATAGAACGAATCGACGGCATGCATCTCGTGCCTCATGCGGCCACGCAGATATTCATTCCTCGTATCGGCAAAGTGACAAGTATCGCCGCCTATCAGATGGTCGCCAGTCTCGGTAGAGATTATATAGAAGAGGTCTACCTCAGCGCCACGGTCTTCTATATACCACTGCGTCGGATCATCATAAAGCGGCTTCAGAGGAATAGGCCCGATGAGATCGCCCCGCCCGTCATCCCAGGCAGAGAAGATCAACGATAAAGCAACAGCCAACAATATACCAAAAGCAGTCTTTTGTCTCGACCTCATCCCTATATAAAAACAAATTTGAACGCAAATATACAAATTTCATTTGAACTCTGCAAGCTTTTCGCGAAACTTTATGTAATTTTGCAGCCAAAAGGTAACAAAAGATATGATTTCATTCGAATGCGACTATAATAACGGTGCCTGCCAGCAGGTACTCGACAATCTGGTGAGACACAACAGTGCCAAGCCGACGCCCTATGGCTTCGACGAGTTCTCCGAGCGTGCCAAGGAGCGCATCCGCGAGGCATGCGGCCTGCCCGATGCCCAGATTTTCTTTCTGACGGGAGGCACACAGACCAATGCCACCACCATCGACTCGATGCTCTATCAGTATGAGGGCGTCATCTGCGTAGGAACGGGGCATATCAACGTTCACGAGGCTGGTGCCGTGGAGTTTACGGAGCATAAGATCATCACCCTTCCCGACATCGGGGGGAAGATGGAGGCAAAAGCGCTCGACAAGTATCTGGACGACTATATGCACGACGGCAACAAGGACCACGCCGTACACCCGGGACTGGTCTACATCACCTTTCCTACGGAGTTCGGCACGCTTTACTCTGCCAAGGAACTTGACGACATCTACAAGGTTTGCCAGCGCTACGAGATACCGCTCTATATCGACGGTGCACGTCTCGGCTATGGCCTGATGGCAGAGGGAAGCGACATCACCCTCCCCTACCTTGCCCGCCACTGCGACGTATTCTATATCGGCGGTACAAAGATCGGCGCGCTCTGCGGCGAGGCCGTGGTCTTTACTCACCAGAATGCCCACAAGCACTTCTTTTCCATCCAGAAGCAGCATGGAGCCGTCATTGCCAAAGGCGCCCTGATAGGCCTGCAGTTCGAAGCGCTGTTCACAGACAATCTCTACTTCAAGCTCTCAGAGCACGCCATCAAGATGGCTATGCGGATGAAGGACATCTTTGTTCGCAAAGGATTTGAATTCTATGTAGACTCTCCCACCAACCAGCAGTTTGTGGTTCTCAACAACGAGCAGGCAGAGAAGCTCGGGCGCAAAGTGGCGTTCTCCCACTTCGGGCAGACTGACAGGCACCACACCATCTGCCGCTTCGTGACCAGCTGGGCCACGACGGAAGAGGAGATCGACGAACTGGAGCGCATCCTGTCATGAGAATCCTGAAAAGATATTATCCTGCTGCCGTGATCGCCCTGTGGGCCATCGGCTGGTTCTGTTTCTTCCAGTTCATATATCCCTACCATTTCTTCTTCCAGGAGCAAAACCAGCTCTTCCTCTGGTCATGGGATTATATCAGCACCTATTTCGACAAGCCCGGCGGCCTGGCACTGCTGGCAGGCGACTTCCTGACGCAGTTCTACTACTATCTTTTCGCTGGTGCCACGATTCTTTCGCTCGTGCTGTTACTTGCAGGAACCTTAGTATATATAGCCCTGAGGAACTTCAACGCCAATCGGATCATAGCAATGATACTGGCGATAGCGATGATGAGTTTCCTGGCAGTATGCCATTTCAGCACCAGCTATCGATTGTCATCTACCATCGCCATTCTTGGTTGGATCCTCTTACTATGGATTATTTCGCTGATGAAGGGCTGGAAGCTTCGGGCCGTCATCCTCTGCTGCGCCTTACTGCCCACATGGCTGCTCTCTGGCACGCCGCAAATCAGAAAGATACAGAAGCCCGACCTGATACTGGAGAAAGACTTCGCCGTCGACTGCGAATACTACTTCGGCAACCACGACAAAGTCATCCAGGAAGTGGAGAACACCACCGAATGGACGGATCAGATGCTCTTCTTCTACAACCTCGTGCAGGCACAGCGGGAAGAGCTGCCCGACCACCTGATGAAGTTCACGCCCAACATCCTGGGTACATTTTACAAAATCGGGCCTGAAACCCCCATGCTCATCATCCGCAACATGAACGAGCTCTATTGGGCCTTGGGCGACATGACCTTCACCGAGCGGGCCGCCATGATGACGAACGTATTCTCGCACAACAACCGCAACGTGCGCATGATACGCCGACTGGCAGAGTGCAACTTCGTCAGCGGCGACTCGCTCGCTGCCGAGAAATATCTGCGCATACTCGACAAGACGCTCGCGCACGACAAATGGGCCATGAACGTTCGCCAGCATGGAAAGCAACTCTACCGTGAGAAGATGCAGATGGTGAACCACCGCGATACCATCACCATTACTGACAACGCCCACTTCCTGATGATGCAGCTGCTCGATGCGAACCCCAACAATACCGTTGCCCTCGACTATATCCTGTGCAGCGACCTGCTGCTGAAGGACATCAAGAACTTCAAGCGCGACTACGACCGCTACTGCCTCGACACAGGCAGGCCCAGGCTGAAAGCCCTCTACCAGGAAGCCCTCTGCATCTGGCTCGCCGGAACCAAGGCCCCGCAGGAGCAATGGCAGCAGTACATCCGCCGCGACGACGTGCTGCGGCGGTTCATGGAGTATAACAAACAGCGGGGCAATCCCGCCTTCAAAGGCACCTACTGGTATTATTTCGACAAGATCAAAGCACCCGAAGCATGAAACGACTACTCTACATACTCACCACACTGGTGATGACAGTCCTACTGCCCTCCTGCACCCCGACACCGAAGGACGTGGTGACGAGGGACGCACTGCCCCCTATCTATCCAGACTACTGCGACGTGACCATCCCTGAGAACATCGCACCGCTGAACTTCCTGATTCGTGAAGACTGCGAGGCTATCGAGGTGAAGGCTGGAGAACTGACACTAAATGCCAGCGGCAACGAAGCCGTATTCGACATCGACGATTGGAAAGAGCTGATGCAACAGGCGGCCGACAAAGAGCTTGAAGTCACCGTCACGGCACGCGTCCGTGGCAGATGGATACAGTACAAGCCCTTCCACTGGCGCGTGGTGAGCGACAAGATCGACCCTTATCTCACCTATCGCCTCATCGAACCCGACTATGAGATCTGGAACAACATACAGATACAGCAGCGCTGCATAGAGAACTTCGACGTGAATGCCCTCGGGCACTATGAGCAGCTGGAGAATCGCTGCATGAACTGCCACACCTACGCAAGCCAGAATCCTGAGCTCTCGATGATGTACGTCAGAGGCCCCGGTGGCGGAGCAATCCTGAATCGCAACGGCGAATTAAGCAAGCTGAACATTCCCGGGAGCGTCTATTTCGGATTCAGCCCCAGCGGGCGCTATATCACCTACTCCACCCAGAAGATTATCCCAGCCTTCCACAGCGATCCCAACAAGCGCCTGGAGGTCTACGATGCCACCTCGAATGTCTTCGTAGCCGATATGGAGCAGCAGAGGATTATCTCCTCGCCCCTGCTGAGCGACAGCCTGAAGTTCGAGACCTTCCCCACCTTCTCGCCTGACGGCAAGTACATCTATTACTGCGCTGCCGACAGCGTCAGCCTGCCTACAGACATCAAGTCCCTGCAATATCGCCTCGTGCGCATTCCCTTCGACGAGGCGACAGGCACCATCGGCACTCAGGTAGACACACTTTCTACTTCCGAATCATCCGTCTGTCACCCCCGCATCAGCCCCGATGGCCGTTTCCTGCTCTATACGATTGCAGATTATGGCACATTCCCCATCTGGCACCCCGAGGCAGACCTTCAGATGATGAATCTCGAGACGGGCGCCATCGACTCTCTTCAGACCGTGAACAGCCAGAAGAGCGACACCTACCACGCCTGGAGCTCGAACAGCCGATGGTTCGTCTTCGCCTCGAAGCGCGACGACGGACTCTACGGCAAGCCCTACTTCTGCTACGTCGACAAGGAAGGCAGGGCGCACAAGCCCTTCTGCCTGCCGCAGCAGCATCCGACATTCTACGACAACAACCTGAAATCATTCAACGCCCCCGAGTTGGGCAAGGGTAAAGTTCCCTTCGATGTGTACGACGTAGCCAAAGCCATGAAGCAAGAGGCGCTCCATTTCAACCGATAATCACATACTCTACCCAAGGTCTACCCAAGTAGTAAACAGGCTAAAAAGGCTGCCAAGTACTTGGGTAGAACCAAAGTACTACCTCGCTAACATTTGCTAACAGGGGGAGGGTTCTTTTGTTAGCGCCATGTGCTAACCAAAGACCCTCCCCCTGTTAGGATAGTAGAACTTTCTGGAATTAATAGTAAAACTTTTTAGATTTAATAGTAAATATTTCTGGAATTAATAGTAAAAAATCGGTCTATTCGAGCCCTGCGACAACTCCAAACCCATGCTACCGGCGCACCTTCGTGGCGACACGTTCATCGCTGGCGATCTCGTGGCCTGCGTGGTAGGCGTCGAAGTCAACCTTAGCCTTTGTGAAGTCTGGGGTGTTAAAGGAATAGACGCTTTCCGAATAGTACTCCTTCGGATAGCGCTGGGGGAGCAAGAACGGCTTGGAGAAGTGGCCGCGGTCGTCGATGCAAGCCAGGTAGAGCCGGCTGTAAAGCCCGTCGTCTCTGCGACTGGTGAAGACGATCCAGCGCGAGTTCGTCGTCCAGTTGTGATAGCTGTCGGCCCTCGGGCTGTTAATCTCCGCGAGCTCGCGGGCCTCTCCCGTCCGGAGGTCAAGCATCCACTGCTGACTCTCTTCGTGCCAGATGGAAAAGTAGCCGTAATCCATCAGGGTAAAAAGGATATACTTACCATCATAGCTGGGGCGCGGCCAAGTCAGGCTCTTGCCCATCGCTACGGCATTAAAGATGGTGTCTACCTGCTGGCCGTAACGGCCCGTCTCGGGGTCGAAGGCGATGCGGCAGAGATTATATTGCTCGTCCTTATAGTGCATCGGATATTCCTGCTGGCGACAGGTCATGTAGTAAAGCGTCCGGCCGTCGGGCGAGAACACGGGCGAGTTCTCGCTCCAGTCCTTCGTAGAGAGCAGCGAGTCCTTGAGGATCTCATGGGTGGCAGGATCGTAGACGAACACATCGCTCGAGAGGTCGAAGACTTCGATGCGCTCATTGGGCACGACGTGGAATCCCTGGCGCGTCTGATTCGTAGAGAAGGCGCAATACTTGCCACTGGGATGCCAATAGGGATAAACCATCGAGCCTCCGAGCTGTTCGTTGCTGGCCTTCAGCCACTCTCGCTGCCCATCGATCTGGAACATCGTGGCCCCATGATCGCCACGCACATGGAATACGAAGCGCGAGGGATCCGTCTGATGGGCAGAATGGCAGTTGACGCACATGCCTGGCACCTGCGTGTTCTCGATGATGGGATATTCGTCGAAGGTGGAAAGATCGCGCTGGTAGAGTCCCATCTTGCTGAACACCTCATAGCCCGGTGCTATGCGGCGGTAAGTGAGTCCCCACGCATCGAGGCCGTGCTCGCTGACACTGACCTCGAAGTCCTTATACTGCCTCCACTGCCCGTCGCGCAGGGCGCAGACGGTGAAGGAGAGGCGACCTCCCACGTTCTGTTCCACCAGGCGATGCCAGTCATCAATGTCGAAATCAGCCACCTCGCCCCGGGCATGCAGCTCTCCGCCCTTGGAGCCCTTCACCGCGACATCCACCCGCTCAACGCCGTCGTCTGCAAAAGCAAAGTTCAGCGGGGCTATCGTGGCAGGAATCGTCACGCCAATATAGTCCGGATAAATCTCCGGCCAGGCATCTACCCGCTTAGGGTTCTCAGGTCCTGAGGCACAGGAACAGACGAACAACAGAAACACAAAAGAACAGGTTTTCAAATATTTCATCATCATAGTCAACTATCTATTATTTCCCCACCGTCAGATAGTACCAGACGGTATTCCTGAAGCGCTCCAAGCCTGGGGCATCCTTCCCGCCGGAGCCGTATACACGTGCGAACTCGTTCATCTGCTGGAGTACCAACTGACTGACGAGGCCCCGAGGGGGCTGCCGGCGCTGCTGCATGAAGGCAAAGGCGATGGCCTCTTGAGCTGCGCGGGGATTATACTGAATCTTATTCTGCACCAACTGTACATACGACATGAAACGCGGTACATCCCTGTCGAGCAGCGGCATCAGCAGCAGGTACTGGACTGCCATCCGGTTTTGCTGGTTGTGTATGAACAGCCGCCCGCAGATCTTGTCCAGCTCACGGTCGCTGAAGAGGAAATCCTCCTGCAGGCGGTACTGGCGCATTGTGCCATAGAGGGGATGGGCATTGATGGTATTCTCATCGCCCAGCATCGCCAGCGTACGCTGCGCCCAGGGACGGTAGAAGATGGTCTTCTCCAACATCAGCAGATACTTACGGGCCACCTGATATTGTCCGTTGATGAGATTAGTCTCTGCGAGTCGCTTCATCACACGGGCGCTCTTGTTATAGTTGGGAATGGCCTCCATGGCTTCGAAGGCCAGTCGCTGCGCCGTGTTCACCAGTCCGAGGTGGAAGTAGATCTCGCCCGTCAGCTGGGTGGTGGCGAAGTTGCGCTCAAACCCGGGCAGGAGTCCCTCGGCGCCGCGCTGATAGAAGTCGAAGGCGCGCTCGCCCAGCTGGTTGGTCATCCCCAAGGCCAGGTTCGTGGCGCTCACGCTCATCGGCAAGTCGGGCGTCAGCTTCTCGGCCTTGGCGATGATGGCGTTCCAGTCCTTCGCCCGCACCAGGTAGTCATACTCTATCAGCTCATATTTCTTCTTGTCGAAGCCCACGTCAGCGAGGACTCCCAACAGCCCCACAGCCAAGGCCACTTCTACGGCATTCACCACTCGACTGGCCTTCGGAAGCAGCCGCACAACATTACTGATGATCCAAACGACTGCTGGAAGTACCATCAGCAGATAGGGCAAGGTAGCAGGAATACGATAGTAGCTGACACCCAGCATCACCCGCTGCATCGGGAACGGCAGGTAATGAGCGCTCAGCAACATCAGTGCCAGCGCATAGACAACCGATACAGGCATCAGTACGACAGCGAGCAACAAGACCATCGGTCCCGTCAGCCAGTAGGCCAGCGGCACCACCACGAGCATGACGAAAAGACGCCGCAGCAGCATTCGACGCTCATAGCCCCATGCGAGGAAAACCTTTGCGAGGATGCAGGCCATCAACATGTTCAAGGCCAGTGCCACCGTGTAGGTCAGCATCACGTTCTCGTCGCCCATCGCATACCACAGCATCATCACAGGGATAAAACTCAGGGCATAATGACTCTCCGAGCGCATCAGCCGCCAGGTGAGCCGCTGCACCAGCATGAACAGCAAGGCGATGACAGCTGCTCCAGCAGTCACGCTGTTATAGAACTGCACCAGGAATTCCGCAACGTAACGTGCAAAGCCGCCCGGCTCAGCCATCCGCTCCCAGAAGTAATCGCCGTCGAAGAGGAAGAGCTGCAGCTGCTCCTGATAGGACAGCACGGCGGGATAGCGGAATCTCCAGAACAGAAACACCGCAAGGGCGAAGGCCAGCGTCAGCCCGGCCTGCCAGTATTTACTCAGAAATCTCTTCATTGGTATCAGCGTCCATTGTTACGACCCTGCCATCGGGGAACTTTCGCTTATAAGTCAGCGGGAAAAGCCCTTTGAGGAAGTCGTGGAGCACGCCCTCCTTCATATTGTCAGCGAGCTTGCGCGAATAGCGCTTGTAAGCCAGGTGGAAGCTGTCGGCACGCTGCTGGATGAAGCTCGCCTGCACGCTGTCGCCTCTCATCTTCAGGTCGGCGATGTTCTTACGCATCTTGGCCAGCTGCATGTTATGGATCTCCGTCTGTACCTTCCACTTCTCCAGGGAGTCGTTCTGCGGCGTCCCCACGGCATGGCTGATGGTGTCGATCGTAATCCTGACGGTTCCGGGCTCTCCGACGACAATCAGAGGCTGGAGGCCGAAGCGGTAGTGATAGTCGAGCACAATCTTGTACATCTGCACGGAATCGGGTTCGAAGTGGAACTTGCCGTTCGTTATTTCCATGGAGTCGACCGTCTCCATCGTGGCCGGCCCGGAGAACGGCACAAGGAAGATGCGCTTACCCTCATACTGCTCGCCATTGACCGTTCCCTCGATATGGCATTTCCCGTCGTTCTGCTGACATGCAGATAAAAGTAAAAAGGTAAAAAGGTAAAAAGGTAAAACCTTCTTACCCATGCTTTTTACTTGATACAATACTTCTCTAATCTTCATATTCTTTGCTTTTTTACTTTTTTACATTTTTACCTTTACACCCGCCCTGCGGTTTTCAAACACCTGCCTATATGCCTCATGGGCATCAAATTCCACCTTCGTCTTCGTGAAATCAGGACAATTGTAGGCATCCATCAATTCACGGTAGTATTTGCGCGGATGACGCTGAGGCAGAAGGAAAGGCTTCGACACTCGCCCCTGTTCGTCGATGCCGGCAATGTAAAGTTTGGTGTACATACCGTCTTCACGCTTGGAAGAGAACACGAACCAGCGGCTGTTCTCGCTCCAGTTATGATAGCTTTCGCTTTGAGGCGTATTCAACTCCTTCAGTTCCCTGTGCTCTCCTGTCGTCAGATCCATCAGCCACAGGTCAGCGTCGTTCTGGCTCACTGGGAAATTCCCCCTGCTGCTGACGCAGTACATCAGCCAGCGGCCATCGTAGGAGGGACGCGCCAAGACGTAGCTCTTGTCCGTAGCAGGCCCGTTGAGCAGCGTGTCCACCACCTCGCCAAACCGTCCCTTCGCCCCATCGAAGGCTATGCGGCAGAGCGAGCACTTCACCTTCTCGTATTCCGCAGGCACGCGGCATGGCTTGGAAGAACTATAGTAAAGCCACTTGCCGTCGTGCGAAAAGGCCGGGAATATCTCCAAGTCGTCCATCTGAAGCAGCGGCGAGAGGATGAGTTCGTTGGTACGGGCGTCGAGCACCTCTACATTGCTGAACTGGTGATAGACCTCGATACGCTGCCCTGTGCCTGTGAAGAAGCTCTGATGGACAGAGTTCACCGCCATGGCCAGGTAATCGCCTTCGGGATGCCAGTAGCTGTAGGAGCCTGCTGCCTTCGTGGAGTCCGTCTTGGTCTCCACCCACGTCTGATGCCCGTCCTTCTGGATCATCGTACCGCCTCCCTCGCCACGCATCTGTATGACCAGGCGATTCGGATTAGTACGGTTTGCGGTATGGCAATTGAAGCAACGGCCGGGCACGACGGTCTCCGTCAGGATGGCGTGTTCTTCGAAATTGTGCAGGTTACGCTGATAGATGCCTATATCGCCCCCCACTTCATAGCCGGGCTTGATACGCCGGTAGGTAAGTCCCCAGTCATCAAGAGGCGCATCACTCACGAAAATGTCGAAATCCTTATATTGCCGCCACTGCCCGTCTTTCTTCACACAGACGGTAACGGCTATCTTTCCGCCCCGGTTCTGGGCAGTCAGCTGGTGCCAGTCATCGACATCGAAGTCGGCCCACTCACCATCGGCATGCAACTCGCCTCCCTTGCTTCCCTTAGCTACGACATAGACGGCTTCGGCATGTTCATCCGCCGCGTTGAAATTCAGCGGGGCGATATCTACAGGAACAGTCACACCAATATAGTCAGGGTAGATAGCCGGCCACTCGTCTACCTTTGTCACCTCCGCCGGGGCCTGAGAACAGGCCGCCAGCAGGCTCATACCTATCAGGATATATAATAACCGCTTCATGGTCGCCTCCTTTCTGACATCCTTTTCACATAAGCTGCATAAGGCGAGCCCTGTACATTCCCACGAGCCTGAATGCAGCGCATCACATCCTGATAGCCAAGCGGCATCTCACGATAGCCGCCGTACTGCCGGGCCAGCCCTAAGTACTGTTGGAATCCCTGCACGTTACCCTTCAGGAGCATCTGCCCCAAGAAGTAGTCGAGGGCCATCTTGTTATCCGTATTATTCATCAAGAGCAAGCCGAACATCTTGTCGATCTCCTCATAATTGTAGAGAAAGCTATCCTTATACCTCAGTTGGCGCAGCTTGCCGTAGACAGGATGCGCATTCACCTTCGCCTCATCCTTCACCAAGCTCTCCATCTCCTCGGCCCAGCCGCGATAGAAGAGGCTCTTCTTCAGAAGATCGAGCTGCTTCTTCGCCGTCAGGTAATGCCCGTTAACGATCATGCACTCTGCGATTCGCTTCGAGCAGCGGCCGCTCTTCCTGCCATTCAGGATTGACTCCTGCGTATCGAACATGTAGCGCTGGGCAGAGTTCACCATTCCAAGCCGCCAGAAAGTCTCTGCGGAGGGCAGCATCGAAGTCAGGTCACGCGTACGCGGCATGATCAGTGCATCGTCGCCGCTCTGATAGAAATCGAACATACGGTCAGCCAGCAGCCGCTTCTGCGAAAGAGCCAGGTTTACGCAGTTACACCAGAAAGGTGTGCGCACCTCGAACTTACCGGCGCGACTTACGATTTCATCCCATCGCTCATTTCTGACCAGATAGTCCTGACGGATGAGTTCATACATATCCCGATCGTAGCCGCCCAGCTGAGGGGTCTGTAAAGGAATGCGGTAATAGTTCAGTCCGATCAGGACCTGTTGGAGAGGCCACTGAGGCAGGAACCAGGCATAAGCTGCCAACTGCACAGCCAACAGCCAACCAGATGTCCACAGATGTTTCCACCCAAACTGCAGCACACGGATCATCACATAAATCCAGATGGCTGGTCCTATTAACCAATAAGCCAAAGGAAGAGTCATCGCATCTGTCGCCGATAATGACTTCTTGATTCTGACGCAAGTCAATGCCAAGGACAGAACGACAGCTACAGGAAGTGACAACATGACATTGATATCGCCCATCAGCCACCAGAGCAAGACAACAGGCACAATGCTCACCGGCCACCACGATTTCGGGAGTAAACGCGCCGTCAGTCGCTGTAGCGCTACATAGAGTAAACTTAACAACAAGGCGCCCAGCCACTGCACATAATAGAATTGTACGATAAACTCTCCAAGCCAGTCAGCGAATCCGCCCGGCAAAGAAATACGTTCCACGAAATAATCCCACGTCCAAAGGAACAATTGGTACTGCTCCTGATACGACAGTGCATGGGGATAGGCAAAAAACCAAAACAAGAACACGCCGACGCCAACCAGCATCGAGAGACACGCGCTACCGTATTTGGTCATCACCTTCTTCATAGACGCTGCAAAATTACCACAAAATTCTGAGTTTACAAAAGTTTTATCAAAATTCTTATTTGGAGTGAACTAATATTTCCTGCAGGACAATACCAGGGTCGAGCAGATAGATACGCAGGCGCTGATGGCCGTTGGCAGCAACTGGCACAGAACGCGAAGCATAGCCCCGAAGAACGTTCCAGCGCCATTCTGCCGTAAAGTCGTTGGCATGGATAGAGAACACCTGTGGCGCTGCATCGCCAATCTGCACCGCATAGCGGGCATCGCGCCCCTCGTAGACGTGCAAGGTGGGAAGCGTACGTACCTCTATCTTGGAGTCGTCACTCTGGATGTCAAGCTCGTACTCCACGTATGGAGCCTTATCCACTTGCTGACAGGATGGTGTATCGAAGGGCAGCACAAGCACCCCATCGGAATATCCCAGACCGACTATCCGCTTGACATCGCCCCGCTTATTCTGGTAATCACGGGCCGGAATCCTCAGACGCGGCTCTTTCTCGAAGGGCGGATACAGCCCGATATACATCTGGTCAATGCGGGCATCTGGTTTCAGGTCGGTGACTGCAAGATGGTTAACGCCTTTCTTCAGGAGCAGCGTCCCCACACGACTCCACATCGGGCCGACATAAGGGGCATGCCATATATTATTAATCGGTGTGGCTGAGGCTTGGAAAGTGGCATCGTCTGTCGTGATACGGCAGAACTCATTATCCTTAGCCTCCTTGGAGAAGTTTTGTACGGGTGATAGTGCCTCGATCCAAAGAGGGATCTCGCCTTCTACGTCACTTTCGATGGCAACGCCTTCCTGAGACAGGGCATCGCTGACGGAAAGGGTTCGGGGCTTTGGGCCATTTTGAGACTCAGCAAACAGTTCTGCCGTGCAATAAGGCGGATCGATCTTGTCTGAACGTAACCAGTGATAGGGCTGCCAGTTAAAGAAGTCGGCCCACTTACCTTCGAGCAACTCGTTGTTATAATGGTTTGTCCATGCGTTCAGTTCACCGAACATCGTCTCCACTCTGTGGGCATCAGCCATTGCTCCTATGCTGTCGCCAGTTGTGCCACGCACCATACTGCGGCGCGCCAACAGCTGGTACTCATTGATCATGGCAGCCCCACGGACAGGATAGTGGACAAGCTCGAAGAAGGCAGCCTTCAATGGTTCTGGAACGCGGTTTGACAGATTGTCGGCATGGGCAGCCAAGGCGCGCCACTGGGCTATGCGCTGTTCTATCTGATCTTCGCTGTAGTTGACGAACCACACATGTGAGTCCTTTCCTGCTGCCTGCAGGCGGTAATAGCCTGCCTGTATGTCGGCAATCTCTTGTGCCAGTTCGCTACCAAATGTCTTCGCTGCCCAGCATCTGGTATAGTCGTGTGCCTCTTCTGGTTTCCAGCGGTTGATGTTCCAGGCAAGTTCCATCACGAATGATATTTCCTTCTCTGCCGGTTTGATGTCACCTACATTGAACACCCATATCTTTCTGGCACCAAAGGTATAGGCCTTAGTGAGCTCCGTGCTGAGGAAAGCTGGTGAGAGCGGTGAGAGCCAGATCCAGCTGGCCGGATCACCATGATAAGAGAGGTGATAATAGATGCCTGCCCCACCCTTGCGTTTCTGTTCCTCGGGATTACACAAGTTACGGCAGTAGCCGTGCTTGTCGTCACTCCAGAGCAGGGTCACATCCTCTGGTACCTTCAGCCCGTTATGGTAGGCATCGAGCACCTCCTCGTAGGTACAGAGAACTTGTGGGATATCCTCAATCGGCTTCTTGACATGCCTCCGCAACATGTCACGCTGGTCGTCGATGGCCTTTTGCATGAGGGCGACGCGCTCCGCCGTGGAATTGGCTCCTTCCATGGGATAGTCGTGGATACCACGCAGGCCGAGGGTGTAGGTATTCTCATAGCGTCCATTGGTCTTGACACGTGTCTCCCAATACTGATGCATCGTCTCGCGGTTGGTGATATAGTTGAAGTCGCCGTAGACCGCCGGCCTGCCTTCCCGTCTGGCCTGCTCATCCACAGCCTTCCACTCACCTTCATTGTTACGCAGCATCTGTTCGCAGTGCGACGACCCCATTACGATAGCATAGTCGTCAGCCAGTCGGGCATTCTCGGGATTGTCGTTGAAGGCCTGCGTCCCTGGGTGCATGGCGGGCCACAGATAGTTGGCCTTTAAGCGCAGCAGCAGCTCGAACACTTGCCTATAGGTCTTCGGTCCCACCTTGCCCGTCTCCTTTTCATAGTGCTGTTCTGCCCAGCGTGCCCAACCGCCAAACCGTTCGTCGTTGATGAAAATGCCACGATACTGCACGTCAGGCTCTTTTTGGACGAAGGTGACAGGCTCTACGAAGAGTGCCGTGCGCTTCCGAGGGGTGACGTCGGCCCACCAGTACCAGGGGGATACCCCGATGGCCTCGCAGAGCGATGTCAGGGCGAAAGCCGTGCCACGCCGGTCACTTCCTATGACGAGCAGCAGCGGTGCCCCGGTCTTTGGGTGCTCGGCAGTCATTATGACAAACGACTCCCACTTGCCTCTGACGGAGCTGACATCCAAATTCAGGCGCTTCACCAGCTCGTCTGTCAGACGGCTCTTCCCCAATGTGCCAGCCACGACAGCTGCACTTTTTGGTAGCTGATGACTCACGACGGGACGCTGGCCCGTGACGCGCTCCACATCGTCGGCCAGCATACGGGCACTGATATCTACCACCGGGAAGTCGTGCGCATCCGTACAGATGGTTGCTACCGATGCGGACGAGGCCAAGGGGAAATAGCCAGCCAGTTTCTGCACTGTCACTATGGGAAAACCAGCGGCATAAGTTGCCAATACGGACAGCAGTCCGCAGATGATAAACGACAGTTTCTTCATATCACACTCTTTATTACCTATTCACTCTACACTACTCACTCTTCACTTAAAAAAGTCCCGTCACGTCTACCCGACAGTCCTTGCAGCCACGCGCATCCTGTCGCTTCCAACTGATGGTAACAGTCTTCGACTCACCGGGCATCAGTGTGATATAGTTATCACTATAGATGGCCGGCAGGATCTGCTCGCCATCCTCGCCCTTCAGGTTCAGACGCAGGAACGGAGCGGGCACCTTACTCTTGTTGTGCAGTGTGAGGCGGGCGATGGAGTTGTTGCCGTCACTGCTGACGGTCATCTGCTGGGAAATCTCAGCCTTGGCGAGTGTTCCAAGTGCCTGATAGCCCTCTTTGCCCTCCATGATGTAGGTGTTTTCAGAGACGGTTCCCCGCTTGTCAACCAGAGTCAGTCGCAGGAAGTAGCCGCTAGCCGGTGCCTTCGGCATCAGCGTCGAGAGCTTTTGCCAAGCGATGGTTGTATCCTCCTGGCTGCCGAGACGCTGCTTCTGCTGACAGATGCGCTTGCCGTGGAGGTCGAAGACGGTGACTGTAGCAGTGAGGGCAGTCCTGTTTCCCGCCGAGTGATTCACGATCTCGATGCTGTCGGTAAGGTGGTTATACTGGATATGCAGCGGTTCACAGGCTTTCTTACAGCCAAAGTAGGCTGCTGTGGGGTCGAAGTAGTAGTCGTAGGTCTGCCACACCATCGACGGCCAGCAGGGGTGACTCATCCAGAGCAGCAGTCCTGCACGGCTCTTGCTGGTCGACTCGAACATCACGCGGTAGCCGTTGTAATTGATGAGCTGTGCCCACCGGCTGAACTCCTCGGCATCCCTTGCCTTTCCGAAGCCCTTCTCCACCATCTGGTTGAACGAGGCGGCCCGCTGAGCTCCCTGCAGGGTGAAGTCGTGTTGTCCCCACTGGCGTGACTGTGGCCAGAGTGCTTCGGGCGAGAAGGTACGACGCAGGCTCTCGATGTTCATCACGTTTGGCATACCGCGCTCAGAGTGGATCTTGCCGCTCTGCTTCTCATAATACTCCTTCTTCGTCAGTGCTCGATACGGTCCGCCGCCGCTGACACCCTGAGCGGAGGAGTGGGAGATATACTCCATGCCCGGAGCCAGCTGATGGACATACTCGCGGAGCTTTCTGTCAAGCGCCTCGGGAGGGAAGCCTTCATTACGCCCGCAATAGAGGCCAATACTGGCATGGGAGCGCATGCGGCGGGTGTAGTCTTTCGCATTACCCAGGAACAGCGGGTTGTCGTAGGGGTCAGGCCCATCGGCAGGATTGGCCAGCCAGAAGTCCTGCCAGATCATGATGCCGTGACGATCGCAGGCTTCATAGAAGGCCTCGTCGCCAACCTGTCCCACCCAGTTGCGGATCATGGTGAAGTTCATGTCGCGGTGATAGCCCACGGCAATGTCGTATTCACGCGAGCGGTAGAGCAGGTTATGCTCGTCGAAACCCCAGTTGCCGCCAAGGGGGATGAAGCGCCGACCGTTCACATAGATGTGCAGCGAGTCTGTCGTGTCCTCATACGTCATCTGCCGCAGACCGGCCTTGTAGGTCAACGAAGAAGCCTCAGCCCCCTCGGGTGTAAACGTGAAGCCGGCATCATAGAGCCAGGCCTCGCCATAACCGTTCGGCCACCAGAGGCGGAAGTCTTTGCTCGCCAGCTGAGGGAACTCCTTGGGACAGAACGCGATTTCCTGTTCTGTCTGTGCAGGGATGGTTACCTCCTGCTCGAATCGGACATCGCCGATAAAACCACTGAGCTTTCCCTTCACCGCCTTCGTATCGTGATTACGGACAAACACGGAGGGCATCACCGATATCACAGGGTTGCCCACCTCGGTCTTGACATACGGATCGCTGACGGTCACCATACCGGTTGTCGTCAGGTAGACTTCGTTCCAGATGCCTGCCTCACGACCACGGGTGGTTGTAATCCAGTCCCAGCCCACAGTGGCATGGAACGTTGGATTGTCGGCACCAAGAATGCCACCGTTGAACTGTGTGCTGTTCTCATCCTTCTCCTTGATGGCGGCAAAGTGCTCGTTGCAGATGATTTCTACAGCCAGATAATTCCTGCCTTGCTTCAGGAGCCCCGTCACATTGAACCTGCCCCGCATGAAGGCACCCTCGATACGTCCCAGACGCTGACCATTCAGGAAGACGTTCGCCTTCCAGTTGATGCCATCGAAATTGAGCCACTGCTGCCCTCCGCCAAGCGCTGTCACCTCAAACTCATCGCGGTACCAGAAGTTGCTGCGGAAGAACGATTCGGATATCTGGTCGATGTCATCGGCATAGTTCGGGTCGGGCACTGCACCTATATTTATATAAGAAGTGAGCACCGTGCCCGGCACCGTAGCCACTATCCAGTCTTTCGCGTCAAAGGCTGCCGAGGCAATCTGCTCGCCAGTGGCATCCACCTCCGACGAACGCTGCAGCTGCCAGTTGCCGCCACTCAGATCATAACAGCCGTTCCGCTCGCCTGCCACCGAGTGGGGTTGATATATCTGCTTCTGCCTCGACAGCACCTGCATCTCCCGTAGGGCATAGTAGCCGGCATCGCCGGGCTCCTGCATCAGCACCCTGACATAACGGGCCGACACCTTCTCACGGTCGGTTATCGTCTTCCAGTTGTCAGCATCGTCCGACACCTGGATACTGTATTTCCGGGGAGTCTGATTCCACTCAAGCTGCACCTGCTCGATGGGCAGACTCCTGCCCAAGTCAACGCATAGCCACTGTTCACCGCCGCCCTTGCTGATCCACATGCTGCTGAACTGCCGTGAAGGCATGGCCTCCACATAGCCGCCCTGTTCATCCAGGAAGCTAAGCTCGGTAACATCCCAGTGGGCTGCCCCGTCCATATCAAAGCTCAGGCGGAAGTGGCTCATGTCTGTCGTGGCGTCAAATGTGATCACCTCGTTCAGCACCCTTGCGGAGAGATACTCCTGCGCCTCCTGCTTATTGGGATCAGAGTGCAGCTTATAGTGTAGCGGTGTGCCAGGCAGCTTGTCGCCCTTCTGTTCCCCGATGGTCTGCCACTGCTTTCCGTCGGCAGACACTTCGCCGTAGAGTCGATAGCCTTTTGTGGCCACCTTGTCGTCGTAGGCCACCATGCCCTGCACCCTGACCTTCCTGGCCTTGACTGCCAGAGCCTGGCTCCAGTCGTATTGCAGCCACGAATGGGCTCCCATCAGAATGTTCCGCGAGAACGGACCGCCGTCGATGGCCCATTCCGCTTCCCGCCTTGGCAGCACGCCCGCCGGTGTTGTCACCGTGAGCGTTGCCGGCTCCGAAGTGTCACAGATGCCGTCGGTCACTAAGTGTGCCGTATGGTTATAGTCACAGGTCGACGAGGCCCATGCCTTGCGGTGCAGAGCGACATTCGTCAGTACATCGCTACTCGCCCAACTCACCGTTGGTGCGAAATATTCACTCTGACATCCAGGGTACTGACCGATGCCCCGTGTCTGGTCATCGGCTACTGGCGAGGCGGATGCCAGAAACATACTGGCTGTTAACAATAGCTGTAGCATATTAATTTTTTCTTTTTGGTGAATAGTTACTTTCTCTGTAGAAACCGATCCGTACGGAAGGGAGCGACTGGCAGCCCGCTACGGCTGATCAGATCGCCTATCTCGAAGTTCTTGAAACAATAGCGTACAGCGACTGGCGAAGGAACTTCGGAACAGCTGACGATAACGGATTTATGCTGTTCATTAAGACGGGCATTGGCAGGACGGAAAATACCGTCATCGCCTGCGACCTCAAATCCATGGGCATCTTCCCAAGGGCTGAGTCCGCCCTCCGCATGGGTAAAGAATACTTCAATCTCAGAACCATGCACGTCCATATGATCATATTCAGGGCTGTCGCCTGCTATCTGCTTCATGCCGTATGTGTGGTGGAGCACCGAATAGGCAAAGCGGTAACCGACATCACGCTTGTTGCAAGGGTGTATGTTTTTGCATAGAGGCAGCTGGCGTAAGTAACTTCACGATCCAAGTACTGTCCTTAGCAACCTTGACAGAAACGGTTTCACCGCTCCAGTCGCCTTTGACAGATACTACAGATCCAGGACTTGCCTTACCCCAAAGACGTACCCCGGTCTGCTGCTGCAATACCATATTATTACTGATAATATCCGGCAAAAGGAACCCGTTTCCTGCGGATAGCGCCAGGCAATACAATGCCAGACAAAGTGTGCATAGCTTTTTCATTGTGATATAGTTTTGTTTTTTCTGCAAAGGTAGCATATTTCAACAACAAACATGCATATGAGTAAGAAAAAAGTATGCCTCAAATGTTGCAAACCTGTACCAAGTGCTCATCTGTACTTGCAGAATTGAGATTTTCAGTTTATCTTTGCAGAAAAAAATATCTTACCAATTATAAAAAATATGAGAAGACTTGTTCTATCCCTTTTGTTTTTCTGTACTTTAGCGACGATACCTACCGTTGCACAGATAGTGTTGCTGTCTGGTGACTATGCCGACCCTTCAGTACTAAAGGACGGTGATGATATGACCCATTCTCCCTTCCACTACCAGCCAGGCTTCTTGATATGGCACTCGAAAAACCTTCTCAACTGGGTTCCCATCTGCCGGGCTGGCAGTAGTTGGAACGGCTCAGCCTGGGCACCTGACCTACAGAAAGTAGGTGATACACAAACACAGTGCATCAGGGAGACTATCCGCCTCAGTGAGGGGTGGAAATTTGCCTTTGGCAATGCTGCCGACCCGCAGAAGGACTTTGGCTGCGGCACCGAGTATTTCAACTATCTGACCAAGGCTAACTCCATCCACAACGAGGGGCCCTACACACCTAAGTTTGATGATTCCGCATGGCAGGAGGTGCGCATCCCCCACGACTGGGTGACCACACTGCCATACGACTCTCTCGCCAGCCATTCGCATGGTTATAAGACCGTAGGCTATAAGTACCCAGAGACCAGTGTCGGCTGGTATCGTAAGGTAATCAGCATCCCGGCAGAAGACCTCGGCAAGCATATAGCCTTGCAGTTCGACGGTATTTTCCGAAATGCTAACGTATGGTTCAACGGATTCTGGCTCGGTGTTGAACCCAGCGGCTACGCCACGCAGGTATACGATGTGACGGAATATGTGAACTATGGCGGCGACAACCTCATCTGTGTCCGTGCCGATGCCACGTTCGAGGAAGGCTGGTTCTACGAGGGTGCAGGCATCTACCGTGATGCATGGCTGCTGAAGTCGGCAGCCGTCAGTGTGGCACCTTTTGGGACCTTTGTCTATGCCGACCTCAAGAGTCCTTATGCCTCCGCCGCCATTCATGTCGAGACCGAGGTGAACAACCATGCCCTCACGACACAGTCCTGCCAGGTGGAGCAACGGCTGGTCGATGCCATCGGACAGGAGGTGGCCCGAGCCATACCAGCCACTCTCAACCTGAAAGGGAAGCAGACACTCGGTTGTCAGCAGACGATGACACTAGCCAATCCTCACCTATGGAGCAATAGTGATCCTTATTTATATAAGGTGGAGACAACCATCCGTGTGGACGGCAAAGTGACAGACGTCTACGAGACCACGACGGGCATCCGCGATATTCAGTTTGATGCAGACAATGGCTTCCTTCTAAACGGTCAGCCGCTGAAGCTAAAGGGCGTGAACATGCATCAGGATCACGCCGGGGTAGGTGCGGCCATCCCCGAGGCTCTGATGCAATGGCGCATCCGGCGACTGAAGGAACTCGGCTGTAATGCCTACCGTTCTTCTCATAATCCGATCACTCCCGCCCTGCTCGACATCTGCGACCGCGAGGGCATGCTCGTCATCGACGAGAACCGCCTTTCTGGCATCAATACCGAACATCTCCGGCTGTTAGAGAAGATGATCAAACGCGATCGCAATCATCCCTCAGTCATCCTCTGGAGCGACGGCAATGAGGAGTGGGGTATGGAGAATACAATCCAAGGCCGTCGTGTGGCAGAGGCCATGCGGGAGTACACTCGTCTGCTCGATCCCACGCGCCACTCCACCATCGCCAATGCTGGTGGAGGTGAAATGATTAAGGGACTCGATGTCGTAGGCTTCAACTATATCCACCAGAACAGTGTCGACCAGCGTAAGCAGACCAATCCCACCTGGAAGATAGTTGGTACGGAAGAGACCACCGGCTGCGGCACACGCGGCGTCTATTTCAACTCCAAGGCTCAGCCAGGCCACATGGTGAGTATGAACCGCGACACCACCCATCACCACATTGAGAACGTGATTGAGCGTGGCTGGCAGTTCTATGCAGACCGTCCTTGGGGTGCCGGCGTGTTCTTCTGGACGGGATTCGACTATCGTGGTGAACCCAATCCGCTCTCTTATCCAGCCACCGACTCTGAATTTGGCATCCTCGACTATTGCGGATTCTGGAAAGACGAGGCATGGTATCTGAAGTCATGGTGGAGCAGCGAGCCGACACTCCACATCTTCCCGCACTGGAATCTGGCGGGGCATGAAGGAGAGGAGGTTGAACTATGGGCCTACAGCAACTGCGACGAAGTGGAGCTGACGGTAAACGGCAAGAAACTTGCACGTCAGGCGATGCCGAAGAACGGACACCTGAAGTGGCGGACCGTATATCAGCCTGGCAAGGTAGTGGCTGTCGGTTATAAGAACGGCAAGCGCATCCTCACGGAGACCGTCGAGACTACGAAACCAGCTTCGAAACTTGTCCTGAAGACAGACCGCAAAGTTATCACTGCCGACGGTCGAGACGTTGCCGTCATCACCGTTGAGGTGCAGGATGCCAAAGGGCACGTTGTACCCGACGCATGTCCCGAGCTTTCATTTCATCTGGATGGCGATGCCCGTATCATCGGTGCAGGAAACGGTAATCCGTCTTATCTCCGCCCCGACCATCCCCAGGACATCAATTGTAAGAATTTCCAGATAACAGCCTTCAATGGCCTGGCTCAGCTTCTCATCCAGAGCAGTCATAAAGCATCGTCACTTTCATTGTCGGTCAACGCTAACGGATTAAAGACTGGTGTCTTGAATGTTTCTACAGACTGAAAATTTTCCCGCCATGAGTTAGCAAAATAGCCAGTCGGGATGACAGGCTATTTTGCAAATTCTTTTGGAGTAACCCCAAACTCCTCTTTAAAATACTTGGAGAAGATGCGAGGCGAATTAAAGCCTACCTGATAAGCCACCTCGGACACGTACATACCACTCTGCTCCAATAATTGCTTACCCCTCTTCAGTCGCAGGATGCGAATGAATTGCTGGGGAGACTTGCCAGTCAGGTGCTCCAGTTTCTTGTACAATTGTGCTCGATGCACACCCATCTCTCCGCTCAGTTCTTCCACGCCAAAGTCTGACTCGCTGATATGTGCCTCCACGACACTGATCGCCTTGGCTATAAACTGCTCGTCCAACGACGTGATGGCTATCTCCGAGGGTTCGATGTCTATCTCCTTGACAAAGCGTTCATGCCGGACACGGCTTCGCTCTAACAACTTGTGGACACGCTGACGGAGGATATCCATATTGAAAGGCTTGGTGATATAGTCGTCGGCACCAGCTTCCAGTCCCTCCAACTCATCGGTGGTAAGCGTCTTGGCTGTCAACAAGACGACTGGAACATGCGATGTCTCGATATTGGTCTTTACATGACGGCACATTTCAAGGCCGTCCATCTCTGGCATCATCACGTCGCTGATGATAATGTCTACATCCTCATGCTCCAGCGCCTTTAAGGCTTCAGCACCATTAGACGCTGTCACCACCCGATATTCAGTTGAGAGGCCCTTACTCATATAAGTAAGCATGTCTTTGTTGTCATCGACTATCAGCAATAGTGGCAGCACAGACTGCTTCTGAGTCCCACTCTCATCCTCTGGCTTCCGCAAAGGAATGGTAAAACGAAACTCTGTTCCTGCCCCGTCGGGATTATCGCCGACCATGATATTTCCTCCCTGCAATTGGAGGTACTCACGGACGATATGCAGTCCGATACCGCTGCCCATCGAAGCTTTTGTGCCACCATCCGACTGATAGAAGCGCTCGAAGACATGTGCTTTATCCTCATCGGAGATGCCGATTCCTGAATCTGTCACCGTAGTAACAACCACACCGTCAGACTTTTCAATCCGGATCCTGACATAACCGCCCGGCGGTGTAAACTTGAACGCATTCGACAACAAGTTCATCATCACCTTCGTCATCTTGTCGCGATCGAAAAGAGTCTCTATCTTTTTCTCGGCAGAGACGAAATCAAGAACCATCTTTTCTTTCTCGGCTTTCAGACGGAACAAGTCGCACACATCCCGCTCCAGCATCACGATGTCACCATAGGAGAAATGGAGTTGCTCATTGCCTGACTCCAGACGACGGAAGTCAGGTATCTGGCCAACAAGCGAGAGCAGATGCTGCGCATTTCGATGTACGATCTCAAGGTTCTCCCGCTTCTCCCCCAAGTCCTTCTGCTTAAGCAATTCCTCTACTGGTGTGATTATCAGTGAGAGAGGCGTGCGTAAGTCATGACTAATGTTGGTAAAGAATCGTTGCTTCATCATGTTCATCTGCTCTTGCTGCTCCTGTTTAAGCTTCATCTCGCGCAAGCGTGACTGATAGACCTGTTTGTTTCTGAAATAACGCATCATGAAAAACGCCGCCAAAGCCATAATCAGTAAATATACGGTGTAGGCCCACCATGTCTGCCACAGTGGAGGAGCAATGTGGATAGTCGTCAACAGGCTCTGCCGTGAAGACTGCGTACGGGTCAGGAGCTCATAATCGCCTGGCGGCAGGTTGGACAGGACAATGGTCATGCCATCCATTGGATACCATGCGTCAGAATGACCACTCAACTGATAGAAATAGGTGTCCGTTTCAAAGCCATCATCATAGGGCAGAGCGCACTCTATGACGAGATTGTTTTCAGTATAGTTCAAATCAAGCTCATGAGTAAAGACGATATCCTTCGTCAACAGTTGCCGCCCGTTGAACGCTTCTCCAGGTGACACTATGGTGCTGTTGATGCTTAGGGCACCCATCACCAGCCTCTTAATGGACAGTTTTTCCTCGGTCTGCCTGAGTAGTTCCTTAGTATCCACACACTGATAGCCGGCAGTAGTGCCCAACCAAAGGATACTGTTACAGTCAAAGGCACTTGCCTGATGATTATAGAAAATATCCTGTCCATTAGGGTTTATATTAAAAGAATAGCGTTCGAACTGGTTCGTATCGTCTTCATGGTGCTTCAGCATCAGCAATTCTGCTGGAGTAGCTATCCATACACGTCCCCCTTCGTCGATTGACATGTTCTTCAGCGGAGCGGATTTGAGTCCGAACGGCGTTTCCACTATCTTTTTCTGAGGATCGAAGATAGTCAGTCCTTCCCATCCTTCGCCACCAAGCAACCATATATAGCCCTGGCGATCTATGACGATGCTGCGATAGTTGCCCTTATCTATCAGCTTCCAGCCATTAACACCATCTGTCATGTAGAAACCTTCCGTCGTTGCAGCATAGAGAATACCTTCGTGGTACTCCAGATCGAAAACGTATCTCACCCCCACCTGCATATCAGTTACAGTCCCATTGGCTAAGTCCAACTGCCACAAGCCCTCACTGAGCAGGGCGACAAAGAGATGCCCTTTGCCATCCTCAGTTATGGCGTAAGGCGAGCTGCCCTCAAAGTAGAGATTCTCTCTGCCGCCAGTTCCCCTGTGAAACAGTCCTTTCAAATAAAGTCCCGTCCACAACGAACCGTCGCAGGCTGTATACAAGGCGGTTGCAGTACCTTGACGAATGACATTTCGCACTGCCAAGCTGTCCTGCTGATAGACACCCCGGTTCTCCAGTCCAATCCACATGCTTTGGCCGTCTTTGGTCTTTGCAAATGTCAGTACATCGGTCTTGGAATCCTGTTGTGCAGGATCAACAATAGTATTCAGCAGAAATTTTTCCCGACCGCTTCTACAAACAGACAATCCACCCTTGTTATAAGCAACCCACATCGTTGCTGTCCAAGGTTCGAAGAAAATCAAGTCTACTTGATTGCTTTGCAAACTAGTACCGTCCCACTCTGCGTGCAGCAGATGTTCCTCTATGTGCCCTTTGGCATCATAAATCACCACGCCTGTAGACTGCGTACTGACCCAGAGGCGATGACGATCGTCCTGGGCTACTTCTGTGACATGAGACGGGAGTTGCTTCATCGGTTCCCACTTGGCAGTATTTGAGTCGTATTGCCACAGATGACTGACTTGCCACAAGAACACCTGTCCATCGCTGCCGACCTTGATTTTCCCCCTGCCCTCAAAGTCTTCAGGTAGTTCGACGCGACGCAGCTGCCGTCCACTCTGGATATCTATCCAGTAGAGGGCATCCTCTTTCAATACCCAGAGCTGATCCACTTCATTGTTCACAGAAAAGTAGTCGTGTTTTACATCAATACCTTTCTCCTTAAACAGCTCTTCCGCACCAGTCGTAAACTCGTTGTGAGCAGGATTATAACGGTAAACATCATTGCTGTGTGACTTCAGCCACAACAGTCCCTGCTTGTCGCAGAAGATACTATTAATACTCACATCAACACGTGCAAAGTTACGGTGATAGGCATTGGGATTTCTCGATTCCAACTGGGGCAGGCTGTAGAGTCCCGACGATGTACCAAACCAGAAGATTCCGTCGTTATCACAGCAGATCGCCTTCACTGTATTCCCTCGTGTGTTGATATGCCTGAACTGAATCGTCTCTGCCGCAAAAGCACAGACAGACGTCCATAGCAACACCACTTCCAGCAAAAATGTTTTCCTAATCATATCTTGGTTTAGTATTTGGCGACAAAGATACAACATAAGCACCAAAACACCAAAAAGATTCCACATTAACTAGCTAAATCGCCCCACAGCTTCTTGTGGCTGCGGGGCGGTATGATATAAGTGTCAAGCGCGGATTACTTGGCCTTGAAGTGCCAGAATGTAGCTTCACCCCAAGCACCCTGTGAACCACCGTCGGGATATACCAGACACATCTTTGAGCCGCTCAGGTAAACCATCTCGAATGTGGTAGGCATGTTACCACCTGAGTTGATCTCATACGGGAAGAGGATTGTGCCTGCGGTTGTATTCAGGTCGGCCACCTTCCAGTCGTTACCTGTAACTTCAACGATTTCGAATGTTCCGCTATTGATGACAGAGCCGTCGCCAGCATGACGGGTGATGATTCCGTCGGGAGTCAGCGTCATGAAGGCATCCATGCTCTCGTCACCGTGGGCATTTCCATCGTTGGTGTGGTTAAGCTGGCCCATGAATTCCTCTTCGCTGGTGACACCCCACCACTTACCGTTGCTCTCGAGACCAACAGAAGCACCAGTGCCAGGCTGGTAACCCATGTTACCCCATACGACACCGTCGGTAGCTCCGGTATCCCAGGTCCAGTCCTTACCCTTATCATCATAGCCGTAAGCCATTCCCTTGATGTCGCTGCTGCTGCAGAAGTGCCAGAACGAAGCCTCGCCCCATGCACCCTGGCTGCCGCCGTCAGGATAAACAAGCGTCATCTTGTCGGATGTCAGGTATGCAATCTCGTAGGTTCCAGGGATATTACCGCCAGAATTGATCTCATACGGCCAAAGGATGGAATTGGTTACGAGGTCGCCAACCTTCATCTCACCAGCAGGATTATAGTCCTTCACCTCATAGGTGCCAGAACGGATGACCGTACCCTTGGCATCGTATGCATTAATCAGACCGTCCTCAGTGAATTCCATATAGGCATCGAGGTCGCCGTCACCATGATTGGTGCCATCCTCTGTGTGCTGCAACTGTCCGTTGAACTCGTCGGTAGAGGTAACACCCCACCACTGGCCATTACCAGTAGTACCAACAGACTTACCGTCGCCAGGCTGATAGCCCATGTTTCCCCAAACTGCGCCAGTAATTGAGGGGTCCCACTTCCAAGTCTTCTTGCCGTAGTCGTTGGAGGCAATCAGACGGATCTCAGGCTTCAGCTCAGAAGCTACCTGGACAGTGAAATCCTTTGAGGCTACAGTCTCTTCGCCATTGGCATTGATATAGCGGAAGTAGATAGTCTGGTTGGGGTCAGAACCACGAGCGGGAACGAAGTTGAATACTCCGGCAGCCGAACCGCTGGTAAGCTTAAACTCTGACCCGTCGGCCTTCAAGTAGTAGATGTACACGCTCGATGCCTTGGGAACACTATACTTAATCCAGTTACCGTCGGACTGAGGTGTAGTGCAAGCCTGATCGGAGTACTGCGAGAACTCAGCGCCATCGAGCAGATTGCTGGCGGTGAAGCTGTCAATGGCCATGTCCTTGCTGTCCTTGATAGGGTCACAGGCCGTAAGCATACCCAGCGCTACTGCGAACAATAATATTGATTTTTTCATATTGCTATTTCTTATTTCTTAATTATTAACCCTTAATTAATAAACAGGTGTACCAGACATGCTCCAGCCTGTACCGTCGTACCAACCCTTGTTCTGACTCAGAATCGAAGGATCGTTGATCAGGCTGATCTGTGCAGGAGGCTTCGGCAGGAATCCGTCGGTATCAGCATAGCGCTGTGCCCAGCTGCTGCCACCTACGCCCTGACCGTGATGCATGGTAGTCCATGTGCCAGTGTAGTTCACACGGCTACCGTCCTGGCGCTGCAGGGCAACGGCAGCCTCACAGCCAGTACCGCCATCCTTTCCAGAGTAACGGCGCAGGTCGTTGAAACGCAGACCCTCACCAGCGAGCTCCCAGCGGCGCTCATCCTTGATGTTCTGCCAAGAATAGGTAGTAGCAGGCAGTCCGGCACGGGCGCGAACCTTGTTCATCTGGTCTGCCGTACCTGTCAGCTCAGAGTGCATCAGCATCACGTCGGCCAGGCGGAGCAGTACCATGTCAGAGAAGTGGTCGCCCTGGAACGAGTTACCGTTGGTATTTGGCGCAGTGGTATTCTTGGTACGGAATACACCCCACCATGTGTAAGCAGTGTTATGATCAGACCAGGAAGACTCTGGACATGTGATTGACATCCACTTCTTGTTATAGTAACCAGCATCCTCAGAGCAAGAGGTCGTGAATACGAACTTCTCGCACTCTGCCTGAGCGTCGAGGATGGTTGCCTTCTTACGTGGGTCGGCATCGGGCCAGTCATCCCAGAGATTGGCGTTGATGGTTCCCTGGCCCCAGCCCTGTCCGAAAGGCAGTGTCTCGACATCGCCATTTGCATGTCCAGCACCATCGTCATCGCAGCGGAGACCTGTATACAGCTCAACCTGATTAACGAATCCCATACCGATGGTACCATTCCAAGAACCAGAGTTCATATACTGTACCTGGAACATCTCCTCTTCGTTTCCGTTGCCAGCCCAGAACTTACCCTGGTCAGCCAGGTCCTTTACGAATGCGTAGCCATTCTCACCAGAAGCAGTCAGCTCGTTAGAGTACTGCCAGAGCAGACGGAAATCCTCAACGAGGCTGTAGCCGCCATTGTTGATGGCATCCTCAAGGAAAGCAACCACCTGAGCCTTTGACAGAGATGCACCAGCACCTTCCTGCTGACCCTCGGCAAAGTCGAAGGACACATCAGCCAGATTTGCCGTTGCCAGCTCACCAGCTTTCTTGTAGAATCCCTGATAGAACATGTAGGCACGAGCCAGCATACCCTCAGCGGCACCCTTTGTGGCATGACCGTCTCCACGGGTAGTAGCACCATGGGTCATCAAATTGGCAGCACTGGTAAAGTCTGCCAGAATGTGCGGCATAATCACATCCTCTGCACTCAGCTGCGGACATGGGTCGGGAGCGGCGGCAGCCCAGTATGCAGGAATATCACCCCACCACTGAACACCCCAGAGGTAGAACAGGCCACGCATGAAGTAAGCCTCGCCCAGCATCTGGTTGCGGGCAGCCTCCTGGCCAGTCCAGTCAAAAGCATCAACAGCATAGATAATGGCACTGGCACGAGAGATACCTACGTAAGTATTCTTCCAGGCATTGTCATAGAGCGACTCCTTGTTGGTCATCAGGTGACCTATGGCATGCGACTCCACGTCACCGGTACCACCGGCACCATTGGCATCGTCAGACATGATGTAGTTCGAGAACCAGGGCGTCTCCAGCGGATTTGTACTCATCTGGTTCATCACGCCATACAGGGCAGCAAGCTCCTTGTTCAGGTCGTTAGCCGAAGCAGGGTAGTTGCTCGTGTTGGCTTCTGTATAGTTTGAGGAATCGAGGAAGTCCTCACAGGAGGTAAGTCCTATGGTGAAGAGGGCCGCGATTGCCATTGAATATATCTTTTTCATATTCTTCTATCCTTATTTATGTTATGAATTAGAACTTAATGCTTGCACCAACGATATAGGTACGTGCTGTTGGATAAAGACCTACATCGATACCACGTGCCCAAGAATCCTTACCACCAGAAGAACCGATTTCAGGATCGACGCCAGAGTATTTGGTGAAGGTGTGGAGGTTCTGAGCCTGTACATAGAGACGAAGCTGAGAGAACGGACCGCTCTTCCACAGCTTGGAGAAGTCGTAGCCCAAGGTGATGTTCTGAATACGGAAGTAGTCGGCATCCTCCATGTAGAGCGTAGAAACCCACTGGTCGTTGGTCGTACCTACGGCGAGACGAGGACGTGTGTTGCTGGTGCCCTCACCGTGCCAGCGGTCGAATACGTCGATAGTGTAGTTGTTGAACGGGTTAGCCAGCAGGGCTGTGCGGTAGCACTGCATAACCTGCATACCGAAAGCACCCGAACCTGTCACACCAAAGTCGAGACCCTTCCACTCAAATCCGAGGCTGGCACCAAGGGTAACCTTCGGATGAGGATTACCAATCTCATGACGGTCCTCAGAGAGAGAAATCATACCATCGCCATTGTAGTCGTCCCAAATCAGGTCACCAGGCTGTGCGCCGGCGAGAACGGCCTTGCCACTGGCAATTGCCTGGTCAATCTGAGCCTGAGTCTGCCATACACCGCTGTAAGACATACCAGAGAAATAGCCGATAGGATGGCCTACCTCAACGCGAGATACCCATGAAGAGTTCTCGAAGAGTGCCTTGTCCTGACCATTGATAAAGCCAGAGTTGTTTGCCAGACGGGTTACCTCGTTCTTGTTGGTAGCCAGGTTGACATTAGCGTGATAGTTGAAGTCGGTACCGATCTGGTCGCGCCAGCTGAGTGCAACCTCAATACCGGTATTCTTCACATCACCTGCATTCACGTATGCAGGCTCCTCATAACCAAGTACTACGTTCATCGGAGCCTGAACCAGCCAGTCCTTCGTAGTCTTCTTATACCAGTCGAAGTTCAGACCGAGGCGTCCGTTGAAGAAGCGTGCATCGATACCGATGTTCAGCTGCTCAGAAGTCTCCCAAGTTACATCGGGGTTAGGTACGTTCTTGGCGTACGCACCAGTCGTGTAGACGTTGTCTGTCACAGTGCTGATCATGTCGCTTGAGAACTTGTAGCCATAGTCGGGATAGCCACTGGGCGAGAAGCCGATGTTAGAGAGGTAGTAGAAGTTGCCGATGTTACAGTTACCATTCTGTCCCCAAGAAGCACGGAGTTTCAGGAAGCTCAGCCAAGAAGCAGTGCTCTGCATGAACTTCTCGTTAGAAATGTTCCAACCTGCCGATACAGAGGGGAAGTAGCCCCAGCGCTTTCCGCGTGCGAAGTTGTTAGAACCGTCGGCACGGATAATAGCTGTTACCATGTACTTCTCATCGAAGTTCCAGTTGGCACGTCCGAAGAAAGAGGCGATGCTACCCTGGCTCGGAGTGTCCCAACCGCCGGAAGAAGAATGGAATGCATAGTCGTAGTTGGCGATAGTGTTGTAGTTCCATCCCTTCAGCACGAGTGAGTTCAGGTTCTCTCCCGTAACGGTAGCACCGACGTTAAGACCTGTGCTCCAGTCGCTACGCTCTAATGACTGACCAACCAGCACGTCAATGCTGTGCTTGCCGAGCTGTGGCAGGGTGTAGGAAATCGTATTTTCAATGGTGAAGCTTGAACTCTGTGAGTTGTTCTGGCTTACAGTATAGTTTGCACTTGCACTTGTGAAGCTTGAAGAATAGGGATAGCCCACGTTGCGGTAGTTAGACGCACTGTAGCCTGTGTTGAACTGTCCGCGATAGCGCAGGTTCTTGATTGGCTCTACAATCCAGTAGAAGGTAGCGCCTACACCGAAGTCGCGGTTCTTGTTCAAAGAACTAAAACCGCCGTTCAGGAAGTGGTTCAGCGGGTTGCCATAGATCATCGTACTATAGCCGGCACCGTTCTTGCTATAAGATGCCAGGTTGCCGTTGGCATCGTATGGCTCTACCAGCGGAGATGCAATGTAGGCAGCCTGCATAATGTTCCAGTAACCATTGCTTTCAGCCAGATCGTGGCTCTTATGGTACCAGTAGCTTACATTCTCACCGATGGTCAGCAAGTCATGCTCCTCACCGATGAGGTCCTTACCTCTCAGCACGACATGATCTGAGTTGATACGGCCACCATAACGATTGTATGAAGAGGCATTCTCGCCACCCATGATACCCTCGTTAGAGCTGTAGTTCAGCGACATGGAGAACTTAGAGCGGTCGGTACCACCGTTCAGTGTCACAGCGTGGCTGAACTGCAGGGCGTTCTTGTTCTCATAAGCCTTGAACCAGTCTGTGCCTCCCCAGCCGCTGTTAACGCGGTTCACGATGTCAGAAGGAACCAGTGTATTCCAGTCGGGTACATAGCCGTAAGTATTGAAGTAGGTCTCGTTGATCACCTGCTGATACTGCTTGGCATCCAGCATGGCGGGCACCTTGTAGGCGTTCGACCAGCCTACGAAGCCGTCGTACTGGATAGACATCTTGCCTTCCTTACCCTGCTTGGTGGTCACGAGGATCACACCGTTGGCAGCACGTGCACCGTAGATGGCTGCCGAGGCAGCGTCCTTCAGCACGTCGATCGACTCGATATCATTCGGGTTCAGGCCATTCAGACCGTCGTCGGCAGTACCAGAGTTGATACCGTCGATAATCAGCAACGGTGAAGAGTTACCGATGGTACCGACACCACGGATGTTAACCTTGAATCCCTTGCCAGGCTGAGAAGAGCTCTGGGTGATGTTCACACCAGGAGTGCTGGCCTGCATGGCTGTCAGGGCGTTGGTCGTGTTCAGCTTGGCGATATCCTCACCCTTTACCTGAACAGTAGCACCGGTTACCAGCTTTTTCTTCTGGACACCGTAACCTACAACCACCACTTCCTCGAGCACAGCGTTGTCGTCCTTCATCGTGATCTGGAAGTTGTCCTGATTACCGACCTTGATTTCCTGAGTCTCGAAGCCGATGAACGAGATGACAATTGTTGCACCTGGTTTCACCGAGAGAGAGAAGTTACCGTCGAAGTCGGTAACCGTACCATTCGTGGTACCCTTTTCCACTACGCTGGCTCCGATGACGGGACCCATAGCGTCGACTACAGTACCTGTAATCTTCTTGGTTGCCTGCTGAACCTCCTGGGGAGCTCCGGCGGCGTTGGCATTTGACGAGTAGCCGAGTCCCAACAGAGTCAGGGCACTCATCAGCAGCGCTGTCTTTCTAAATTTTCGATTCATACTTAAGTATTTACTATAGATTAAATTTGGTTTGTATTTATCTATTGATAGGGAAGTATAAAAAGCTACCCAAGTCCACGTTCTTATTATATAAATAAGGTACGCGCGACTTTCTTGTTAGTTAAGATGAGTTGTTTTGGTTCATACGACTTGGTCTATTTAAGTTTTATATATAGTTATAGTTCTTTCCGAACACATTGATTCGTTTGCAAAGATAAAACATTTTTATGGAAAATAACAATTTTCTTTTGACAAATATTGATACTATTTTGCTAAAAGTTGTTTTTTGCCTAAAAAAATGCATAAAAAAGCAAAAAAAGCAGCATTTTAGTCAACATAGAATTGCATTTATCTGGCCATTTTGTAAATAAATGTAAATATTACACTTTTAACGAACGGAAAAAGATTTTGTTACTAGGCCAGAATATGTGTTAATTGATATACAAACAGAATCAGCAGCAATGCTATCAGTCAAAATACTGACATAGGCTTTTGTTGAGTAATACTCTGGAACCCTATTTTGATCATGATGCAAAGTGATATGATGGGTGGTGGTCTGATTTGAATTTGCAATGATTGTATCAGAGATGAAAGCTAATTGTTGTACAGCTGTTGTATCATCAGTCACTCCCGTTTTTAATTGAAGATATAGATTAAGGTATTTACCTGACTTACTGAGCCACATACTCTCAAACTTAACAGGGTCTGTACGAAGTTCTTTATTTAACTCCGCCATCGTCTTGATGCGAGGACAAGGAACTTCACCAATCGAAACCAGTTCTGCCTTCTGACCTTCCACCTTATTATAATATAACATACAACGATAGAGGGTATCAGGTGTCTTGATCCATTTACCGGCATAGGGCTCAGACAAATCATACTCTTCTCCATCGTCTGTGCAGAAAGAGATAATCTGACGATCAGCATTCACCTTGGCCTCTACGAAATCGCCTCGCATCAAGGAATACTTTCCCTCGCCTTTCTCATAAGCATCCGTAGTACAAGAAAAGACGAGCGATGCTATAGCCAAGATATAGACCAGACGTTTCATAAGACAGCCAAATGATTTATCAGAGGATTGGCATACATGGTCAGCATCCGCTCACGAAGGAAGGACTCGTCTTTCTCTGGGAGTGTGATCTTTGCCAACTGCTTTTGCAGATAGTCTTCAAAGCGCTGTTTGTCAGCAGATGTATAATGATCAGCATAGTCTGTGCTCCCGTTCAACTCGTCGAGGGCGATATAGTTACATGGATAGATTTGGTAGTTACGATGGATTTCCTTGTCCATCCGTTCACCTAATGCCTTAAAGAAGTCTGTCTTAGGAAGATCCCCCAATTCGTCAATCCAGGTATTAATGGGGGCAGCAGGACGATAAACCACATGACCCTTATAACCGAAAATACCAATACGCATATTGTCGAGATCATCCTGACGGGACTTCTTGAAACCTGCTTGATCGCGCTTCTGCTGGAACTCCTGAGCCTTCAGATAATCACAAGGATCGTATTCATAGCTGATTGTCAGTGGTACAATATTCAGATCGCGCAACTTATCTACGAGTTTTGTAGCAGTCTCAGAAGCTCCCATCGCCATCATCTTCAATACAGCATCCTGAGTACGATCGTCTGAATCCTTGGCCCTACCCTCGCGCTGGGCTATCCAGATATTTTCTTTCTTTTCAGTGACAGCATAATGGATATAACGGCTCATCAGCTGACTGGAACGCAAAGTCTCCTTCGGTGTCAGACCACGACGCACCGTAAAAGCTTTGTTCATCCGAACCAGACGTTTAATCCATGGAAATATCAAGAGGTTATCGCCAATTCCGATTTCAACAGTGGTAGGGTATCCTGCCTCTACCAGCATGACATCAAGAAAAGCAGAATCGAGGACAATGTCACGATGGTTACTAACAAATGTGAAGCGGTCATCTGATTTAGAGATGACACTCGACAACATATTGTCGTCGAAAGAGCATCCGTCAGTATGCTTTCGCATAATGAGTTTGACGATCGGTTTCATAAAACGTTTCTGGAAGCCCAGGGGTGTCCGTACCCCCAAGAAGGCTATACGCAACAAGCCATTACGCAACGACTTGGGTAGCCAGGGAACAAACCCCTTCAGTACCAAGGCAAACTGACGGTCACCCAACAACTCATTGAATGCCTGCTGCATCTCCTCTGGCTCATACGGCCGGATCTCATCAAACTCTTGCGGTACTTTCATTTACTTAAACTGATTTTCTACGATATCGGTCAACACATCTGTCATTGAGAGACCTGCAGCACGTACCTGCTGCGGAATGAAACTTGTGGCTGTCATACCTGGTGTGGTATTGACCTCAAGCATCGATATCTTACCCTCCTTAGAGACAATATAGTCAACACGGATGATGCCATTACAATGAAGGATGTCATAGATACTGGACGTTATCCGGCTTACCCTATCAGTTACATCCTGAGACAGACGAGCTGGGGTAATCTCTTGTACCTGACCATTATACTTGGCATCATAGTCAAAGAATTCATTTGAAGTCACCACCTCAGTAATCGGGAACACGACTGTTTTATCTTGTGTCTTATAAATACCCTGTGTGATTTCCGTTCCTTCAAGCAGAGCCTCAACCATAATCTCAGAACTTTCCATCATCGCCTTACGAATAGCAGGAGCCAGCTGGTCCTTATTCTTCACCTTAGACACGCCAAAAGAAGAGCCATCAGCAGCTGGCTTTACGAAACACGGCATGCCTATCCGTTCCTCAATCTCATCATCGGACACCAGCTCTTCGTAGCCTTTACGGATTAACATGGAATCAGCCACACTTACACCATATGCCCTCAGATAATTATTGAGAACAAACTTATCAAATGTCATGGCCTCAACCAATACGCCGCTAGTGGAATATGGCAATCCGATTAGGTCGAAATAGCCCTGAAGCAAGCCATTCTCACCTGGGGTTCCATGGATGGTGATATAGGCATAGTCGAAAAGATGGGCTTTTCCGTTCTCGATAAACGAGAAATCATTGCGATCTATTTTTGCTGTGGTACCATCTGGCAACTCCACATGCCAATCCTGCCCTTTGACATCCACGATATAAACATGATAACGTTCCTTATCGAAGAAAGAAAAAAGGCCTTGAGCCGAACGCAGCGACACGTCATGCTCTGAAGAATCGCCTCCACAAACAATTGCTATTGTTCTCTTTAAGTTTTTCATTGTTTTATCTTGCTTTAAATTTCTATTCTTTTACTTTTATATATTTCCTCCACTTATCTATCAACGCCTTCATATCATCAGGCCACTCTGATGTAAAATCCATCTGCAAGCCATAGATTGGATGTACAAATCCCAGCGTCTTTGCATGAAGTGCCTGACGGGGGCATAGCTTAAAACAATTCTGTATATATGCCTTATAGCTGGCAGTCCTCTCTCCTCTCAGGATTTCAGTGCCTCCATACCGCTCGTCACCAAACAGAGGATGTCCGATATGCTTCATGTGAGCTCTGATCTGATGAGTACGCCCAGTCTCAAGGATACACTCCACCAATGTCGTATAGCCATAACGCTCCAATACCTTATAATGAGTGACCGCAGGCTTTCCTATCTCAGAATCAGGAGCAAAAACCTCCATCCGCAGCCGATCTTTCGGGTCGCGTCCGATATTACCTTCTATCCGCCCCTCGTCTTCTACAAAGTTTCCCCACACTAAAGCATTATAACTGCGATGTGTAGTCTTATTGAAGAATTGTTTTCCTAAAGATGTCTTGGCATCTGGAGTCTTCGCAACCACAAGCAGACCACTTGTATCTTTATCAATGCGATGAACTAATCCGACCTCGGGATCATTCGGATCATAAGACGCCAGATCTTTCAGATGCCAGGCGATGGCATTAACGAGAGTTCCATTGAAATTTCCGCATCCTGGGTGAACAACCATCCCTGCTGGTTTATTGATTACCATCACATACTCATCCTCATAGACTACTTCAAGAGGAATTTCCTCGGGTTTGATTGTCGTATCGTAATGCGGGCGGTCAAGCATCAGCGTGATGACATCTCCCGGCCGTACCTTATAATTACTCTTGACAGGCTTGTCGTTTACATGGATATAGCCTGCATCAGCAGCCTTCTGAATACGATTCCGACTTGAATGTGGTTGGTGTTCTGATAAGTATTTATCTATTCGGACAGACTCCTGACCTTTGTCCACCTCCATCCGGAAATGTTCGTACAACTGGCCGTCACCTTCCAATTCTTCAGAAGAATCGTCAGTCATCAATTCCAGGTCATCTATCTCTTCCAGCAAGTCCATTACTCCACAACCTCTTCAAACTCATCGACATTTCCACCTTCCATCATCTGATATTCAGGTTCTATATAGTCTATATCATCCCCAACATCATACTGTCCATTACCAATCATCAGAGTCAATGGTGCCTCTACGGATACCAAGTCACCTGTCGAAACCCTGCGCCCTTTGCAGAGGATACCATAAACCCAGTCTTTCTCACCCATCACATACTGAGGTGGCAGGAGTTTAAAACCGATGGCCATCAACTTAGCTTCTGCCTCACGATAACTACTATTATCCACTACGTCGGGAATAGGGAAAGAAGGAGATGACGGAGAATTCACGGTAACATAAATCGTATGACCTTCTTTGACATACGTCCCTGAGCCTGGGTTCTGAGCCAGGATACAATCTGCAGGCAAACGCTTATTATAGCCCGAGTCAGAGACAATGATATTCAATTTCAGTTCCTCAATTAGCATACGGGCATCGTGATAGGATCTCCTTTCCAGGTTAGGCACCTGAATACCCTCCCCATGATGTGTATACCAAGACAGGCCATAGTGTACACCAAACATCAGGGCAATAACCACCAACAACATCGCCAGCAGATTGCCAATCAGGAACTTACTGCAAAATTTACCAAAGAATTCCCTTGCTTTCATTCTCGATATCCTTATTTTGCGCACAAAGTTAGTGCAAATCGAGCGAAAAACCAAAACAAAGTCACAAAAAAAACAGAAAGAAGTAAAGATTCACCCCTACTTCTTTCTGTTTTAACCTTTTTTCCTCAGAAAACCAGATTTACTTTCCGTGATTCTCGTCAGAAACTGTTAACTTCTTGCGACCCTTTGCACGACGTGCAGCCAGAACGCGGCGGCCATTCTTGGTGGCCATTCTCTCACGGAAGCCGTGCTTGTTAACGCGACGGCGATTGTGGGGCTGGAATGTTCTTTTCATTGCTTTTAACTATTTATTTTTGTTATTATTGTCACTTTTGGGCTGCAAAAGTACTCATTTCTTTTGAATTACGCAAGTTTTATGAGAAATTTAGTGCAAGTTTTTGCGTTTTTTACTAAAAAAGAAGTAACTTTGCACCCGAAAACGATACAAAAGTAACATTTTATAGGTTTATGATTAATTCACAAGACATTAAAAAAGGCACCGCCATTCGCATGGACGGTGG